>NZ_SJPW01000001.1:0-600000 GCF_007860125.1 Rubripirellula tenax
GCTCTGGTTCGTCCGCGACCAAGATCGACGGAACACCAATAAGCATCGTCAATAGGGTGAATATGGCTGTCCGGTTCATTGAAGTCTCCATTTCAAATCTAGGTTTGTGAATATATTCTGGCGAACGTCAACGATAACCGGGCCGGCGCGGTTGATCTTCCATTTTGAAAACGCGTGTTCGCCGGCTCCGCGTTCATCGTTTTGTTATTCGGCAGTTTGGTCTTCGTCACTGGACGCGTTGTCAATTTGAGTTTCGCCTTTCGCTGCATTTTCCTCCGAAGTGTCTTTGCCAGCCATAAGGCTCAAAACTTCTGATTTTAAAACACCAAGGTCAAACACTTTGCTCAGTTTCGATCGAAACTCAGCAGGAGTGTCGCAGACCCATTTGTTTTCAACTTGTCGTCCAGCGACGCCTCCGAGCGCCGCAGACATGTCACCAATTCCGGGACGGTAATATGACTTCTTGAATAGGTCTGGCAATTCATCGTCCCTTGGTTGAATCCGCGCCGGGTATGGAGTGTCAGACCTGTGGACAACAGAGAATAGCGTCACGGTTCGGTTCGACGGGACATGTTTCGCGTGCACAATCAGCATGTCGTGGCCGCTGGTAGATTCAGCCTCCTGAATTACCAAATCCAACAGTCCACCACTCTGCTCGGCCCATTCTTCTTTGGCGTCACACAAGATTTCGTGCGGACTGCTTGTGTCGTCGAGGTTAAGGTCGTATGGCCAAAACTGATTCACGGTGTTACTCCCTTAAGTGTTACGACGATGGGTAAGTGATCGGACGCACTAGTCGCGTCCGGCCGACCTCTCGCGTCAGTAAGGCGATTCGGACCAGCCTGCGTGAGAATCTCTATGCCGCGGAAATCGTCGACGATTGAATGATTGACAATAACTTGATCGAGCATATTCCAGCCATACGGTCCCTGACTACTCGTGTCGTAAACGGTTCCCGCTGGACCATCGGAACCGTCACCTTGCAAGCTCCACATTGGGTTGTAATAGAATTCGTATTGCTTACCCAGAAAGGTTCGATCACCAGCCTTAACGCATTCTTTTGTCATCATTGCGTTTAGCCCCATGGCAAGATTCATGCCTCTGTCATGGGGATTCATGTTGAAATCACCAAGTAGTATCAAATGGTTTGTAGCTTGTTCGGTTTTTACAAAGCGAATTTCGTCAGCCAAGCTTTGGGCGTATGCCTGACGGGTTTCAGCATCGTAGTTGCGGATGTCGACCCCGTGTACGAGCCCGAGCAGCGCGATTCGGTTTCCCAGCTTCAATCGTCGCACGCTCGTGCGGAACCCCTTGTGAACCTCAGAGAGGTCGAGAGTTGGGTACTTGCAAAAACATTGAAACCGATCCTCTGAATTTGATTCCGGAATGAAGAAACGGTTGTCAACATTTGCCTTCAAGGCACCCAGCGTATCACCGATTGGAAGTTTGCACTCGTTTAAAACAACGATAGCCGCTTCGTTTTCTGCGGCCATATCGCACACAAGATTGGTCAAGTCCTTGCGTTTCACATTCCAGAAAACGATGCGCACAATTCGATGCTCAGTTTCAGCTCAGGATGTTTAGTTGGGGTAAGCCGAATAACGGCCGACATCAGCGGGGACGAGCGGATGAGCAACCACTGCCCAATCGCGCTTTCGAGTCCTCCGTTGCATGTCATGGTTCGGCCCGATTAATGGGGAAGGCTGGGTAGCGGATCCACGTCATCATAGCGGGTCGCGACCAATATCCCAACGTCGGAGAAAGTTGCGCAGAGCCAAGATCAATCGCGTCGCCACTCCCACGCTGCGCGCCGCATGGGACTCGTAGGCGATACGGTTCTGATCGTCGATGATGACGTAGTCGTCTACGTGACTACATGTGAGATGTACAGCGCCGGTGACGTGTCGCAGGAAGTAGACGTTGTGTTCGTCGAGGATGTATTGCTTGACATCGGTGTACGCCTTAGTGACGTCAGTACGATCCTCGGCTGGGAGTATTGCATATTCGATGTGCGAGAGGGGTGTGCCGTACGTCTCTTCGAGTTCGTCCCAAGAACGGTCAGCCCATTGGTCCGACAGTTTGGCTTGGAGTTCCAATGCTGCCTTTGGAATCGTCATTGAGTTAGCGTCAGGAAATCAGTTGAGTGGCCGAACGTCGGCGTTGACCGGGCCGCGGCCAACCAACTTTGATTTCATGAAACGCGCAGCCCGCGGCTCCGTGTCCAACGCATGGTTCATCGCCCTTTTCGTGCGACGTGGTCGTCGAGCATCGCAATTATACGTGGATCAGAAGCCGCGATGCGGTCCCGAGGAGTGTACCCGTCGTTGTTCGTGATCGTATAATCTGCACCGCTAGCGAGCAACTCCTTGATCGCTTCGTAGTGCCCACCATTGCATGCGAACCACAGGGGCGTTTGACCAGTGCCACATTGGGCATCAACGTCCGCGCCGTGGCGGATCAACTCTCGAATCAAGAGTTGATCGCCGTCTAGTGCTGCGAGATGGAGGGCAGTCGTTTGATCGCCAATGATTGGCCGATGGTCGCGAGCGTTAATATCGTCACCAGTATAAATCGCAGCCAACGCCGCGTCACGATCACCCTGAGTCAACGCGACTAACAAGCGAGTCGGAGGATCGTCAATATCACGGGTCATGTGTCAGTTTGTCGATGAACGTCAGCGATCATCGGGTCGCGAAAGGAAAAGTAACCATGTCAAACCAAGCCTCACGCGACTCCGATGCATCGCATTGTTCATCGGCCAGAATCGTCGAGATACTTGACCCTCGCGGGGAAGTGTCATATCGGCGTCCGGTCGATGATCTTGCGGTATGGCAGGCGTTGCGAACCAGAGGGTACGCAGTTAGGGCACCGAAAACGTTTCGCGTCAAAAGTCTCGATGAATTTCCGTGTGTTACGGGCAGGTCGCACAAAGTCGTGATCGACGAAAACGGCGTGACCGTGTACGCGGATGAACATTCGGACGACCATATTCCTGATGTCGGGAAATAGGTCCGATGAACGTCCGCCGTCACCGGGCACGGAGAGACGACTTTCCATTTGTGAAAACATGCAAGCCGTGCTCCGTGTGCACGGCATTGTTATCCGCCGACATTCGTTGAATTGTGACCAGCCGTGATCTCTGAGGAGTCGCGATAGTAGTACCTTGCGGGGACAACGGCCCGGCAAGATGAGCATGCGGCCATGATACGTTTTCCAACGGACGCAGCACCCCAACGAATGCCGCCGGCATCCCAAACAGACCTTTCAGATTCGCATTTAGTGCATTGAATCATCCATTGCTGGGATGACGCCTGCATGGATTGAAACCATGGCGACGGCAGCAACCGTTCAGCGATTCGTTGTATTCGGGACACAGAATGCTCCAAGATAGCGGTTGAAATTTGGCGAACCAATTCTTGAGGCTCAATCAAGACCATCTTAGGGCGCACAAGATCGATTCGGATAACGTTACGCGTAACCGGGCACGCGCGGAAGATTCTCAATTCCAAAAAACGCTGGCTCGCGTGCTCCGGTTCACGCGATGGTTATGCGACTTGTTTTGGGCGACAAACTCGCGGATAGGCGAGTGCGAAACCCATTGCATTGTATCGCGTCAAATGAACGGGACCACTGCCAATGGGAGTGGCATTCCGATTTATGAGGTACGTGCCGAGGTAGCAATCACGCAAGGATTGGCTCTCTGTGTCCGCACCAAGCCACAAAAGATCTAGAACAAGGTTAAACGGTCCAAACATCCACATCATCATCCGAATTGTCATGCTGATTAACGAGGGACGTCCACCCTTCGCTGACACCAGTTTGATTCCCAGTAGTCGGTATCCAATAGTTCCGAAATTTGATCTTTTCACTGGTGCGAGATAGACCCAGATTGCAGCCAGAAATGCGAGCAAGAATATGCCACTCGGGTCGGATTGAATGACCTCGGACAAAATCAAAACAAGGAATGGCATCCACAATATAATCCCGATCACGACAATCACGATGGAGTCAATCAACATTGCGATTAGTCGTTTACCGAAACCTGCGTAGTCTGTCGGCTCGTAGTAGTTTGCGTCTCCTAGCGAGTTGTCACCCAAATTTACGTTCCTATTGGTCCGAGTATCTGTCGCATAACGTCTCACATCACCGGGTGGCGGCGATTGACGTGATTCCAAAGAAACGTGACCACCGCCACTCCGGTGCATGTGTTGGTTATCGGCATTTATGGACGGGCGTTGATCGAGTGCCGGGCAGTGACGACCACGCCGCCACAGTTTAGCGGGCGCTGGTTCACGCGGCAAGCAATCGGGCATTGACCGGGTCGGCAAGTAAACGGGCATTGTCATACGACGGCGTTTACAGACGGTAAACGAAGAATCAATAACGTTGTCGTTGGATCAGCAAACGACAGCAGCGAATACGGTCAAGGAATGTTGGCGGCGTGGGTTGTGGCAATCGTCAACGGAGGATCAAGACGTTTGAATCGCCGAATTGCTAACACAAGAGCCGAACGACAATCGTACGACCGAGCGTTGCAGCAATCGCCTGTGCAACCAAACGCGTTTAACATACGAGGAGTCAGTCCGATAACAACTAAGTTATCCCCCGGTGAGTCGGGGTGTAAGAGGGTACCGAGCGGGGGTGTATTAGTATACACTCCTTTTACTACCCGTGTCAGCCGATCTTTTTTGACATTATCCCTCGACATGTGTTTTCAGGGGGGCAGTCACGGATTTGGCGTTGCTTTGGCTGTTGAAAAGGAGAGCTTGGATGTCAGTGGCTCAGTTCGAACGGGAAATTCTGGGTGATCGCCTGGGCGAAAATGACCAAGCTTGGTTCCCCCGATGGCTACGCCGATATGCAATGAGCTTTCGCAACGGATTGGAAGACGATCTTGTCGTTAATTTGGGCTCGGTGCTGAAGTTTTCCCGGAGTTTGTTGGCCAGCGGCGCCCCGGCTTGGCAGCGTTGGCAGGCGGTACGGGCGATCGAATTCTATCGAACCTCGGTGCTGGGTTGCTCCGAACCGGATCTCTCGCAAGTGATCGCAACGCTTGCACGATTAGGATGCCAGGAGCGGAACCTGCCTTTGGAGGCCCCGCCCACTGAAGAGGAATTGGGCAAGTTGCGTGGCAATTTGAATCGCAGCGAACCGATTTTTATCCAAACGATGCGGGGGGAGATGCGAGTGTTGCACTACGCGGCAGCGACGGAAAAAGCGTACGTGCGTTGGGTAAAACGTTTCTCGGGGTTTGTCGGCTCCGTTGAGCTGGAGCAATTCGGGGACCGAGACATCGGTGCCTTCCTGACCCACATGGCAGTGGAGGGTAACGTGTCGGCGAGCACCCAAACCCAAGCCCAATCGGGCCTGCTGTTTTTCTATCAATGCGTGCTCGGCAAGCAGCTTGGATTTCTCAATGCGGTCCGCGCCAAAAAAAGCGACTCGATCCCGGTTTGGTTTAGCCGATCGGAGATCGAACAGTTGTTGGTTCATTTCGTTGGAGTACACCGGCTGATGTTCTTGCTGATTTACGGCGCCGGCCTGCGACACAAAGAGTGCCGTCGTTTGCGGATCAAGGACGTCTGTTTCGATGAAGGTCACTTGGTGATCCGTGATGGCAAGGGTGAGAAGGATCGGATTACGTTCTTGCCGGAGCGTGCGGTGGAGGATTTGAAACGTCAAATTGAATATGCCCATCGGATGCACCGAATTGATGTCGATGCCGGTTACACGCAGGTCTATTTGCCGTACGCGCTAGCGAGGAAGTACCCCAACGCGGGCCAAGAAGTGGGTTGGAAGTGGGTGTTTCCGTCACGGCAGCGAAATCTAGACAAACGGAGCGGACAGACATGGCGTCACCATATTGCTGAGGAGCAGTTTGCCAATGCGTTTAAGGCGGCATTGAAAATGTCTGGGATCGTAAAGAACGGTGTTCCGCACAGTCTGCGACACAGTTTCGCTACTCACCTCGTCGAAGCGGGAACGGATATCACGACGGTTCAAAAACTGATGGGGCACAAAGACATTCAAACGACCATGGACTACATCCATATCAGTCAGAAGTTCGGTGTTGACCTCAAGAGCCCGATGGACACGCTTGGGTAGCGAGCGTAACAAGATCACGTTGGCGATTGAGTGCGTTCTCATTTGATTTGCGTCCTCGTCGACCGGGACGATCACTGACAACCGGTCTACCCGAGGTGAGGGCGGACTTCGTCTACTTGGGTGACTTCAACGTCGCCTTTTTGTTGGTGGGCTTAGATGATTAGCGATCGGTTTCGGTGTTCGATGCGAGTAAAACGCCACCCTCGGATGCTTAAGCTTTTCCGATATCCAAACGCGATGCAAGCAAATTCTTGAAACATGCTGGGCCTGCCTCGCCTCCCCGTGCTGCTACCGGTCCTAAGTCCGTCCGTCGGTTCACGCATCCTCTTCAAAAAACTTCTTGAGATCGCGAGTCGCCGTATGGTGATTCCCCAATCGTCAACGTACTACACCCCGGAATCATCAAGACCAGACCACTGCTGGTCGACGAGATCTTGTGCGTCCTCGGCGACGAGCAGGCTCATCGGGTCCCGGCTATCGCCCAGCACCGAATACTCGTTCTCAAGCGTGTTGGGACGAAACAGTAGTTCGGAGCCGGCGATCTTTCGAAACCCGATGCCGGCTAACTCCTTGGGGTCCAGATCCGTCGGAAGGGAAAAAGTATCAGGAGCCGAATTGGTTGAATGACCTTTTTTCTCTCCTGACCGTTTTTTCTCTTGCGTCGTTTTGAGTCCGTAGCGCACGATTGACGGGCGTTCGTTTGGATGGTTGGCGGTGACGGCGAATCGTATGGGCTGCCGGCGTGGCTCCAGTGCTTCCGGTAGGTTGCGTCACCTTTTTCAATCACTTGCGAACGCGACTTCCGACAATCTCGATCCGCAGGATCCGGCACTGAGACGATTTGGTCGCGTAAGTGTTTTGCTAGCGAGATTGGGTGTCAAGTTTCGTCGACGTCAACAAGACCGTTGATCGATCGGAGACGGCGCATTTGCTTGCGTGCTTGATCGGTCGGCCCTCGCCGATGTCGTCGGGTGATGGGCGATCGGTATCGATGATGCGTTGCCAACCCTGGAAACCGTCTGGCGGCGATGGCAATTCAAATTCGATCGCTTCCCAATACTTGTTGAAGATCAAGTGAAACCACTTTTCGTTGGTTTCGATCGTGAATGCGACGCTGCGTGATGAGTTGCCCCAATCCGGTCGATCCAATTGCGTGCCGTGCCACCGGACTCGCGAACGCGAGATCACTTCGTTCAGGCTGGCATCGGGATCTGTCCGTTCGGGCAAACGGTTTCGATACTCGATCAACGTTTTGACGAATCGGTGTACTTCCGCGTTCTTTTCTAACAACGACCAGTCAAACCAATTCGTTTCGTTGTCTTGGCAGTAGGCGTTGTTGTTGCCGTTCTGGGTTCGTCGCACTTCGTCGCCCATCAATAACATTGGGACTCCGAAAGCCAGGACGTTGATGGAGAAGAAGTTCTTGATCTGTTTGATTCGAAGCCGTTCGACCGTGGCGTCTTTGGTCGGGCCTTCGATGCCACAGTTCCAACTCAAGTTTTCGTTGTGCCCGTCACGGTTGCCTTCGTTGTTGGCGTCGTTGTACTTCTGGCTGTAGGTAACCAAGTCGTTCATCGTGAACCCGTCATGCGAGGTCACAAAATTGATACTCTGTTCCGGCTCGCGATTGCGGTGCCCGTAAATGTCGGGGCTGGCAAGGAACCGTTTCGTGAACGTTCCGGCATGGCCTTCGTCTCCTTTGACGAACGAACGAACATCGTCGCGAAAATGCCCGTTCCATTCCTTCCAGTGGTCGCCAAAGAAATTACCTACTTGATAAAGCCCCGCGGCATCCCAGGCTTCCGCAATCAATTTTGTACCGCTCAGCACCGGATCGGTTTCGATGTCCCACAAGATCGGCGGGTCGGCTTGTGGCTGGCCGTTGGTATCGCGTGAGAGGACCGAAGCGAGATCGAATCGAAATCCATCGACGTGCATTTCTTCGACCCAATAGCGAAGACTGCTAAGGATCATTCGTCGCACGATCGCATGGTTCCCGTTGAGTGTATTGCCACAACCGCTGAAGTTGGCATAGCGACTGCGGTCGTGCCCGGCCAAGGGATTCTTGTCCAAGATGTAGTACGCCGAGTTTTCAAAACCCTTAAAACAGAACGTAGGTCCGGATGCATCGCCTTCGGCGGTGTGGTTGTACACGACATCCAACAGGACTTCGATGTCGGCGCGGTGAAACGCCTTGACCATGTCCCGAAACTCGTCAAGGACTTTCAAAGGGTCGTTGGTGGTGCCGTAGCCAATGTGCGGCGCAAAGAACGATACGGGATTGTATCCCCAGTAGTTGGTCAAACCGGGCGGGGCTTCTTGGGGATCAAATTGAAACGTCGGCAACAGTTCGATCGCCGTCACGCCCAGTTCTTTCAGGTACGGAATCTTCTCGATCAAACCCAGGTACGTTCCCCGCTTCGATGGTTCGACGCCCGACGAAGGGTGCTTGGTGAAACCACCCACATGCATTTCGTAAATGATCGTCTTGTTGAAGGGACGATAGAGCGGCAAGTCGCCTTCCCAGTCGTACGTCGACAGGTCGGCCACGACGCTCTTCATCGCGAACGGAGTATTATCACCGGCGCAGGATCCAGCTTGGCGGTCGAACGCTTCGGGGACGCCGACGGCGCGACCGTAGGGATCGAGCAACAGCTTCTGGCCATCAAATCGCAATCCATGTTCGGGCAAGTACGGCCCGTGAGCTCGAAAGGCATACACCTGGCCGACGCGGACGTCGGCGACTTCCACGTGCCAATAGTGAAACGTGCGATGCCGCTTGGGATCCAACGGAATCACGCGGGCGGGCGCGGCGTCGTCGACATCGTCGAACAACAGCAACTCCATCGAATGGCAGCTTTTCGAGTGGACGCTAAAATTGCATCCGGCCGGTGTCAGGGATGCGCCAAGCGGATAGGTCTTGCCAGGTAGGATCGAAGTCATGATTTTTCAGGCCGGGAGAGCGGGATTCGATCCAAGGATAGCTTGCCGGCGAGGCGTAGGTTTGCCAACATGCGGCGGTTTCCCTTCTTTCTCGTCCTATCGCCCTGCCATGTTGTTGATCGCCACCGATGAAGCGGGATATGGACCCAAGCTGGGGCCGCTGGTCATCGCCGCAACCGCTTGGAAAATTCCTGGCGAAGGGTTGAATCACGACGCCATCGACGCTGCGTTTGCGATCCTTCGCGAACCGGCCTGGCTGGGATCCCTGAAAATCAAAGTCGATGATTCGAAGTCGGTCTACAAGCCGGGCGCCGGTTTGGCCGTGCTGCACGCCGTCGTCAGCGCCAGCCATCATTGGTGTGGACAAGCCACGATGGGGCTGCGTGAGATGCTAATGACGATCGCTGCCGATGATTTCGCATCGATCGAAGGGACGCCGTGGCTGCGGGATCTGAGCGACGAAGCTTACCTGTCGCCGACCGAGACGAAACCGTTGTTGGCCACTTGGAAGTCGAACGCCAATCGGCTTGTTGACGTTCGGTGCCGCGTGATCACAGCGTCACGGTTTAACGCAGCGTGCGTCGACGGGATGAACAAGGCGGATCTGCTGTCCGAGTCGACGATCGGTCTGGCAAAGTCGATGATCGATTCACACGCCGCTGACGAACGGGAAGTCGTCGTGTATTGCGATCGCCATGGCGGCCGTCGCTATTACAGCGGTGTGTTGGGCCACGTCTTCCCCGATGCGACCATCGCGGTGATTGCCGAGTCGAAACAACGAAGTGCCTATCGATTGACCGAGCACGGCAAGACGATCGACATCGCGTTCACGGTAAAGGGCGACTCGTTCACGCCGGTTGCGTTGTCGTCGATGCACGCCAAGTACCTGCGGGAACGTTTGATGCAGTCGCTCAATCGCTACTTTGCCGATCGCGACAAAAGCAAGACGTTGACTCCCACGGCCGGCTATCCCGTCGACGCGGATCGTTTTCTAGCAGCGATCGAACCCACCATCCGACGCGAAAAAATCAACCGCGACAACTTGATTCGTTGTCGCTAACGCGGGCGTTCTGGATTCGCGGTACGGCGCACGAGGTTTGTCGATTTCGTGACCCGCGACGCGTAAGTGAACGTCCGGCTTCGCTTCACCCTCCATTTTCAACATGCTGCTGAGCGAGAAGAGGATTCCAGTATCATTGCCCTCTCCTCGCTTAGGGTCGACTGTCCCGAGGGAGAGTGAAGTCGTCACAAAGCACGGTAAAAATTGAATCACCTAAGCCGGACGTTCTCGTAAGCGGCCGGGTGACTCACGATACCCGAGGCCTTACGGCCACCGGCTCACCCATGCTTTGGATGAGACAACGCTTTGAATCGTCCACACGTCGCCTACGATTCGATTTCGGCCCACGATGCGGTTTGGATGAAGTCGCATTTGCCGCAGCGGACTCGTGCGCCGAGTGATTCGGGTCTGACGCGGATGCGGCGTTCACAGCCTTCGCATTCCATCCTCAATTCATGAGTCGCCGCGACGATCGTGTCTAACTTTGCCGGGGTCAGCCCGGGCACACTTATGTCGCCGGCCGTCAGCGTCGTCAGCAAATCGTCCGACAATTCCGTCACGTCAGCGATGCGATCGGCCAGTCGCCGGACGCTGTCCTCGAACGCGTTGCGGACCAATCGGCCGTTGCCGAAATGCCGATCGCGCTGGGTAAACAGTTGGTTCAGTCCGACCAGCAACCGATGCCGGGCGGCGGCGGGAAGCGCGTAGTCGTTGGACACCGACATTGCCTCGAAGATCCTTCCCATTTCGGCGGGCGTGTAATCGTCGAATTCGATCGTGGTGTTGATACGAGACGAAAGTCCCGGGTTGGAACGAATCATCGTTGCCATTTCGTCACCGTATCCGGCCAGGATGACCGCAAACTTGTCTCGGTCGTCTTCCATCCGTTTGAGCAACGTTTGGATCGCCTCGCGGCCGTACGCGTCATCACCGGATGCGTCTATCAAACTGTACGCTTCGTCGATGAACAGCACGCCACCGATCGCCGAGTCACAAAGCTTGTTGGTTTTCGTCGCCGTCTGTCCGGCGTACTCGGCAACCAATCCGCTGCGATCCGTTTCGACAACGTGGCCGGTCGGCAACGTGCCCAAGGCTCCCAAAATTTGGCCGACGATTCGCGCCACGGTTGTCTTGCCGGTACCCGGATTGCCGACGAACGTCATGTGCAAACTGATGGGCATCGTCGACAGTCCCTTGCCGCGACGTTGCTGTTGCAGTTTCAGGAAATTCGTGAAGCTCTTCACTCGCGTCTTCACGTTACCCAATCCAACCAGCAATTCCAATTCGCACATCGCCGCTCGCAAACGTTCGTCGCGATCAATCGCCGGCGTCGCCGCGGTATCGCCCGGAGAGGTCGCCTGCGCTTGCTGGTAGGCGTGAGCCGAAGCACCCGAGTGAGACGAGTTCGTGCCGATCGGCGAAGATAATTTGGCCAGTGTCGATGCCGGGTCGGCCGGTCGCAGTGCGGCGTCGATTTCGCGTTGCAGAGTGTGCAGGGCGATGGATTCTTCGGGCATCGTTTGCCCGTCGCATTTGGCGACCAGGTTGGCCAACCGCATCACGATCGTTTCGACTTGCGCCTTGCTGTCGGCCAGTGGCGCGTAGCGGACGAACGGTGCCACCAGGGCTTCCCACGACAATTGATCGGCTTGCTGGAACAAACCGGTGGCGGCTTCGCGAAGCTGGCTGCCGTGGAATTGTTGGCCCCACAAGTGCTCGATCATCGCCGCGGCGACTTTCTTTTCGGGCCCCGTCCACCGATCGTCGGCGCGGACGATCGTGACGTAGACCTTGACCAGCAATCCGCGATGCAGATCGTCCATCAAGGCGGGAAAGTCTTCGACGCGGCCTTCGATCATCGTCGGATAGCGGCGGACCATCCATTTCCCGCACTGCTGGTAAAGTTTTCCGCAGTCGCGAATCACCCGGCGCAGCATTCCGATCAAGCGAGTTTCGTCAACGTCGTTCATGAAAGGATGTGAAAAAGAATAGGGGTGCAAAAATTCGCTGATCGGGACCGGACCAGTGTAATGGCTAACAAACGATCACGGCGAGGCGATTGAAAAACAAAAGATTTTCAAACCCTAGCAGCCTGCTAAAACACGCCCGATGCCCGCCGAATCGGTTGGCCAGCGATCGATGGGAAGGTTAGTCTAGTGGGTCTGTGAAAACGCCCCGCCCATGCAAACGAAGAGATCCACGATGCTTCGAATACTGTCCGCAATTGCCGCCGTCGCCCTGGTCTGGACGCCTTCGCTTCTGTTCGCCGATCATGAAGTGATGCTGCAAGGCAACAATCGGTTGGTCATCGTCGGCGCCGACGGCAATATCACTTGGGAAATGCGGTGGGGCGGAATCCATGATTTGCACGTGCTCGACAACGGCAACATCCTGACGCGTCAGGGCCCCACCAATGTGGTCGAAATCAACCCAACGACCAAAGCAATGGAATGGTCGTACGATTCGGCCACTCAGGGCGGCAACGAAGGCAAACGCATCGAAGTCCACGCCTTCGAACGATTGGACAACGGCAACACCATGATCGCCGAATCGGGTGCTGCGCGAATCATCGAAGTCGACGACGACGGAAAGATTGTCAAAGAGATTCCGTTGACCGTCGACCATCCGGATCCGCACACCGACACGCGACTGGTTCGATCGACGGACGCAGGCACGTATTTGGTGACGCACGAATCGGACGGCAAGGTCCGCGAATATGACCGTGAAACGGGCAAGATTGTTTGGGAATACGAAGTCCCGCTTTTCGGTCGTGAACCGGCCAAAGGTCATGGCCCCGAAGGATACGGCAACCGACTTTTCTCGGCACTGCGATTGCCGAACGGAAACACCTTGATCGGAACGGGGAACGGGCACGGAGTGATCGAGGTGACGCCCGACAAAGAAGTTGTTTGGCAAATTCAACAAGACGATTTGGCAGACATCCGACTGGCTTGGGTCACGACCATCGAAGTGCTGCCAGACGGAAACTATGTGATCGGAAATTGCCACGCCGGTAAGGGGCAACCGTTGCTGGTGGAAGTGAATCCGAAAACCAAGGAAGTGGTTTGGACGTTTGATCGCTTCGACGACTTCGGGAATGCGGTATCGAATTCGGTGCTGATGGATACGGTGGGAGAGTCGTTGCGGTAGCAGTATTGCGATCGTTTTCGCCGTGCGTCCCTTACCATCGTCAGAATCGGCATCGTTTGACCGGATCGCGGTACTCGTCGGGCCGTTTTGTTGGGCCTAATTTGGACAAAGCACTATATTGAATGCCTGCCCGATCGCCGATGCGAACCCGTTCGCTTTCATTTGATCGTGGCTGCTTCGCTGCATTTGCATGCCCGTTAAGGATTCTCACTTGCATCTCTATTATTTCTTGGTCGTGATCGTTTCACTGAGCTGCGGATCGTTGCCGCCCGGCGATATCAACCCGGTTTCGGCAGCACTGGCGACGGCCGGCATGGTCACCGCCTGGATCATCCTCAGCCACGTGGCCGCGCGGACGGTTGCCAACTATGTGCGTGAAGAAAAAATCCAGCCACTTGCCGGCGCCGATTGGTTAGAAAAACAACTGGCTGCTTTTCGCTGGATCGGTTTGGGCGTTGCTGTTTTGTGTTTGGCCGGATTCGGCTTGGCACGAGCGATTCCGGCGATTCCTTGGGTTGCCGATTCGATGTTTTTGCAATCGATCCTGTTGATGGTTCCCGCATTGGCGATCGCAACGGGGACTTGGTCAGCCGAACACTATTACGGCGCCTTGCTGGGATACACGGCGCGGGGCCCCAAGAATCACGTTCAATCGGTTTGGCAATCGTTCCGCGCCGGGATGGCTTGGTTGGTTGTTCCCGTGTTGTTCTTGTTGGGGATGGCGGACTTGATCGGACGGTTGCCGATTAGCCCCTCGGCGTCAGCCATCGTGACGGTCGTTACGATCGGAGCGTTTGTCGTTCTGGGATTGCCGTGGATGATTCGTCACTTGTTCAAGACCGAATCGATTGATGGTCCGACGGAACAGTGGGTGAATGAACTGATGCAAGCAGCGGGCGTTCGTCGCACTCGCGCGGTGCGTTGGAACACAGGCCATTCGGCGTTTAACGCGATGGTGGCTGGTTTTGTTCCACCGCTGCGAACGTTGCTGTTGTCGGACCGATTGCTTGACGAGTTGCCGCGGCCACAAATCGCGATGGTCGTCTTGCACGAAGCGGCTCACTTGCGACGGCGGCACGTGCCGATGCGGATGTTGGCCGTGTTACCGGCGTGGGGCGCCGGCGCGTTGTTGACGCGAATGACGAGCCAGCAATCGTGGTCGCTGGCGGCCGGCAGCGTCGTCGGCATCTTGTTGACGATGATGATCTTGCGCTGGGTCGCCTATCGGACCGAATACGATGCCGACGTTCAAGCTTGCCAAACCGCCGCCTCGATCGGAAGCGGCCCGGGCGGCATCGACGGTGTGCCCAACACGGTCGAGGAAGCCACCGACGCCTTGGCGGCCGCACTGATGCGGGTGACGTTCGACCAACCGGCCAACCGCAAACCGACGTGGATGCACCCGGGCGTGGCCGATCGTATCGCATGGATGCGAACCCAATGCGAAACGCCAATTATCCACACGTTCGCAAAAGTGTCTTAGCAGACTGTTAAAAAGGGGGTCTGACCCTTTGGAGAAGTTGCTGGAAACACGGTGAATTCGAAACGTCGGAGAGGGTCAGCCCGCTTTTTCAACAGGCTGTTAGGACCTTCGGAACGATAAGTGGCGAATCTCACCCGTGATGTCGCGACCGGATGGCCGATGATCAGTCGACGTTGTCGAAGTCGTCGAAATCGTCCAGGTCGTCATCGACGTCGTCTTCGATGCTTTCTTCTTCGGGATCGTCGGCCGTGTTGAGTCCGAATTCGGCGCTAATCTCGTCATCGATCTCGATTTCGTAGTCGTCTTCGAGTTCTTCTTCAAAGTCATCATCGAAATTGTCGTCGAAGTCATCTTCGTCGATGTCATCAAATTCATCGACGTCGTCGTCGTCGGCTAGATCGTCCTTGCCGTCATCGTCACCGCCGGCTGCATCGTCGTCGGTGGAATCGGAGTCATCATCGCTGTCGACGTCATCATCGTCGTCGCTGATCGCGACCGGGACCACGTCTGCGGCCGGGAACCGCACCGGCACAATCACTGTGGGCACGGTCGAAACCACGCCACCCGCCAGCGGCATGGGCAAAGCTGCGTCGATGAGGGGTTCCGATTCGGTGACACTCGGAAGGGCGACAGCAGTCATGGGCGGTTTCTTACGCAGGAGAGGTTCGGTTGGGGGCGACGTGGATCTGAGCCCTGCGAAGCAACATCATCGAAATGTTGATTTGCGAAAAGCAAGCAATCTAGGTCGAGCGGGTCGAGTGATTCGTTTCGGCCAATTGTCTCGATCGTTCCGGTTTTTTCAACGCCAGTGAAAGTCGACAGCCGATTCTGATCTGGGCCCCGGATCGCACATTTTGATACCTCGCGACCAGCCGACAAGGCGAGTACCCAATGTTTTTTTCGGAAATCCGATCCATGACGCGAAATCGCACGACGTTCACCCGCACTTTGGTCGCCGGATCGCTCTCGATTGCCGTGATGGCGGGCTCGGGATGCGCCGGGCGACAATATGGCCACATTTTGGCCAATAACGACAAAGACATGGTCGGCAGCCACGCCGCCGGTGCGGCGACATGGAACCCGTTGGTCGACGAAGCGGTCGCGAAACTGCTCTCACGATGCCCTCCGACCATCCAAACGGTCGGTTTCAACACCATCGACGGGGTCCCCGGCGGCGCATCCCCCGATGGAGTAATCGGTTCGGCCCTGGCCGCCGGCCCGGCAACGGTGTGCTTCATTGGCATCGAAAACAAGAGCGCCGAGGAAATCGGCGACTTCAAAGACCAGATTTACGAGCAGATCGACAGCCAAATCAACACGGCGGAAACTTTTCGCGGAATCAGCCGCCGAATGGTCGATGCGGCCTTGATCGAGACTCGTTTGCGGCCGGATTCCCTATTTTTGCCCGAAAACCGCCACGTCTTTGCGGCCACGCTGGGCCGCCAAGGCACGCCAGTAGACTATCTGCTTTACGCCACGATCACGTCGGGAACGACCGATCGCAACAAGAGCAGCCAGCGGGATTACACGCTGACGCTGGAAATGGTGAATCTGCATACCGGCGATTTCACCAAAGAATCGGCGAAGCTGCGAAAGGGCTACTCGAAGACCCGCGCCGGCAAGTGGTGGAATTGGGGACCGTTTGACCAGGCCGATGGCTAGGTCGTCGGATAACTTTGCCGGTTTGAGCATCTTGCTGGCAAAGCTAACGTTTTTTTTCGCCATCGCGGGCCTGACCGGCTGTGCTCGGTCGGTGCATTCGATCGACCACGCGCGATCGGCGTTTTCCAGCGGCGATCTTTCGGCGGCCGACCAGACACTTACGCCGCTCGCAGAAAAGCGAGGCGGGAAGGCCGTCACGGCTTCGCTGGATTTGGCAATGGTCGAACTGGCAAGCGGCGATGTTCGCGCGGCCGAGCGTCGTTTGCGGGGACTGCGCGACAAATTCGACGGGGCGTCGAAGTCCAGCGTTGTCGGCAACGCGGTGTCGATGGTGACCGATGACCGCGCCCGCACGTACCATCCGGCGGGATACGAAGAGGTCATGATTCGCACGATGTTGTCGCTGTGCTCGCTAGCCGGCGACGGCACCGACGCGGAAAGCTACGCCCTGCAGGCGACCACGAAGCAGGCGGCACTGTTGCAGGAGGCCGAGTCGCGAGGCGTGCTGGGCGCCGGTGAGGCCTATCAAACGCTGGCCCTTGCGCCGTACTTGCGAGGCGTTCTGCGCGAGGCGACTCACCACGATTTTGACGACGCGGCCCATGCGTACCGATTGGTCAGCGAGGCGCGACCCCAATTCATTCCCGCCGGCGAAGACATCGCTCGGGCCGACGGCGGCGCGCACAGCCAACCCGGTCACGGCGTTCTGTACGTGATCGCCTGCGTCGGACGCGGCCCCGTGTTGGAAGAAACCACCGCGCCGACGACTTCGACGGCTCTATCGATCGCATCGTCCGTGCTGAACGCAGAAACCAATGAGAAAGACACGCCCGAAGGCAAGCGTGTCGACGGTCCGGTGCTGCCCAATATAGCGTCGGTCAAAATTCCCACCGTCGTGATCCCGCCTTCGCCCGTCGCGGCGATCGCGGTTCGCACGGGCGGACAGTTGCTGGGTGCGACCCAGACGCTGACGGACGTGGGCGAGCTGGCGACTCGCCAAAACGAAGCCGAGATGCCTTGGACGATCGCTCGGGCGGTCGTGCGGCGTGTGACCAAGGAAACCACCGTCGCGAAACTGGGCGACACGTTGGGCTTGGACGGATCGGCCGGATCGTTGTTCCATTTCGCCGCGGCGTCGGCATGGGCGGGATCCGAAAAAGCCGACACACGATGCTGGGGGCTGTTGCCCCGAGAAATCCAGGTCTTTCGCAGCGAGCTGCCCGTCGGCCGCCACACCGTGTCGTTACAGTCCGTCGGGTTCGGCGGACAAGGCATCGGCCCGCCGTCCAACGAATCGGTGGACATCGTCGACGGACGCAACACGTATCGCATCGTCGTCGCCCCCGCCGAACGAGTCTTTGTCGCCTCAGGCCAGTAGCCGCTCGATGACGTCGCGTCGTTTCGCGGCCACGTCGGTCAATTGGTCCAGGGCTTCCAAGTACGCGAGTTCCGCCTTCAATCGCTCGACAAAATCGGTCCTCCATCGACGAATCATGTGCGGCCCGAACATCAACGCGGCTTCGCGATCCAAACCGTCATAGGCCGGATCACGATCAATGTCGGCCCGTTCGAATCGCAAGATCTCGTACGGCCAATGTCCCACCGCGATGGTTTCATCGACAAGGTGATAGCCGCTTTCGATTCCCCACTGACGAACACGATCGACGTCGCGGTTGGGCTGGATCACGACCAGCGGCGGCACCCGATCGGGATGCGCGGACAGAATTCCAACGACTGATCGCCCGCCCATGCCACAGATGCTCAACCCGTCGGCTTCACCCGATTGAAGTCCATCAAGCCCGTCGGCGAAACGAACTTCGGCCTCGCAGCCGGCCAATGTCGTTTGTGAATTCAGAAACGGTTGCCGCTTGTTTTCGATCGCGATGCCATATTCAATCCGGCCCGCCGCAAGCATCGCACGAATCAAGTGCGCGTGATCCGATCCGATATCAGCATGGACGCGGCACCGAATCTGCGACGCGACGGCTTTCAGTCGTTGATCCAGTCGCGGCAACGTTTCGGTCATCCCAACATGCGAAACTAATAATCAAACCAACTGCCGATTCCGATGTATTCCTCGCGACGTTCGAAGAACTCGTATTGGCTGGTCGGCCCCGCACCGCACTGTAGTCCGAAACGCATCCTGCGGCCCGATTCGAGACTCTGAAAACCCCAGCCGATTTGGGCGGTCGAGGACACGTCGTATCCGACGGCTTCGCGAAAGTTCAAGTTGATCGCCGCAAAGGGTGCGCCGCGTGTCACCGACTTGGCCGGCGGCGTGTACTCGGCACCCGTTTGGATCTGCACAGGCTGGGCACCGCCCGAAACGCTGAACGCGTACGCAAACTCGCCATAAAGCCGAACCGATTCGCTAGGAACGTAACCAACACCCCAAATCGCCGACTCGGTCACGTAGTTCACGCGCTCGAACGTTGGGTTGCGTTCGATGTATTCGTCGCCGACGTGGGAGCTGATGTGAAAGTACCCAAACTTGAAACGCCAGTCGCCTTCCGAACGCGTGATCAGTGTCCCGATGCGATAGTCCATCGAATCAACGTCTTCGGATTCACGAACATTCAAACGGGTGATCACGCCGCCTTCCAAGTCCCACTGCCACCCACGAGGGTTCTTGCTGCCCAGCGTACCGTAACGCAGCAGCCCGACACGACCGCCCAGCGATGCGTCGCAATAAATGTTGTCATCAGCGTCGTACTGGATGACCGTTCCAATCCGCGGTTCCTGGGGACCGGCCAAGTAGGATCGCCACATCAATCCGTCGGGCAAGACTTGGTATTCGCGACGGTCATTGTCGCAGCGCAACGTATCAGAGCGAACCGTGGCCCCTGTCGCTTGACGGCAAATCCGATCACAGTCCACCGATGCAAGATCGAGCCTGTGTTTGGCCTGATGAAACAACAGCGGCGACTCGGGATCGCCTTCGACTGACACCCACTGGACGTCGCCAAAAAGCTCATCGCCACTGATATCGCTGTCGTCAACAGCGCGCACCGCTGGCGCGATCACAACGAGCGTCAAGATTGTGAAGATTAGTCTATGCACCCGCGGGGCCTCAGCGAATATTTCGTTCGGCGATGTTCGCTTGATGCGATGTTTGCGACGCGACTCGGCGTGCAACAAAGACGACGTCGTCACCGTTTGCGTCCACCGATAAACACTGCCGCTTCAATTGGTTGCGAACGAAGTCGCGGTTTCCCTTGTTCACCACCACGATCATTTCATCGTGCTGCGTCAAGATACGATCCGCAGCTTTGCTATGAACATCGGAACAATGGATCACTGTATGGATCGGAAGCTGAAGTTTAGCAGCGTGAGGATTTTCGCCGAAGAAAACCACAGGGGTGGTTGGATGATGCGGCGTCAACGCCGCGACTCTCGCCAAAATCGACCGCTCCGTCGCTGCAACCGGAATGAAACGCGTCGTCGTGAAACTCAGCACGCCAAACGCGACACATGCCGTGAACGCCCAAGCGGGTGCGTTGAACGCTTGGTCTCGATTCCAAGACCGCATCACAACCGCAATCACGCCGATGCCCAAGAATCCTGCCACGACCGTGCCGGCATCGAAATGACCGCGATACCAAACGTCCACTGAAGCAACCACGGCCAGGGTGAACACCAAGATCAACGACGCCCGCTGTGGAAACGGACGCAAGTAGCTTGTGATGCGACTGGTGACTTGCGGCTGAAAGACCGTTTGGTCAAGCATCACGCCCATCATCAGGCTGATCATCGGTAAAGCCGGCAGAATGTAGGTCGGCAACTTGCAACTGGCGAACGAAAAGAAGGCCAGAATCCAGACCGATGCACACGCCAAGTAGCCAAGGTCTTTCGTGCGTAGCCGCCGATTCTGATCGGATCGACTGAACAAGAACACGCCCAACGACGGCAGCAGCAACGACGTGGGAAACATCGCCGCGAAAAGTGTTGGCACGTAGAACCAAAACGGTGCGCGGTGGTTCGATCCTTTGGTGAACCGGTTCAGATTGTGTTCCAAGAAAAAGTAGTCACCGAAATCGGGGTTCGACTTCCACACCGCCACATACCAAGGCACACAAACCAAAAACATCGGCACGACGAAGGCCGCCCAGTGGACCAGGCGAACGCGACTCTGGTCACGCCGCAGCCAACCACTGGCAACCAGTGGCGGCGCGCACAACAACAGCGACACGGGCCCTTTTGTCAAAACGCCCAACGCGCACGCCGACCCGGACAACACCCACCAAGCCCAACGATGTCGTTCCTCGCGAACGGCCAGATAGCCCGCAAGCAAACTCAACACGACAAAGAACGCGAGCAACGAATCGAGGATCAAAAAACGCCCCGCAATCACGAAGCCACCGCACAACAACAGCGACATCGCCCCCAACCAAGCCGCGCGTGCCCCAACGATGCGTCGTCCCAACACGAAAACCAAACCGACCGTCGCCATCGCCGACAACACGGCCGGCAGTCGCGAAGAAAACTCCGTCGGACCGAGCAAACCAATGCTGGCTGCCGTCAACCAATACATCAGCGGCGGTTTGTCCAAGTACGGCTTTCCGGCGAGTGTCGGCGTGACCCAATCGCCTGAATCGATCATCTCGATCGCGATCTGCGCGTAACGCGTCTCGTCCGGTTCGATCAACGGATACGACAGCGACGGCAATAGGACCGCAAACGTGGCCACATACAAGACCCACGCCGCAATCGATTCTTGCCGACGCGTCCAGGAATGCGATTTCAGTTCGTTGCGGTCATCGATCGGAAACTGGACGCGGTTGTACCAATCTCTTAGTCGCAGCTTTGTTTTCGCTAACATCGAATCAGGCGGGAAAATAGACAGTTTTTCGAATCAAGAAGAAGCCGATCACCATCGCGACGCCGTTTGCAATCCAGACACCAACGGCGGCGATCTTACCGTCCTTGGCCATGTCAAGCGTCAACGCGAATACGGGATAGTAGATCAACAAGGTTGGTAGAAACACGACAGCAAACGTCGTCATCGTGTCCGAAGTTTTCATGCGAATGGCCAGCGGAATTCCCAACATCGAAAGCGCCAAACAGGTGAATCCGCTCGCCCATCGTCGATGTACTTCAGTATCCAATCGGTGTAGTCGCTTGCGGCTCTTTGTCAGCGACACCAAGCGAATCTGGGCACCGTCATCACAGATCGAATCCATTCGCGATCCGATCACGCTGAATCCGGTTCGCACGGCGATCTCACTTTCGCGGCGATGGATATCGGATGCTTGTTTGACCGACGCGATGGGAAAGTCGTTCATCGGCATGTGCGACGGATTGGCAGTCAACACGTCGTATGCCGGTTTGTTCGACAACGGAATCGTGTGAACCAGCGTGTCGGGAAATTGGAACGATGCTTTCCCACCAACACTGGCTTCGCCATCAGTCACACTCAGCGTCAGTGCCTGGTTCGCGTCGTTGTACGACAGCACGGCGGTTCGCGCGTTGATCGAAACGGATTCGTTATTTGCCCGACGCAAATGGATGACGGGATCCATCAACGTTTTCCCTTCGACGTCGCGAACGGTCAGCGACATCGATCCGTGTTGAAAACTGCGATCGCGCTGCAGCACTCCGTAGGCGACGTGTTCCACCGAACTCATGACGACGCGCTGGATGCCATGGAACCCCCATGTGAACGCCGTATTGATCAATACGACCGTGGCAAGACTCAACAGCGTACTGATCACGATCGCCGGCATCATCGCGGGGATCGGCGAAATTCCGACCGATTGCAAAGCCGTAAACTCGTTGTCCGCGGACATGCGTCCATAGACGCAGCAAACGCTAAACAAGGCCGTGCCGGGAACCGCCAACGACAACGCATTGGGCGCCGCGTATGGGATCAACTGCATGACGCCAGCGACACCGAGACCCTGTTCCAGAGCTTCCCGAGCCACGCCGATGAACATCACCAAAACGGTCAAGGCGATCAGCGCGACCAGAAACACTCGCAGGATATCGTAGGCAATCCGTCGTTGAATGGTTTTCATCGCTGGCCTCCTTCGACGACTTGCACGCCCCCGCGTTGAATCGGGCCGTTTTCGCAACGTTCAAGAGCGTCGACCAGTTTCCAAATCTGGTGGATGTCGCGTTCCCCTTCGACATGCCCCGTCGGCATCAACAAGCAGAGCTCCATAGGGAAGACGATCGACAGGATTTTTGACCAACGGCGGCTTCCCCCGCGGAAGAAACTTTCCAATCGAATTGCCGATGAAGCCATCGCACTCATCGGTTCACCTTGACAACTGCCGTGGGGCTGACGCGTTCAGCCAAGCGTTGCGTCGGAGGTGTGGCCTCGATGAACAAAGCAGCGCCGCGACTCGCCAGCGAAACGATCTTCGTTCCGTCTGGAAGACTCTCTCGAAGCAATTCGTTGGTGATGCGATGGTGAACCACCAAAACCGTTTTTCCGTGGTTTTGAACGTATTCACGTAGTTCGGGATCGCGAACATTCGAAAAGTTGGGAATGTCGCTGCGTTCCAAGTAGAAAGGCACTTCCGAAAATTCGTGGGACACCGTCGCCATGTTGGGATGCGTGGCGGTTGCGATCGTTCGGTCAAGCGATGACGAACCGGCAAACAGACTCTGGCTACTGCTGAACGCGGGAACCATGTGATGCATCACCATGACGGCGAACAAAAACGAAGCCAGAGCCGACGAACCCCACGCCTGTTTCGCGTGCCGCCGGTCGTTGACCAACAACAACGCCGTGACCAACGATCCTGCCCAAAGCATTGCCCAAACGTAGATGGTCGAGGGGACTTCAAGCCCGGCGGCGATCGCGTAAACGACGAAGGCAATGCCCGCGACGCACGTGGTCACGGTCGCCGTTCGTGCCAACCAGTATTGGGCGAACCAATATTTTGACGGGACCGGAGCCTCGACAATCATGTGGTGAAGGTAGTGGCCAATCATCAACGACATCGCCGGTGCCGCTGGTAACAAATAGGTTGGCAACTTGCACTTTGACATTGAAAAGAAGATGAAGCACCAGACGCTCCACATCAACAAGAATCCGAGGGCGGGTGGGCGTTCGAATCGGATGCCGTCCCTGTGGCCGAACAGAAACGAAGCGTACGGAATTGTCAGGAACGACCACGGATGGCCGGCAACCATCAACACCGGAATGAAGTACCAAATCGGACGGACGTGGAATTCACCAGCGAATCGACCCAAATTGTGAGTGATAAAGAATTCATTCAAAAAGTTCGCGTCCTGGACAGTTACGGCCGCAAACCAAGGCGTCGCCACGAGACCGACCAATCCAAGAATCGTCGCATAGTCCCTCAGTCTTGGTCGAGCATGCGCGTCGGAAATCCAGGACATCACGAACACCGGCGGCAACCACAGCACCAAAATCAACGGGCCCTTGGTCATGAACGCCAAACCGCAACAGATGCCGGACAAACACCACCATCCGAGTTTCAGCCGTTCGGTCCGAATCGCTTCGTAGGCCGATCCCATCGCCAACGTCACGAGCAACGCCAAGACTCCGTCGAGCAACAAGTAACGACTTGTGAAGATGAACCCGACCGACAACATCAGCACCAAACCGCCCAACAAACCGACGCAGCGATGGAAGAATCGCGAACCGAAAAACATCGTTGCCGCCATCGTTGCCAGCGCGGCCGAAGCGGGTACAAATCGAGCGGCCCATTCGTTGGTGCCGAATATTTTGAAGCTGATCGCGCACAACCAATACAACAACGGAGGCTTGTCGTAGTAGGTTTCAAAATTCAACTGAGGCAACACCCAATTTCCGGTCGCCAGCATCTCGCGAGAAATCTCGGCATAGCGAGTCTCGTCGCGATCGATCAACGGATAGCTCAAGTTGGTGAACATGAACAGAGCTGCGATCGCCAGCAGCGCCACTTGCAGCCAACCGAGTTGTCGATCCGTCGGCATCAGCGAAGTCTTGTCAACGTCGGCGACGTGGTTGAGCGCGGTTGGGGATTTCTCGGTGGATGCAACGACACTGGGGAATTGAACCGAGTTCCACCAAAACCGCGCTAAACTGGCCAGTACTTTGGGGATGTGGGTGATCGATACGGTGCTGTTGCCTTCGGTGCGGGGCCGATGCGAAACGCCGACTTCGACAACGCTGTAACCGCGCTGGTTCGCTTGGGTCAACAGTTCGGAATTGACCAGAAAACCGTTGCCCGAAATCGTCAGGTTCTGAATCACATCGCGATGGAACAACTTCATCGCACAGTCCACATCACGAACACCGGTTCGCAATAGCACGCGAACCAATTGGTTGTAGACCCGCGAATAGATACACCGAAGCGCTGTGTCTTTGCGATCGATTCGGTAGCCGCAAACGATGTCGTAGTCCTTGGCGAGCAACACGAACCGATCAAGTTCTGTCAAATCGAACTGGCAATCGGCGTCCGTGAACATCACGAACCCTTTCGACGCCGCGGCGAAACCGCTGCGCAGTGCCGCTCCGTATCCTTGGTTGGGGGCGTGCCGAACCAGTCGCACCGCAGGGTTTTCTCGGGCACACGCCAGCACCAAATCCGAAGTCCCGTCGGTGCTGCCATCATCGACGACGATGATTTCGTAGTCAGCCGAAACCAGTCGCAGCGCAGCGTCCGCTTCGGCGATGGCGGTCGTGATGATCTCGCATTCGTTCCATGCGGGTAAAACGAGCGAGATGGCGGCGTCGGTGCCGGGTCTTGAGTGCATCCTTGCAACTTCCTGAAGCGAATTCTGGGGCAGTCAGGGGAACCATAGGACTCCCCCGATCGGCACGGCAAGCCCAACTTCTAAGTTTTTCGTAACTGACGTTGGCCATGTTGCTGGCAACAGCGCGACGGTGGTCGGTGCACTCCGAACCAAGCCGGCATCGGGCTGGTGCTTGGGAGAATAGGATGGAGTGGAATGAAATGATCGAAAACGGATGGGACGTCGACGCGTTCGCACACGAGTTTGCCGGCAAACCGGCTATGCTAAGGTCGTTGATCGCCGTGCCGTCCTATTTGGAACGGACTCCGGCAAAAGAACGCTAGAATGGTGCAAACGCGAAACGATGCCCTTCGCGATACGCCCCACCGATGCGTCGCAGTGACGTACGCATTCCCGCCTCATTTTGGATCCATCCGAGTGAACCGACGCTTGACCGCTTCGATGCGTTTTTTGATCGTCCTCGGTTGCGTTTTCGCTTCCGCCGCGATATCGCGTGGTGAAGATGCGGCGCAAACCGAACAGCTCGAGTTTTTTGAAAGAGAAGTTCGCCCCGTCCTTGTCGAGCATTGTTATCAATGTCACAGCGCATCGGGGAAACGAATCAAGGCCGGTCTGCGTCTCGACCATCTCTCCGAAATGCTCCGCGGCGGCGACTCGGGCCCCGCGATCGTTCCCGGCGATGCCGATGCGAGTCTGATTGTCGAAGCGGTTCGTTACGAGGGCTACGAAATGCCCCCGAAGGGTAAGTTGCCCGACGACCAAATCGCAGCACTGGTGCGCTGGGTCGAATCGGGCGCGGTTTGGCCGAAAGACGAGGACGCACCGTCGGCCAACGACGATCCGTCCAATCCAACGATCGCAGAATTCGACATCGACGATCGCGCCGAAAACCATTGGGTTTGGAATCCGATCACGCGTCCGATGGCCCCCGTCGTAAAAGACTCGGCTTGGCCCAACGACGAGATCGACAAGTTCATCCTGGCTGGACTGGAAAACGCGAACTTGCGTCCGGCCGAAGACATCGATCGATCGGTGCTGCTGCGGCGATTGTCCTTTGACTTGGTCGGGCTGCCGCCGACGGCTGACCAGATTTCGACATTCTTAGCTGACGAGTCGCCCAAAGCGGTCGAGCGGGTCGTCGACGCGTTGCTTGACTCGCCTCACTACGGTGAACGATGGGGCCGTCACTGGTTGGACTTGGCACGGTTTGCCGAATCTCGCGGTCACGAGTTCGACAATGACGCGGCATACGCGTACCAGTATCGCGACTATGTGATCCGCGCGTTGAATGCGGATGTGCCGTACGACCAATTCGTCCGCGAGCAAATTGCCGGCGACTTGATCTCGCCGCCCCGGTTGAACCCCCAAGACGGTTTCAACGAGTCCATTTTGGGTACCGGATTCTGGTTCTTGGGCGAGTGGGTGCATTCGCCCGTCGACATTCGCAAGGACGAAGCCGATCGGTTGGACAACATGATCGATGTGATGTCGAAAACGTTTCTCGGCTTGACGGTTTCCTGCGCTCGTTGTCACGATCACAAGTTCGATGCTATCTCGACGGCCGACTACTACTCGTTGTGTGGTTTCTTGCAAAGCAGTGACTACCGCGAGGTGAGTTTCGAGTCGCTCGAACACAATCGACGCATTGCTCAATCGCTGTCGCAATTGGACACCGAGTACCGCCAAGCGATTGGCCGTTCGCTAGCGCAATCGGGCACTCAGGGACTGCAACCGTTTCCGACGCCGCCCGCCGATGATTCCAGCACCGAATCCAACATCGTGATCGATTACGCCGACCTTCAAGATGATCAATGGATGCAGGACGGATTCATTTTCGGTAAACGCCCGCGACGCGCCGGCGAGGCGTTCTTAACAAAAACCGACGACGGCTGGTCACTCAATTTTGCGGAACAGACATCCGCAGCAAGCGACAGCTTCTGGGACGGCCTGATGACGGTTGCTCCGTCAGCCGTCCAGCAACGCGGTGCTTTGGAATCTCTGCCCCGGAGTGGTCGTACCCTGCGAACGCCCACCTTCACGCTGGTCGACGGTCAAGTTCATTGCCGCGTGCAAGGCGTCGGTCACGTCGTCGCCTGTGTCGACTCGCATCGTATGATCGCCGGACCGCTGCACAAGGAAACCATCCAGGCGATAAAAGCGGATTCGACGTGGGTCCGACTCGATTTGTCGCGGTACGTCGGACACCGACTGCATTTGGAATTCACTCCCGCCAGCGACGAATCACTGGAAGTCGTACGGATCGTCCAAGGCGCGTCCGACGCGACCCGCAAACGCTGGGACGAATACGACGCGGCGTTGGCAAAGTACGTTGACGAGTTCGCCGTTCAGGTGGAATCGTCATCCGAATCCGGAATCGATGATCTTGTCGCCTCTTGGGCCGACGCGCGAACACAATTGCAATCACAAATGATGCGTTCATCACACGCCGCGATGGCGATGATGGATGGTACGGGCGAAGACGAAACGATTCTAATTCGTGGCAACGCATCCAAACCGGGGCCGATCGAGCCTCGGCACTTTCTGACCGCGATCTCCGGCGACGCCCCGATGCAGATCGCGTCGGGCAGCGGCCGGCTCGAACTGGCCGATCACATCACCGACCAACACAACCCGCTAACCGCCCGCGTGATCGTCAACCGACTTTGGCATCACTTGATGGGACGGGGAATCGTCCCAACGACCGACGACTTTGGCGTGTTGGGGCAACGACCTTCGCACCCCGAATTGCTGGATTACTTGGCCAGCGAGTTTGTCGCCGATCGCCAAAGTTTGAAGCGGATGATCCGCCGCATCGTACTGACGCGAACGTACCAAATGTCGTCGCGAGCCGATGGCGATGCCGTTGAGGCGGACCCGGGCAATCGGCTGTGGCACCATCGATCGCCCAAACGGCTGGAAGGCGAAGTCATCCGCGATTCGCTACTGGCGATTTCGGGGGACATGGACGTGACCATGTTCGGTCCCTCGGTACCCATCCACCTGACACGGTTCATGGACGGTCGCGGTCGCCCCAAGACCAGCGGACCACTGGACGGCGACCGACGGCGTTCCGTTTACATCGAAGTTCGGCGAAATTTTTTGTCGCCGTTCATGTTGGCTTTCGATACTCCGTCGCCGGCAAGTGCGATGGGCCGACGCAATGTGTCCAACGTCCCGGCCCAGGCACTGATTCTGCTGAATGATCCTCTGGTTGCGCAACTGACCGGCAACTGGGCCAAGCGAACAATGGCAGATCACGCGACGACGACGGAGCGGATCGAGGCGATGTACATCGCCTCCCTGGCTCGCGAACCCACCCACCCCGAACATTGCATTGCATGGCAGTTCATCGGATCGCAATCCGACGAACACGAACGCTGGGCCGAGTTGGCGCACGCGTTGGTGAACACGAAGGAGTTCATATTCGTTCCATGAATCCATTCCCCAACTTCCCCTGTCAACGGCTCTCCGCCGCACCGACGTCGCGTCGCGATATGCTAAAGCGGTGTGCAAGCGGTTTTGGCGCCGTCGCGCTGGCCGGACTGAATGCCGATCCGGCATTTTCGTCGACGGCGATGCATGGACTGCATCACGCCGCTCAGGCCAAGAACATCATTTTCTTGTACATGGACGGCGGACCGTCGCAAGTCGATACGTTTGACCCCAAACCGTTGCTTGAAAAGTTCGACGGTCGAAATCCCAGCGAACTGTTCGACGTCGAACCGACCCAGTTCAACAACAACGGCAACGTGCTGGCGAGTCCGTGGAAGTTCCATCAACACGGCGAATCGGGCATCCCTGTCAGCGAATTGTTCCCGCACGTTGCGGCCTGCGCCGACGAATTGTCCGTCATTCGGTCGATGGTTTCGGAGTTTCCAGAGCACACGTTCGCGAACTACTTTCTGCACAGCGGCAGTGGCCTGCAGGGCCGACCCAGCATGGGTGCCTGGATCAACTACGGCCTGGGCAGCGAGTGCCAAGACCTGCCCGGATTTGTCGTCATCAATGGCGGTTTGATCCCGCCCGGTGGACTGGATTGTTTCGGCAGCGGGTTCTTGCCGGCCAGTTTCCAGGGTTCGGTTTTCAAACCCTCCGGCAGCGGCGTCGCCAACATCGAACCGCTGGATTCGCGACCCGGACGCCAACGAGCAGAGCTGGATCTGATCGCCCAGTTGGACGGATTCGCGGCCGATCGGTTCGGCGAACACGACAGCCTTGATTCGGCCATTCGAAATTACGAACTCGCCTACGCGATGCAGATGGCGGTTCCCGACGTGATGTCGTTGGCCGACGAACCGGCTTACTTGCAAAAGCAATACGGAATGGAATCCAAGTTCGAGCCGACGCGGACCTATGCGGCGCAATGCTTGATCGCGCGGCGGATGATTGAACGAGGCGTCCGGTTTATCGAACTGACTTGCCCGGCGGTTTCGGGCGATCGATGGGACCAACACAGCAACCTCAAAAAAGGGCACGAAAACAATGCCCTGGCCGTCGACCAACCGATCGCGGCGCTGTTGCAGGACTTGCGATCGCGGGGCTTGCTGGATGAAACGTTGGTCGTTTGGGCCGGGGAGTTTGGACGGACCCCGTTTGCACAAGGCAACAACGGGCGCGACCACAATCCGATGGGCTTCACGATTTGGATGGCCGGCGGTGGCGTTCGCCCGGGCACGATTTATGGCGCGACGGATGATTTCGGTTACAAGGCGATCGAAAATCGAACCGAGATTCACGACTTACACGCCACGATGCTGCACCTGCTGGGCGTCGATCACACTCGATCGACATTCCGGTTCGGCGGCCGCGACATGCGTCTGACTGACGTCAAAGGTCACGTCATCCACGACGTCATTGCGTAGATGGATACGGCGACCGTTGACTCAACTCGGCAAACCGATGTCTTCGTTCCAAAGCGACGGGGAATTCTCGATGAAGTATTTCATCATCGCGATACACTCGGGGTCGTTGATGATTTGAAGATCGACGCCGCGACTGCGAACGTATGCTTCTGGACCTTGAAAGGTACGATTTTCGCCGACAATGATTTTGGGAATCTTGTACAGCAGCGCCGCACCACTGCACATATCGCAGGGCGACAACGTCGATACCAACATCGCACGCGCGTAGTCGGACGCAGTCAAACGTCCAGCATTTTCAAGACAGTCCATCTCGGCATGCAAAATGGAACTTCCGTTCTGGATACGACGGTTGTGGCCACGGCCAACGATTTCTTCATCAATGACCAAAACCGACCCGATCGGAATGCCGTTTTCTTGGATTCCAAGCTGGGCTTCGTCGAACGCGGCTTTTAGGAACGGATTCATGGATCGAGTCTCGGCGAATTGGGGTACGTCCGTGGTCGGCTACCGGCGTCTGTGGACTGCTACTAAACTACCGTTCCTACCTCAACTCTGCCCACCGCCCTGCAATGCTGGCTACAGCCCTGCACCCTTAGCTACAGCCCTGCACCCTTGGCCACCGCCCTGCAGCCTTAGCCACCGCCCTCCCCGAAAGAGATCCCCCATGAGACTGTTTCGTTTCGCATCGATTGCCATGTTTGCTGCGTCGTGTTCGCTTTCGACGGCCGAAGACTGGAACCAATATCGCGGCAGCGCTGGCGACGGGAAGTCGACCGAAGCGATCGGCAACCTTTCGGGTAACGCGTTGAACGTGGTTTGGAACGTCCCCGCACCGCTGGGGTTCAGTTCATTTTCGATTGCCAATGGAAAAGCTTTTACGATCATCGGCCGCAACGACAAAGAAACGGTCGTGGCGATGGACGCGAATACAGGCAAGGAAATTTGGTCGGCCCCGATGGGCAGCAGCAAATACCAACAGGGCGGTGGTGACGCGGGCGACAAAAACAATCGCGGCGGCGATGGCCCTCGATCCACTCCGTGTGTCGATGGCGGGCGCGTCTATGTCTACGACTCTTACATGGTCCTTCGATGCTATGACGCCGCGACCGGTAAAGCGGTTTGGCAACATGACATCATCAAAGAACACAACGGCCGAAACATTTCTTGGCTGAACGCCACATCGCCGGTCATCGCTGGAAACATGGTCTTTGTTGGCGGTGGCGGTTCGGGACAAACGTTTCTGGCGTTCGCCAAGTCCAGCGGCAAACTGGTTTGGCAATCCGGCGACGAAAAAATCACGCACGCGACGCCGACCGTCGCCAAAGGCCGCCGCGGCGACGAAGTCATCTTTCTGGCCCAATCCGGCTTGGTTTCGGTCGATGCGAAAACCGGCAGGGAGTTGTGGCGAGCCAAGTTTCCGTACAGCACATCGACTGCGGCATCGCCCGTTACCGACGGTCCATTCGTGTATTGCTCGGCAGGCTATGGCGTCGGGGCCGGTTTGTTCAAAGTGAACGGCACGCCGACGGCAGACGAAGTGTGGTTCAAACCGAATGAGTTGATGAATCACTGGAGCACTCCGGTCGTTCACGAAGGTCACCTGTACGGCATCTTCGAGTTCAAAAAGTACGGCAAAGCGCCACTGCAATGCGTCGAACTGGCGACCGGTGAAATCAAGTGGGCCGAGCGTGGCTTCGGACCGGGCAACTGCATCCTGGCCGGTGACAAACTGGTCGTGCTATCCGATGCCGGTGAAGTGGCGATCGTCAAAGCGGACCCGTCCGGATACCAAGAGATCGCACGGCAAGACGTACTCGACGGCAAGTGCTGGTCGATGCCCGCGATCAGTAACGGAAAGGTGTTCGTCCGCAGCACCAAAGAGGCGGCCTGCGTTTCGGTGGACTAGACCACCGGCGCGGGGTTGCGGTCGAACTTGATCTGTTCTGATGAAAGCCCATCGCCCCCTTTAACCCCAGCGATTGACCTTTTCGGAAACCAGCGGCATTTCCCACTGGCCGCTTTCGGCCGATCGGTACATCGCTTCTTGAACCGCGAGTGATCGCAGATAATTGGGACCGTCCGTTTCCATCGGCATGTTGGCGATCAATCCGTCGACAAAATGCTGTTGCGTTGCCAGCACGCAATCGCCCGCGAATCCCTTCGTGCTGTGCGAGTAGACGTGGTCCCGTTCGGCTTTGCCCAGCATCTGGATCGTCAGCCGTCCGTCGTCGTACAAGCGAATCGTGCCGCGGTCTGCTTCCACCATGACTTCACCGAACGTGTAACGCTGATCCTCGGCCGTCGACTCGTTGAAACGGTTTGCATCGTAGTGGCCCAGACCACTTTTTTCGAACTCCATGATCGCGATGGCCGTGTCTTCGCCCGCGATGACGGGGTTCAGTTTTCGCGTCACGCACCACACCCGACGGATCTCGCCGCCCAAGTATCGGAACGTGTCGATCGTGTGAATTCCGGCCTCGTGGATCAGAAATTTCTTCATCGTTTGAAAGTACGGCTGTCGCGCCAAATACGCATCCGCGCCGTGACCGTCGCCGGCCCGGTTGCGATGGCTGATCGTGTGCAATCGATTGCCGATCGTCCCCGCGTCAAGCATTTTTTTAATCTCGCGATACCACGGCTGGAACCGAAAGTTTTCGTGCACCATCAAACGCACGCGAGCCCGCATGGCGACATCGACGATCGCTTTGGCTTCGTCCAACGTCGGCGCCAGCGGTTTCTGGCATATCATCGGCAGTCCGCGCGCGGCGACTTCGGTGACGATTTCAAGATGCGTGTCGGGGCGCGTGATGATGTCAACGAAGTCGATTTCGCACTGATCAAGCATCTGGCGATAATCGGTAAACGACTCGGCGATGCCGTACTGAGACGACACGCTGTTGGCGCGTCCGACGTCGGTATCGCAACACGCGACCACATCGACACCCTCGATTCGCGACCACGCGTCGTAGTGAAAGTGGCTGAAGTAACCGGCGCCGATGACGGCGGCTCGAAGATTTTTCATCAGACAGTTTCTCCAGAGACGGCGGGTCGAAGTTCTTCGATGATCGATCGATCCGGTTGAATTCGAAACCACATAAAGATCGCCGCGACGTTCAATGCGGCAGCGATGTAAAAGAACGGTTCGTGTTTGCCCGTCCATTCGTACAGATACGGAAAGGCGAGCGAAGTGCAAAACGCACCCAAATTGCCCACCATGTTCATCGCGCCCGACACGGCCCCCGCACTGCGTCCGCCGATGTCCATGCAAGTCGACCACGACGGGCTGATGATCATGTCCGCCCCAAAGATCGCCACACACATCGCGATCACCGCCGACACGGGCGTTGTCATGTGAATGCATGCCGACATGCCGATCGCAGACAACAGAAACCCGATTGCGGCGGGGGCTCGCCGTGAAGCTTGCCACCGGCCTTGGTTGTAAAGACGGTCGACCGTGTATCCCGCGATCCAATTCCCAAGAACGCCACACAGCAGCGGCACGGCGGCGTACAGGGCGGTTTGGTCTTTCGTCAACGCAAACGTGTCTCGCATGTAGGGGAAAAACCACGTGACGGTAAAGAAGAACGTGAAATTGTGCGCCACGTATTGAAACATCAAACGTCGCATGTTGGGCGACCGCAGCATCTCGGCAAAACGCACCGGTGGTCCGTCATCACGCGGCGCGGTGCCCCTCGCCGGCACCCTTGAAGCAACAATGTGATCGCGTTCAGAGTCCGAAATCGCAAAGTGGTCTTCAGGGCGATTGCGAAACAGCACGTACCAAACGACCGCCATCACGATCCCGGCAACACCAAAGGCAAAAAACATTCGCTCCCATCCGCCGAGTGTTCCCATCAACCAAACAACGCCCGGCATCGCCAGCGCCGCGCCCAGTCGTCCACCCGAGAAACTGATCGAGTTGGTGATGCCTCGTTCGTTCATCGGCAACCACTGGGAAAACGCCCGGGCAAGCGTCGGATAACCGCCCGACTCGCCCATCCCGAATAAAAATCGCAGCCCAATCATCGCCGGCAACGATCGAACGACCCCCGTCAACGCGGTCAACAGTGACCACATCAAGATCACGACCGTCATCACGATTCGCGGTCCCAATCGATCAGCCAGTTTGCCGCTGGGAACCTGGAACAGTGCATAGCCGAGCGAAAACGCGGCCATCACCCAGCCCATCTGTCGATCGTCGAATCCAAGGTCCATCGCGATGTCACTTTTGGCGGCCGAGATGCAAGCGCGATCGACCCACATCAAGACCGAAACGATGAACGCGCCGATGATTAGAAAGAAACGGATGGGCATTGGATATTGCTGTTTGACGGGGACGCTCAGGGGCGAAAATCAGAAACGATCAAAGCGCTTGCAGAATCTCGTCGGTCATTTCCGACGTCGAAAGACTTCCACCCAAGTCGGGCGTGCGTTTGGAGGCATCGGCTAGGACTCGCGTGATTGCAGCGTGAATCATCTTTGCGCCGACCTTGCAGTTGTCGTCATCAAACCAGTCCAGCATCATCGCGGCCGACAAGTGCATCGCGATCGGATTGGCGATTCCACGACCGGCGATGTCGGGGGCGGATCCGTGTGACGGTTGGAACACGGCCGCCGAATCGCCAATGTCGCCCGATGGCGCCATGCCCATTCCGCCGACCAAACCCGCAGCCAAATCGCTGAGGATGTCACCGAACATATTCTCCGTCACCATCACGTCGAACCGCTTGGGGTCACGGACCAGAAACAATGCCGATGCATCGACGTAAACATGATCGGCTTCGCAATCGGGAAACTCTTGGGCAACCTCGTCGAACACCTTGCGGAAAAAAACCATCGACGACAACACATTCGCCTTGTCGATCAACGACACTTTTTTCATCCCGTCGCGCTGTCGAGCGATTTGGAACGCCAAGCGGCACACCTGTTCGGTGCATTCGCGTGAAATTCGCATCGTGTTGAACGCTTCGTCGGCGTCCGGATCGAGCACCGCATCGCGACCGTAAAACAGTCCTTCGGTACTCTCGCGAACCAACACAAAGTCGATCTCGCCGGCGCCAAAGTTTTTCAGCGGCGTGTCGGCTTCGTTGAACAAACGGATCGGTCGCACGCCGCCATAGAGTTTCAGACGCTCGCGAAGGTCAAGCTGAGGCGCGATCTCTTTCCCGTTGGGGTATCGCACGTTGGGCAGCCCCATCGCTCCCAACAACACCGCGTCCGAAGACTGGCAAGCCGCAAACGTCGAATCGGGCAACGCGTTGCCGTTTCGTTGGTATTCACCAACGCCGACGCTGTGGTGCTGAAAATCGAAGGCCACGCCGGCCAATCGCCGCTCGACCTCTTGAAGCAATCTCACTGATTCGTCACACACTTCAGGGCCGATTCCGTCGCCTCCCAAAACTGCGATCTTGAAAGTTCGTTTGCTCATTGTCCGACCGATTTCCTGGGTTTGAAGTGATGGTCACCCATGCTAACCGATCCCGTCACGGCGTGGTTCGGGCCACAGTGCTAAAACGTTGGCCGCAAGAATCAAACCGCCGCCGATCAACAGAGGCCAACTGAATGTTTCGTTGGCGTATGCGATCCCACAGCTGCCCGCGATCACGGCGGGCAGAAACATTGCCCACGTCGACGCAAAAAATGGCTCGGTCGTGTAGATCACCGCAGCCTGTGTCGCAGACAAAAAGGGTTGGTATTTGTTCATCCAAGCGAACGCCAACAGGGACGGAAACATACCAAGAATCCCAATCAAGCCAAAGAATTGTGGCTGAACGATCAGGTCGACCCAAGACGCCTGGATCGCGGTTTCGGGCCCACGGACGTTCAAACCGGCAAAGGTGATGGCGCCCAAAATCGTTACCGTTGCAAACATGCCCGGCGTAAAGGCGATCGATTCGTAGCGTTTGCCGAAGTAGTCAATCAGAATGATCTGAGCGCTGAAGAAAAGTGCGCCGACAATCGTTACAGAGTCCCCCCAAGACCATCGCTCCATCACGTCCGAGGCAAGCGATACGCCGCCGGGATGAACCCGTACCATTTCGGTCAACACCGTCACGCCGACAAGTGCCAATGCCACACCCGCCATCACCGTCCTTCGTGGCAATCGTTTCCGAATGACGGTTGAAAACAACGGCGTGAATACGACGGCCAAACTGGTCAAAAAGCCGCTTCGGGATGCCGAGATCGAACCGAGTCCGATGACCTGTAACAGCAGTCCACAATAAAAAAAGGATCCCAGCGCGATTCCAGCCAACAGGTGCGGCTTGCCAACCCGTTTCATCGTGTTGCGAAAAAGGATCACGAACATCACCAAAGCCAATCCGAAACGGATGGAGATCATCCATGCGGCGGATGCCGTCCGCAGCCAAGCCGATCCTTCGGCTAGGGGAAAGTGATCGTCGACTTGTAGGTTCAACGCCCTCATGATCGGAAACGTCGCGCCCCACATCGCATTGACAATGATCAATACGATGACCGCGCGTTGACGATCAGACATGGTTCACCGATTGCATTTGGTCCAGACGGCGATTCGCCATCTTGGCATTGATTAAAGAAAGTGAAGTCACCGTAACGCAGTACGCGATCGCCGCGCCAAGGACTCCGTAAGTGCGAAACAAAACGATCGTTAGCCCGCCCATGACCACCGCATGCCCGAGCAGGTTGATCAGCAGTCGCCGCCGCTCTTTGGCGAACAGCAAAAAGATCGGCGCAATCGAAAAGTACGTCCACACGCTCGAACCGGCCGCGATGACGCAAGTCGCCGCATAGGCCGACCGATACTCTTGGCCGTAAAGCCCCAATATTGGTTTACCCATCACGACGACGGTCGTCATGAAGATCGCGATCCCGATTGCCAACAAACGATGGCGCCGACGCTTCATCACGACGCCTTTGGCGTAGTCGTTCGTGGTCAGAATCTCGGACATCGTCGGTTGAAAGTACTTGTCGGTGGACTTCGAAAGCAGCAGGATCAAGCAACCGGTTTCCATGGCCGGCCCCAGCAGCGCGACTTGGCCTTCGATGTGTTCCACGTGGTGGGCGATCACCAACGTGGCGCGGAAAAACCACGCGACCGAGAACCCGAACGCCATGTAAGTGACGCCTTCAAGGATCCATGACTTCACGTTGGTTGTCGGTGGAACTCGCGGATTTTTTGATCGCGTGTGTCGGAAACTGATCCAAGCGACGCAGGCCGTCGATGCGACCATGCCAACCAGGCTGCCGCCGGCAAAACAAACGACCGCACTTCGGGCCGACATCCCGTCGTGGCTTGCCACCCAGCCGATCGCGGCCAATGTCACAATCGGCACCGCGATTCGGGCGATCGTCGTCGCCAGCGACGCGTATCGAAACGCCAGCATCAAATCGATTGCGACTCCGAATAGCGCCATCGCGGGCAAGAACACCAAGCCCAGATCCATCACCCGTTCGGACAATCCCGATCGGATCGAATGTTCGACCGACGTGGCCGCCAACGCCAAAACCAACGACGTCAACAGCGTGCCCGCGATGGCGAATCGAACGTAGCCCGAGAGGCGATCGATTCGATCGGACGCAACGTATTGCGGAATCGCTTTGAGCCCAAACTTGCCAAAGCCGGCTTCGCCCAACGACGACAACAACCCCAGCGTGGCGATCGCGCCGATGTATTGTTCGAAATCGGCTTGGGGCAGATTCCGAGCGAGCACGATCGTGATGGCGTAACCAATACCCACACCCACGACGTTGCAAATGATCAACCAAACGGGGGCAAAATCGAAGGCGTTCGTGTCGTCCGTTGCGATATCGCTGATAATGTTGTCGGGTGTCGGCAGGGTTTCATGGGCGTGGCTCAAGGGCCATCCAGTCTACTTCGATTCGGCACCGGTGATCATGCCTTCGATCGGATTGAGAAACGGACGCGAATCGCGACCGAGTCGTTCGAACAAACCGAGCGTTTCGTTGAAGTCCAAATCGGTCGACTGAACTCGTTCGGCCGGTACCAAGACGACATGACCGATCCAAGTGTCGGGCGCGCCCGGAAAATACACGACGACCAATCCGCTTGGCAAACGATCGGCTTCCATCGCAATACGATAGCCCTCGGGGCAAGTGACCAATACTGGCTTCAGCGATGGGCCGCCGCTGTCGTGCTTCAAGTTTCCCGCCAACAAGTCCTTGTAGATCGCATACTTGGGAAAGACCGTGATCAGTTGCTTCTCGATCGTCGACGAAAACTTTTTCCCGATCGCCCGTCGTGCAACCACGCCGGCGAAGAAACATGCGAAAACGATGATCGCTACAGACGCCGAGAATAAAAACGCGATTCCGGTCGCCGTGTTGACGGGAACCCACTCGGGCAGCGAATCGCCCAGCGGAACGGCGACCGCCGAGACGATGCTGTAGACCTGGCCCAACAACCCCAGCGTTACCGCCAACGGAAGGAGGAAAAAGAGTCCGCCAATGGCAGTCGAACGCAGGAATCCGACCGATTCGTGAATCTTATCGCGCATCAGCAATATCTTTCGGCGAGGGGGGCGTCAGTACGTCGGCCCATCCTAGGGATGCCGACGCCAGTAGCTAGTAGGCTGATGTACTGGCCTGTCAGGGCGCGAGGGGGGCTGACCATTTTTGACAACAAACATAGACTTAATTGCTTCCCGCCTACATCACCCCGTGATCTCCATAGCGATGTCCGAACAAGATATTTACGAAGAACACGTTCTCGACCATTACGAAGACCCCTACCACCGGGGTCCGTTTGAGTCGGCGACTCATGCCCACGACGGAAAGAACCCGCTGTGCGGTGACGTGATCCACATCGATTTGAAGTTATCGGACGATGGGAAGATCGATGAAGCGTGGTTTGACGGCCAAGGTTGTGTGATCAGCCAAGCATCGGCGTCGATGTTGATCGAAAAAATCGAAGGCAAGTCGCTGAAGGAAGTGCTGCAGTTTTCGGCCACCGACATGTTGGAACTTTTCGGCCCCAAGCTGACACCGAACCGGCAAAAATGCTGTTTGTTGTCTTGGCGAGTCTTGCAAACCGCGGTTCATTCGCCCGTCGGCAGCCCCGGCGAAGCAACCAATGGTGAGGACGGCGCCAGTTTTGGCGGTCCAAGTTTGGGCGAAGAATCATGACGCCGACCGCCACCGCCGTCGCGAACGATTTTGACCCTAACGTCTATCGCGCCGATTTTCCGATTTTGGAACGTCGCGTCGCCAGCGGCGCTTCGCTGGCATTTTTGGATAACGCTGCCAGTACTCAGCGTCCGGCAGCGGTCATCGAAGCGATGAACGACTGCTACCGTTCGTACTATGCCAACGTTCATCGCGGTATTCACACTCTCAGCGAAGAATCGACGCACGCGTACGAACAAGCGAGAGAGTCTGTCGCCGCCTTCTTGAACGCTGCCGCGGCGCGCGAGGTGATCTTCACCGCCGGCACCACCGCATCGATCAACACGGTCGCACGATCATGGGGCGATGCCACCGTGGGGCCCGGTGATGTCATCCTACTGACCATTGCCGAACACCACGCCAACATCGTTCCCTGGCACCAATTGGCCCAGCGCAGCGGATGCCGTGTCGAGTTCTTGCCGATCAACGACGACTATACAATCAACGACGAAGTCGTCTCGGCGGCGCTGCAACGGTTCCAGCCAAAGATGTTTGCGATGACGGCGGCCAGCAACACGCTGGGAACCATTTTCCCGGTCGCCCGGTGGACCAAGTTGGCTCACGACCATGGTGCAACGGTGCTCGTCGACGCGGCTCAAGCGGCGCCGCACCAAGTCGTCGATGTGCAAGCTTGGGATGCCGACTTTGTCGCGTTTAGTGGTCACAAAATTTGCGGGCCGACGGGCATCGGCGTCCTTTTCGGAAAAGAGTCGCTGCTCGACGCGATGCCGCCTTTCTTGGGTGGTGGCGGCATGATTCGCGACGTGACGACGTCGGGGTTCACGTCGGCGGCGCTGCCCGAGAAGTTCGAAGCTGGCACGCCACCGATTGCCGAAGCGATTGGTTTGGCAGCCGCGACGCGGTACATCACCGCGGTGGGACTCGATCGCATCGCCGCACACGAGCATGTTTTGTGCGAACACGCCGAATCCCAGCTACGTCAAATCGACGGAGTGCGAATCGTCGGCCCGACACCCGATAAAAAAGGCGGCATCATCGGGCTGCACATTGCCGGCGTTCACGCTCACGACGTTTCCCAGCACTTGGATACGCGTGGCATCGCCGTCCGAGCCGGCCACCACTGCACGATGCCCTTGCATCATCATTTGAACTTGGCCGCAACGGCGCGAGCAAGCTTTTACTTCTACAACACGATCGAAGAAGCCGACCGCTTGGTCGAAGCGATCGTTGAAGTCCAAAAGAAGTTCGCCCCATCGGGACGGAAACGCCAGAAACGAAGCTGAGCCTCGCCTAGACGATTGCGTCAAGCATTGCCAGTTCATCGGCGGTCAACCGCGTCGCAGCGGCGATTTCCGCTGCTTGTTCCGGACGTCTAGCTCCGACCAATGTCGCCGCCACGCCGGGCTGAGAAGCCGCCCAGCCGATCGACAATTGGGCAATCGTTTTGCCGGTCGATTCGCGAATGCCTTGCATCTTGTCCAGCACATCGTGGGCGTGCGATCGAGCGTCGCCTTGGAAGACTTCATAGTTCGGCCGACTGTCGCCTTCGGCAAACACGTGATCGCGAGCGATTCGTCCGGCCAACAGACCCTTCATCAACGCCCAATAAACGTGGACGTCGTACCCGGCCTTTGCGGCCGCGGGAATGAAGTGATCTAGCGATTGCCGTTGCAACAGATTCAACGGGCACTGGACCGACGAACATGCGACTGCACCGGAGAAACGTCGCAACTGGTCCTCGTCCACGTTGCAGACACCGACGCGAACCGCTAGTCCGCGATTCATCAGATCGCCCATCGCTTCCGCTGAAGTTTCGATGGCGACACTCGGATCGGGCGAATGCAACATCAGCAGGTCGAACTTTTCGATTCCGATTCGCTTGAGCGATGTTTCGGCATCGGCGACCAATGTCGTGGGTTGCCCATCGACAACTCGCTTGCGATCAGCCGACCAGCGTTGGCCGACTTTGCCCGTGACGGCAAACCGATCGCGGTCGCCCCGGAGGTAGCGTCCCAGAAGTCGATCGCTCTCGCCGTCGTAGCCGTAGCTGAACGCGGTATCAAAAGCTGTGATGCCGCCATCGATGGCCGCGGTCATCGTCGCGTCAGCGTCTTGGGAGGTGACACCGATGGTTGTGACGCCGGCGAGGGGCCAGAGACCGAAAATGACGGGAGATGACATGCGGATCGTATTCTTGAAGGCTAACGGCGGATGATGCAAAGGGCTTCCATCATCAGTTGCACGCCGTCCGTCATCAATCGCAAATCACCAACGAAAGAAGCTTGGCGGACATTTCCGCCAAGCTTCAAATGGTTATTTTCGCGTGTGGCGACTCCAAAGCGGTGTTCCGGACTGCTTTTCGAGTCGGAGCCGCCGGACGATATTCGCCGCTTAGAAGTCGATGACAACGCCCAGGTCGAGACCATGGACCCACAATCCGTCGTCGCCATCGTTGACGCCGTTGAATGTCGGGTTGGTGAAGTCCGTAACATTCACGCCGTCAACCATCCGGTCGATGGTGCCACCGTTCAGGGCGACGTTATCGAAGTAGATGAAGCTGTAGCCGACAGTGAAGGCAACGTTCTTGCGAAAGTTGTATCCGATCTTGAAGTTGGCTTCCGGAGCGAAGGCGAACACGTCGCGTTCAACTGATACGGGAGTTCCGTTCGGATTGACACCGGCAAGTACACCACCGGCCTGCGTGACGGGTGCCACGTTGGAACCGACGAATCGTTCATCGCGTGTCTTCGATCCACGAACGTTGACCATCTGGTTCATGTTACCCAAGTGCACCTTGGTCAACGAACTGACCGTCCAGCAACCGCGTTGCATGATCATATCGAAACCGATTTGACCACCGTTGAACTCGTTCTCGGTGTCGAATTGATCGACAAACGATCGCGACAATCCGGCCGGGTTTCCGCCGATGGTGATCAGGTTGATCGTTTCGCTGCGAATGCTCAACGAATCGTCGATGTTGAAGTGCGAGTAACCGCCGATCAAGTCCACGTTGCAGTGCTGGCCGCGTCCCAAACGCAATCGTGCGTAGGCTTCAGCCGCCATGATGTCCAACGAGCTTTCCGCTTGCAAGTTGCCTCGGAACCGACCCGCTTGATTGATTTCAATCGCATCTTCGCCAGCAACACCAGGGCTGGTGTTGAAGAACGATCGACCGACCGAAGGTCCGGTGCCGTTACCGTTGTAGTTGAAGCTGTCACCGCTGTCGTCGAGCATCCAGAATCGACCGCCGATTCCGACATGGTCCGACAACCAGACACCGCCGTCAACTCGGAAGCCGGCCGACAATTCGTTTTCGCCTTGGCCGCCGAACAGCGTTGTGACGCCCTGTTGTCCGATGGACGGCAAAGTACCTGTCGGTGCACCCAGCACCAACGGTGCGGTATCGCGAGGTTCGACGAACCACAACAATGCTTCGAGCGAAGCCCATGCGTTGGTGTCGCAGGAGTTAAACATTTGATTCATTCGACGCCCGACACCGCATCCGCCGCCACAAGACGACGAACCGCATCCGCAGTCGTTCATGCTGATCGTTTCAACGCCACAAGCTCCACCGCTTGGTCCGCAACCACAGTCATCGCCGTAGTAGGTGACTGGTTGCAGCTGGGATGCTTGGACGGGTGTGTAGGCCGCTGCGTGAGCCGGTGTTGAAACCGATCGTCGACGCGGGGCTCGAGTGACCACCGATCGTTCGGTGTGACCAACCGGAGCAATTTGCTCGGCGGCCTCTTCGTTATCGTAAGCGACCGACTGGTCGGCTTCGAAGGTTTGTTCATCGGCATAAGCGGCGTCTTCATCAAAGTAAGCATCTTCGCCGTAACCGGGAAGATCTCCGATGATCGAGGTACCGTTGTCTGCCATCGCCATGCTAGAACTTGAGAGCAACATTGCCGTCAGAGCCAGCTTCTTAAATTTCGTTTTCATAGAACGTCTCGTACAGTCCGGGAACACTGATTGACTGGTATAAGACGATCGACTGAATCCACCGCTATATGCAGCACGGTCGTCAGAGGCAGAACACCTCGTCTAAATTGCCTACCTTGACGGCCGAAAGCGTCAAGCTTTGCCTAGTATCTCCAATGGTTGCTGTAGAATGCATGTTTCACGATATTTGAAGCCTTGAACGAGGTTTTTCACCCTCACTTTGCCGTCAACTTTTCAACGTTTTTCACGAAGTGGTACCGATGTCGGCTGGAAAAACGAACTCCGAGACGCCCTCACAGCCCGAACCGCTCGATTCTGCTCCGCCGCGCTCCGGTGAACTGATCGATGCCGACGTGCCTGCTATCGCGGGCGCCCCTGCACCCAATCCAACCGCCCCCGATCCACCGGCCGCGAATTCGGACGACCAAGCCAACAAGCGAAGGTCCAACGACACCGGACGGACGCTGTCGATTTTGTCGCGGCAAGGATTCCGGCCGAAGCTGTTTCGCTGGAAACGCCAACTCGCCCAAGTCAACGCATTCGAGTCGGTGTTGATGAAGGAACCCGATACGGATCTGCGGAAGCGTTCGCTCGCGATTCGGTACCGGGCGATGGCGGGCGAGAAATTGACGGCCATTTTGCCGGAAGCGTACGCGTTGGTCCGTGAAGCCGGGCGTCGGGCTTTGGCCATGCGTCACTACGACGTCCAAATCATTGGTGGGATCGCGTTGTTTGAAGGGCACGTCGCCGAGATGCAAACGGGCGAAGGCAAGACGTTGACCGCAACACTGCCGCTTTACTTGCACTCGTTGACCGGCAAGGGCGCCCACTTGGCGACCGTCAACGATTACTTGGCCAAGCGGGACGCCGAATGGATGGAGCCCCTGTTTGCGATGTTGGGCGTCGATGTCGGCATCATCCAAACGCCCGACGACCAAACGTCTCGGCGAAAATCGTATTCCGCGGCGATCACTTACGGCACGGCAAAAGAATTCGGCTTCGACTTTTTGCGCGACCGGCTGTTGCTGCGAGCCCAAAACCGACTGCAAACGGAAATGCTAGGCGATGGCGGCGGCGGTTTTGGCGGCAGCGGTGACGAGATCGTCATGCGGGGCATGCATTTCTGCTTGGTTGACGAAGCGGACAGCATTCTGATCGACGAAGCGCGGACGCCGCTGATCATTGGCAGCATCGAAGACAACGTCCGCGACCAAATCGTCCAGACGTACCGTTGGGCTTCGGATACGGCCACCCAATACGAACAGGAAGAGCACTTCACCATCCATCCTGACACCAAACAGATCGAACTGACGTCGCGCGGACGCCAGAAAGTTCGCGCACTCCCCAAGCCGGATTTGGTGCGAACGATGGGCTTGGTGGATCTTTACGAATACACCGAGCGGGCGATCAAAGTGCACCGCGAGTTCATTCTGGATCGCCAATACGTCGTTCGGCCGGGCGACAAAGGCGTCGACGAGATCGTGATCGTCGATGAATTCACCGGTCGTTTGGCCGAAGGGCGAAAGTGGCGGGACGGCATCCACCAAGCGATCGAGTCAAAAGAAAACATCGAAATCAGCGTGCCGACTGGCCAAGCGGCGCGTATTACCGTTCAAGACTTGTTTCTTCGCTATCCGCATTTAGCGGGAATGACAGGTACGGCCGCAACCAGCGCCAGCGAACTGCGACGGATCTATCGAACGCCGGTATTGCGAGTCCCCACGAACAAGCCGCCTCAGCGGAAGCGAATGCCCGACCGCGTGTTCGGCACGATGGAACGAAAGTTTGAAGCCATTGTCAAGGAAATCCAAGAAATCCACGACACCGGTCGGCCGATCCTGATCGGAACCCGCTCGATCGACAAAAGCGAGTTGTTGTCGAGGAAACTGGACGACCTTGGAATCGCACACAAAGTGCTGAACGCCAATAACGTCGCCCAGGAAGCCGAGATCGTTGCTGACGCGGGCGGTCATGGCCGCGTCACGGTGGCAACGAACATGGCAGGCCGGGGAACCGACATCAAATTGTCCGACGGTGTCGAACGACTAGGCGGCATGCACGTGATTTGTACTGAATTGCACGATGCCGCTCGGATCGACCGGCAATTGATTGGGCGTTGCGGCCGGCAAGGCGACAGTGGATCGTATCGCCAATACCTGTCCCTCGATGACGACATCTTGAAAACAGGATTGGGTATCAAGAAGTCCGACCAATTGAAAGATCAGGGCGCCGCCACCGCCGGTTCCGTCGACCGGCTGGCCCGTTTGTTCCGGAAAGCCCAGCGGAAGGTCGAACGCAAACACTTCCGCGACCGGATGGTGCTGATGCACCACGAAAAAGAACGCAAGAAAATGCAGCGTGAAATCGGCCAAGATCCGTATCTGGACACACCAGACTAACCGGGCAACCCGATGTGGATCCACGACTCTGCTCGCGGGACGTAAGCTGCAAAGCAGCTTACGAAAGACCACCGTACACCCTGCGAACAGAGTCGCACGGCCACGCAGGGCGATCCGAAATCGATCTTAGAGCACGAACCCGTCTTCGATCGTTGCGTTCTTGATCACGATTGGGATGCCGTCGCGAATCTGCACCGACTCTTCTTCGCCAAAGTCGACGACATTCTTGTCGTTAACAATCGTCACATTCTTTCCAATGCGGCAATTCTTGTCCAAGATCGTTCCAATGATCGTTGATCCGTCGCCAATGCCGACTGTCGTCTTGCTCGAAGCTCTGTTTTCGATGTGATCGGCGCCCATCATGACCGTGTCTTTGATCGTCACATTGTCGCCGATCACCGATCGCAACCCGATCACACTGTTTTCGATCGTCACGTTGTCACCGATGCGGCAACCGTCGGCGATCAAGCTGCCGTGGATTTGGGTCTTGCCCATGATCGTTGGTGGCAGGAATCGCGGACGGCTGTAGATTGGCGCTTCACGATTTCGGATATCGAACGGCGGATTCTTTCCGGCGAGCGAAAGGTTGGCTTCGTAGAAGGCGCGAATCGTACCGATGTCTTCCCAATATCCGTCGAACAAGTGCACTTGGACCTTGTGTGACTTGATCGCCGCCGGAAACACTTCCTTGCCAAAGTCTTCGTGGTCGCTGTTGCGCAGCAGATCCACCATCGCGTCTTTGTTGAAGATGTACAAACCCATACTGGCCAAACAATCGCGGCCTTGGCTGGGGATACCGCGTGCATCGATCCAAGCCGGATCCATACGAACGAGGTCGAGTTCGGCGTCCGTCTTTGGCTTTTCGACGAAGCCCTGCACGCGTCCGTCGTCATCGACCTGCATGATGCCAAGAGCCGATGCGTCTTTGCGAGACACCGGAATGCCTGCGATGGTGGCGACGGCGCCCGATTCGATGTGCGTCTTCATCATCTCGCGAAAGTCCATGCGATACAGTTGATCGCCCGACAGGATCAACACATGCTCGATCCAATCCTCTTCCAGGTGGACCAAGTTCTTTCGGACGGCATCGGCCGTACCTTGATACCAATCGGTACCCTCGTCGACCGTTTGTTGAGCGGCCAAGAGTTCAACGAATCCGCCGCTGAAGTGGTCGAAGGTGTACGTTTGTCGCAGGTGCCGGTGAAGACTCTCGGACAAGAACTGGGTCAACACATAGGCTCGATTCAAGCCACTGTTGATGCAGTTGCTGATCGGGATGTCGATCAAACGATATTTCGCGGCCAATGGCACAGCAGGTTTGGCGCGGATTTTCGTCAACGGGAACAGTCGTGTACCGCGACCACCACCCAAAATTAATGCAATCGTTTTCGACAGGTCCATCGTGCGGCTCTCTTGGTGGTGGAATCTTGATGAGGATGCGGCGACGCGTCGCCAACGCGGTTGTTTTAACGGGGCCGCGTCGCTGCCGAAAGCAGCGATGCGTGACGTTTACCAATACTTCTCGAAACGGATGGATCCGGCGCCAATCGAATCGTGTTCATCCGAAAATCCGGCATCGCCCAGAACTTGTAGCATGCCGGGCGTCGCAGGCGGATCGGCGCCCGGAGGAACGTATCCGATCATCGACGGGTTCCCACACAGGAACACGTGGGTGTTCGCAGGCGATAGCGGATCTTCAGCCAATTCCGCCAAGCGCCCCGATGTGAAGAGCGATTGGAGATATTGCTTGCCGACATAGCCCGGATGCGACGGGTCCAGGTTTTCGGGGTCGCGCGTCGTGAAACTAAGGTAGCGATAGTTCGCGTACTGGCTCATCAGCAACGCGTGTTCTTTCGCGTAACCGAGGTCACGCCGCTGGCGGACGCTGGTCGCGTTGATCACTTTGCCTTGATGACCGTTGGCCAACAAATGGGCACTCATGGCGTTGTGAGGTGCTTCGCCCGTACCCGTTCCCAGCATCAACACAGTATCGCCAGGGTCAATTTCGCCCAACACGTAGTGCCCCGTGATCTTGCGTTGAAGTTCCAACCGGCCCCCCGCGTCCAGCATGAACAAGCGCGGCGTCAACACCGGTGGCTTTTTGTGTTCGTCATCGGCGCGGCGAACCAGCGTGACATAAAATTCGAGGTAGTCGATCGAGTTGACCGGCGCTATCACTCCCGCCGAATCGAGCAACGGGCAGGAAATCGAATACGCCCGTCGGCCCAGTTTGCGAAGTTTGTTCTCGGGGACCATTTCCGTTTGCGTCCCGGGCAATCGGGGTTCCCAGTTGCCCATTCCGATCGCCACGTATTGCCCCGGATCAAACGGTACAGTCGGTTCGTCGGGCCGAATGCGGAACCGGGCCAGATCGTCATGGACGTCGATCCGCTCGATGACGGTTGCGTTGTAATGTGTCTTTCGCAGACTTTCGGCCTCTTCGGCGTCCAGCTGAGCCGGTTCAATCGTGTCGCTCAAGTTTCATCCTCCGCGGATCGGTTCCGTAACGTCCCTGCACGACATCGATTTTCGGGCCGCGGCAAAGACTTGGCGAAAGTCACTGTCGCTGGCCGCATTCGAGTCGCATTCTCAATATACTGGTTTGCACGGGAGGTGATGTCGCCTCCCAGTTGCTTTTTATGGCTCGACCTCCCCCCAAGCCCGTCGGTGCTCGACCGTTGGCACATGGCTCGAATAAGATCTTGAAATGCTAAACCTTCCATTCAAACGACTTCGTTTTCTTGCCACCGGGATTGCCTGTGCGGGTTTCGGCATGGCCACGATCGGTTCATCCACGGCCAGTGCCGAGTCTTGGACGGATTTGCGTGGGACGCGCACGATCGAAGCTCGCATGATCGGAATGTGGGGTGACAACGTGATGTTGGAATTGCAAAACGGTAACCGCGTCAGCGTTAATATGAATGCGCTGCGCAGCGAGAGCCGGATCCAGGCTCAACAACTCAGCCGCGAACTCAAACGGACTCGCGGCGAACGCGTCGCCGAACTCCAGGGGCAAGCCATCGAGGCTGCGGCGCCGGCGCCCACGCCCATCCCCGTGCCGCCCCCGGCACCGGCCTATGTTTTGCCCACCGCGGACACGACCGTCGATGCTTGGTTGAAACAGATCGAATCGTCCGTTCGCGATGGGCACGTCCGAGCCATCTATGACGCGCTGCCACCGAGTTATCGAGCAGACGTGAATGAGATCGTCAAAACAGCGGCCGAAAAGATGGACGCGGAAACATGGCAATCCACCGTCGGGACATTGCATCAACTGGGTGACTTGATCGTCACCAAACAACGTTGGTTCCTGTCCAGCCCGCGAATCAAGAATCTTCCGCCATCCGAATTCGATACCGTGAACGAAGAAGTCATGACGTTGGCCGGCGCGCTAAGGATGGGACTTGCCCCCGACGTGACCAGCTTGAACCAACTGCGTTCGAAGCCATTCGATCAATGGCTTAGCACTTTCGATAAGGCGTCGTCCTCATACATCGCACAACTGTTTAACGACGTCGGCGGATTGAGTTCGCGAACCGTCACCGTGGACTCGACCAAAGACGACACGGCGATCGTTTCGATTGATCAGGGCGGCAAGAAGTCGAGAGTCACATTTACCAAGGTCGAAGGCTACTGGGTTCCCAAGTCGTTGGCCGACAATTGGACGACCTCGGTCGCCTCGTTGAAACAATCCGTTGCCGACGAACCTGCCGCGACGCTGTTGTCGGCTGTGATGCCGTTCACATCGTCGCTGGCATCGATGACCGGACCGATGGCGACCGCATCAACTGCTGACCAATACCACTTTGCGATGGAAAGCATTTTTACGTCGACGCAAACCTTGGAATCCGGTTTGACTTGGATTGGTGGAATGCTGGGCAAAAAACTTAGCATGACCGGCAGTTCGCCCTATGGAAACAACGGCTATTCCAATAGCTACGAAGAAGAAATGATGATGAACGACTACGACCCCGAAGATATGGCCCGGCAACGCGCTGAAATGGAAGGCGGACGTTGAAAAGCGTTGCCATCATCGGTGGGGGGCTGACGGGTCTGGCGACGGCTGTTTCGTTGCGGTTGGTCGCCCCCACGATCGAGGTCACCGTTTTCGAATCAGGCAACCGGACCGGGGGCGTCATCCACACCGAATCGGTCGATGGGTTCTTGATCGATCACGGCGCGGACATGTTTGCGACCAAACCGGGCGACGCATTGGAATTGTGCCGCCGACTCGGCGTCGAAAACAAATTAATCCTGCCGCAAAGCGACCGTCGCGGGGCCCGGATCGTTCGACACGGCAAATTGGTCCCAATTCCTGACGGCTTCGTCTTGATGCGCGCGACGAAGCTGTTGCCAATGCTGACGACGCCGCTGTTATCGCCGCTGGGAAAGCTGCGTTTTCTTTGCGAACGGTTCGTCGGATCCAGCGAAGAAGTCGGACGAGACGACTTTGATGAATCGATCGAAGCGTTCGTGCGTCGTCGGATGGGCCACGAAGTGCTCGATCGAATCGTCGCGCCTTTGTCGGCGGGCATCTACACGGCCGATATCACCAAGCTAAGCATGCGGGCCACGATGGGCCCGATCGCGGAAATGGAGCGGCAATTCGGGTCGCTCGCCCGCGCAACTGCGGCCCGACGTCGCTCGGGTGAAGACAACGTTGAACGCGGAAGCACCGGCGCCCGATACGGACAATTTCGCGCCTTCGCCGGTGGCATGATCGAACTGATCCGCTCGCTGACCGACGCGCTGCCGCAAACCTCGGTTCGCTTGAACTTGCCGATCAAGAACCTGGTACCCGAAAATGATCGTTGGAATGTCGTCACCCAAGCAGGCGAACGTTTGACGTTTGATCATGTGGTCGTCGCTACGCCGCCTCGCGTCGCGGCCAAGTTGGTGGAAACGGTCGCGCCGTTTGCCGCCGAGCAATTGGCGATGATCGAGTCAGCTTCCACCGCAATCGTAGTGATGGGAGTTCGCGACCGGGATATTCAACGTGACATCAACACGTTCGGATTCGTCGTACCGCTATCCGAAAACCGAAAAATCCTGGCCGGCAGTTTTGCCAGTCACAAGTTCGCCGGTCGCGCTCCGGATGGACACACGCTTGTCCGTGTTTTCGTCGGCGGCGCGATGCAACCGGAATTGCTGGATCAGGGCGACGACGAAATTGTCGCTATGGTGCGACAAGAACTTGCGGAACTGATCGGATTGACCGGCGAACCGATTGTCACACGCGTCGTCCGCTGGAACCATGCGATGCCACAGTATCACGTCGGTCACAACGAACGCGTGAAACAGATCCGTGAATCGATCGAGTCCGTGCCGGGATTGAGCGTGATCAATAATGGACTCGGCGGCGTGGGCATCGCACCCGTCATCCGCGCGGCCGACAAACTAGCCCTGTCGATCGCCAAGAAATGATCTGCCTTGATCAGGCAATGCGACGGGTGTACGAGGACGCCACGGCCGATCCCTTTAACGAAACCGATCGGTCCGTCAACGGATAGCGAATCTTTGACATCACATTGTGCATCGCCACCGCATCGCGGAAACGCTTGCTTGGTTTGGGGTCGATGGCTTTGCGAATCATGTCTACAAAGTCCTTGGACAAACCGCGGCGGAGTCGGTTGTAGCCGGGCATTCGATCAAACGGATACTCGGGAATATCGCCGGCAAACAAACGATAGATGACAAGACCGAGCGAAAACACGTCGCTGCGATAGGTCGGCTTTCCCATCGCTTGCTCGGGCGAAATGTAGCCCAGCGTGCCTGACCCCGACACGTCGTGGTCGCCGCGTTCGATCCGTGCCAATCCGAAATCCGTCAACTGGATCACTTGGTCGGGAAACAGAATGAAGTTTTCAGGCTTGATGTCCCGGTGCAGAATATTTTTTTCGTGAGCATAGGCAACCGAGCTGATCATTTGGACGGCGTAGTCCATCGCGGTGGCCCTGGACAATCGTCGCGTCAGCCGATCGCCCAACGTCTCGTCACCCAATGGAAAGACGACAACGAAGTGTCCGTTGATGACTCGGGCGTCCTTGAGCGGCAGAATCGACGGATGCTCCAATTTGGCCATGATTCGCACTTCACGCTGCAGATCATCAAGCGACTGCTCGTTGCTTGAATAAGCATTGTGCGGAATCTTCAAAGCGACCTTGCGGTCTTCGACCAAGTCCTGAGCCGCGTAAACCGTCGCGAAGCCGCCTTCACCAAGTCGGCGAACGATTCGGTACTTGTCCAACCGACTACCCACACGAAGCGAGGCCGCGGCACCGTCATCACTCCGGAAAACCTTCAACGACTCAGCCACGGGCAACCCATTCAATCGCGGTAGAACATTCACGTGGCCCTAAGTGCCACCCCGCGTTTGATCGTCAACCTAGGTCCGACATCCCCACCTTTTTCGACACCACCGGGTCGATCGATGCAACCGGTTGTCGGCACAACCGGGAACAACCCGCATAGCTTGACGCTTCAATCGAGGCGTCGAAACATTAACAACCGCATCTCGGCGACTTCCGCGCCCGGCACCTCTATCGCTCGCAAACGTAATGTGCCGCGACCGGGCTCCAAACGAATCGATCCCAGGCTCATCGGTTTCCAATCCTTGACATAGCTTTCCGGCCGCAAATCACGATCGTTTTCCATTCCTCGCAGGGGAACGTCATTGGGTTGGTCGATGGTCGCACGGATCGTCTGATCGTTCAGACTCAATTCGATCACAGATCCCTGTGAACCGTTCTTGCATGCGTAATACATCGTGACCTCGTGGTCGCCGTCGGCAAGCACATCGACGTCCCAGGTGATCTCACCAGTGGTGTCGACCCAGTTTTGCATGAACGTGCAATTGGGAAACTTGTTGCTGTGAACGACTCCGCCATGGCCCGCCGCGTCTCGTGCGGGCAACTGGTTGAACTTCGCATCGGGATGTCCCAGCGTGATCGGGCGAGTTTCCCGGTGGTTCGACTTCAGCGGTTTCAGTTCGTCAAGGAACTGATTCAGCACGTTCCCCATTCGCTTGGCGATCTCTGGTTGTTCGTTGCGCAAATCGACGTCTTCGCGAGGATCATGGTCGATATCGAATAGACTGCCATCGGCGTGGACACGATGGCTTTCGCTTCGGAGGCTGTACTTGCCGTTCCAAGCTGCAAACAGCATCCGATCCTGGTCGCCGGTGGGCCGGTTCGAAAGCTCAGCCACCATCGAACGACCGTCCAGCGGTTTCGGATACACAGCTCCGATTCCCGAAAGATCCGCCAGCGTCGGCAATAGATCGATCGCGCCCATGATCGGCGTGACTTTGGTGCCGGCCTGGATCACGCGAGGAAACCTCACCAACATCGGCGACCGTAAACCCCCTTCATTTGTCGATCCTTTGCGACCGCGAAGCCCGCCGTTGTACCGAGCACCGTTGGGGCCGTTGTCGCAGAAAAAGACCACGATCGTGTTGTCGGCAAGTCCTGTCGCATCGAGATGCTTCAGCAGTCGGCCGACATTGTGGTCAATGTTTTCGCACATCGCCAAAGCAGCGCGAGTGTGATTGTCATTCTGCCTTTTCGCATTTTCTTTCGCCGGATCGGAGACCAGCGGTTTGTCTTTGAACTTGTCCCAATACGGATCGGGAACCTGCATCGGCGCGTGCGGCGTGTTGAACGGCAGATAGACAAAGAACGGGCTCGCCGTGTGATCGCTGATGAAGTCGATCGCATGATCGGTCAAATCGTCGACCAAGAAACCATTACCCGTCACAATCTCGCCATTGTGTTCCAGCATCGGCGAAAAATAGTCACCCCAATGACCGCTGCAAAATCCGTAGTAGTCGTCAAAGCCACGGGCGTTGGGGTGATAGGGAAACTGCATCCCGCTGTGCCACTTTCCGTAAGCTGCTGTCGAGTAACCGGCCGTTTTGAAAACATCGCCGATTGTTTGCTCGTCCGCATTGATTCGCTCGCCGCCCGACGAAGTGCTGTAGACACCGCTGCGACTGTGATAACGGCCCGTCAAGAATTCTGCGCGTGTCGGCGAGCAAACCGAGCAAACGTAGAAGTTCTTCACCTCGGCCCCGTCACGCGCCAACGAATCGATGTTCGGCGTGGAAAGGTTAGGGTTGCCATTCAAACTCAAGTCGCCCCACCCCTGGTCGTCGGTAAGAATCACGACAACGTTGGGACGCGCGTCGGGTGCAACGGCTAACACATCGCTGGACGCATCATTCGTTGCAAAGCAAATGGCACACGCCGCAACGACTACTTGCGAGAAGATCCAAGTCGGTTTCGAGATAGCGGGAATGATGGTGGACATGGGCTGGCTCAGAAGGTAGTTCCGCGGATGAATTCCAACGGCCCAGTCTAAGTGATCCTGACCGCGCTCGCTGTTCGTGGCCGTCGTTCCTGTTCGCGAGCGTCCATCGCATGGGACAATTCGCATCCGGCAAAGTTTGCCGAACCGGCCCGAATTGGATTACTACGAGGCTCGCAATTGCAAGGAAATTCTCGCGAATTGCGGACTCTTTTCGCGTAGGGAAGATAGTCCGTCGCTAGCAGAAAACTATGGAATTCTGAGCCCATTCTGTGTGACTTTCGGTCGGTTCAGAGGTACTTTTAAGTGTGAAGCCCACTGTGATGGGTGAATGAAACTTGACGCGATCTGGAAAGGCTTGACCATGATGCTCTCGACTCACTTCGGTAACTTCAAACTCGCTCCCTCTGTGAAACAAGACGTGTCGGAATTGATGCTCGGCGCCGTCGAGCGGTTTCAAAATCGAATCCGCAAGGTCCAAGTTACTGTTCGTGATGTACACGGCCCCAAAGGTGGAATCGACAAACAATGTCGATGCGTCGTGCATTTAAAACGCATGCCGTCCATCGTGATCGAGGACGCCGACGACAATTACGGGAATCTATTCCACCGCGTAGCTGATCGAGTCTCGTACACCCTCAGCCAAAAAGTCGACCGCGTTCAGAAGGGCAGCCGCTCGCGCAAGCATCATTCGTACGAAGCCGAATGATGGACTGAAAATCAGCGGGCAGGTTGTGTTGAAACGCGAGACCCTCGACGTCTCGCTCTCCGACCTGCCCGGCGTGAAAGTGACCCCGATTCGATCGCACCTTTATTGCCTGCTTTCTATGACAACAGCGCTGGTTGTCTATCCTGCCCCCGCAACCGCAGCTGGTCGCCCCAATATCTTGGTCGCCCCTATTTGACGGCGACGATGTAACTGATCCAGCTCGGATGGCTGGGCGCGATGTCGCCGCGTTGCCATTCTTCGAAGTGCTTGCTGTCTTCGTCTTCGTTTTCCCAATAGACATGCGATTTGCTAAAGCCGGCTTCAGCCAGCATTTCGCGGACTTCGGGGATCGTCCAAAAACGCCAGTGGTATTCGAACGCTCGCTTCATCTTGCTGCCATCGGCAAACTTGAAGTGGATATAGAACGTTGCGTCGGCGTTGACGGGATTGAACGACGCCTGTTCCCAATGATACGAAAATCCCTTTTTGCCTTTGCGAATTTTTCGCTTGTCGACGTTCTCTTCGGTATAGCAGTCACCGCCGCCCATCATGTCCATCACCATGATGCCCTTGGAATTCAAATTCGAACGGGCAACTTTGAAATAGTCGACGACTTCTTTGCGAGTCTTGAAAAGCCAGAACGAGAAATTCTGGGCTGCCAAGACATCGACGGTCGGACGATTTCGCTTACGAACGTCTTGACGCAAAATGCGGACACGTGACTTTTGCTTCTCGGACAGTCGCGACAAGTTGTGTTCGGTCCCCCAGTCCAAGGTTTCCCGATCCAAGTCGACGCCGGTGGCGGTGCGGCGCGAATGCGACTTTACCCACTCGCAGCACACCGCAAACGTGCCACAGAAGTCTTCGCGCAGTGTGTACGGTTTCGACTTATAGGCTTCGCGAAACGCTTTCTCGAAGAAGTCAACTTCGTGTTCGGGAACTTGAACCGACCGTTGATAACAATCGAACTTGTCGGCGGTTTGGGCGAGCGTGCGTTTGCCCTTTGATTTTTTGTCGTTTGCCATGCTTGGGATCTCAAGTTGTGAATCAGGTTGTGAGCCCGATTCTATCGCATTGGCCACGGTCGCGTATTGGCCACATCGGCCTTTGTTAGCCCCCCACGACGAGCCTGTTTGATCCCGTACTGCATGACGTCCAGACCGTCGATCGAGTGGGCGTCGGTGCTGATGACGATCGGGATTTCAGCCCGTTTGGCGGCCGCCAGGTGAAGGTCGTTTAGATCCAATCGGGCGGGATTGGCATTCAATTCCATAAACTTCCCATGCTTTTTCGCCGCTGCCATCACAGCGTCCATGTCGACGTCATAGGGCGGGCGGCGGTTGATCAGCCGCCCCGTCGGGTGAGCAATACAAGTGACGTGCGGATTTTCGATTGCACCCAAAATCCGCTCGGTGATCTGATCACGTGGCTGTTTTTGGCCGTAATGGACGCTCGCCAGGACCCAATCGGCTTCGGCCAAACATTCATCGGCCAAGTCCATGCCTCCCTTTTCGAGGATGTCGCACTCGATGCCCTTCAAGATCATCAAGCGACCTTCGTACTCGGGCCGGATTTCGTCGATCTGCTTCCACTGCTCTCGCAATCGTATTTCGTCCAGCCCCATGGCCATCGAGACACGCTTGCTGTGATCCGTGATCGCGATGTACTTCAGCCCACGTGCGATTGCCGCGTCCGCCATTTCGCGAATGGTGGCGGTTCCGTCGGTCGCGTTGGTGTGCATGTGAAGATCGCCGATCACGTCGCCGACTTCGATCAATACGGGCAGTGTGTTTTTTGCCGCAAGTTCAAACTCACGACGATCTTCACGAAGCTCCGGTGCAATCCATGGTAACCTGATGGATGCGTAAACGTCTTCCTCGGTGGCGCCGGCGACTTTCGAGTCGTCGTCAATTTTGAAGACACCATACTCGTTGATCTTCAGCCCCTGTTCTTTGGCAAGCCGACGCGTGTGAATGTTGTGAGCTTGCGATCCGGTAAAGTACTGCAGCGCCGCGCCGAATTGATCCACCTCGACGACGCGCATGTCAACCTGGAACGATTTGCCGACGCGGATCGATATCTTGGTGTCGCCTCGTCCGATCGTTTGGGCGTACGCGGCATAGCATTCCAAATGATCCATCGCCGCGGCGTGGTCATCGGCAACGACAAGCAGATCCAAGTCGCCGACGGTTTCGCGTCCGCGCCGATAGCTGCCCGCCCATTCCATTTTTGAAATGGCTTGGCATGTCGCCATGTGTTCGCCGATGTGGCGGGCCAGATCGTCGGCCGACGACCAATAAATTCGTTCGGCAGCGGCTTCGGCAATCGAAAGTCCGTCCAAGATGGCGGCTTGGGTTTTCGCGCCAAACCCCTTCAACTTCGCGATCTGGTCTTCTTGGCAAGCTTTGCGAAGATCTCCCAGCGATTCGAGTCCGAGTTCCTGTTGCAGCTTGACGGCCTTCTTAGCCCCAAGCCCGGGAATGCGAGCCATTTGAATGGTGACCTCGGGAATCTCGGCACGCAATTGAATCAATTGCGGCAGCGATCCGGTTTCGACCAGCACGGCCGATTTTTCGGCAAGCGTTTTGCCGATACCGGGGGTCTTCGAGAGATCACGAGACGGATCGGCAAGGATCGCGGCGACAGACTCGTCGAGTTCGCGAATGGCTTTGGCGCCGTTGGTATAGGCGCGGATGCGAAAAGGATTCTCACCGCGGAATTCCAGTAACTCCGCCATCTCGTCGAATACGTCTGCGATCGCCGCGTTGTCCACGTTGTCGTTTCCTCACCAGTCCGAATGAATATCAAACGGCCAGAGTGTAACACGGCGCAAACGGAACTCGAACGGCGAACTATGGCTGGACCGTGAACCAGCGTGAATCACGGGGTGGCTCTGGTTTTGGCTGCGGTTTCAGTTGCGGGGCGACCGGCTTCGCCGCCGTTTCGCCGCGAACCAGTGCGACTTCGCGAACCGGAGTGCCCGACCATGCCGAACGGCTCGATGCGCTGTTGGCGTCGGCGGGCGAGTAGTTGCGGGCGGGCGGCAGCGGCGGAGCGTCGAAGTTGGCGCGGGAAACGCCCGATGACTGCGTTGGCCGATTCTCGAACGGCGACTGCTCGTGCTCCGGTGCATGAATTGGTTCTGCGGCCGTGAACGACGGTGCCGACAAGCTGATCGGATCGCTTGGCGCAACCTCGGGTCGCGGATTCGGTCGGATCATCGCCGTCGAATTGTCGGCGTCTTGCAGTTGCCAATACGACTTGGGTGCCGCTTCACGAGGTTGTGTTGAAACCGGTGGCGACGTTGGCTCGGGTGTGTAGTCGGGTGTTGCCGGTCGATAGAACTGTTCTGGTGCCAGCGTCGGTTCGGCCGTGCTTTGACGGTATGCGTCCAAACGCGGTTGTTCCAGCGGCACCAAGTCACCGTTGCCCGCTTGCGGCCGCGGCGCCGAAGGCGAACCCGTCAAAGGTGAAGGACTGGTCGCGCCATATCCACCGGCTCCGTAACTGTAATCGGCTGGGGGTGCGGTCGAGGGAATCGGTACGGTGAATTGACCGGGTGATGTTCCCACGGCTCCTGCCTGGCTGATTCCGCCTGCGGGATCATAGGTCGGTCCGTAGGGGCTGGCTTGCGAGTAAGTCGGTGCCCCGTACATGCCGGGTTGGGTTTGGCAATCGGAAGGTGCCTGGCCGTACATCGGCGCGGGCTGTGTGCCCAACAAGCTACTGTACGGTGTTCGCTGGACTTGAGTGATCGATGACGTGCAAGGTTGCTGGACCGTGACCGTCGTGCCCAACATGGGATCAACCGAGGTGACCGGGCGGTAGTACGTTACCGGAGCCCGGTAGTATGAGCTGTTGTAGTTGGTACCGAACAGTGATCCAAAGAACCGGGCCAAGCCGCCACCGACGGGTTGCGTTTGCGGTGGGAATAACGGAGTCACTTGCGTGGTGGGCAACATCGTTGCCGGCGAGCCGCTGGGGGACGTTATCGTCAACGGCGCTCCGGGCGACGTGGCGGATTGGAAGTTCGAAGCGTAGGGGCTGGAGTAAGAACTGTTGATCGGCATGCCCGACGAATAGGGGCTAGTCGGATACGTGTTGGCGGCGCCAAAGTAGCCAGCCGAGCTGGCCGAACCGCCGCGATAATTGCTGGTGATTGGCGCACTGTAGGCGGCTTGAGCGTTGGCGGCGGTCGGCAGCCCCGTGTAGACCGAGGGATTGTTCAGATATGCCGGTCGCTGGACCTGAAAAACACCGCTGGACTGTGCCGGCGATTGCAAGGGTAGCGCCGTGTAGCCGGACGCGTAATTGGCTGGGTAATTGGCCGCGTAGGGATTCGATCCGATCGGCGTTGTCAGAATCTGAGTCGCCCCAACCTGCGGTGCGTAACCGGCCGTGTACGGTGAATAGCCAGCACCATACGGCGCATAACCGGCCGAGTACGGCGAAGCCGTCCGTCCGAACAACCAATCCGTCAACCAACAAGCGTCAGCCGATGGCGAGGTAGCGGTACCCAAAGTACCGAGGGCGAGCAATGCGATCGAAAGGCGTCGGGTCGACATCCACGATTTCCAAACAGGGGGAATCCAACTTTGTCGCCGCGCTGAAAAACGAGACCGCGCTGCGTACGGTGTAAGTGGACGCCGCAGCATGCTTTGGGTCAACGTTTCGTGAGTCAACTTTCGAGCTTTGGAAATCTTTTCGGACCCACTTTCGACGCATGAAACGATTGTGACGATTGCGACGTCCGACGAACCAGACACGTTGGAACCTTCGTTCGTTTCACACCGCGTGAAACTCAGGCAAGCGTTGCCGATGACGGTGACTGTTCGGGCAACCAATCGGCGATCACCTCCACGCCTTCGCGAGGCAACGGTTCCCACTGGGCGCCACAATGCTCGCAGTCGCTACGATCCACTCGGCGAAGTTTCGCACATCGATCGCAAGTTTCACAAACGGGCTTGGAATGAATCGCTACGATCGCCAACAACATCGATGCGCCGAAAAGAGAGGCCAAGGCCGTCCAAGCGATTCGGCCGCGGCGACTGATATCACGAGTTCGGCAAAGCAGATTGGCGAGCAATGCGGACAAAATCGAGTGAACGAAGAAGGCAACGATGAAGTACGGTTGGGAACGGATCGCTGCGACCTGCGCATCCCAGACCTCGGGCGCACTTGTCGCCCTCATGATCGCAACTCCGACGAGCACCAACCCGGGCGGAAGCGGCAGCATTTCTCGCGAGAAACGATGACTGTTGGAACTGGGGGTTAGCGAAACGATGCCCGACGCCACATCCTCCCTTGACTCTGCATCCCGAATGTTGACGCGGTAACGAAACGGGCCTAACAGTTCGGTCACGATCGCCCGAGACGATCCGATCGGTGTCAACTGCCAATAGCTATTTTCCTTGGGAGGGTCGATCCGAAATTCGGCCAACTTCTCGGCCTCCAGCATAGGCATCGGGTAACTTTGCGTCGCGGCGATCACACGATCCGTCGTCGCGTCGAGCGGTTGATCGCTGGCCGAGGTCGCGCGATAATGCGTCAAGCGATCGCCGTTTTGGACCCACAGGCTCGCTACTTGATCGGCACCGCTTTCGACGGGCAGACTCAAACCCACTCGTTGCACCGGAGTATCGATGATCTTGCGTATCTGGCGATGTTCGAGATTAAATTGATAGACACCGTCTTCGTCGATCAAGAGTGGATTCTGCGCCAGATTCACCGAAACCTCTGCACTGGCAAACGCGTTATTGATCAACGTGACGCGTCCAAACCGCCCCTTCGGTTTCATTCCGACGGGAAAAAAGACTCCCTCGGGAGTCATGGTGGACTGCAAGTTGCCGTTCCATCCGTAGACCCAGACGCGTCCGTCCCGCCGCAATAACGAGACCCAGCCGGAGCTGGTGTTACCCGAACTGGCCTGCCCCATCCGGTCATAGGAATTCATCCACGACTTGCGCAGCAAATTCGCAAGGTCCACCGAACGCATGGCTTTCCAGTCGGCCGGCAGCGACTCGAATTCGGATGTCGTTCTGCCCTCAAGGGATGCTTTGCGACGTTCGATCTTCATTTCTTCGCCAACCGTTTGACGTCCGTCGGCGTATTGATTTTTCAGCTCCCAAAGTTCACCCGTCTCGTCGGCGGCGAGCGAGTACGTCACCAAGTTTCGCTGTGTCGTTCGCGGTTGAGACTCGATCACAAAGACGGCGGCGGTCGTCACGACCGCTAGCGACGCGACGATCAAGCCGATCGACCGAACGGGCGACGATGACTGCGTCGGCATGAACGTCTCTTCGGAAAACGCCAACCAAGCCGCGCGAATCGTCACGCCGTAACCGATCACAAGCACGAGTCCGAACACGGCAAACACGTAGGACTCGTCCAACACCGTGATCAGCGTGTTCGCAATAAGAACTGCACACGCGGTGAAAGCCAGCGGCAGGATCTTCGTCCCGACCCAACGTGCCGACCGAAACGCCGTCCACATCGCGGCCGGATGCAGCATGAACACGATCGGTGTGACCAACAGCGACGGCACGATGTCCGTCCATCGTGTCGGGTAACTTTCCGGGCCGAGAAGTTCCAATCGAAACGACATGATCATCAGCGGTGGCAGGATCGCGATGTAGTAGGCAACCGCGCCGGCGACCAGCTTGCTGATGAAAAGCGCAATCAGCGATACCGGACGCTGCAACAGAAAACTTCGCGCATCGGTCCGCATGTCGGGCAACGACTGCAGCCACGCCAAGCCGATCGCCACGATGGCGAAACCGATGCTGGTCATCGCCATCGTCGAACTGGCCAACGATCCGTAATTCTGGTTAATGCTTGGCATCGATTGCCAGCACAGTAACCCAACGATCACCATGCCGACGGGCGTCCAGCGAATGATGTCACGCAGTTCTTTTGCGAACAGTTCTTTGCAAAACCATCGGTTCATCGCTTGGCTCCCGCACGATCAAGGTTCAAGAAAGAGGACTCGCCACGCTCGCGAGCCAAATACGCCAACACGCCATCCCCGAAGGTCATGTCGATCGGTTCGATCGCGTCGCCGCAGAGTCGCTGGATGGCCGCGGTGGCTTCTTCGTCGCAATCCGCTAACGACAAATGAAACCAATCGCCGACCTTGCGGGCTTCGATCAAGCCGGGGATCGCCGCCAACTGACCCCGGTCGATCGTTTCGATTTTCACCGCGAACCCCGAGACGCGATTCGCAAAATCGTCCATCGATGTGTCGACTTTCAATCGCCCGCCCACCAACACCATCACTCGGTCGGCGATTCGTTCGACGTCGTCGAGCAAGTGGGTGCTCAACATCACCGTTCGCTTTCCGTCGCCGGCGAATTCGACGATCGTTTCGTTAAGCGCACGGCGGCTGACGGGATCCAGCCCCAACGCCGGGTCGTCCAACACCAACAATTCAGGATCGGGCGCAAGCACCAATGCCAATGAAACGCCCGCCCGTTGTCCGCGACTCATTTCGGCGATTCGCGAATTCGGCTGGATGCCAAAGTGATCGACGATTTGGTGGAACAGTTCGTTGTCCCATGTTGCGTGCCCGGCTCGCTGGAACTTTGCACATTGTTGCACCGTCATCGACGGGTACAAAAAGTGTCCTTCGACCATGTAACCGATGCGGCCGCGTGTCGCCGGCGACATTTGCGACGTATCTTCGCCAAACACCGTCGCCGACCCGCGAGTCGGCCGCAGCAGTCCCATCAGAATCCGAATCGTCGTCGTCTTTCCGGCGCCGTTTAGCCCCAGCATTGCCGTCACTTGGCCGGCCGGAATCCGCATGTCCAGGTCGCGTACGATCGGGCGGTTGCCGAAGTAACGACACAGACGTTCGGTTTGAATCACAGGATCATTCATGATGTGAAACCTTCGGCTCAAGACTTGGGGGCGGACGAAGAAAACGTTTTGCGCAGTCGTTTTTGAACTTCGTCGACGATCTGCTGTTCATCAAAACCGAGCGACAGGGCTTCGGCGAGAAACGGATCCATCACTTCCGCCAATCGGCGAACCCGTTCTTTATGCGTGTAGATTTCGCGGCGCTGGGCGACGAAGTAACCGCGGCCCTGCTGGCTTTCGATCACACCGTCGCGGACGAGCGTTGCAAAGGCCTTGGCGATCGTGTTCGGATTGACGACCAGTTCGCCGGCGAGGGCGCGGACGCTGGGTAGGGGATCGCCGACGGCGACCTTTCCGGTCGCGACGGCATGGCGAACCTGGTCGACAACCTGCCGATAGATCGGCTGGCTGGCGCCGGTGGTGATTTGAATCCGAAGCATCGAAACCTCACTACTGTACTGCGATACATAGTACAGTAGCGATTGCCGGAAACGACGTCAAGCAAAAAAGCCCGCCTTTTTCAGACGGGCAACAGCATCGGCAAGTCAGACGCAGACGCCTGAGTCAATCACGAGTTACTGCTAACCCAGCAGTTTGGCTGCGGCCGCGCACAAGCCTTTGGCTTCGGCTTCGGTTTCCGCTTCGGCGATCAATCGCACGATCGGTTCGGTGTTGCTGCCGCGAACGAGCAGCCATTTGTCGTCCCACGCCAAACGAAGTCCGTCGCCGGTTTGAACCTTCGCTTCGGGATACTGCTTGACCAGCTTGTCGAACAACTCGGGCAAACGATCGGCCGACACCGTCGCCTTGTCTTTGTGGATGTGAAGTTTCGGCAAGCCATTGGCCAGCGTTGCCAGCGACTTACCCGTTGCCGTCATCAGGTCAAGGATCTGTGCCATGCCAACGAAGCTGTCGCGAACGTAGCCGACGCGTGGATCGATGGGGCCGCCGTTACCTTCACCACCGTAGGCGGCCTTCTTGTCGATCATCATGTCGGCAACGTTGGCTTCACCGACAAAGCTGCGATGCGATTCGACGCCCGCGTCTCGCGCGATCCGTTCGCTCATGCCGCTGGTCGCGCCATTGATGACCACCGGACCACGAGTCGCTTCGTCCGACATCGCGCGCAACACGCAAAGCGCCAACGTGTACTCTTCGCCGATGTAGCGTCCGTCCGCATCGACCAGAGCCAAACGGTCGGCGTCGGGGTCTTGGCAGAAACCGACGACACACTTCGTTTCACGCACTCGCTTGGCGATTTCGGTCAAGTTTTCCGCCGTCGGTTCGGGGACGTGTGCGAACTTGCCATCGGGCGTATCGCCAACGGCGACGATGTGACACCCCAGTGCCTTGAGCAACCGAATGCCAAGCAGGCTGCCCGCACCGTGGTTACTGTCGATCAGCACTCGGTGCCCGGCCGCGCGGATGGCCAGCGCATCGACGGTTTCGAGCACCTTGCACAAATGGGGCTCATGGGGATCGGATTCATCCGAAATGCGTCCGATTTGATTGAACGGTTTGTAGTTCGCTTCGCCGACGAAGTACGCATCACGGATCGCCGCGCCGGTGACCGCATCCAGGACTCGGCCGGTCGACCCGAACAATTTGATGCCGTTGTATGGCGGCGGATTGTGGCTGGCCGAAATCTGGACCGCGCCGGCGGCACCCCGTTCTCGCACCAGCACGCCAATCGTGGGCGTCGCGGCAACGTCGACATCGATACAGTCGCGGCCGCACGCGGACAGCGCCGCAATGATCGCGCGGCTGAGCATTGGACCGCTGCTGCGACCGTCGCGACCGACGATGATGGGGCCATCGGGCAGTTTTCCCGAAAAGGCAGCGACGAATCGCATCGCCACTTCGGGTGTCAATGTTTCGCCGACGATGCCTCGCAGGCCGCTGACGCTGATGATCAATTCGCTCATGTTTTTCGGTACTTTCGAGTCACTTTGGGTGCCTTGGTTGCGACGATCGGCAAACAGCAAATAGAATCGCGTTTCCGCTGCGGAACAAGGTTACCGCCGCCTCCCCCAATCTTGAAGATCCCATGAGCATTGACGCAAACGTGTCCAAATCCCTTGATGCCGTCCAGCAGGCCGTTTCCGATGGCAAGCTGACCGCCGCCGCCGCCGACAATATCCGAGCTTGGTTGACCGAGGATCGGTACGAAGTCTATCGCGATGAAGTGATCGAACACATCGTTGGCGGCAAATGGCAAAAACTTGACGACGTTTATTGGACCATCATCCCGTTCGGCACCGGCGGTCGTCGCGGACGCATGTATCCGATCGGATCCAACGCGATCAATGATCGAACAATCGGCGAAAGTGCTCAGGGTCTGGCCGATTATGTGGTCGAGTACCACAAGGGCCAAAAAGAATTGTCGTGCGCGATCGCCTATGACACTCGCCACAAGTCGCGGCACTTTACCGAATTGTGCGCGGGCATCATGGCGGCGGCCGGCATCAAGGTTTATTTGCTAGACGACTATCGCGCAACGCCTCAATTGTCGTTCGCCGTTCGCTATAAGAAATGCGACTGCGGCATCATGGTCACCGCCAGCCACAATCCGCCCAGCGACAATGCCGTCAAGGTGTATTGGTCCAGCGGCGCGCAAGTGCTGCCGCCTCACGATAAAGCCATCATCGGTAAAGTCATGTCGTGCCAACAGATCCGCGTGATGCCGTTCGACGAAGCCGTCAGCAAAGGAATGGTCGAAGTCGTCACCGATGAAGTCGACAAGGCTTACTTCGAAGCGGCCGCCAAGTGTGCTTTCGAAGGCCCGCGAGACGTCAACCTGCTGTACACGCCGCTTCACGGTGTCGGCGCCGCGGCCGTCGTCCCGCTCGCCAAGCGAGATGGATTTACGAACATCGAAGTCTATGGCCCGCACGAAGAGAAAAGCGGCGACTTCCCCAACGTGCCCGGCCACGTTTCCAACCCCGAAAACGCTGCGATCTTTGACGAGCCGATCAAGTACGCCAAAACGAAGGGCATCGACCTGATCCTAGCGACCGACCCGGATTGTGACCGCATCGGTATCGCCGCACCGAAGACAACGGACACGGCGGGCGAATGGCGAACGTTCAATGGCAACGAGATCGGCGCGATCTTGGCGGAATACGTGCTGAGCAAACGGAAAGCCGCCGGCACGCTGTCACCCGATCACTACATCGTCAAAACGCTGGTCACGACCGAACTGACGCGGCGGATCGCGGAAAGCTACGGCGTTCGATGTGTCGGTGACTTGCTGGTCGGTTTCAAGTACATCGCCGAAGTGATCGACCGCGAAGGTCCTGACCAATTCATTTATGGCACTGAAGAATCGCACGGATACTTGGTCGGTCAATATTGTCGCGACAAAGACGGCGCCGTCGCGGCGATGTTGATGTTCGAATTGGCGGCCGAACTGAAGTCGAAAAAGGTTTCGCTGCATGACTACTTGAGCGATCTGTACCGCAAGCACGGCTACCATCGCGAGACGTTGATCAACCTGGTGATGGAAGGCAGCGAAGGCATGGCCGCGATGCAACGGTTGATGAAGTCGTTCCGCACGACGCCGCCGGAATCGGTTGCCGGAATCAAGATTGCCAAAGTTCGTGACTATGCCGCCGGCACGATCACCGACACGGCAACGGGAAAATCCGAAAAGCTGGCCGGTCCGACCGGCGACTTGATCATTTTGGACTTGGCCGAAGAAGGCAACTACGTCGCCGTTCGCCCCAGCGGTACCGAGCCGAAGATCAAGCTGTATGTGTTCACGCGATTGGCACCCGATCAATCCAGCGACCTGGTTCAAGCGGATTCCGTCTTGAGCCAACGACTGGAGTGCCTTGAGAAAGACGTTCGCCAATACGCGAAGCAGAACGGATAAGGATCGGGATTGGCGTCTTTGCGTAGCCGGGCTCGCCAGAGTTCGGCTTTCTCCCGACACCCTGAAGTCGGGCGCTCTAGCTACGAATGGCGGCCACCCTTCGACCGTGTGGGGCTGGCCTGATAGGATTTGCGACCATTCGCGTCATCCGTCATCTCTTGAACTGAAAAAGCCAGAAGTTAGCCCCATGGAAGCTGGAATCGTCGGCTTGCCCAACGTCGGCAAAAGCACACTCTTCAACGCCTTGACCGCATCCAAGGCGGCCCAGAGCGAGAATTATCCGTTCTGTACGATCGAGCCGAACGAGGGCATCGTCAGCGTTCCCGATGACCGGTTGACCCGGATCACCCAGTACATCGTGCCGAAAAAGACGATTCCAGCGACGTTGAAGTTGGTGGATATCGCCGGCATCGTCAAAGGCGCCAGCGAGGGAGAAGGCCTGGGCAACAAGTTTCTTAGTCACATTCGCCAAGTTGACGCGATCGTCCAAGTCGTCCGCTGTTTCAATGATCCGGACGTGATCCACGTTTCGGGGACCGTTGATCCACTTGCCGACATGGAAACGATCGAGACGGAATTGATGCTCGCGGACATCCAAACGCTCGAAAACGCCCTGCCAAAGGCCGAAAAGATGGCGCGCGGTGGCGACAAGGAAGCGAAACTGCGAGTCGATGCGATCAAGAAATGCAACGACCATCTTTCCACTGACCAACCGCTGCGAACGTTGGAACTGCCCGAAGCCGAAAAGATCGCGATTTCAAGCTACGGCCTGATGAGCGCGAAACCGGTGCTGTACGTCGCCAACGTCAGCGAAGACGACCTGGAAGGCAAAGACCCGCTCGTGCAAAAGGTTCGCGACCAAGCCGGAAAGGCCGGCGCCGATGTGGTTTGCGTTTGTGCGAAGCTGGAATCCGAATTGGCGGAACTGGACGAAGACGATCGCGTCGAAATGCTGTCCGAAGTGGGCCTGGAACAACCGGCGCTGCACACGATCGCCCGCGGCGCTTACAAAACATTGGGACTAGAAAGCTATTTCACGGCGGGTGAAAAAGAGGTTCGCGCTTGGACGATTCCCAAAGGTGCAACCGCCCCCCAAGCCGCCGGCGTGATCCACAGCGACTTCGAGCGCGGCTTCATCCGATGCGAGGTTTACAGCCTGGAAGACCTGGAAACCTACAAAACGGAAAAAGAGATTCGCCAAGCCGGTAAACTACGAGTCGAAGGCAAGGCGTACGTCATGAAGGACGGCGACATCTGCCACTTCTTGTTCAATGTCTAAGCAGCTGAACTCTGAAGCTCCCCCCAAAATTCCCACCTCCTTTCGAGAGTTACATGAGCAAAATGTGGATTCCAATCTGCTTCGCGTTGTTGACGGCGTTTTTCTGGGGCTGCTATGGCCCGTTGATCGGTAACGCAGCCGCACCCATGGTTGATGGAGCGAAACTCTGGTCGCCCTACAAGCCGTACCTTTTCGTTGGGGTCGCGTACTTGGTGATCGCGATCATCGGCGGTGCGATCATGATGAGCGTCAAGGGTGACTCGTTCGACTTCAGCGGCGTTCACTACCCGACGATGAAGTGGGGGTTCCTGGCGGGCGCGTTCGGTGCGGTCGGCGCCCTGTTTTTGACGTCCGCCATGATGACCAGCAAGGGCAACGCGGCGCTGGTCATGCCGATCGTGTTCGGCGGTGCGGTTTCGGTAAGCGCGATCATCGGGCTGATGCGATTGCACGGCGGCGTTACGATTAGCCCCCTTTTGTGGGTCGGCTTGGTGACGACATTCATCGGCGTCACGTTAACGGCGATGAACACGCCGCACGCTCACCCGCCGGCCAAACCGGCACCCGCGGTCAGCACAACGGATGTTCCGTCCGAAGCGGCGAAAGAGCACGTTTGATGACTCAACCCGGTCAACCAGACGAAGCGATGGATCGCGTACGTGCGATCGATGACCAAGTCGCTCACGTGTGGATGGTGCGAACGTTCTTGAAGCACGCCGATGAAGCGGAAGAGGACGAAGACCTGCGCGACGTCGTCCGCAACCTCTACGATTTCATCCTGGCGGTAGGTCCGGTTGCGGAGGTCGAGGACCCGGCCGTTTACCTGAAGATGGCAAAGAAAAAACTCGGCCGCCTGCGAAAGGCGACCGAGTTGTATGAGGTGATTCAACCAGAGGTCAGCGGCCACACAAATTTCGCAATGGCCGCCCGGTCGCTGCGTTTGGCAGTCGACCGAATCATCGGCTTGGTTACCGGCTAGGCACTACAGTTCGGCGCCCGGTGCCGGTTCACCCAACGCGTCGACGTGGTGGTCGGACTTCGGTGCTTTGAAACAGAACAGCAGGATCAAGTACAGAACCGCCATCGTCGCTGGGACCAATGCGGTCATGCGGATCGCCATGCGGCTGCCGTGCAAGGTTGCTTCGCCGACCGGGCCGGCGTCTTCGCTTGCGAAACTCTTGTTCTCATTCCACCACTTCGCTTGTTCACGAAGACCGGCGAATGCTTCGCCGTCGATGCCGTCACCAGCGATTTCCACGTCGGACATGATCGCTGCACCATTGTCGGAAATCATGCCTGCCTTGGATCCGTCGATGCCCGTGATTGGCGGGAAGAACAAGAATTTGTTCTCGTTCGGTGCTTTCACGCGAGCGAACGTCTCAGGATTGTTTTCCTGGATGTACTGCGACGCAAAATAGTCCTGCTTGTAACCAATACCCGGTCCGCCCAGCAAACCGGCCGACGTCATTCCGACGAAGCCCATCAATGCCATGGCGACGGTCGCACTTTGCGGGAACCGTTCACCGACAACACCCAACATCGTCGGCCACAAGAACGTCTTGCCGACACCGTAGATGGTCGCCGCGAAGAACATGAAGGGAACGCTGTTCCCAATGCTGATCAAGTAAAGTCCACAGGCACCGATGATCGCACTGACCAATAGCAGACCCAGCGACGAAATGCGGTGAACGATCGGGCCGGCAAAGAAACGCAGCGCTGTCATCAACAACGACGTGTAGATGAACAACGCGGTCCCCAGCGCCGCACTCTTCAAGATGCCACCGGTGATCTTGTTGATCCAGCTGTCGGTGCCCAATTCGACGTAGCCGACGCAAGCGTGGGCGATCAACAGGATGAAGAAGAACGGAACCACCAAACGAGCGAACATGCCGCCGTAAGAAACCGACCCCGACTGGGCATCGGTTTTCGGGAACGCTTCTTTCAGCGAGATGAATCCGTAGATCGCCGCCGGTATCAAATACGTCGCCAGCAAGATCTCCCAGCCGATGCTGTCCTTCAGGAACACGATCAAGCCACCCAGAACCAACCCGGCCGGCCATCCGGCGTGCAGGATGTTCAGGTAGTGCGTCTTCTGCTCGGGGAACAATGTCGCGGTCAACGGGTTGATCACCGCCTCGCAGACCCCGTTACCGACCGCAAAGATAAACGCGGACCAAAACAGGATCATGTACACCGCGTCCTTCCCGGCCGCATTGAAAACGGGCGTCGCGGAAAACAGCATGATGGCAGACACGACGTGGCAAGCCAGCGCGAACAGCATCAGTGGCTTGTAGCCAATCCAGTCGACCAGCAAGCCGGCCGCCAGAATCACCAAACCGAAGCCCAGCAGGCCCCCACCGGTGATTTGACCAAGTTCGGTCATCGTGAAGCCGTATTTGTTGGACCAAATGTCCAGCAATCCACCGCGAACGGCGAATCCTATTCCCGCGGCGATCAATGCGAGGAATCCGGCGGCCAGGAGCGTTTTGCGATTTTCCATAGGTGGGATCGGGTTAAGAGTTTGTGGGTAGGGAGTCGGAAATGCTGCCAGTCGTCGATAGTGGCGTCAAGTCTTCCGAGAACATTCCGCGAAGAAGATGAACGTAATTCCCCGCAGCGTGCGTTGCCACTGTCACGGCCGCTATACTCCCCTCATAAGTGAAACTTTTCCTCTGGGAACGCGATCTCGGCATGAGCCGACGCGATCCAGAGGCCCCTTCCCACCCTTTTCGCCTTCCAAGCGGAGACCCTACCAATGCGTTCGATCCTGTCCCTGATGTTGGCTTTTGGAGTTTTGACCTCGATGGCAGTAGCTGATAAGCACGAAGGCGAGCACGAGTGCGCGCTCAATTTCAAAGTAAAAACGATCGACGGCGAAACGGTCGATTTAGAGGACTACGAAGGCAACGTAGTGCTGGTCGTCAACGTCGCCAGCAAGTGTGGACTGACGCCTCAGTACGCCGGACTGCAGAAACTTTACGAAGCCCACAAGGAAGACGGCTTGGTCGTACTCGGCTTCCCATGCAACCAGTTCGGCGGCCAAGAGCCGGGTACCGATGCCGAAGTGAAGACGTTCTGTAGCACCAAGTACAATGTCAGCTTCCCGATGTTCAGCAAGGTCGACGTCAACGGCGACGCCGCCGCGCCGATCTACAAGTACTTGACCAGCAAGACCGTCGAACCGGTCGGCGATGGCAAGGTCAGCTGGAACTTCGAAAAGTTTCTGATCGACCGCGACGGCAACCTGGTCCACCGCTTCTCGCCCCGCACCGCCCCAGACGATGAAGCGCTGATCGCAGCGATCAAGGAACAACTCGCAAAGAAGTAGTTCGACCCGGCAACCCGACGTGGACCCGCGACGCCGTCGCGGGACGTAAGCTGCAAAGTAGCTTACGAAAGAACACCGTACACCCAGCGAACGGAGTCGCAGGGCCACGCAGGGTGGCTGCAAAAACTCTCGAAGGTACATCATGATTTGGCTCTTTCTCTTGGCCGGTGTCTTGAACTCCGGCCAACCACTGCTCCAACCCGGCGATCGCGTCGCCATCGTCGGCGGCACTTTCGTCGAACGGATGCAGGATTCGGGTACATTTGAGGCTGAACTGCAATCACGTCGGCCTGAGTGGAAGTTGTCATTTCGTAACCTGGGCTGGTCGGGCGACGACGTTCACGGGATCGCCCGAAAACGGTTCGACGGCCCTGAGGAAGGTTACCAACGGATTTTGGCCGACGTTGAAACCGCTGATCCGACGGTCGTGCTGGTCGCGTACGGCGCTAGCGAAGCGAGTGACGGCGCGGCGGCCGTCGAGCGTTTCGAAGCGGGACTGATGCGATTGGTCGGCGATTTGCGAAGCAGCGGAAACAAGGGCAGGCGTGTGATCCTGGTTGCACCGGTGGCGACGCCCGGTTATCGATCGGCTGAGTACACCAAGTCTGTCGAACGAATCCGTGCGGTCATCGCCAAAGTAGCCAAACAAACCGATACACCGGAGCTTGCCGTGGATTGGAAACCGTCGCCGGGCGAAGTCACGCACGACGGGCTGGTGCCGAATTCGGTTGGCTACCAGACGTTGGCAACTCGTTTGGCCGATCGACTGGTGGGACCGACCGGCGGTGCACCTCGCGGCGGCGACGGCGATCGGCTGGCTGCGGCGGTGGTCGCGAAGGACGAATTGTTCTTCCACCGTTACCGACCCCAGAACGAAACCTACCTGATGCTGTTTCGAAAGCATGAACAGGGAAACAACGCGGCGGAGATCCCCCGTTTCGACCCGCTCATCCAGGCTGCCGACGGACGAATTTGGGCGACGGCCAGAGCTTTGAAAACGGATCGCTGAGCCGGGAATTTGGCCGGGATAGATTTGGCGACAGAGGGGGATTTCGAACTTGGGTTGGCCGAACGGGGCGATTCTGACCCCGTTATTGCCAGCGATCGTCCCCCGGCGTACCCTTTTCCGTTTCCGCTACGGGTCTGTGGCGGCATTTCAGTAGTGTTTGCCAGCGGGAGCGTACGCGGTGTCAGGAACATGTGTGATCGGCCTTCAGTGGGGCGACGAGGCCAAAGGGAAACTCGTCGATCTGCTTGCCCCCCAATTTGATCTGGTCGTCCGCTACCAAGGTGGCGCCAACGCGGGGCACACCGTCGTCGCAGGCAGCGAAACGTACAAACTGCACCATATCCCCAGCGGGATCCTGCACCCCGAAGTCCAAAACCTGATCACGCCCGGCGTCGTCATCAACCCGACCACGATGTTGGACGAAATCGATGGGCTGGCCAAACGCGACGTGAACTGTCGCGAGAATCTGCGTATCAGCGAACGCGCCCACTTGGTCATGCCTTGGCACATGGCCGAAGACAAATTCATCAACGCGACCAAGATGAAGGGCGAATCGATCGGGACCACCAACCGCGGCATCGGCCCCTGCTATCGTGACAAGGTCGGTCGAACGTACGCGATTCGCATGTCGGATCTGATTCAACCCAATCGCGACGAACGCATCGGCACCGTTGCCGAACAAAAGCTGGCACTGTTAAGCGACATGGGCGCACCGGCCGATGACTTGGCGTCGATCGCGCCCGATAAAGTCGTCGCGTTGGCGGCCGGGTGGGCCGACCGTTTGCACGACATGATCGGCGACACGACGGACTTTTTGTTGGACGCTTGCGAAGCCAATAAACGAATCCTGTTCGAAGGCGCCCAAGGCGCTCTGTTAGATATCGATCACGGTACGTTCCCGTTCGTGACCAGCAGCAACAGCAGTGGAGTCGGCGTTTGTGCGGGCGCCGGCGTGCCGCCACGCTGGATCAACCACACGCTAGGCGTTTGCAAGGCATACAGCACACGCGTCGGCGGCGGACCATTTCCGACAGAACTCGAAAATGAGACCGGCGAGAAAATCCGCAAGCTCGGAAACGAGTTCGGCACAACGACGGGTCGTCCGCGCCGCTGCGGTTGGTTCGACGCTGTCGCCGTTCGCTACACCGCTCGGCTCAGCGGTGTGACTCGGCTGGCCCTGATGATGATGGACGTGCTGGCCCACTTCGACGAATTGCAAGTTTGCGTCGCTTACGAACTGGACGGCAAACGCATCGATCGCTTGCCCGCGCACGCTGACCAACTGCGTCGTTGCAAGCCGATTTTGGAAACGATCCCCGGGTGGAATCAACCGGTCGATGATGTTCGCCGGGTCGAAGACTTCCCGCAAGGCGCGCTCGACTACGTCGCTCGCATCGAAGAATTGGTGGGCGTTCCCGTGGGCGTGCTCAGCGTCGGTCCCGACCGGGCTCAAACGATCTTCACCGAGGCGGCTGCCGAGCTGCAGCTGAATCCGATTGCTTGACGATTGACTAACGATGGGTGAACCAGATTCAAAAGTCGATCGTTTGGAGGACATACCGCACGCGGAACGTCCGCGGCACATCGCGATCATCATGGATGGCAACGGGCGATGGGCCACCGCGCGCGGTTTGCCACGCATCGAAGGACACCGCCGCGGCGTCAACACGGTCCGCATGATTAGCGAAGCGTGCACCGAAATCGGTGTCGAGGCGGTGACCCTGTACTGCTTGTCCAGTGAAAATTGGAAGCGGCCACAAGCGGAACTCGACTTTCTGATGCACCTGTTGGAACAGTATCTGATCGAAGAACGTCGAACGATCATGGACCAAGGCTTACGTTTGAAAGTGATCGGACGCCGCGACCGATTGCCACCGGCGGTGATCGAAGAAATGGATCGAACATTGCAGATGTCCGCGTCCAACCCGGGCACACAACTGGTGTTGGCGATCGACTATGGCGGACGAGACGAGATCACACGGGCCGCTCGCGAACTTGCCGTCGATGTCGCATCGGGAAAGATCACCGCGGATTCGATCGACGAAGAAACGTTTGCCAACAGGCTCTCTACCGTGGGACTACCCGAGATCGACTTGATGATTCGAACGGGTGGTGACATGCGGGTCAGCAATTTTTTGCTTTGGCAAATCAGTTACGCCGAACTGTTCGTTACCGAAACCTGTTGGCCGGAATTTTCGCGAGCTGATTTTCTGGCTTCGATCCGACACTTCAAAACAAGACAACGTCGCTTCGGCGGACTGAACGTGAATGAGTGAATACCACGCCGGCGCAGTACACCGAGGATGAATCGTTTTGTTAGTTGACCGACTTCGTTCGTCCGCGATTCTGCTTAGCGTCGTGGCGCTGTTGATTTACCTGGACGCGAATCACTCGCGAGTTGGCGCCGAAGGACTTTGGTTGCTGCCGCTGCTGTTTTTCTTTTCGCTCGGCACGGCCCACGACATGTGTGGACTGCTAACGAAGTCGAATCATCCAATCGCAAAACCCGATGTCATGATTGCCACGGCGTTAGTGACCGTGTCGGCGGCGATTCCATTGGCGTGGCCGTTGTTCGGATCGGTGTATCCGGCGACTTGCCCCATCGGACGCCTAGGCTGGATCGTTATCGCAGGTGTCGGCGCGACGTTCGTCATCTTGATGCGCGAGATGAATCGTTACGCGAAAGGCGAATCGAAGATAATTGAGCGAACGAATGCGGCCGTGTTCGTGTCGCTGTATGTCGGATTGCCAATGGCGTTGTTGGTGTCGCTTCGAACGATGGGCGACGGCAACTGGGGATTGGCAGCCCTGATCACGATGATCGCGACAACAAAGTCGGCAGACGCGGGCGCCTATTTCAGCGGCAAGGCATTTGGGAAGCACAAATTGGTGCCCCGGCTCAGCCCCGGAAAAACGCGTGAGGGTGCCGTCGGTGGCATCGTGATCGCTACGATCGTTGCGTTTGCCTGTTTGACCTGGCTTTTTCCCCTGATTGCGGGATCGTCTACCGGACCGGTTTTGTCGCCGTCCATCCCCGGACTGGACATGCCCATTTTCGGTGCCCTGTTGCTGGGTCCGCTGCTGGCGATCGCAGGAATGATCGGCGATTTAGCCGAATCGTTGATCAAGCGGGCCACCGGTGCGAAAGACAGCGGTGGACTGCTGCCGGGCCTGGGAGGCGTCTGGGACGTGACGGATTCGCTGATTTCGGCGGTTATGCCGGCGTTTTTGTGCTTTGCTGCAGGCGTCGGAAGTTGAGTAGAGTTCGGCAACCAGCAATCTGCCGTTCCGCGTGTGTACAATTCACTGTTACGTCTGAACAAAAACTCCCCATCGGGCGACTCATGACCGAAGCGACGCTTTCGATCACCGATCCAAGCGAAATCCTGACCCTGTTTGGGCCCCGCGACCAACACCTCCGCAAACTTCGGCGGCTGTTCGACGTCAGCATCACCCAGCGCAACGGCCAGGTTCTGATTGCGGGCGAGGAAACAGGTGTCCAGCGGGCAACGCGGACGCTGGAAAAACTTCGGCACCTCTCGCGGAAACAGGGCGAACTATCCGCCGGCGACGTCAACAAGGCGGCGATGGAAGAAGGCGCGATCATCGAAGGCAAGGTCGAATCGGGCCCCATCGGGGAGGAGATCCAAATCCAGCATGCCGGTCGCCGTATCAAACCGCGAACCCGAGGCCAGGCGACATACGTCGACGCAATCCGGGCACATGATTTGACGTTCGCAACAGGACCCGCCGGTTGCGGAAAGACCTATTTGGCCGTCGCGATGGCGGTGGAAGCCCTGCGATCCGGGTCGATTCGCAAAATCGTACTGGTTCGTCCGGCCGTCGAAGCGGGCGAATCGCTTGGTTTTTTACCAGGCGATTTGCGAGCCAAGTTGAACCCGTACCTGCGTCCGTTGATGGACGCACTGGGCGAGATGGTCGACTACAATCAGGCTCGCAGTTTGATGGAAGAAGACGTCATCGAAGTCATTCCACTTGCCTACATGCGTGGGCGGACGCTCAACGACGCCTTCATCATCTTGGACGAAGCCCAGAACACGACCGTTGCACAAATGAAAATGTTCCTGACCCGAATGGGCGAACACAGCAAAATGGTGGTCAGCGGTGACGCAACCCAATTGGATTTGCCGCGCGGTGTGACCAGTGGGTTGCACGATGCGATCCGCCGGCTTTCCAATATCGACGCGATCGGTATCGTAGCCCTGCAGGCCAGCGACATTGTCAGGCACAAATTGGTCCAACAGATCGTCGCCGCCTATGATGGCGACGACTTTTCCGGCGATAACTCGCGTAAAGGAAATTAACACGATCGTTCGTCAATCGCGATCGAATCGACTGCCATGAGCGGTGCATCTAAAAATCGAACTCGTCAAGAACGCGTTGAATCACTTGGGAAATCGAAACCCAGGTTGGTTCAATGGTGGCACGACAGCGACAAGACCGATGTTTCCACACGGGTCGGCATTGCCGTACTCGCGGGTGTCGTCCTGCTGCTTTTGTGCGAGACATGGCGTCCGCCGTTCGCGTATCGCCTGAATGCGATCCCGGCCCGCGACCTGATCAGCCGCGTGACCTTCGAGGTCCCCAACGAAAGCGAAACGAAGACCCTTCGCGATCGCAAACGCCGCGAACAGTTAGCGTTTTATCGCAACCGACCGCAACCGCTCGACCAACTTCGCGCGGCGCTCAAAGACCAATTGTTTCTGACGTTGAGCGCTCCGTCGTTCGACCAAATGAGCGAAGAAGAACGGTCGGCGTTCACACAGTTCTATATCGACGACGAAACGGAACCCGACGACACTCCGGCGATACGGTTCTCGATGCTGAAGTCCGTGTTGGCGAGCGACCCCGAGCTGAAGACTCTCGACGATGCGATCCTGATCGCGATGCGAGACAACTACAAATTCGGTTTGATCATGGCGCTTCAACACTTGCCCGAACAAGGCAGTCAAGAACGCATCAAGGTATACCCGGTCGGACGCCCCGACGAGGTGGAGTTTGTCGAAATCGCCGATGCGCGAATCGCCCAAGCCGGCGTTGCGCTTGCCAAGCGGTTACGCGAGCAATTCCGAACGAAGTTTCCAACCGACGATTCACAAAAAGTTGCTGGCATGATCAGCGATTGGATCGTGACGCGTCTGCCCAAATACGAAACACTGCAATACGATGACGCCCTCAGCGAAGAGGCTCGCAACAAAGCGGCCGAGTCCGTCGAACCCGTGATGACGACCTTTCGTCACGGCGAATCAAAGCTGGCCGAAGCGGGAAAGACGTTGAGCGCAAGCGAGATCGGATTGCTACGCTGCGAATGGGGCGAACTGGTCGCCAAAATGCGTTGGACCGACAAGGCCGCGCGGATCGCGGCTTACGGAGGAATGATTGCGGCGCTGTATCTGTTGTGTTCGTCGTACATTTTCTTTGTCGATGATCGGCGATTGTTGCTGGATCGAGTTCGCTTGTCTCAGTTGCTGGCCGTGATTGTTGTCACGATCGCACTGGGCTATTGGGTGTCGGGCGATCGATGGCGAGGCGAATTGGTACCGCTGGTGATGGCTTCGATCCTGACCGCAGTCGTCTATGGCCGGGAACTGGCATTGCTGCTGATGGCGGCCGCTTGCGTCAGCGTGACGTTGTTTCTTGGATCGGACTTGGCAGAGCTTGTCACCGTTTCGGCTGCTTGCACAAGCTGCATCCTGTTACTTGGTCGCATTCGCACGCGAACTCACTTGCTTTACATCGGCGCGACATCAGCGGTTATCACCGTACTGACGGTCGTCGGCGTCGGAATCGTGACGGGACAAACGTTATCGGCCGGTTCGCCGGGCGCGGGCATCGAATCGCTTTATCGTGGTCCACAATTTGACATGGTCGTTTGGGGACTGATCCGCGAAGCGTTCTGGTCGGGGTTTTGCATTTTGGTTTCGGCCAGCGCGATGACGCCGCTGTTGCCGCTGGTCGAACGCGGCTTTGGCGTTCAAACTGACTTGAGTCTGCTGGAACTTGGTGACGCCAGCCACCCGCTGCTGCGTCGTTTGGCCCAGCGTGCCCCGGGAACCTACAACCACTCGATCAACGTCGCATCAATCGCCGAAGCGGCTGCCGATTCGATCGGTGCCAACGGGTTGCTGGTCCGCGTCGGCGCGTACTTCCATGACATCGGCAAGATGTTCAAGCCCGAGTACTTTATCGAAAACCAATCGGCGGGCGTGAATCAACACGATTCGTTACAGCCGGCCATGAGCACTTTGGTCATCATCGCGCACGTCAAAGACGGCGCCGACTTGGCGCGCAGCCACAACCTGCCCGAACCGATCATCGACTTCATTGTCCAACACCACGGCACCACGCTGGTCGAATATTTCTATCGCGAAGCCGCACGTCGCAGCGAAGAAGACCCCAACGGTGAAACGGTCAACGACAAAGACTTCCGCTACCCGGGCCCCAAACCGCAAACTTTGGAAGCCGCCGTGATGATGCTGGCCGACACCGTTGAAAGTGCCAGCCGCACCTTGGTCGATCCGACGCCGTCGAGAATCCAAAACTTGGTGGAAGCGATTTCGAACAAGAAAATGAGCGATGGCCAATTCGACGAATGCGGATTGACCTTCAAACAGCTCGACCGCATCCGCCGATCTCTCGTCAAATCTCTTACCGCGATCTATCACGCACGTGTCAAATACCCCGGACAGCAATCGGCTTGATGCCGACCCCGACGAGATGGCGCCGTCCCCGGACGGCCCCCCTTCGTCGATCGAAGTCGAAATCAACGTCGATGCGAACATCGATCGTGCCATCAACCACCGCGCCATTTCCGCAGCGGTCATTGCGGCCGCAGATTCTCGCGGTTTTCGCGCCGGCCAAATTGGCGTCCGCGTCACCGACGACCCCACGATCCGGCAAATCAACGACAAACACCTGGGTCACGACTACGCGACCGACGTGATCAGTTTCGGTTACTCGGCTGACTTGCCCGTGATCGAAGGCGAATTGATCGTCAGCATCGACACGGCGATCGAGAGAGCCCGCGAATTGGCATGGCCGACAGAACACGAGTTGCTGTTGTATGTCGTCCATGGAACCCTTCACATTTGTGGGATGGACGATCACGACAATGCTGATCGCGCGGCAATGCGACGGGCCGAAGCCGATGTGATGACGCGACTGGGCATCGACGAGATTCATCGCTGCGGCGCCGACATGGATGCGAGCACTCGTACGGAGTCGCGATCTTGATCGGTATCATGCAGTGGTGGGCGATGTCGGCGATCGGATTCGCGCTCAGCAGCGTCGGCGGATTGGGCGGTGAACTGCTCGATCGGTTTGCCGGTCGGTCACTCGAAATCTATTGCCGGCTGAAGAAAAACCGTGATCGGTTCGGTGACGTGCTCGACCACCAAGACGCCGCCATCGATGGCAGTGCCTATTTGCGAATGATGGGCACGGTGCTGTTTTTGGTCTGCGGCACCGGCGCTGTGTTCGCGTCGCCCGACGGTGTGACGCTTTCAAGATTGGCAACGTGGACCGCCAGCGCGGGCGGATTGATGATGTTGATCCATGTTTGGATCCCCAATTCCGTCACGCGATTCGCATCGACTCCGGTGCTGTATCACACATGGCCGTTTTGGCGCGGACTGTCGGTGTTGATGCATCCGCTTTCGTTGCCGGGCCAATTGCTGGACTTGGTTGCCAGACGTTTGATGGGAACCGCTGAAAATGAAGACGAGGACGAAGAACAACTCGAAGACGAAATCCGCACGATCGTCACCGCGGGTACCCGCGAAGGTTACTTCGGCCCCGGTATTCGCGAGATGATCCAAGGCGTGATGACGCTTCACGAGGATACGGTCGGTCACATCATGACCCAACGTGGCGACGTGGATGCGATTGACGTGCATTGGGGATGGGACCGAGTACTGGGCGGCATCGTCGAAGCCGGGCGCACAAGGTTTCCCGTTTTCGAGGGCACACTTGATAACGTTGTCGGGATTCTTTACGTCAAAGACCTGCTTCCTTTCTTGGTCGATGGATCAACGCCCGAAAAACAATTGACCGAGATCATTCGGCGACCGTGGACCGTGCCAGACAACCGCAGCGTCGAATCGATTTTGCGAGAATTCTTGCACAGCCGTTCTCACATGGCGATCGTCGTCGACGAATTCGGACAAACCGCCGGTGTCGTCACCATCGAGGACGCGCTCGAGGAAATCGTTGGCGAGATCGTCGATGAGTCCGACGAAGACGAAGAATTCGGAATTGTCTTGGTCGATGAAGAAACGGTGGAGGTCGATGGCCGAGTCATGATCGACGATCTGAACGAAACAACGGCCTGGGATTTACCCGAAAGCGACGACTATGAAACCGTGGCTGGATTCGTGCTGTTTCACTTTGGTGCCATCCCCGAAGAGGGGCAAAGGATGACAATCGACGACGTCGAGATCGAAATTTTGAAAGCCACGAATCGAAAAATCGAATCGATGCGGATCCGATTGCTCGGCGGCGAAAACCAAAAAGTCGGGTAAACTAACGCCGACTCGCGCCGCTGCCCGCGTTTTACCCAGTCTGATTGTGGCTCGCTAGCCGCACCGCTAAACTGTTTTCAGGCGGAAAGTGACGCAAATACACTCTGAAATATGATTCTCTGGAAACCCGAATGACCATGAAAGTCGACTTGAAAACCGAAGACGTCGGCACCGCCCGCGTGATCTACGATGGCCGCGAATTCGAGCTTCCGGTGATCGAGGGCAGCGAGGGCGAACGGGCCATCGACATCAGCAAACTTCGGGGATCCACCGGCCTGATCACGCTGGATGAAGGATTCGTTAACACCGGTTCAACGCGCAGCGCGATCACATTCCTTGACGGAGAAAAAGGCGTCCTGCGTTACCGCGGATATCCGATCGAGGAACTTGCCGCGAAATCCGATTTCATCGAAACCGCCTACCTGCTCATCTACGGCGAACTCCCCAACGAAAAGCAAGCAACCGATTTTCGATCCGGCATCCGTGAACACACGATGATTCACGAAGACATGCGATCGTTCTATAACGGGTTCCCACGCGACGCCCACCCGATGGCGATTCTGTCGTCGGTCGTCGGCGCGTTGTCGACGTTCTATCAAGACTCGATGGATCTGAATGACGAAAAGCAAGTCGAGATTTCGATTTACCGGTTGCTTGCCAAACTGCCAACGATCGCGGCCTACAGTTACAAAAAATCGATGGGCCAACCGTTCATCTATCCCAACAACGAACTGAGCTACTGCGAAAACTTTTTGCACATGATGTTCGCGACGCCGGCACATGATTACATGGTCGATCCGGATTTTGCCGAAGCGCTCAATCTGCTGCTGATCGTGCATGCCGACCACGAACAGAACTGCAGCACGTCGACCGTTCGCATGGTCGGAAGCAGCAACGCAAACCTATTCGCTTCGATCAGCGCCGGAATCGGCGCGCTGTGGGGACCGCTGCACGGCGGTGCCAACGAAGCGTGTGTGAACATGCTGGAAACCATCGCGCGTGACGGCGGCAACGTCGAAAAATATGTCGCGATGGCGAAGGACAAGGAAAACGGATTCCGCTTGATGGGATTCGGACACCGGGTCTACAAGAATTTTGACCCACGAGCGACGATCATCCGTTCCAGCTGTGACAAGTTGCTTAAGAAATTGGACTTGGATGACCCGTTGTTCGAAGTCGCTCAAAAGCTAGAAGAGGTCGCGTTGCGGGACGAGTACTTCATCGAGCGAAAACTCTATCCGAACGTCGACTTCTACTCGGGCGTGATCTACCGCGCCCTCGGGATTCCAGTTGCCATGTTTACCGTGCTGTTCGCGATCGGACGATTGCCCGGTTGGCTGGCACACTGGCGTGAAATGCACGCCAACCCAGGTACGCGAATCAATCGTCCTCGCCAGGTCTATACCGGATCGCAAGAGCGAGATTTCATCGCGATCGAGAAACGATAGGGCCCTCCCGATTCGGATCACCCTACGTGGCCGTGCGACTACGTTTGCAGGGTATACGATGCGTCGCCCCTGCACTGCAAAGCAGTTCACGCCCCGCGAGCGGAGTCGTGGGTCCACGTGGGGTTGCCGATTGTGGTGGCGAGTTCGGTTAGCAGCTTATGCTGACTCCCTTTCGATTTTTTGGCGATCGAGTTGGCGATTTCTATCTCGATCCCGACGTACTCCGGCGCGGCGAACTTCGTTCGAATCCACGTCGTCAAACCGTCGTCGGTTCCCAGGTAGGGTTGGTTTGCCGCGATCCGCATTCGTGGCAACCGGGTTGCGAGATCCTTGCACCAAGCGTTTGCAATCGCCGCCTCGTTCTTCCGATCGGGATCGAACAGGATGCCGATGTCGACGGCGCGCCGCGTGCCGCGAAAGCGGGGCGTGAAGGTGTGGACCGACAAGTGGACCGCCAACCCTTCCGCAGCAATCGCCGCAGTCACTCGATCAAGAACCTTGCACCGGTACGGTCGATAGTATTTTTCCAAAACACGCGTCTTGGAACGATCGTCCCTGCCGATGCTGTACTTGGACCAAATGCCCGTGTTGCTGCCGCTTTATTTCCAATTGGTGGATCTGGGTGGTGGTTCGGATGCCGTCGCGAGGTTCCTGAGCTTGTATTGCCCGACGCCGTACTTGTCGGGGTGCTCGCAAGCGGTATGGACTCGCGACGAATCGTTTTTGATTCGCAACTACGATTACAGCTCAAAGCTCTGGGAAGCGACGCTGCTGCGGTCGTGCTGGAACGGCAAGCAAGTGATGGCGATGAGCGATTGCGCCTGGGGCGTGCTCGACGGCATGAACGAAGACGGGCTAGCCGTTTCGTTAGCGTTCGGTGGACGCAAGACGCTAGGCGTCGGATTCGGCATCCCGCTGATCCTTCGCTACATTTTGGAATTCTGCGACACGACGGCGCAGGCCACCGAAGTCCTGCAACGGGTACCAAGCCATATGGCGTACAACGTCACAGTCCTCGATCGCAGCGGGGCCCACGCCACAGTGTTCGTTTCACCCGATCGTGACGTTGTGGTTTCGCGTCGCAAGCTGGCGACCAACCATCAAGACACCGTCGATTGGCCCGAGCATGAACGGGCCACCGCCAGCCTGGACCGAGCTCACGTGCTTTCGATACGTCTGCAAGATCCCGATGAAACGCACGAGCGGTTTGTGGAACGGTTCATGGAACCGCCGCTGTACCAGTTCAATCATCAAATGGGTTGGGGCACGTTGTATACAACGACGTACAACCCGGCTCGCGGAGTCTTCACGTGCCGCTGGCCTGGTTACTGCCTTGAACGAACGTTCGCAGACTTCACCGAACAGGCCGTGGCCCTGCGATACACCTAGCTGGCGTTTTGGTGTTTAACAACAGTGTTTTTACAAGATTAGGCGGGCTCGAAGCATCAGATAGCGTCCTGTTTTTACCCTGCGGGCATCCTGATCGTGACAAACCGCCCTCGTGTTCTTTCGCCGTTGCAAGATGGATCGTTTTGTAAACGAAAAGCGTCTCTCTATCCTTTTGGAGGTGTTCATTGGTTGGCGTGTTTCCGATTATTTCGCTGTTGGTCGCTCTGGCTGTGTCGATGATCGTGACACGCGTTGCGGCGATGGCACTCATGTCGACGGGGCTGTCTCGCGCCTCGGCAAAATTCCAGGCCCGCTCGGCCTTTACCGGCGCTGGATTCACGACCACCGAATCCGAAATGGTTGTTGGCCATCCGGTGCGTCGCCAGATCGTTGCCACACTGATGTTGCTGGGGAATCTGGGTGTCGCAACCGTGGGTGCAACGGTCATGATTTCGGTCATGAGCACCACGAACTCGACGGCACAAACCCGATGGTGGATGCTAGCGATACTGGCTGCGGGCATCGGCTTTCTCTGGTTCTTTTTTACCAGTCGCTGGGTGGAGCACCATACCAATCGTGTGATCGCATGGTGCCTGAAACGATTTACGGATCTTGAGGTTCGCGACTATGTCGCCCTGCTCGAATTGTCGAGAGGCTATGCCATCACCGAGATGCTGGTAGAACCAGGCGACTGGCTGGCCGACAAAACGCTGGCGTCATTGCGGTTGTCCGATGAAGGAATTCTCGTACTGAGTATTCGTCGCGCGGGGGGCATCTTTCACGGAACACCACGTGGCGAAGACATCGTCCGAGCCAGCGATATTCTGATTCTGTATGGCGACTTGGACGACGTGGAAAAACTCGATCAGCGCCGTGCCGGCCACCAAGGCGATACGGAACACAAGCGATCGGTCGAAGAGCAGGATGAGTACGAAGAGCAGGAAAGAATTCGTCTTCAGGAGCTTGAGGCCAAGTTGCAGACCAAACGAAGAATCGAAGCCGATATAGAAGCCGAGCGAATTGCCCAAGCCAAAGCCGATGAGTGATTCCCCCAGTCCAATGGGCGGCGATCGTTAGACGCAGGGTTTGTCGTTATCAGACGCCGAGCTCATCTTCATCATGATAAATACAAAACATCCCAAACAACCGGCCCGCAAATTGCGGGCGAAGTGTCTTACGAAAGAACACCATGACGACACCCATTCAATCAAAATCACCGGACCACAAACCCGTGCAGCAAACAGTGCGTATCGCCGCGGTTCAGTATCTGCTGCGCTCGATCAAAGATTGGGATGAGTTTGAAAATCAGGTTCGCTTTGTGATGAAAGCTGCCGGGGACTACAAGCCACAGTTTGTGATGTTTCCTGAGATTTTCACCACCCAGTTGCTCTCATTCATGGACACCAACGATCTACGCAAAGCGGTGCGCGGGCTGGATGAGTTTACTGAGCGGTACACCCAACTGTTCGTTGAACTTGCCAAGCAATGGGGCATGTACATCATCGGCGGCAGCCACCCGACGATCACCGATGGCAAGTTGCTCAACACGGCCTATCTTTTTTCGCCCGAAGGCCAAATCTTCACGCAAGACAAAATTCACCTCACGCGTTGGGAAAAGGAGAAATGGCAGGGCGATCCGGGTCAGCACGTGCGTGTGTTCGACACCGCCTATGGCCGCATCAGCATTTTGATTTGCTATGACATCGAGTTTCCCGAACTCGCTCGGATGGTTTGCGAGCAAGGCGCAGACATTATTTTTGTGCCTTCGTGTACGGATGACAAGCAAGGCTTTTGGCGCGTTCGCTATTGCTGCCACGCGCGGGCGATTGAAAACCAAGTCTACGTGGCGGTGACTGGCACGGTCGGCAATTTGACAGTCGAGGGCCTCGGGCTTCACTTTGGGCAAGGCGCGATCATCACGCCTTCCGATTTCCCGTTTGCCCGGGATGGCGTTGCGGCCGAAGGCGTGCCCAACATGGAGCAAATCGTGATCGCCGACGTCGACTTGTCAAAGCTAGTATCCAACCGCATCAACGGAACGACCATTCCATTGTATGACAAGCGCGTGAGTGTCTACGAAACGGATGTTGAGGTGATTCAGGCCTAAGCGGACGATTGATCACTCGTCCAGCTCGGCGACATTCGTCAGACGATTGGATTGTCTTCATCAATGCTGACGGCGGCGAAAACAATTTCGTCCCCATTCGATGTCGCCTTGCAAAGGACTTTGTCCAGGGGATGGGTGATTTGAGACCGACCGCTGAGGACAACATCCCAATCGTCTGACTTCAATTCGCCCCCGGCATTGCAGTAGGCGAAAACAATATTGTTGTCAAAAGCCCGAGTCGTACACAGCGAATCGATCAACAGAATCTCGTCGTCGACTGCACCGTCGCAGTCCGCAGACCGCGGGAAAGACCAATAAGTCGGTGAAATGACCAGCCGGACGCCTTGCTTGACCATTTCGGCAAACAGAGCTGGAAAGGAAATGTCCCAGCAAATGATCATGCCGACCATTCCATAGGCCGTTGGAAAAACAGAAACCGTTGTGCCGGGAGTCAGCTTTGCTTTTTCCGTTTCCCAAAGATTGATCTTCCGATAAACACCGGCAACGCTTCCGTCTTTGTTGATGTAGTGAGCGGTGTTGTAAAGCGCGTCGCCTTCCTGAACGGTCCAGGTACCGGGAACGAGATCGACTTCGTACTTGATCGCCAGTTGTTGAAACGCCTCAAGACAAGCTGGTGCGGTCCCAACAAAATCCGTCTGACCTTCGAGCGGACCGTTGATCGCGTCCTCGGGGAATACGACCAGTTGGGCGCCTTGTTTTGCGGCTTGCCGAATGAACGACTCCATTCGCGGCAGGTTGATTTCGGGCTGGGATGGGGCAATTTCGAATTGAACGAGCGCGATCAGAATTCGCATTGAAACAAGATATCCTGGGTGATTTGTTACTAAACGACTTGGTTACTGGCCATCTGCCTTGTAAACCGTGACGCGGTTTTTGCCGGCGGCCTTGCTGCGAAACAGGCATTGGTCGGCGGCGGCAAGCAGTTCACGTTTATCTTTGGCATCGTCTGGATAGGTCGCCAAGCCGATCGACGCAGTGATTTGAAGGTTGATTTTTTCTTTACGAAGAAAGGTGTCGGACTCGAGCCCCTTTCGAAGAGTCTCGATCTTCTCGAGTGCCTCGGCCTTGCCCTGACCCGGCAGGACGATCACGTATTCATCGCCGCCGTAACGGACGATGCGATCCTCGGGTCCGAGATGCCGATTAAAAGTTTCCGCGGCTTCGCGCAACACCTGAGCACCTAGCAAGTGACCGTGGGTATCCACCACCGCTTTAAACTTATCCATGTCGGTGAACACCAGCGAAACAATCGCTTTGGGCTGCGCTAACAGTTCATCCAGAAACAGATGGAGAAAGCGGGTGTTGTGGAAGCCAGACACGTCGTCGGTTACGGAGATCTTGTGGAGTTCCTCCAAGCGATCTTTTAGTTCCAAAGAGAGCGTTCGCAACCTTAGAAGATTGTTGACGCGGGCTTTGAGTTCCGTCGGCTCGATTGGCGTAAGGATCACGTCATCGATGATTTTGCCGAGAAATCTCGATGCCGACTTGGCGTGAGCGCGGGGCAGAAAGACCAGGAACGGCAGAAAACCCGGGTGCTCAGACTTACGTCTTTCTTCCACGTGTTTCTTCAGATCGGCCAACGTGGGAGCGTCTAGAATTGCCAGATCAAACGAGATGTCCAGAATGTCATCGCCCGCCGCTGTGACGACTTCATGGTCGTGCGTTAGACAATCCTCCAGTAACGTGCGATTAGCTCGGTTGGCGGTGAGAATGAGTAGACGTGGTTTTTTCATGGCGTCTTGTCGACAACCTCGGGTTTACCAGTCAGCAGGCCGCGTAGGCCAGTCAGAGGTTCACCAACCTTCAGTCCGTATTTCGTGATCTTGAGCTGCCGCATCGTTTTTTCAAAGTCGCCCGCCCGCTTCTTCAGAACGCCGATTGCCTTTCGCAAATGGCCGTCGAGTTCCAGATAGCGAAGGAAAATGATGTTGTCCGAGAGGTAGCTCACCTTGCCATCGGTCGCCTGGAAATCTCCGGTAATATTTTCGACCTCGTTGATCAGAATCAAGGTGACGCCCATGTTTTTCAGGTACATACCCAGCCGATGGAGCTGGGAAGTAAAATCATCTTCGCCGCGTACGCACATCGCGTAACCTGCGACGCTGTCGATCATCACGATCTTGCGTTCGTGCTCTTCGACATCGCAGCGCACCATGTGCGCGAACTCATCTGCCGAGACGCGATCTTCGACCTGTACTAAAGTGAGAATGCCGCGATCAACCATGTCGCGAACGGGAATACTGATCTCACCACAGCGGTTCATCAGCGTGTCCGCGCCTTCCTCGAACGTATAAACCGCAGATCGTTCGCCGCGACCGGATGACTCCTTGATGAACTGTAATCCCAATGTCGTTTTACCGACTCCTGTCGGGCCGGTGAGAATCGTGACGGTGCCACGTTCAATCCCACCGTGAAGCAATTCATCGAGCTCGGGAATACCCGAGGACAGCGGTTCGGCGACGTGGTCGCGGCGGATTTTCGTGGACAGCAGGCGAGGAAACACCGCTATGCCTTGATCGCCCAGACGCATCGCATTCCTACCAGGCAGGAAGCCGGAACCGCGATACTTGGAAATCTTGATGGTTCGACCTTCCTCGGTCAGTTCAAGTTCAATTACACCGTCGGACATGAACTTCAGATCGTCATCCGGAATGTCGGGCGTTCCTTCCGAAGTGAACAGCACGGTCGCACCCTGATCGACCAGATACCGGAGGAAGGCTGTCGCCTGTTTGCGGTACTGGAAAACATCGGTGCTCAGATAACGGAACTGTGTCATCGAGTCGAGAAACACCCGCTCTGGTCGGACCTTTTCGATCGCCTCGACAATCTGCATCGTCATCGGATCGCGTTCAACCGCAGCGGTGGAAAAAATATCGTACCTCTCAACCTTGGCGAAAAACTCAGGAGAGGGACTCAGGTCGAGAAACTCAACACCCGTCAGATCGAAACCGAGTCCGATCGCATTTTCACGTAGTTGGTGCTCGGGTTCACTGAGCGAGACGTAGAGCACTCGCTCGTTGTTCTTGCTGCCCGTGGTCAGAAAGTGCAACCCCAACGTGGTTTTTCCGCAGCCCGGTCCGCCTTTGACGAGATAGGCATTTCGCGGTCTCAAACCGCCCTTGAGAATTTCATCGAGCCCGTCCACGCCGACGGAAAGTTTTACGTTGCTGGTCTCGGCAACAGAGGTTTCGGCAACAGCGGCTTCGGTTGCGGATTGCTTCTTGATTGTCATTGTTACTCAGATTGCCAGTGATGGCATTGTGGCGGCAGGATCGGGATGCCAGCCGCCGCTGAGCACTTTCGGCGTGACGAGAAAAAAGACATTCACCACGCACAATTCAGGTTACTATCGATCCGACGGCGATGCAATTGAGCGGACTCTTGGGAAAGCATATTTCGTTTGTTTTTACTTGAAAAACCCGCCCTTTGCCGACGGCTCCGCTCAGGGTTGAATTGCTGTCGTGCTGGGCGCAGAAAAAAACGCTGAGTCGATCGTGACAGGCACCTGGCCGGAAGATAACGTGCTAAGCTCCTCGTCCGATTCGCCGATGGAAATGTTGCTTAGCCTTTTTGCTGGGCAAAGTTGTTGGGAATTGGCAGACACACGAGCTTCACTTGGCGGGACCAGCTCTGATCTTATGAGAACATTTAAGTGCCGTTGTGGAAACACAACCTTCTTTGAGAACTCGCGTTGCGTCGCCTGCGACCACGCCCTGGGATGGTGCCCGGCGTGCGACAACATGACCACGCTGTTATCGACAGCGGAAGGCAAAAGCACGCTGCAATGCGGGCACCAAGCGTGCGGTGTCACGCTGGTCAAGTGTCGCAACTATACGCTGCACGGCGTCTGCAATCGCTGCTGCCTAAGCGAAAACAGTGATGCAAAAGATGCGGACCTGTGCGACTACTGTCGGTACAACGATACGATTCCCGACTTGTCGGTTCCGGGCAATCGGGACATGTGGTTGCAGTTGGAGGAAGCGAAGCGTCGATTGCTGTACACGTTGGACCTACTGAAACTTCCCTACGGAACCAAAGAGGAAGGCTTCGTGCCGCCGCTTGCATTTGATTTCAAAGCCGACAAGCTGCTTCAAGACAAACAGTGGCGTTCGCTGGGAAAAGAAGAGCGGGTTTACACGGGCCACGCCGACGGGAAGATCACAATTAATTTGCGCGAAGCCGATTCGGTGGAAAGAGAAAGGAATCGCGTTTTGTTCCAGGAGGCCCATCGAACGGTCGTTGGACATTTCCGTCATGAGATCGCGCATTACTATTGGCAGATGCTGGTTCAAGGAGCCTGTGAATCCGAATGCAAAGCCGTTTTCGGGGATCACGCCGAACCCACCTACAGCGAAGCCCAAAAGCTGTATTACGAAGATGGCCCCAAGCCGCACTGGCAAGCCGCTTATATCAGTGCCTATGCCACGATGCACCCGTGGGAAGATTTCGCCGAAACCTTTGCCACTTACCTGGACATGGTCAGTGTCCTGGACACGGCTTGGAACGTGGGCATCCACGGCGGTTGTGATCCGACGAGTGCCGAGTTGCCCACCATGGTCGACGCATACATTCGACTCGGTGTCGTTCTCAACGAAACCAACCGTGCGATGGGATTGATCGACTTGGTGCCGGAAATTTTGACGCCCGCTGTCGTGACGAAACTTGGTTTCGTGCATGACCTGGTCCGAAAGGCGTCGTTGCACTCATAACAAAACTCATGCGTCCCTGCTCAACCAGAATTCCACCGATAACAATTTTGTAGAAGCAGTAAGGATCGAGTGGGAAGTAATAGTCGCCTTTCGCTCCGCGAAAGTTGCGTAAAGCGTTGCTTTCGCAGAGCGAAAGACGACACTAAAAAACCGCTCGATCCTAAAGCAGCAACCCGGCCACCGCGCCGGTCATGCAGCACGCCAGCAGTCCGCCGAACATGGCTCGCAATCCCAGCCTTGCCAGGTCGTCTTTTCGCGAAGGTTCTAGCCCGCCTATGCCGCCGACCTGGATACCGATCGCACCAAAGTTACTGAACCCGGCCAGTGCGTACGTCAACACCGTCTCGGTACGCAGGCTGATCTGGCCGCCTTCGCCGGTACTGAGTTTCCCCAACGCGTCATAGGCGATGAACTCGTTGGCGACCGTTTTCAGTCCGATCAAACGTCCGGCTTCCATGCACTCGGCGGCCGGGATGCCAAGCAACCACGCCAGCGGCCAACACACATAACCTAGAATCACTCCCAACGTGATTCGCGGATCGTTGTTGGTATCGACTAGCCCGACCAACGAACAACCGTAACCCAAAATCACGTCGACCAACGCCAACAGTGCCAAGAACGCGATCAACATCGCACCGACGTTCAGCGCCAACTTCAATCCGTCGCTGGCGCCTTCGACCGCCGCGCCGATCAAGTTGACATGACTACCGGCGCTGGCAAGTTTCATTTCGGCAGAAACCTTTTCGGGTTCGGTTTCCGGCACCATCACTTTTGCGATCAACAATGCGGCCGGCGCGCTGATGATCGACGCGGTCAGCAAGTGCGAGATGTCGATGCCCATGCCTGCGTACACACCCAGCAATCCGCCGGTGACCGTTGCGAATCCGCCCGTCATCATCGCGCACAATTCGCTGCGTGTCATCGTTGCAAGATAAGGACGCACAACCAGCGGGGCTTCGGTATGCCCGACAAAAACATTGGCGGCTGCGGAAAGTGTTTCGGCGCCGCTGGTGCCCAGCGAAAACCGCATCACCCACGCCATCGCCCACACCAATCGCTGCATGATGCCGATGTGATACAGAATGCTCATCAGCGACGAAAAGAAAATCACCGTTGGCAGCACACCAAACGCAAACGTCGTTAGCAGCGTTTCGTCACCGCGGGCCGAGAACAAAAAACCGCTGCCAGCGGCGACCGTATCCATCACCTTCTCGAACGCTTCGCCAATTTTGACAAAGACGTAGCGACCGGTTTCCGTTTTCAAGACCAAGAACGCCAGCACCAACTGCAACGCCAGCCCGCCGACGACCACGCGAACGGGAAATCGCTTGCGATCGGTGCTGATGATCCAGGCCATCAGGATAAAGACGAACAAGCCGAGGACGCAGATCAGTCGAGCTTGCATGGGACCATCTTCGAGCGAGGTTAGCCGTGTTGGGGCGTGTCAAAGATACGGTCGCCGGCGTCGCCAAGCCCCGGCACGATGAACGAATGTTCGTTCAAGTCAGGATCGATCGTGGCGACAAAGATCTTGACGTTGGGAAAGTCTCGCGCGACGCGATCAACGCCGGCTTGCGCGGCAATGATGCTGAGCACCCGAATGTCGGGGACGCCCCAGCTGATCAATCGTTCGATGACCATTTCGACGCTGCCGCCGGTGGCCAGCATCGGATCCAGTACCAGTGCGACGTTGGGTGCGCCGGACTTGGGTAGCTTGTCGTAGTAGCCGACGGGCTCGGCCGTTTCTTCGTTGCGATACAAACCCAAGTGCCAGACCGCCGCATCGGGAAGCAAACCCTGCAGCGGTTCGACCATTCCCAAACCGGCGCGCAGAATCGGCACCAGTTCGACACGCACATCGATCCGCTGGCAATCGGCTTCACAGATCGGCGTTTGGATCTTCACTGGCGTCAGGGGAAGATCTTCGGTCGCCCGCATTCCGACCAAGACCGCCAAGCGACCGATCGCGGCGCGAAAATCATGCGAGCGGGTTTGCTTGTCACGAACGGTGCAAAGATGGTGTTCAACCAGCGGATGTTCAATCTTTGTGATGAAAGCCACTGGTTGGTTGCACCTTAAACAGAACGCTAAGCGGACGGTGAGGGATTCGAACCCCCGGTAGAGTTTCCCCCACGCCGGTTTTCAAGACCGGTGCCATAAACCAGACTCGGCCAACCGTCCCTATTTTTGTCTTGCGAAATTCTAGCCACGACGATCGACGCTTGCAAAGGCGCCTAGCTGCAACACCAAGCAAGCGAACCGCATCGGAATCGGCGATCGCAAGCCAATCCGTCGTTTCGCTATTCGCCAGCCTCCCAGTCGCCAAACTTCCATGTCACTGTGGTCGGTGGCGATAACACCGCCGCGCCGATGCCCGAATGGGCAAACTCTCCGTCGATCCGGTACGTCCACCCTTCGCTGGCGGACGTCGATCGGCCATCAAGGCTGTGGACGAATGCGGTCGTGCCGCTGCCGGAAATTTCGACAGGCATGTCCCTGGCTGATTCCATGACTTGTTCCAACGTCGTCCCCTCAGCAACTTCGTCGACCGTGAACGCCTTCGTGCCATCCGCCGTCACGATTTCGATGGTCACGACCCCAGTGGGCGTGCCGACGCCTGCCACAGCATCCGTGGCAACGGGAGCAGCATTCCGCTGGCAACCTGAAACAACCAAGGCGGCAATCAAGACAAAACCAAGGAGTGAAAAATTTCGCATCGCAGGGTTCTCTGGGCATGAGCAAACGAAAAAACGACCAACTTGGAAAAGTCGGTCGCTTCGTATGAATAGAGCCTGGGCCAGAATTGTGGCTTAGCGAGTCGGATTCGCGACGTCCGCTTAACGACGGGCCTTTTTGACCTTCGCGCCGCCTTGGCGGACCTTGAACTTCGGATTGCTCTTGCAGATCACATAGATCCGACCGCGGCGTTTGACCACTTGGCAATCGGGATGGCGGTACTTCAGGGCACCAATGCTGCTGACAACTTTCATCGGATCGCTCTTCGGGAACTTATGGTTTACGTTTTGGCTTGAATGTTCAGTTTGACCGCGCGTCGCTGGACCACGTCGGGCGGACCGGGAGTATACCAATCTTGGGAAAACCTTCAACGCCAAAGCTGTCAATCGTCAAACATCCTCCGATCACACCACTCCAATTGCCCCCTCTCATAGCATTGAAAGCGAGAAAAATGGCCCGAATCGCGTACTTCGACTGCCTCTCCGGCATCAGCGGCGACATGACTTTGGGAGCTCTGGTGGATCTGGGGGCCGATATTGCCGCGATCGAGGCGGCGGTCCGCTCGATGGGGCTGCCCGAATTGTCGATGACTGCCGAAATCGTCAAAAAGTGCGGTTTTCGTGCCGTCCACGTCAAAGTCGGTCACCCCGACGAACACGCCCACCGCCACCTGCACCACATTCACGAGATGATCGACCGGGCGACCGAGGTCGACGAAACGGCGAAAACGCTGGCGAAGAAAATTTTCCAGGAAGTCGCGGTCGCCGAGGCCAAAGTCCACAATTCGACCTTAGAAAAAGTTCATTTTCACGAGGTCGGCGCCGTCGATTCGATCGCCGATATCGTCGGCACGGCGGTTGCGTTCGGGATGCTGGGCATCGAAACGGTAGCCGCGTCCCCCGTCCCCACCGGCACCGGATTCATCACGATCGCCCACGGCCGAGTTTCCGTACCGGCGCCGGCCACGGCCGACATCCTGAGGGGTGTGCTGATCGCACCGTCGGACATCGAGGCTGAACTGACGACGCCGACTGGCGCCGCGATCTTGAAAGCCACCTCGCAATCGTTTGGGCCGATGCCCGGGATGACGATCCACTCGATCGGTTACGGCGCGGGAACACGCGACTTGACCGGACAAGCCAATGTGCTTCGCGTGTTGCTGGGCGATGCGAATCAAACCAGCGTGATCGCGAACGTCGACGCCGACCGCGCAGTCGTCTTGGAAACGAACATCGACGACTCGACCGCCCAGCAGATCGCCGATTGCGCCGAGCGTTTGATGGCGGCGGGAGCATTGGATGCTTTCCAAACACCTTGCACGATGAAGAAGGGCCGTGCGGGAATCTTGCTGACCGTGATCGCGGCTCCATCCCGAGTCGGAATGTTGGAACAGATCATTTTTGAACACACTTCGTCGATCGGCATCCGCCGTCACTCTGTTGACCGACACAAATTGGTTCGCCACGCCGAAACGATCGAAACAAAGTTCGGCCCGATTCGCGGCAAAGTGGTAACGTTGCCCAGTGGCCAACTGAGATTGACGATCGAGGATGACGACGCTCGCGCCCTTGCATCGATCAACAAAACGACGACGGACGATATCCGCCGCGAAGCGACGAAGGCCTGGATGAACCGCGTATGAGTTCCCAGAAAACGCGGCACGGCAAAGTCAATCGTTCGCGGTGGTCGCATCATAGATCAACCCATGCTTGTGACGGACGATTTCGCCTTTGACCAAGTAGATGACGTCTTCGGAAATATTTTCGGCCAAGTCGGCAATCCGTTCCAAATGACGCGATGCGCTAAAGCAATGGACACCCGGTTCGATCAGGTCGGGATCGGTTCGCATGATGGTGTGCAGTTGGTCGATCACGACGCGGTTCATCGTGTCGATAAGAGTGTCCAACTTGATCGCTTCGGTTGCCTTCTTTGCATCGCGTTCGACGAATGCATCGAGCGAAATTTTGACCATCTTGTTCGTCGCAACGACCATCTCGGTCAATTCGTCGGGGACCGGAAACAGCGGGTAAAGGTCAAGCGACTTGGCCCGTTCGGCGATATTGCACGCCAAGTCGGCCATCCGTTCCAGTTCGCCGTTGACCTTGACGACGCAAATCAGCCAGCGCATATCCGTGGCAACGGGTTGATGCAGCGCCAACAGCTTCAAGCATTCTTCTTCGATCCGAATATCGGCTTCGTCGACGCGGCTATCGCTTTCGATCACACGATCTGCCAGGTCGGTTCGTCGCTCGACCAAGGATCGGACAGCCAATTGAATCATTTGTTCAACGACACCGAATTGGCGAATCAATTCGCCGCGCAGCAGTTCGAGTTCTCGTTCGAGATGCTTGGTCATGGTCTATCCGTAGATGAAGTGTGTTGAACGTGCAGCATATTGAATCAACCGAATCGACCGCGAACGTAATCTTCGGTTTGGCGACTCTTAGGAAGTGTGAAAACTTGCTCGGTCTCGCCGAATTCGATCAGTTTACCTTCAAAGAAAAACGCCGTCTTGTCGCTGCACCGCGACGCTTGCTGCATGTTATGCGTGACGATGACAATCGTGTACTGGTCGCGAAGTTCGTCCATCAAATCTTCGATCGCAAGGGTGCTTGATGGGTCGAGCGCGCTGCACGGTTCATCCATCAATAACACCTCGGGGCCGACGGCGATCGCACGGGCGATGCACAAGCGTTGTTGTTGCCCACCTGACAAACCCAGCGCCGGTTTGTGCAGTCGATCTTTGACTTCTTCCCAGACGGCTGCTTTCTCCAGCGACCATTGGACCAACTCGTCGAGTTCCGACTTGCTCAACCGCATGTGCAAACGAGGGCCGAAGGCGACGTTGTCGTAGATCGACTTCGAAAACGGATTGGGCTTTTGAAACACGATCCCGATTTGACGACGCAGCGATACAACGTCGGTCGCGGGCGAAAGAATATCCAAGTCGCCCATCCGAAGCGTTCCCGTCGCGTGGGCGGTGGGGACGAGGTCGTTCATCCGATTGATCCAGCGCAGTAGCGTGCTCTTGCCACAACCGCTAGGTCCGATGAACGCGGTGACCTTGTTTCGTGGGATTTGGATACTTAGCGAATGGAGGGCCTGGAAGTCACCGTAGTACGCATTCAGATCACGGATCTCGATCCGCACGTCTTCGGGCGCAGGCGAAACCGGTGCTGGCTTGGCGGTCGGCGAAGTCCCCCCATCACCGTCAACGACATCGCTTCCAGCAATGTCCGATAGCGGTCGCGGGACGCCGGGCAACGAAGGTTCAGCAGACATGTGTTGGGACACTATCGAGTGGGTTCGTGTGCGATTAGTAGGACTGGACTTTGTTCCGAACATAGATTGCCACCGAATTTAGTGCTAACAAAACAATAAGCAACACGATGATCGCAGCGGCGGCGACTTCCTGGTACACGGCCTGCGGCCGGCCGGCCCAGTTAAAGATCAGTACCGGCATCGTAACAACACTATCCATCAAGTTCTGCGGGCCACTGTTCTTGGCGATTGCCGCCCCCAGCACGACCAACACCGGTGCGGCCTCGCCGATGGCCCGTCCGAGAGCCAAAATTGCACCGGTCATGATCCCCGGCAAAGCGGCCGGCAGGCTGACATCACGCGTCGTTTGCCACTGGGTGGCGCCCAACCCGAGCGACGCTTCACGCAGCGACGGCGGAACCGATCGAAGTGCTTCTTGCGCGGCGATGATGATGACCGGCAAAATCACCAACGACAGCGTTAAACCAGCCGCCAAGAAACTCTTTCCGAACGGCAATCGGAAGTAATACCACGATCGTTGTGAGTACGAGCCACCGACGGCACCCTGTTTGACCGTCCGCATGCGAGTCGCCTTGTCGGCCGGCTTCGGACCGCTTTTACGATCCCACGTCCGAACTTCAAATCGATTGCCATCGGCATCGACCGCTTCCACCGGGCCCTCAATCTTGATCGTGGGTTTGTCCAGATCCGATTGAGGTATCAAGATTGTTTGGCCCGGTTCGAGCGAAAGAACTTGGTAATAGTGCTTGGCGCCAAACCACTCCCAACCGCCGGGTTTGTTGACTTGGATCAGCCCGAAGACGTTGAACATATAAACAAACACCGTCAGCCCCAGCAGTCCGAAAACGATCGACGGCACACCGGCCAAGTTGGCGATATTCAATTGAATGAATCCGTGCAAACCACGAAGCAATTTGCTGGTCGGCTTGAACTCTTCCAAAAAGATCGCCGTCCCGATGCCCAGCGGCAACGCCACCAGTCCGCAGACGCCGCACACGAACAACGAACCGATGATCGCCGGGCGCATCCCCGAGGTTTCGGGTTCGAGTTCGCTGTGCGAATTGGCGATTAAGTCGGCCGATAGACGACTGTGCCCTTGGACGCCGATGGAGATCAACAGCACCGCCAACACGATGACACTGATCGACGCGATCGCGACACAGAGCCAGAAAAACAATCGGCTCAGTTGCTTTCGCTTACGCGCATCGCTGGCCGCGACCGACGGGTCTTGGTTTACCAACGCCGTCGGCAGTCGCGAAGTTTGCAATTCGGGGGTCGCCGATTGGCTCATTGGTAAGACTCTTGGTATCGACGACGAATCAATTGCCCCAACAAAGTCATTCCGAACGTGATCACGAACAAGGTGACGGCAACCGCATACAGGCTGAAGTATTGAACCGTCCCATACTCGTTTTCGCTCTTGATCATTTCGACGATGAAGCCGGTCATCGTTTGGGATTGTTCACGCGGGTCCAACGTTGCGGTCGCACGCGTCCCGGCCGCCAGCGCCACGACCATCGTTTCGCCGATCGCGCGACTGAACGCCAACAGGAACGCGGAGATGATTCCCGACAGCGCCGCAGGCACGACGACTTTGACTGCCGTTTCGAAAGGCGTACAACCCAGACCATAGGCACCTTCGCGAAGCGCCGTGGGCACCGCTCGCATCGCGTCTTCGGACAAACTGCACACCATCGGCAAACAGAGAATTCCGACGGCGATGCCGGCGCTGGTGGCGTTGAACGTATCGAACGCGCCGCCGGTCATCCATTGCAGCGAGGGGCTGATCACCAGGATCGCGAAGTACCCCAGAACCACCGTCGGGATTCCGGCGATGATTTCCAGCGTCGGCTTCAACGTTTTTCGAACGCGAGTACCGGCGAACTCGGACAAGTAAATTGCCGTGATCAAACCCAGTGGAAGTGCGATGATCATCGCGATGAATGTGACGCGAAGCGTACCGCTCAAAAGCGGCCAGATCCCGAACTTGGCGTTCGCCAAATTCTGGCTTTGCAGTGCGGTCCACTCGCTGCCGGTGAAAAAATCCGTCAACGAGACGTGCTCGCTTTGGAAGAAATTCCAGCTCTGGCTGACCAACATCGCAACGATGCAGACAGTTATCAACACCGTCGTCAATCCACAAGCAGCCAAGAACGCAACCACACACCGCTCGCGAAACTCGCTTGACGCGGTCGAACGGAAATTGCGTTTCTGAAGCGCCGCCGGAAGCGACGAATCTTTCGAGGCTGGCATCGCTAGTTCTATTCTAGGTTTTCGGCTGTATACAACTCGGCAAAGGTTCCCTCGCGGGTTTTACCTTGGCCGTCGATGAAGTGAGTCCCGGTCGCAACCGAATCATAATTTTCGAGCGTTCGTTCGAACACGTCATCGGGCAGTTGCACGTAATCGACTTTGCCTTCCGCACAAAACGTCGAAACGTTTTCCAGATAGAAGTCGACGAACGTTTGCACCTCGGCGCGGTTGAGCGATTGGGCGTTGACGTAGATGAACAACGGACGGCTGAACGGCGCATACTTACCCGAGGCGATGTTCTCGGTCGTCGGCAAGGTCGGTTCGTTCGTTTCGGGGTTCACGATCGGCACGGCCTGAAGAATCTTTGCGTTCTGGGTGTAGTAGGCGACGCCGAAGAACCCGATCGAAAACTTGTTGCCGGCAACGCCTTGAACCAAAACGTTGTCGTCTTCGTTCAGCGTCATGTCGCCGCGTAGTTCGTTGTCACCTGCCGTAACTTCCTTGACATAGTCATAGGTTCCCGATCCGGTGCCGGGTGCGAAGATCTTAATTTCTTGATCGGGCCAACTCGGGTCGATGTCGTTCCACTTTTTGGCGGCATTGTCGCCGACAAAGATTTTGGTCAGCTGCTCGACGGTCAACGATTTGACCCAGTCATTTTTGGGATTCACAACGATTGTCAGACCGTCGTAGGCAATCGCCAATTCAAGAAAATCGATTCCGGCTGCTTGGGCCTTTTCCAATTCACCCGACTTGATCGGTCGTGAAGCATCCGAGATATCGGTCGCGCCGGCATAAAACTCTTTGAACCCGTTGCCCGTACCCTGGCCGCCGACGGTGACTTTGACGCCTGGGTGCAGTTTGATGAACGCTTCGCGAACAGCGTCGCTGATCGGTTGGACGGTGCTGCTGCCGTCGATCTTGATATCACCGACCAGCGTCGATGCGGTTTCCGTATCACCAGCAGGCGAGTCGTTGGTTGCGGGACCGGCCGCCTGTTTCGTCGAATCGCAACCGACAAAAAACGCCAAAGTCGCGGCGAACGTGATTGCAAAAACGGGACTCTGTAACTTCATCAAAAGGAACTCCGGTGGTGGCAGTGACCGCCCCGAAAGGGGCGAATCCGACGCGATTCAACGACGGGAAACCGCGATTATGAAGCAGAACCCTGGCGATGCTACCGGCACGTTGGCGGTGCGGCAAGTTCTTCACAATTGGCGTTCGGAGACGCCGGAAACCGACTGGGGTGATCGGCCCCGTTAAGGTTTGACCGGACCAGCAAAACTCGACACTGGGAACGACCGACGAAGACCAAACAGACCAGGGGGCACGGCGACCCACGAAGCACCTTAACACAAACTTAACGCAATCTTCGCTATTTGGCGGTCTCGGTAAAACGGGCTTCCCGGACCACGGTGACCTTGATCTCGCCGGGGTACGTCAGCTCGGACTCGAAAGCCTTGGCGATGCCATGGCAGATCGACGCGGCCTGTTCGTCGGTCGTCTTTTCGCTGGCCACGATGACCCGCAATTCACGGCCCGCGCTGATCGCGAATGCTTGCCGAACGCCGTCGAACCGGCCTGCGATCGATTCCAATTCCTCCATCCGTTTGACGTACCGTTCGAGGGACTCGCGCCGAGCGCCGGGGCGGCTGGCGCTGCACGCATCGCCGGTCGCGACCAGCATCGTGTAGGGATGCTCGGTGACAATTTCGTCGTGGTGGCCCAGCGCCGCATGGACGACTTCGGGTCCCTCGCCGTTACGACGCAAAATATCGGCGCCGATCTTGGGGTGGCCGCCTTCGAGTTCGTGGTCGGCCGCCTTGCCGATGTCGTGCAGCAATCCACATCGCCGAGCCAGATCGCCATCCATGCCGATCATTTCAGCGACCAGGCCGGAAATGAAAGCGACTTCGACACTGTGCCGCAGCACGTTCTGGCTGTACGAGGTCCGGAAGTGCAACCGGCCGAGCATGCGAATGACTTTGTCGTGCAATCCGGGAACACCGACTTCGTCAGCCGCTTCGCGTCCCTTTTGCATCATGAAGTCGTCGATCTTTTTCGTCGTCTCTTCGACGACCTCTTCGATCTTGGACGGATGGATCCGACCGTCGGCGATCAGTGCGCCGAGCGATTGTCGGGCAATCTCGCGGCGAACGGGATCAAACCCGCTGACGATGACGACGCCGGGCGTGTCGTCGATGATGACGTCGACGCCGGTGGCTTTTTCGAACGCGCGAATGTTGCGACCTTCGCGGCCGATGATTCGCCCCTTCATGTCGTCGGTCGGCACATCGACGGTGCTGGTGGTCGATTCGGCGGTGTGGGCCGACGCGTACCGCTGGATCGCGGTCAACAGGATCTCGCGGCTTTGCGCGTTGACGACTTCGCCCATCAATTTCTTGTGCTTCAGCAGCACCGATCCGCGTTCGTGTTCCAAGTCCGTTTGCAACGACGCCATCAGCTTCTCCGTCGCCTCGGCACGCGACATTCCGCTGGCCGTTTCCAGAATCGACAACTGTTCTTTGAGCGTCTTTTCCAGTTGGATTCGTTGGTCAGAGACACCTTTCATCTGCGCCGCCAATCGAGTTTGGCTGCTCTCGAGGCCGCGTTGTTGTTTCTTAAGCGCGTCTTCCTGTTGGTGAAGTTGCTCGTCGCGGCGATCGAGTTTCTGTTCGCGAATGCTGAGCGTTTTGCGGCCAGCGGCCAATTCTTCGTCGGCCGATGCTTTGAGTTGCAGCGCGGATTCTTTGGCCGCCAACATCAGTTCGGCGCGTTGCGTTTCCGCTTGTCCGCGCGCCGCTGCGAGCAGCTTTTGGGCTTCTTCGTTCGCTTTGTCAGTTCGCTTTTTATCGTTCGCCTTGAACAGGCCGAACGTGACGCCCGAACCCACAAGCAGGGAGATCAGGCAATAGAATGCGATGGAAGTATTCATTCGTGCGTCCTCGATATCGAGAACTCGAAAACCGACCGTTGTTGGACTTCGTGGCGACGCGCAATTGCGTCATTTCGGCCCGCGGGGACAAACCGTTGGAATCGTCATGGCTTCGCCCACCGTCACACAATGCGACCACGTCCGCCGAAGGCCGACGGAGTGACGCGATGACGGTTAAAACGAAAAGCCACATTGAAAATTTCTCACACCGCCGCGCGACGAAAATGTGCGAAGCGAAGGGTTTGATGAGCCGAGATGAGTCGCCAAGGAACAACGGGGGAGGTTCTGTTGTCCGGTGGGGTTGTTAATCTTTGGAAGGCAATTTCATCGGCGACATCCCAAAGGGAGTAGTCGCCAACGGTCCAAGATTAACACCTCGCCGCGCCTGGCGAAACAACCGAAGCCCTCGTTGATGCGAATCGACCCATTTATCGAACGGCTCGTCGCCGCGTGGCCGCCCCCTCGATGGACGGGCGTCGGCGTGGTCGTCGGCTGCAGCGGCGGCGCCGACAGCGTCGGATTGCTGTGTGGGCTGAACCGGATTGCGGAACAATACCCGAACGAACGCGGCTTCTTGGTCGCCGCCCACTTCAACCACGGACTGCGAGGCGAAGCGTCCGACGGCGACGAGCAATCGGTTCGCGAATTAGCAGAATCCTTGTCGGTGCGGTTCGCCAGCCGCCGCGCCACTGATCAGGATTCCGACGAAGCCCCGAAATCCGACGAAGCGTCGCTGCGGTCGGCAAGAACGCAGTTCTTGATCGAGACGGCCAAAAGCTACGGCTGCCGCTACATCGCGGTTGCCCATTCGGCGGACGACAACGTCGAAACGGTGCTGCACAACCTGATGCGGGGCACCGGGCCGGCAGGCTTGGCCGGCATCGCAGCCCATCGATCGATCGATCAGGACTTGGTCCTGGTCCGGCCGCTGATCGACGTCCGGCGAGTCGAAATTCGCGATTTTCTAGGCTCGATCGGTCAACCGTGGCGTGAAGATGCGTCGAACCAGGAAGTCGTTTACCAGCGAAATTGGATTCGTCGCGAGCTGATTCCGATGATCGAGACTCGCTATCCCGACGCCTCCGAAGCCATCGGTCGTGCCACGGCGGCCCAGCGGGATTGGCGAAGCTTTATCGAATCGGCGGCCCAAGATTGGGTCGAACGGCAATCCCCGGGTGGCGAAGGAGCAGGTGGTAAAAGAGCAGGTGGCCAAGGAGTCGGGGGCGAACAAGTTGCCGTGAATCGCGACTTTCGCACCGAACCAGCCGTCGTGATCGCGGGACTTCAACTAATCTGGGACGCCCGTGGCTGGCCGCGAGGCGAAATGACTCGCGACCATTGGCGGCGGTTGGCCGATACCGTTGCCGGCGGCTCGGACGAACGCTACACGCTGCCCGGCAAGATCGATGTGCGGCCGGTGGGCGACTGCATCTGGTTCGCCGTTTGCTCTGTCTAGTCGTTTGCGTCGAAATCTGCCATTTTGACGCCTCGATCATGCCATTTTCCAACTCCTTTGTTTCCCCAGACATCATTTGTGGCCGACGACCTCTACCAAACATTGGGTGTCCCGCGCACTGCGACCAAGGACGACATCAAAAAGGCTTATCGCAAGCTAGCGATCAAGTTCCATCCCGATAAAAACCCCGACGACAAGAAGGCCCAGGATCGCTTCAAACGAATCCAAGAAGCCAACGATGTCCTCAGCGACGACGAGAAACGCGCCGCCTACGATCGATACGGTGCGGACTTCGAGAAAATTCGTGGCTCGGGATTCAATCCGGGTGCCGGGGGAGCCGGAGGCGCCGCCGGTTTTGAAGGTCTGGATTTGGAACAGATATTCGGCGGCCGGGGGCGCGGCGGAGGCGGAGCCCAGTTCGACGGCTTTTCGGACTTCTTTGAACAAATGGTGGGTGGCGGCGGTGGAGGGCCTCGCGGTGGCAGAGCCAACCGACGTCCGACGACGCCCCAACGAGGCGCCAACGCGCGACACGAGCTTGACATTCCCTTGGAAGTCGCCGTCCGCGGCGGACAGACCGAGTTCTACATCAGCACCAGCGACGGCAACGAGAAGATCGCCGTCACAATTCCGCCCGGCGTCGAAACGGGATCCAAAATCCGCCTGCGTGATCGAGGCCAACCGTCGCCCAACGGAGGCCCCAGCGGCGACTTGATTCTGTTGATCAAAGTTTCCGACCACCCGCACTTCCGGCGGATCGGTCGCAACTTGGAAGTCACCGTTCCCATCAGTGCCAGCGAAGCGATCCTGGGTGCGAAGATCGACGTGCCAACACCGGACAAGCCCGTCACGATGTCGGTACCGCCGGGAACCAGCAGCGGAAAACGGATGCGGTTGAAAGGACAAGGCGTCAAGCAACGCGACGGATCGGCCGGCGACTTAGTTGTGGTCTTGCAAGTTCACGTGCCGGAATCGATCGACGACGAATCGAAAGAACTGATCCGACAATTCGAAGCCCGCAACCCGATGTCGTTGCGGACGGATTTGTCGTTCTAGTTCGTCATGCGATACACCTTCGGCAAACAACAACGCGTGCGGCGATCGACCGAGTTCACGCTCGCGCTGAAGAAAGGTTCCTGCGCCGCCGATGGCGTTTTGGTTCTGTTCGCGATCGCGGCAACCGCTACCGACCAACCACCGCGGATGGGCGTTACGATTCCCAAGAAGACGGGCAACGCAGTGATGCGAAACCGATGGAAGCGACTGATCCGCGAATCCTTTCGGCTGAGCCAACACAACATCCCGGCCGGATACGACTACGTCGTCCGCCCCAAAAAAGACGCCAAGCCAACATGGGCCGAAATCAAAAAATCAGTCCCACGTCTGGCCAAGAAAGCGGTGCGAAGAGTCGGCAGTCAGTGATCAAAACGGGCAACCCTATGTGGCCCCGCGACGCCGCTCGCGGGGATCGAACGGCAAAGCAGTTTCGGTAACCTGTCACGACGTGCCAGGGCCACGATCGAACGGCGTGCCAACGGAAACTCCCCCCGTCACCTTTTCTTGGCCAGCCGGAGGTGCTCGCGGAGAGACGCCAGCGTTTGTCAGACATCAGTTGGTGGATGCGCTGTACTTCTGAAAACATCGCCCGCCGAAGCAACGCGGAAGATCAGGTCACTGGACATTTTTGGGAGGGCAGATACAAGGCGCAGATTCTACTGGATGAAGCCATTTTGCTGGTCTGTGCGGCGTATGTGGATCTCAATCCGATTCGAGCGGCGTTGGCCGAGACGCCGGAAACCAGTGATTTCACCGGAGCGAAGGAACGCATTGATGATTTGAGCGAGCGATCGGATCGAAGCCGCGCCAGCACTCATGATTGGGAGCGGAGTCGCCGTCGACGTCGCAGCGGATGGATGAGTCCGATCGAGATCAATGAGCGTGATGACGAGGTTGGGCCTGCTGTGGATGCGTCAGGTCGTCGGGCCAGCAGCAAGGGGTTCTTGCCAGTGTCGATGGCTCGATACCTGGAATTGCTCGATTGGACGGGCCGCCAATTGTGCGCGGACAAGGTCGGCAGTATCCCGGAGCACTTGAGTCCGATCCTGCAGCGGATTGGTTTGGACACGCATGGCTGGTGCGATATCGTGCGGAAATTCGGACGGATCTTCAAGCGGGCAGCGGGCACGCCGGAGAGTCTTGCTAGTGAGGCGTGCCGTCGGGGCCAAGGCTGGCTGTGCGCTCGAGAGAACCCACTGGGCCTTTCTTCGGTCTGACCCTGCGACTTGGCATTGATCTCCAGAGTCAAGCTGGGGTGCGTGCTGCGCGGGGCAGAATCGCTGAGGCTCCATCGATCATTCTTTTCAGCCCAGACAAGGCAAATGAGGCCCCCGAGGCGATCCCATCCAAGGGAAGCCGCGAGACCGCTCCTCATAATGGATCTAAAAAATGGGTGGCCCTTTTTGCCTTGTATCGAGACCACGATAGAGAGCCGAGTATCATTTGCGACAGACGACTAAGGATTTGCGACACGACTCGCGAAGTCCCAAGGCCATCAGCGGGAGTCAATCACTTAATAGACTGTAGGTCGCGAGGTCCAAACTACGAATAGGCCACCCCACAAGTCAGCACCGCAGCCGTTTCGTCACCACCCGCGTATGCGTTCCACGTTCCAGCCAATCATTCAGGCCACAACAGCAAGCTGAGCTTCGATTTCTTGAACGATCGTTTCCATAAAATGATCGACCATTCCGGGGTGTTTACCCGAAATGAGGTTGCCGTCGATTACTAATTCTTGCGTTTGGGAACCGTCGTATTGAACCAGTCCACCGGCGTTTTCGATATCGCAAATCACGTTATGAGCGCAAGTCACTTTGCGACCTTCCAGCAATTGGCGGTCGGCACAGAATAGCCACAGGCTATGGCAAATCGTCCCAATCTTGAGGTCTTTTGTATCGACACACTTGCGCAAGAACTCAACGGCAGGAGCTTGGTTTGGTTGGCCGGGAACGGCTTCGGCTTGATACCGCAACCGATCCATTGCATATCCACCAATCAGTAGAATCGCTGCATAATCTTGCGGTGAAACGTTCGCGACTTCAGTATGTACTATAACGCTTTCTTCAACGACGCCGTCGGTTGGGTTGCTGGTGAACGTTAGCGAGTCATTACCCCACAGATGACTCAGGTACTCCACTTGGAATCCCTGCTCAGGGAAATACTGATTGAAGCGACGAAACTCGCTTGGATCAAAGTGTTCTTCGATCAACACGCCGATCTTGGGTTTGGACAATGTCATGGTTGATTCCCGTTGTGAATAAATGAAATGGTGTCTTTGCGAAATGAAATTGAGTGAAACCGAGCAGGACAAAGCAGGGGCCGAACGATTGTCCGGCCCCATGATTGTCGCAACGTTACTAGCTTGCTGAGACTGCCGTTTCGAGGTGCAATTCGTCCGCCAAGCCGCTTGCTTTCATCGCGATCGAGATCGACTCGTTTGCGTCGCAGAATCGGATTGCAAACTCAGGCCCAAAGCTCTCAATCTCCATGCCAATGGCACGAATTGCTTTTGAGCTGATGCTTTTCAAATCCTTTGCCTGCAAACGAACAACACTGACGCCTTGAGCGTGGACGGCTTCGAGTGCTGAAACCAGCAAGCTTGTATTGGACTCATCCAGTTGGCCATAGAGCGAAATGATCGCTTCATTTCCGCTTACTTCGAGCAGGTCCGCACCAAACGTCACGTCGGCTGGAATCAGCTTGATGCGAACCTTCACGCTTCCTGACCCTTCAGGCAGGCGAACGATCAATTGGTCACTATCGAAATCATCATGCGGTAGTCCATCGACCCATACTTGAGCAAGCTTCACGCTCCCAGCGGGCAGCATATCAGGAGCAACGCGGAGTTCGCGGTTGACGAGTTCGTCAATGTTAGGCTTGAAGTAGAAGTCCATTGGTTGCTTGGTTACCAACAGGTTGGTATAGACGGCGGCCAAGTAGCACAATTCAAACGAGTGGTATCCAGCCATCGAGTGCGACCCCTTCCCACGTTCAGTACCGAGAGCGTAAGGCAATCCGTTTGCGAGCACGTTGAAGTAGACTCCACCGGCATCTTGATCGAGGAAGAATGCGTTATAGAACGCAGCGGATTCACGAGCCAGACGACGGTGTTCTTGGTTGCCGGTAACTCCCGCAAGAATCAGGTACGCCAGAATGGCTTGTTCCTGCTGCCACCAGGCTTTGCGATCATGCCATACGAAGCGATGCGATTCTTCTCCGTCTTGAAGTTCTCGCTCCATCACGTCGTACCAGCCACCACGCTGTTGATCGCTACCGGCAGCAGGCATCACGCTGGCGATCTTCTCAGCCATTTCTTCGTAGCTCGCTTTCGAACGCTCGCTGTTCATTCGCGTTAAGTTCCATGCGATCTTCAGATTGTGTCCGACAACCGCACGATTCTGTTGCCAGCCCCACGTCTGGTCTTTTGACCAATCGTCAAAGAATCGTTCTTGGACGAACGGACTGTTTTGATAGTCCGGAAAATGCTTGGTAATCAAATCAAAGTTGTATTCAAGAAAATCGGCATATTCCTTTTTGCCTGTCGCCAGGAATAGATTGATCAGATAAGCAGGAGCGTGGTCACCGACTGAATTCCAGTTCTTCTTCGCTTGGTTCTTGCCCAGCGAAGCGTCATGACCGCTCAGGCTGATGGGGTCGATGTGCGAGTAGTAGCCGCCTTTTTCAGAGGAATCTTTGAAGAATTTGTCGAATGTTTGAATCGTTGCTTCGGCGTCGTCCAAGATTTGCTGATCGCCGGTAATCCGGTAGGTCTGCACAGGTCCCGCAAGAGCATAGATTTGTTCGTAACATGGAATCGCGTGGTAGTCATCGCCAAATTCCGATGCCAACACTTTGTGCTTGGAGCCATCTTTTTTCACGTCGACGGCGTGGTACCAGTAGGTGACATCATTGTCGCGATCTTGGAAGCGAAGGTTTTCGCGCAGATAGACGGTGCCCTTTTCGGCGGCCTCCAGATAACGATCTTCACCGGTCATCAAATACGCGGAAGCAAAGCCGTAGACCAAGCGGGAAATTGTGTCCGTTTCCTGCCGGCCTGAACTTGATTTGTCGCCACTGATGTCCAAGTTCGTACGATAATCTTCATAGCTGATCGGACCATCGCCGAATTCATGATCCAGGTAGTAGTCCGCCAGTTGACGAATTTGATTGATCCACCAGTCTTGTTCTTCAAATCGGTAGTCATCGGTCGACTCACCTGCAAAGACAATGTGCTTCGCTTCGATCTTGGGAGTCCCTTCGGTGTCAGGATAGAACACGCCGTAGACAAACAGGAACTGGCCTTCGCTCAACAGATTTTCGAGACTCGCCGAGGCGTCGCGGTATCCTTCACCCAAATTACGAATGAATTCAGCGAAGACGGTGGGAGTCAACTTGACATCAAATTCGCGTCCGTCACTGGTGCGAATTCCAAAGCTGCTGGAATCGTTTCCAACACTGGAGACGTAGCCGGCGATCAGGTCGGAGAAAGTAAAGGAAGTCTTAGACATTGATGGTTACCTAGGAAGGGGTGGTGCGAATGGTGAGAGAAGTGTTGTTGGGAATCGTTCTTGACTATTTTGAAACCAGGATGGCGATACTTCTGCCTGCGACCTGGAACGCTTGATCGTTGGTGAGAGAGCACTCTTTGCCGTACTCGCAGATGTCTTGTGGGGAAGGCAATGCGGTGTTGACGGCTTGATGCCATCGACGGTCTGCGACCGAAGGCAATTCAAATTCGATTTCTTCCCAGTGCATATTGAGCATGATGTGCACGTCATCCTCGGCATCGAATCCACCTAACGTCAGCGCCAACGCACGACCATTTGGATCGTTCCAGCCGGGGGAATTCAGTTGGGTACCATGCCATGAAATATCTGCGACGCCACGGCTGTTCACGTCGCCGGTGAAGTAGCGAGAACGATGAATCGATGTATGCTGTTTTCGGAACGCGATCATCCGTTTCCAAAAGCGAAACATCGGTTGATTTTGATCGAGCGCATTCCAATCCATCCAGTTCAGATCGTTGTCTTGGCAATACGTGTTGTTGTTGCCTTTTTGAGTGCGACGGACTTCGTCGCCGCAGACGAACATTGGCACTCCTTGGGAGACCATCAGAAGAGTGGCGAAGTTCTTAACCTGGCGATCGCGTAGTTCTTCTACCGATTCATCGGTCGTGACTCCTTCCCAGCCGCAGTTCCAGCTGATGTTTTCATTCACTCCATCGCGGTTTCCTTCACCATTGGCATCATTGTGCTTGCCGTTGTAACTGACCAAATCATTCAACGTGAATCCATCGTGGCAATTAATGAAGTTTATGCTATTGACGGGTTCGTGAGAGCGACTTTGATAGAGGTCGGCGCTACCGGCGAGTCGTTGGGCGACAGCTCCGAGCAACCCTGGGTCTCCCTTTACAAAAGATCGCACATCGTCACGGTACTTGCCGTTCCATTCGGCCCATCGTTCACCGGGAAAGTACCCGACTTGGTACAGTCCAGCGGCGTCCCATGCCTCAGCAATCATTTTGGTCTCAGATAGTTTGTCTGATAGCTCAACATTCCAAATCAGCGGTGGCTTCTCAAGCGGAACACCGCCGTCGCCACGGGTCAGAACCGAAGCTTCGTCGAAGCGGAAGCCATCGACGTGCATGACTTCCACCCAGTATTCCAGGCAGTCGGAAATGAATTTCTCACCGACGGGATGATTGCAACGCAGTGTATTTCCGCAACCAGAGAAATCGTTGTAGTATTGTTCTTGACCGGGGACTAAGTGATAGTAGGTCGAGTTGTCGATCCCTTTGAATGAGTACGTCGGCCCCATGTGGTTGCCTTCGTCGGTATGATTGAAAACCACATCGAGAATCACACTGATGCCAGCCTGGTGAAGGGCTTTGACCATGTCGCAAAACTCGTGAACATGACTTCCCGTCTCCGCGTCCACGCAATAGCTGGAGTGGGGAGCGAAGAACGACATGGTGCTGTAACCCCAGTAGTTCGTTTTGGATTCACCATCGACCTCACGCAGGATCTCAGCATCGTCAAATTCAAAAACAGGCAGCAATTCGACGGCGTTCACACCTAACTCTTGCAAGTAAGGGATCTTTTCGATCACGCCGCGGAACGTGCCGGGATGAGTGACTCCGGAAGATTCGCTACGCGTGAAGCCTCCGACATGCATTTCATAAATCACGAGCTCTTCAGTCGGCTGGTTCAGCGGTAGGTCGCCTTCCCAGTCGTAGTCATCGTGAACAATGGCACAACGTAAACTGGTTTCCAGGTTGTCGGTGTCACCACATGCGTCGCCTCGATTCCACAACGCTTTTGAAATTCCACGCGCGTAGGGATCGACCAATACTTTTTGCGGCTGAAAACGATGGCCTTGCTGAACGTCCTGCGGTCCATCGACGCGATATGCGTAAAAGAAGCCCGGTTTTAGACCGTGAACGTACGCGTGCCACAAATGGAAACTCTTATTGCTTGCCGGATCCAATCGAATGATTTGACATGGCCGCCGATCGTCGTGATTGCGAAACAGCAACAGTTCAACGGAAGTTGCGTGTTCACTGTAGAGTGAGAAATTGACGCCACATGCATCCACGGTTGGACCGAGAGGATGAGGTCGCCCCGATCCCACTTGGAATGCACCGGATTCCTTGGTGGATGGCACGCCTAAAACGAAGTCGGGAGTGACGGTGGATGCGGAAGTCCGAACGTTTGATAGTTGCATGTCGTATGGCTGTTAGGTTGGAGAACAGGATGATGAATTGGGCAGCATTTTGCCCACTGCGCTTAGGTGGCAAGAGTCTTTCCAGGCTGCGCCATACCTGGAGCTGTTGACAATTCGCGATACGGCTCATGCATCGCTTTTTTTGGTCTCGAAATTTCGGAGACTTCCTCTTTGGATTGCTGCTGCCAGTGACCGTCCGATTCGAGTGGACACAACATGGCAATCGAAGAACCTGTCAAGACAACCATACCGAGCCAGATGTCGATATATGAAACCGCTACACCAAGGAGGCATGCACCAACGCTGACAGCGATTTGAACGTAGACAGAACGGACAGTTTCCGGCATAAGATGCGGGACCGATAAACGATTCCCCGTCGTTGCCCACGCCCATGAAGCCGCCAGTGCGAGACTGCATGCGGTGTAGCAGAGGGAGTAGAAAACAAAAATTGCGTTGAATTCATGATGGGCCGATTCGACCAACCAATCCGTCGCGATGGGGACGATGGAGATACACATCAGGAACAAAAAATTCAGTCCAATGAAGACTCGATCAACGTGTCCGATATAGAGAAAAATCAGATGCTGTTTCAGCCAATAGCCGCCGATGACGAGAAAGCTGAGGCAGTATGCCAGGAACTGTGGAATTTGCTGACCGATTAGCGACCATATTTCTGCAGAAGATTTTGCGATGCGGATTTGCTGATAGGTTCCCTCAAACCCTAGAAACATCAGAGTGATCATCACGGCAATCACGCCGTCACTTAGCGCTGAGAGGCGATCCTTGTGAATCAGTCGAGTGTGCATATCTAATTACTTTTGCGGGGTTCATCAGACACCAAAAAATTAGGTTGCCCGTATGGGGGACTCTGCCAACGAGTCGCTAAAAAACCCCAAACGCGAGGCGGAAACCAACTAGAATCGCACCAATCATCACAATCCAACCTAAGACGGTGCAATCACCTGCACCTGGCCCTGCGTAGTCGACCGGTTGTCCGTGCGGCTTGGTCGGACGACAAACGGACTCGGCGTTGGCTGCGGCTGTTTCCGTATCGACGCAATCAAGGATGTCTGGGGTCGTGGTCTGTTAGACTGTGAATTTGATCTCAACGAGAAGCCACGTTTGCGAAACCTCAGGTCTGCCAATGAATCCCTACGATCCGCCCTCGGCACCGTTGCGTGACGACCCCATGTCAATGCGACATGAAGATGACGATCCTCACCGAAGTCACTTCATCGCCTGGCCGATCGTATTCGCGCTGAACTTGGTAGTGCCGTTGCTATTCGGTGGGTCGATGCTAAGAGAGAGTGGCATGCTGGGGATGAGTGTCGGGGTCGCATTCTTTCTGATCGCGGGCTGGTACATTTGTTATATGTCCCCTTTCATCGCGATTCGATTGTTGGTTGGCTCGGAGAAGAAAAGCACTGTCATGGCCTTATTCACCATTTGAAGTGAGCGCGTACATTCAGCGCACTACCGACGAGGGTAGTTTTTTCGGACTCGTTTGTCCAATGGCTTGCCGTCAGAGAAGCACTCTCCGTCGCTTGGGGTGGTTCAGTCTCGTCACCCTGGTAGATATCCGAAGCTCGAAGGCTCCACACTGTCTCATCCGACGTTTGAACCGCGAACAGAGCATCACGCTTTTGCCACGGGCTTATTGACGGTGGCTCCGAAAAGCCACGCCTACCCTCGGGGTCAAGACGACGTTGTTCTTGTGCTTCTCACGCTCTGACAAGTCAGCGGGAACTTCGAGCTTCGGACGATTCTGATTCTACTGTGTCTGAGTCATTGATTCCAAGACGAGCTAATAACGGGACCAACAGATCACCCAACGCCGTCGGGCCACGCCGCTTCTTGCGAGCAAGTTCGGCCAGCGGTTTGGCTTCCTCGGCGTAGGACGACTTGGGAAGCCAAGCAAACGCTTCGCCCAGCTGGGCGACGGATTGCGAAATCGGTGTCTGATGGTTTTGATGGAACGCTTGCAACTTCGACAGCAAGTACTCGCGATCGACTCCTTTGCCACGCCAAAGCTGCTGACCGGCGACGATCTGATAAACCATTCGCATCGCTCGGTTGGCAATGCGGCAACGTCGGTCGCGAGGATCGACTTTGCGTTGTTTCCAGGTGTTCGATAGTCCGCGATAGTACGGGTGGCACTTGATCAAGTTTTCGGCGACCAACATCGCGGCGCTGCGAAGGCGACGGTTGGCCTGACGGACCAACTTTCCATCCGGGTTGTCGACCTCATCGCTTTGGTAACGCGAGGGATAGAGGCCAGCCCGTCCGGGGAATCGCCCGAGCCGAAGCATAGTGCTCGATCGGTCCGGCTTCGCCAGCCAAACGCGCCGCCGAAATGACATTGATACCGGTGACGCTGAGCAACAGGATGTAGGGCGTTTTGACCAAAAAGCCCGACATTTCCCGTTCCACGGCGTGAATTTGTTCGTAAAACGATTCACGTAGCGAGTTCAGATCCTGCCACTGCCGGGTATGCAGCGATGATAGTTCGCTCGGCTCGGCGGCGGTTCGTGACCACGTGAGGATGCGTTCGAGTGTGCGCATTTGAAAGCGGATCTTCTCTTGACGCAGATGCTTGGCCAGACCTTCGGTGCCAGCTTTCTGAATCGACGCTGCCGATGGAAACGCCAACGCGATCGGCATGGCGATTGAGCGATGATAGAGCTTGTCATCTTCCCACAGATCGGCGTAGCCAGGCATCGCTTGATGCATCAATCTGCGAATCTGAACTTTGAGTCTTGCCTGTTGTTTGGTCAGGTTGTGACGATGCCGACTGAGGGCTCGCAGGTGCTGATAGACCTCGCCGACGGGAAGGGAAGCGAGACCGTATCCGGCAACCGCGGCGTGAAAGATGGCTTCGAGATCATTGTCATCGGTCTTAGCAGCGGGGTGCAGCGGTTTGCGATAGTGACTCGACGCAAACGGGTGAACGATGCGAGTGTCGAAGCCCGCTTTGCGGAAAGCGGCTTGAACGGGCTTGTGGTAGATGCCGGTCATCTCAACGGCGGCGATACGGTCGTCGATGCCTTCGGCTTCGCAGGCTTCGTTGATGGACGCGATCATCGCAGCGAAGTCACCTCGCCTATGTTCGACCGTTGTGGGCTCGATCAACACGCGTCCGAAGAAGTCGCACAGCATCCACTTGCTGCGGCGTTTGGCACAGTCGACTGCTACAATGCCGAAGTGCTGCGGGCCGCAAGCTTGGACTCTCTCTTGAACGTGTCCGGTTGGCTTGCCGATAAAGCGTTTGGTAGCGGTTTTACGGGTTCGAGATTTTGCTTTTGTGACCATCTGCGTGTCTCCATTGTGAAGGGAAGTGAATACTTCCAATGAAGCACGTGGATGGTCCTTTTGATTGATTTATTTGATCTAGGGGACATACCAGGTGACGGGGGTAATAATCACAGAAAAGACGCCAAACCGACGTGGGCCAAAATCAAAAATCAGTCCCGCGACTGGCTAAAGAAGCCGCCCAGCGAATCGGTAGTCCGTGATCAAAACGGGCAACCCTTTGTGGCCCCGCGACGCCGCTCGCAACAATCGAACTGCGAAGCAGTTCGAAATTTGTCACGGTGTGCCAGTGCTACACTACGCCACCATGCGGGCGCTGGCCGAGTAGAAGCTGGCGACGACGTCGACGACGCGGCGCTGTTCCGATTCGGTCATGCTGGGGAAGATAGGAAGATTCAGGATCTCCGCGCACGCCTTCTTCGTCTCGACCAAACCCGAGTGATCGAAGTTCAGATCGCGATAGCATTCTTGCGCATGAACGGGAACAGGGTAGTAGATTTCGCTGCCGACACTTCGATCGGACAGGTGGGCGCGAAGTTCGTCGCGGCGGCCACCGGGAACTCGCAACGCATATTGGTTCCAAACATGGAAAGCGCTGGGGTCTTGGTAAGGCAACACCAATCTATCTTCCGCCACCACACCGGCTTCGGACAACCAACGGTCGTAACGCGCGGCAATCGTTTGACGCGATTGCACGGCGTCGGGTAAGTGACGCAGCTTGACTCGCAGCACGGCGGCTTGGAACGTGTCCAAGCGGCTGTTGATGCCGACCACTTTGTGATAGTAGCGGGGGCGCATGCCGTGTCCGGCGAACAGTCGCAATCGGTCGGCGGTCGCCGGATCGAGCGAGGTCAACATGCCGCCGTCCCCCATGCCGCCAAGATTCTTGGTCGGATAGAAACTGAAGCAACCGATCAATCCCCAGCTTCCCGCCGGGCGAGAATGATAGGCCGCACCGATCGCTTGGGCGGCGTCTTCGACGACGATCAAGTCATGCGTGCAGGCGATTTGGCAAATGCGATCGATTTCCGCGCATTGGCCGAACAAGTGAACGGGGATGATCGCCTTGGTCCGCGGGGTGATGGCCGCTTCGATCTTCTCGGCGTCGATGTTGAACGTGTCGGGCCGGATGTCCACGAACACGGGCGTCGCGCCCAAGCGGGTGATGCAACTGACCGATGCGAAGAACGTGAAGCTAGGCACGATGACTTCATCGCCCGGGCCGATGTTCAGTGCCATCATCGCCAGCAACAGCGCGTCGCTGCCCGAAGCACACCCGACGGCATTATCGACTTCGCTGTAGGCGGCGACTTCGTTTTCCAACTCGACAACGTCGGGACCGAAAAGGAATCGACCGCTATCCACCACGCCGGTCAAGGCTTCGATGAATTCGTCACGGTAGGGCAGGTTGTCTCGGTTGACGTCCAAAAGTGGGACGTTTTCGACGGGATTGGCCATGATGGCAGCCTTCCTTGGCAGGGTGGGTTCGGCGTCTTCCTGACGCGATGTGCGGTGGGCCTAGAAATAACCGCCGCGGCGAATCACCGTCAAGATCACTCAGACCTGCAAACAGTGCCGATTCGCCATGCTGATCCCGCTGACGATGGCGCCCACGATGCCAACAAACCCTTGGTCGGTGCCGCACAAAAATACGTTGGGCAGGTGCGTGGTGCCGTCCAGCTGCTTGTCCGGAGCCCCGTAAACGGCTCCGTTATCGTGGAAAGTGAAGCGGCGGATCGTTTTCGGCGTGAAGACGTCCGTGTCGACGACATAGCTGCGAAAATCGGGCATGAAGCGAACCGCCGATGCGACCGCGTCGTCGTACTGCGTCACTTTTTCACTTCGGTATTTTATCTCGGGCAACTGGCACCATCGATCGTGATCGGCCAGCGTCGTGATTCGGATCACCCCATCGGGCAATTCGCCTTCCTCGGCATCGTAGACGTAATTGTTGGGCGAACAGATCACGCCGGTTCGGGCGTCACACAAGCGGCCGACGGGTTTCTGCCAAGTGAAGTGCGGACTGTCGTTATAAAACACGATTGTGCGGTCGAAACCGAAATCGACGGGCTTGCGATCCAGGATCGAAATCGACTCGATAAACGACAACTTGCCGGCTCGCGCGACGTCAACGTCGGTGATGTCGTCACACATCCGCAGCGTTTCGATGTTACCGGCCGACGACAAAATACGTTTGCCCGTGATCTCGGTACCGTCGTCCAAAACAACGCCAGCGGCTTGCCCGTTTTCGACGTGGATCTTGGACACGCCGCTGCGCAGTTTCAATTCGCCGCCCAGCCCGCGAAACTTCTTGACCAAGTTCTTCAAGATCACGCGGACTCCCTTGAACGGTCGGCCGAAGCCCTCCAAATAACAGGCGCGAAACATGATACAGAACTGGCCAAAGTCCATGTCATTTTCGCGTGCGTTGCCGTACCACATCAGCGGGCAGATCAGCATCTCGATCAGCAGCGGATCGGTGATGTGTTCGGCCATCACCTGGCGTGCCGAACGCATGAAGTTGGGCGCGTCACCGTCCATGTCGGTGTAGTCGAGCAGCGAACCGCAAAGCGATCGGAAACCATCGATTTGATCCGGGAACTGTTTCGCGATCTCAGACTCCAGCAAACTGATATCGTTGGTGAAATCCAGCGAGACATCTGGGAAGCGAATCGACGAACCGATTTGCTCGGCCAACTTGAAATCTTCCCATCGGAAACGAAGTTGGCGGATCAACTTGGCCAACGGTCCTTTCTTATCCGATCCCTTCCGCGCGAAGTTCGTCATCGCGTGCAGGCCAACGTCATAGTCCCGACCGCCCATCCGATAAAACGAGTTCAGCCCGCCGATCGTGTAGTGCTTTTCCAGGATACAAACCCGTTGATCAAAGTGGGCCAGCCGGATTCCGGCCGCCAAGCCGCTCATGCCAGCGCCGATGATGATCGTGTCGTACGGAGCGGTCATGGTGGATGAAAATTCGTGGTGGAGGATGAAGCGGGCGGCTCGACGTGTCAGAATAAGTCACCCGGCGAGGATCGACAACGAGTTCCGTTTTCTGCCACCTGTGTGCACCCCCCCTCCAAAGCGACTTCATGAGCGACGCTAAAAAGATCCGTTTCGTATTGATTGGCGGCTTTCTGGGTGCCGGTAAAACCACCTTGATCGGCCAATTGGCCCGCGCCTACGCGGCCGCTGGCAAGCGAGTCGGCATCATCACCAACGATCAGGCAGAGAATCTGGTCGACACGCAAAATCTTCGTTCGCAAGGCTTCGACGTCGGTGAAGTCGCCGGGGCGTGCTTTTGCTGCAGCTTCGATGACCTTGTATCCACCGCCGATATGCTGTCAGCCGACGGAGCCCCCGACGTGCTGCTGGCCGAGCCCGTGGGCAGTTGTACCGACTTGGTCGCCACGGTCGTGCTGCCACTGCAACAATTGCTGGGTGATCGGTTCGAGTTGGCCCCGTTCGGCGTGCTGTTGAAGCCATCGCACGGAAAGCGGATTCTCAGCATCGACGCCGCCGAGGCGCGAAGTGGTTTTTCGCCTCAAGCAGAATACATCTTTCGCAAACAGCTCGAGGAAGCCGACTACGTCATGGTCGGTCGCCGCGACCAGCTTTCCGATGCGGAAGTCGAAGCGTTGAAACAGCAACTCGCCGCCGTCGCGCCAAACGTGCCCGTGATCGCGGTCAGCCCCGCGACCGGTGCCGGTGTCGACGAAGTGATGGGTTACATCGAGTCACCGATGACTGCGGGACGACGATTGCTTGACATCGACTACGACACGTACGCCGACGGCGAAGCCGAACTGGGCTGGGTCAATTTGACCGCCATGATCCAAGCGGATGTGACGGTTGATCTGGATACGATCGCCGCAGACTTGGTCGGTCGCATTCGCAGCGAAGTCGTCGCCAAGCACGACGGTCATATCGCTCACTTGAAAACGTCAGTACTGGCGGGCGACACCCAAGCCGTCGCCAACGTGGTCAGTAACGATTCGCCAGTCGACGTCGGGTTGTCGGCCGGACGCAGCGTGTCGGGAACGATTCAAGTGATCGTCAATGCGCGAGTCGCCATGGACCCGGAAGACTTGGCGGAGGTATGCCGCGTACAAGTCAATGCATCGGCGTTGGCTTGTGGCGCAGTCGTCACCTCAATCGCCGCACGATCGCTACGGCCCGGGCGTCCTACACCGACGCACAGGGTCGGTGCGTAAAACACCCAGTGCCAGTTCCCGCGGTTCTATCGGCCGAACAGTTTGTCCAAACCGATTTTTTCGATCTGTTTGTTCAACTGTTTTTGGATGTAATTTTCCGCGTTGCCTTGCACGGCTTGCACGCCCAATTGGGCGACGACTTGCCGCACGCCCGAGGAATCCAATCGCGGCTGAGAAATCGTCCCATCGATGGGCAGCGACACCGTTTGGCCGACCAGACCTTGCAAGTCGCGTCCCAGCCAACGCGAATCCAATGGCAACTGCGCAATCATGTTCATGCGACCGTCGAACGCGACCCGTCCGCTGGTGATGATTTGTGCCCGGTCGATTTCGAAATACATTCGTTCGTGAATCACGATTCCACGATCGACAGCAAAGTCGACCTTTTGAGGCGGCATCGTGATGAGTGTACGGTTCGACGATGCCGAGACGGTTTTGCCCATCAATCCGCCCGCCAATGATTTCAGTTGATCGACGCCACCGATCAATTGCTCGGCCAAAGGACCCGCGTTCATTTCGACGCTGCCGATATTCAAGCGACCTACAATGCGAGTTTGATTCGGATCGTCAAACACGATCAACGCTTCGTCCAATTCCGCCGACAGCGTTCCTTGGATTCTTGCGGTGTTGGCTGCCAGCGGTGCCAAGTACTTCAACCAACGGTCCGTCATCTCGGGGGTCAACTGGATCGAGTCCGCGACGACGCCACGATCGATCTGCATCCACATCGGACCGGGCCGGTAATTGACTTTGCCGGCCAAGTTCAAGAATCCTTGCTCGTTGCCAACGGCGACCTTGGACGGCGCCACGGTGACGGTGGTTTCGGTCATTCGAACGGGAATGTTTGCAGATCCGAAAACGACACCTGCAACTTCGGCCGATTGCCAGCCCAAATTCGTTTCGATGTCGAGAGCGATTTCGCCGTCGGGCTTACGGACCGCTTGGATATCGATCGGTGTTTCGTGAATGCCGGTGGCTTGGATGGGGATTCCCGCCATCGGCGTCAGCAGCGTCGCAACCTTGTCCATTTTCAATCGGGCGGGGCCTTTCAATCGCACGTCGCCGACTTGATCGTTCCAAACGACCGTGCCCACCAAGGTCGTCGCGAACCAGTCACCGGCCAATTGAATCTCGTCGGTTTCGATGTTGCCAGACTTGGTTTCGTAACGCAACTTTCCGTTGACTTTCAAATTGGGTTCCGCCCAAACGACGACATCTTCGGCAGGTCGATTCGATGCGGGCATCGGCCCGGCGGCCACGTTGGCGGCAGCGGGTTCCAACATCGCCAAGTTACTGCCCGTCATGCTGGCGAGGATATTGATCCATCCGTCTGTCGTTTTCAAATCGACTTCACCGCTGCAATCGCCGCGGTACGAATACGAAGTGGACGCGACGGATGAGCTAGATGGCCCCGAGGCAAACCCAACCGATTGCACCGGAGCGATTCCGCCGCGGTCGTTCGACGTGACCCGAGTCTGGACGCTCCCTTGCAAACGGTCCAGCATCGCTCGCCATTTGATTTGCATGTCGACCGATTCACCGGACGCGGTACCCTTGACCGCAGCGCTGATCGCTTCGCCGGCGAGGGTCAGCTTGTCGGCAACGATTCGGCCGTCGGGCAGAAGCAGTTCACCGGCAAAGTCCAGCTCGATACTGGGTTGCGAAAAGTACTGTGTCGCGTAGCTGATTCGCGGTTGGGTCATCGTCAGTGTTACTTCGCGGATGCGCGTCGTGACGGTGGATGCGTCACCGATCGCCGACACTTGGAAGTCGCCGCCCGCGTCAACAAACTCAGCCGGCAACCACGGCGCCGCCAGTTCGGAAACGGTTTCCAGACGCCCATTGCCGCGAATCGCGATCGGCATTGGCACAGCACCATCGGGTCGTTTGACGGGCTGCAGCAGGTCGGCTTGCAGCACCAAGCCGTTGGTGTTCATACTGATTTTGGCACGCGACAGTTCTTCCAGCGAATCGCCGCCCCATCGCCCGACCGCTTCAACGTCGCCCTTCATCGCTTGACGACGGATCGTTTGTCCACCCGGCAACGTGACCAGCAAGCTGTTCGCTTCGCCGCTGCCTTCTAATCGCCAAACGTTATCGGCCGACGCGTTCCAGCGGATCTTTCCGTTGGCGGTGCCGGCCAATGTGGCTTCGGAAATTTCGACGATCGGCCGCAACATGGCCGTTAACCGTCCGAAGTCGATTTGCACATGGGCGCTGCCACTTTGCAGATCGCCTTGACCGACGGCAGAACTGAAAGCACTGCGCCATGCGAATTCTTCGGCGCGCACTTGGCCTCGTTGGGTCGCCACCGTCGCGGACAATTCGATCGGATCGATGACGACGTTTTGTCCGCCCGCGCGAGCGCGAAGGGCATCACTGGACATGGTCAGTTTGCTGCGGCGAATCGATGCACCGACGTCTCCGCCACGCGGGGTCGGCGCGCCGGGGTTGGACTCCAGCCTCGCGATCGCGCGCCCGGATATTAGTTCTGCGCCATCGCGCAGCGGCAACATGCCGGGCAATGCTTGATCCAATTTTGCTAAGTCGACTTCGACCCCTGCGGTGCCGTCGATCGCTTCGAGCCAACGCAGCGGGTTGTCATCGGTGCCGACCAACGAGAACGTCGTCGACACGACTCCGTCCATCGTGGCTTTGGCAAAGTCGGTGGTGGCTTCCAAACGGCGGCCGTACAACCGGGCCGCGGTTAATGTCAATTCGCCGTCGAGCGTCGCCAGATCGTTCTTCCACATTTGCGCGGCCGACGATCCCAGCATCTCAGAATCTTCGGCGGTCAGGTTGCGCACTTGCAATTGTCGGATCGCTGCTTCGATCACCCCATCGGCCGCGCTGGCCAACGAGATGGCGCCCGTCGCGTCACCGCCGACGCGACGAGGAATCGATGGGGCAAGTTCGGGCATCCGACGTCGAACCAATTCGACGATGGACAGCGGAAGCGATTCTGTTTTTACGTTCATTTTCCAAGGCAACGATTGCCCCGCGCCGACCGTCGTCGCCAACTCCATGGTACCGCCGATCGCACCGCCGGCGCCGCCCGGTTCGGTCAAGACGCCGTCGAACTTGGCTTGGATGTCAGCCGTTCCCAAATCGACTTCGGCATTCGAGTTGGCCAACTGCCACGCGCGTCCAGTGACTCGGTCTGAAACGTCAACGGTGATGTCTTGGATCTTTATCGTTCCGATCGTCGTCGCCGAATCACCGGTCGATGGTGTTTCAAGCAGCTGTTTCAAGTCGGCTTCGATGCTGGATGTGCCCTCATCGACGCTGCACACGACATGGACGCCGCGAATCGAAATTTGGCCGAGATTCGTGAACGATGAATCCGCGATCGCGCTGCTGGCGGTCATGTCCATGTCCAACTGGGCCACCGACACGTCGGTACCGGCGGCGCTGCCGTGGATGCGCAGCCCCGTCACCTGCAACGGAGTCACCCAACCGATACGAATCGATTCGGCGCTGCCTTCAAGTCCGTAGCCCGCCAAAGTGCTAGCCAGCACCGACCGACCGATCGATGAGTGGCTAATGATCGATGGAGCGGCCAATACCAAGAGAGCAACCAAAGCGATCGCGCCCAATACATAGGCTTGGCGTCGTCGCGAACGACCGTCGCGGCGCCGGCGCGTGGTTTCGCGGAGCGAACGTTCGTTTTGGTCAAGCAGGAAGTCATCAGTCGTCACGGTTTCATCCTTGCCGCCGTATGTTTCGGAATCAGTGGCGGAGTCTAGACATTAAGTCGCCATTGACCCAAGACAGATTTTTCTTCTTAGTGGCGTCTTGCTAACGACAACGGTGCCATTCGGGCTAACCTTCGTCCGTGACAACGATCTGAAACCAAACTCTTGTGATCAACACGCTGTATGCGAATCTTTCTGACCGGTGCGACGGGTCTGCTCGGTAACACAATCGTTCGACATTTGGCGGTCCATCGCCCCGGCGACGTGATCCATGCGTTGGTGCGTCGTCCGCCCGAACCGAAAATCTTTGAAGGCATGGATGTCCAGTTCGTCGAAGCCGATTTGGGCGACGCGGCAACTTACCCGGCCATTGCCGAGGCCATCCAACATTGTGACGTCGTCATTCATGCTGCCGCGTTGATCCATATCGGCTGGAAGCGATTGAACGCGTCGATGCAGGTCAATCGTGACGGAACCGCCGCCATCGTGGACGCTTGCTTGGCACACGAAAAGCCGCTGGTTCACGTCGGCACCGTCGACACGCTGGCATTGGGCAACCGCAGTGCACCGGCCAACGAAGATACGCCGCTGGATGCGAATGGCGAAAAGACGCAGTGCAGCTATGTGGTCAGCAAACGTGCCGGCGTGGATGTGGTCATGGCGGGTGTCCGACGAGGCCTGAGGGCGGTGATCGTTCACCCCGGATTCATGCTTGGCCCCTGGGACTGGAAACCCAGCAGCGGGCGAATGATCGTCGAAGTCGCACGAACGTGGCGGCCACTGGCTCCGTCGGGCGGATGCAGCATTTGCGATCCTCGCGATGTAGCCGCAGGGACGATCGAGGCGATGGACGGAATCGTCGAAGGCCGAATCGACAGCGGGCGGCAATACATTTTGGCTGGCGAAAACTGGACGTATTTCGAATTGTGGCGAGAGATTGCCGCGCGGACTGGCGCCGGCAAACCGGTCATGCCGGCCGGTCCCGGCCAACGCTGGATCGGTTCGATCGTGGCCGGCGCAATGCAGAAATGGTCGGAAAAAGAGGGCGATTTCAATACCGCCTCGTTGGAATTGAGCTCCCAGATCCACTGGTACGACTCGACCCGCGCCCACGACGAATTGGGTTACCGAATTCGAGACCCTCACAAGAGCCTGGATGACGCGGTCGATTGGATCGAGAACCGGCTGCCCGAGAACTCCAAGTCCGCGTCGAAGTCCGGCCCAAAATCCGGCGATTTTTAAGGGAAGCTATCGTTCCCTTGAACGGGTTTCGAGATTCTGGAAGATCGGCATCTGGCGAGCGAAGCCGAAAACTGACCCCCTAACAGAGCCGTGGCCGTCATTTCGGTCGTGATTGACAATCGCTTGCAAACGCGTTCAATCTGTTCGCTGGCGGCAGCATTCGTTCGCGAAGGCCCGCCGACTGAACTGCCCTCTGGGATACGATGGCACGCCACGTTTGGGAAACGAACGCGAGCGGCCATGTTGATGAACCCGGTCGGGATTTTCACGACTCAAAGAGAACGATTTGGATGGCGAGAGCCTCACTCGAAGCGATTCGCGACGCCGCGCCAGCGGTGCTGCCCAGTCTATTGCTGTGCGATTTCGGCGATTTGAAGGGCGAAGTGGCGAAGCTACATGACGCCGGTGCTCGCGTTCTTCATTTGGACGTGATGGATGGTCATTTCGTCCCCAACATGACGTACGCGATGCCGATCGTCTCAGGATTGCGTCGCCACACGGACATGCCGCTGGACGTCCATTTGATGATCAGCGACCCACTGAAATACGCCGGTCCGATGGTCGATGCGGGCGCAGACATGCTGACGTTCCATGTTGAAGCGGTCCGCGACGCAGCCGAAACGGCCGCTCGAATCCGTGATCTCGGTGTCAGCGTCGGCGTCGCGTTGAACCCCGAAACGCCATTGGGCAGCCTGCGAGAGTGCCTGGCAAACGTGGACATGGTTTTGGTGATGAGTGTCGAAGCGGGCTTTGGAGGCCAGAAATTCAATCCGATCGCTCTCGAAAAACTCCAGACTTTGCGGAGCGAATTCCCTGATCTGCTGCTGCAAATCGACGGCGGCATCGACGCAACCACGATCGGCCCCGCCCGTGCCGCCGGTTGCGATTTGTTCGTCGTCGGATCGGCGATCTTCAAGAAAGGCGACTACAAAGCCGCGATCAGCACGCTGGACGACCAGATTCGGTCACACGGCCCACCCAATGATCCCGATTCCAATGACCTTGGTGTGGGGAACTGATCGATGATTCTTAAATCACCCGCCGTTTCACAGGTGCTGTTGGTACGCCCCGGCGCGACGGAATTTGACGACCAGGGTCGCATCAAGGGCTGTATGGACATGCCGCTAAGCGAAACCGGGCGCCAGCAAGTGGAACTGTTGGCGGATCAAGTTTCGCACATCCCGTGCCGCACGGTTTATACGGCTCCCTGCGAGTCGGCGCGAGAAACGGCGGAAATTCTGGCCACGCATTTGACGGACCCTGACCGCGTCGACCGCGGACGGCCCGCCAAGGTGAAGGTCATCGATTGTTTGCGAAACCTGGATCACGGTTTGTGGCACGGCAAACTGATCGACGAATTGAAGCGAAACCACCCGAAACTGTATCGGCGCGGCCAAGAAACGCCTTGGGACATCTGTCCGCCCGGCGGCGAATCGATCAGCGATGCGCAAATTCGCGTCGAAAAAGCACTCCGCAAACTGCTGAAAAAGTCGCACGACGACCTGGTGGCCATCGTGATCCCAGACCCGATGGCGTGGATCGTTCAAGCCATGCTGGCCGGCGAATCGCTGTCGAATTTGTGGCAAGCCGAGACCGATTCGGGAAAATGGGACGTAATCGACCCCGTTTGGTAGCCGATTTGGCGTACGACGGCGGATCAATCTAGGAGGCACCCGGCAGCCTCGAATACAATGGAATGAGTACATCCGGGTGCCTGCGGGCGTTCTGATGGCATCGAAAGTCACTCGTCCCAGGATTTTTCTGCCGTGTTCCAACGCTTTGCTATCGCTATCGTCTGCTTGACGGGAATGGCTGCCACCGGTTTGGTGGTCGCTGCCGAGCCCGTTCGGCCACAGGTCGCATTGATCAACGAACTGATCGAACAGGGTTGGCGGGACTACGAAATCCGCTCGCCGGCACCCGAAGCCGATGACGCAACCTGGGCACGGCGCGTCCATCTGGACGTGATCGGTCGGATTCCAACAATCGCCGAACTGCAAGAATTTGCCGCCGACCGGGGTAGTGATAAGCGGGCGAAGTTGGTCGACAAACTGTTGTATGACGATCGTTACACCGAAGAGTACGCCGGACACTGGGCGACGATTTGGTCCAACTTGTTGATCGGTCGCAGCGGCGGAAACGACCGTCGGTCGATGGTCAGCCCCGCCGGAATGAAGAAATATCTTCGCGATTCGTTCGCGATGAACAAACCGTACAACACGATGGTTTACGAGTTGGTTTCGGCAACGGGCAGTGGAAAGCCCGGCACCGAGAACTTCAATGGCGCCGCCAACTTTTTACTGGATAAAGTCAATGAAGAAGACGCGGTGCTGGCGACCAGCAGCACGTCAAGAATCTTCTTGGGCCAACAGGTCCAATGCACCCAGTGCCACAACCACCCGTTCAACCAGTGGAAGCAACAAAGGTTCTGGGAATTCAATTCGTTCTTCCGCCAAACACGATCGCTGCGTCGGTTCGTCGAAGGCACCAACGATATCGAGCACGGCGAATTGGTCGACCAGGACTATGCCGGCGAAGGCAACGACCCTGAAGATGCGCTGATCTTTTACGAACTGAGAAACGGTTTGACCAAGGTCGCCTATCCGGTCTTCACCGACGGAACAGAAATCGGCAAGAGCGGTTTCGTCACCGAAGTCAATCGTCGGCAAGAACTGGGACGGTTGATGCTGGAAAGCGAATATCTGGACAAGATGGCCGTCAATCGAATCTGGTCATTGTTTCTGGGTTTCGGATTCACCAAGCCGATCGATGACCTGGGGCCTCACAATCCGGCTTCGCATCCTGAGCTGTTGGAAAAACTGTCGGCCGAGTTTCGCAAGTCCAGCTACGACCTGAAAGAGCTGATCACGTGGATCACGACCAGCCGCCCATATCAACTAGCCGCGGTGCTGGGATCGAACAACGAGATCGATGATCCGTCGATTGGCGAGATGCCGAAGTTCTCTCGCTTTTACTTGCGACAAATGTCAGCGGAACAACTGTACCAATCGATGGTCACCGCGACGGATGCGTCGGCATCGGGAAGCTACGAAGAACAAGAACGTGAACGCCGCAAATGGCTGGAACAGTTCGTTGTGGCGTTCGGAACCGACGAAGGTGACGAAGCGACGACGTTCAACGGCTCGATCCCTCAAGCGTTGATGTTGTTCAACGGTGAGCTGACGCAAAACGCAATCAGCAAAGCCGAAGGTAGCTTCATCGATCGCATCGCCGGATCCGGCCGATCGCCGCAAGAACGCGTCACCAACTTGTTCCAAGCCGGATTGGCGCGACGCCCCAGCAAAACGGAAATGCAAGTCGCCAGCAAACTGTTACAAGCTCGCAAGGGCGACGAAAAAGAAATGTTGCAAGACATGTGGTGGGCTGTTCTGAACAGCAACGAATTCATCATGCAGCATTAAGAAATAGATTTTAGGGATTAGGTTTTAGGTGTTAGAAAAAACTGCCTGCCGGACTAGTCGCTTTATCCATCTTTGACATCACACAACCCAACGCTCACATCCTTCTAACCGGACCCATTCACCATGTCAGCTTTTTGGAAAACTCCCGTCGGCATGGACCGTCGTCACTTCATGCAACACCTGGCCGGATCGTCGGCTGCCGCAGGTGCGGCGATGTCGTTGGGCAGCGCGATCTATGCCAATGCGGACGAGATGAAGAAGAACCGCAAGAGCGCGATCCTGTTATGGATGGGTGGCGGACCGGCCACGATCGACATTTGGGACTTGAAACCGGGTGCGCCGACGGGTGGACCGTTCAAGCCGATCTCGACCACCGGCGACATGCAAATCTGCGAACACATGCCAATGATGGCCCAGCAGATGAAACACCTTTCGATCGTTCGCAGCATGTCGACGCGTGAAGCCGACCACAACCGCGGTCGCTACTACATGCACACCGGCTTTGTACCCAATCCCAATATCGAACACCCCAGTTATGGTTCCGTCATCGCGCACGAGCTGATCGAACAACGACCGGAGTTGGAAATTCCTCCGTTCGTTTCGATCGGCGGCGCAGCTGCCGGCCCCGGTTTCCTCGGGATGGCGTGGAGTCCGTTTTCGGTGACCAGCAACGGTCGGATCCGAAACCTGGATATGAAATTGGACGAGTCGCGATTGATGCAGCGGATGGCCGCGCTGAACGCGATCGAAACAGGTTTCGAGAAACGAACGCGCGACCTGCCGGCATCGGAACACGCCAAAGTTCTGCGCAAAACGTACGACTTGATGACCAGCAGCCAAATGGAAGCGTTCCGTGTCGAAAAGGAACCCGATGAAGTCAAAGAACGCTACGGCACCGACAACTTCGGCCAAGGCTGCTTGCTCGCCCGCCGTTTGGTCGAAGCGGGTGTTCCGTTTGTCGAAGTCGACCTCGGCGGCTGGGACAACCACAACGGCATCCACAACATTCTCAAAGACACCAAACTGCCACAGCTCGACCGCGCCATGAGCGCTTTGACCGAGGACTTGGCTCAACGTGGTTTGTTGGAAGACACGGTCATCATGTGGATGGGCGAATTTGGACGAACGCCACGCATCAACCAAGACGCCGGTCGTGATCACTGGGCTCGTTCGTGGTCGTGTGTCGTCGGCGGCGGCAACCTGAAGGGCGGCCTGGCCGTCGGTGAAACCAGCAGCGATGGAACGGCCGTCGAAAGCGAACCGTACAGCAGCGAAGATTTGATGTCGACGGTTTGCAAAGGCTTGGGCATCTCGACCGAAAAGACGTTCACCAGCAAGAACGGTCGGCCGATGAAGATCGCCGGCGGTGGCAAGATCATCACCGACTTGTTGGCCTAGAACCGTGCCGACGCCGCAGCAATCCGATGGACCGGAGACCGGCGAATTGTCGCCTAACGAGCTGATCGCACGACACCAACGCGGTGTCTGGCGATACCTACGGATGCTCGGATGCGACGATGCGATGGCGGACGATTTGACGCAGGAGACGTTTTTGCGAGTCCTTCGTCGAGACAACTTCGTTCAACATAGTGAAGCCGCAACGAACAGCTACCTTCGCCGAACCGCTTACAATTTGTTGGTGTCGGACCACCGCAAAAACCAACGCATCCAAACGGTCGCTCCGTCGCCGTTGATGGATGAAATTTACGACCGATGGGCAGGAAAGGATCTGTCGGGCGACCAAGCGGTGGATTCGCTTCGGGACTGTTTAAAGGCGTTGACCGATCGAGCTCGATTGGCGCTGACGATGCGTTTCGGCAAGGGTGCTAGCCGGATCGAAATCGCCGAAGCACTCGACATCACCGATCACGGGGCTCGCAATCTGATGCAACGAGCCAAAGGACAGCTTCGCGAATGCGTCGAAGCGAAACTCGAACAACCTTCATCATGATGCCCGATTCAATCCATCCCGAAAACAATAACGACGACGCAATTGGCGATGACGCTCCCGACGAGCGTGCCTTTGATGCGTTGTTGATCGAAGCGATGGGAACCTCGGAACCGCCGGACTTGACGTTCCAAATTCTGTCGCGACTGCGACAAGAACCCGTTGCAACCGCCCGCACCGTACGACCGATTGCATCCGAATCGCCGGCATCATCGCAACGACGCAGTTCCAAGGGAATGCTCGGTTGGTGCGTGGCACTTGCCGCATTGGCGGCTTCCGTTGTTGGAATTGTTTGGATGCGAGGCAACCATTCCCCAGCGATCCAGATCGCAACAGCCTCGCAAGACGCGTCAAATGAAACGAGTTCGGCCGTCGCGGTTGACATACCGCCGAAATCTCCGGTGCCAACCGATGCAACGGGCAACAATGAAACGGGCAACAATGACTTACTGCGGGCGCCGCGGACCCGACCGGAAGGAATTCCGATGACGCTGCCGGTTGCCGTCGGCGACACACCCTCAAGCGAGGGCAACCCATTGCTTGCACCGGAGGCCACACGAAACCCGGGCCAGTGGAGCCCTTTACCAGCGATCACATGGGTCGCCCAACGTAGCGGCAACGAGATGCTTGCTTATTGGGCGGCCATCGGCATTCGACCGGCCGATCAAGCCAGCGATCAACAAGTGATCGACCGCGTCAAACGCTCGTCCGGCATCGAGTTGTCGATAGCCGACTTGGCGAACGCCAAGTCCATTCAAGAGCGGATCGCCACCGATGATGATTCCAAAGCGGTCGCCGGCCGCTGGTTGGCACATGTGACCGATGGAGGCATCGACCAACTCAGCCCGGAAAACAGAAGTCGGTTGGTCAACGACGTTGCTAAATCGTTTGCCGGCCAATCGCCTTTGGATCACACGGTCGCCCAGTGGATTGATGGACGTGGCGAATCATCGTCGGCGTTCTACACGGCAATGGCGGGCTCGTCGAAATCAGTTACCGATGGCGTGCTGGCGCGGCGGTTGGCGTCGTTAACGTTGAATGCCGACCTACGGTGCACGCGCTGTCATGATTCGTATATCGAAGGAAGCGGACGACAAGCCGATTATTGGTCGCTGGTGGGATTGTTGGACCAGTCCCTTGTCCGAAACAAGAACCAATGGACGGTCACTCCGTCGGCACCTTCGAAACCACTCTTTTACGATCTGATCGATGGCCGCCGCCGAGTCGCAACGGCGGGCGTCCCGGGACGCTGGCTGGCGGAAGATGATGCCACCGATTCGCTGGCCGATTGGTCGTCGCGATTGGTCGGGTCGCCGCAATTGGCGACCGGGATCGTCAATTCGCTTTGGGAAATGGTTCACGGTCAACCGCTGCGTGGGCGGGTCGTCGACCCGATGAACGCGCCCCACAACGACGCCTTGTCTTCATTGGAATCATTCCTTGTTGACGATCTGCGCAATTCGAACTTTGATCTTGGCCGATCGTTGGCTTTGATTTTGGCGTCGCCGGCGAACAACCGCGCGGTCCCCCAATCGCTCGAAGATGCCTGGGTCATCGAAAATGCCGAAGCAAAAGCGGCGGCGGAGGCGTTCGCGGCCGCACTTCCGGAAAAATCCAACCTTCCGCTCACGCGCCGGTTAGACGAGGCGATGCGGGCGATCGGCGCGAAATTGGGCGACGACGGCAAGATTGCACTGGCTCAAATCGGCGAGAACGGCGTAAAGGGCCCGAAAGTCAACGCAGATAGCTTGTCTTGGGACTTCCCCGATCGGGCCCAAGCGTTACCGGTTCAGTGGTTATTGCCGATCGAGGATTCGACCGAACGGGCACGCCATTTGGCGTATCTAGCGGGCTTGAACGAGCTGCCCAAGCCCGTCGAGCGGGCATTGTCCGCGATGAAAGCGGCGGCAGTGGACGAAACAACACTGCAAACCCGCGTCTGGTGGATGGTGAAGTGATCCGCCGACGAGGTGCGGATTTTGGCACGCGGATCGCGTTATATTCACCATTAGCGCACTTTTGACCCCCTTCGTACCGTTTTGATGTTGCAGCTTGCGTCAATCGCCGCATTTTGCAACACATACAATCGGACCGACCGTGGTTCTCCGTCGTGGAAAGCACGTTTTTTCCATGGCGGGTGCGACGACTCGCAAATAGACTCGAATGGCGAGTCTTTTTGCGGACTGCTTTTCACCTGATTCAACCAACCGGCTTGTTTGTCGCCGGCGGGACCACAACCGCTACGACACGGAGAAACTTCTCATGGGATTGCGACACGTCGCACACACCGTATTCACCTTGGCCATGGCCGCCGTGGTTGGGACGCCTGCAATGGCCGCCCCACCCGCTAGCAGCGACGGTGCCCAAGTCCGAATTGCCACCTATCGCGACCAAAATGGCGACGGGTACTTTGCCGCTTCGGTGCAACCGACGGCGGACGACGCTTTGATGACGGCGGTTCGGAAAGCTCCGGCCGACATCGTCATCTTGGTCGACACGTCGGCAAGCCAAGTCGGCAGTTATCGATCCGATTCGATCGCGGCAGTCCGCTTGATCGCTGAAAAGCTTCGTCCCGAGGACAACGTTCGCGTCTTTGCAGCCGACGTGCGGGCAACCGATCTGAGCAACGGGTTTACCAAAGCCGGATTGATCGATGGTGCCATCGCCGGCATGAAGAAACGCTTGCCGCTGGGCAACACCAACATGGTCGCCGTGATCGATTCGGTCCGCGCGTCGTTGGTTGCTCAACCTCAAAATCACTCGCGTTCGATCATCTACATCGGCGATGCATCTTCCGTCGATGCGATGGGCGATGCCGATCGCTTCGGTGCTTTGATCAGCGCGTTACGAGCAGATCGAATTGCGGTTCACTCGTTGGCCATCGGCCCGGCGACCAACGTCGAACTGATGGGCGTTCTAGCGAATCAAACCGGCGGAGTCGTCGGCGTGGTCGCCGACAATGACACCGCTTCGGTCGCAGTGTTGTCGCCACAAATCGCTCGCAGTGCAACGATGTCGCCGATTTGGCTGACCGATGCAAAGATGATCAAGGGCACCGCATCGATCCAAGCTGATCGCTTGCCACCACTACGACTCGATCGCGACTCGATCTTCGTCGGACATATTCAAGCCGGATCCGATGAAAACGGTTCGCTGCAGTTCACAGGCGAAACGTCGACCTCGTCGATTCGCATCACAGCCGACGCCGAATTGGAAGCTAGTCATCCAGACTTTGCCTTCTTGGGCGGCTTGGTCGACCAGGCGAAATCCGATCAAGGACTCCGCTTGGCGACGGCCGGATCGCCACTGCTGCGTGAAACGTCTCGCATGCTGGCCTCGAAGTCAGACGAACTGGTTCGGGCCGGCAACATGGCTTTGCAACAAGGAAACAAGCGTGGCGCAAAAGTGGTTGCCGAAATGGCGCTGCAAGCCGACCCCAACAACGCAGCGGCCGCGACTCTTGAGAAAGCCGCTGGCAACCGTCTTGTGATGCAAAACGATGGCGGTTTCGATGACATTTTCGGTGGCGGCGGCGACGCTGCTGCTCCGGCGGCTCCGGCACCACCCGCAGCGATGGACGACCCGTTCGGCGCCGCACCGGGTGATGCAGATCCCTTTGGCGGTGACGCCGGATTTGGTGCTGAACCTGCTGCGCCCGTCGCACCGATGGCACCAGCAGCGCCCGCACCGGCAACGATGGCTCCGCCACCCGCAGCGGTCGCCCCCCAAGTGATCCAACCTCGCGCCGGCAGATTCGATGATTTTTCGACGTTCGGCACACCGGTTGGTGACGACGAATTGATGGAAGCCGGCGGCGAATTGCTGGACCGTGTTCGCAGCGAACGGGCGGCCAATGACGGTCGCTTGCGATCGAACGTCCGTGCGGCACTCCGCGAAGCAGAAAAGCGAATGCGTACCGACCCGACCAATGTGGCCGGATCGCTGAAGAGCTTGCTTGCTAACGTTGAAACCACGCCAGACATCGACCCGCAATTGCGTCGCGAACTGTTGTCACAAGTGCGTTCAGCGATCCAAATCGCAAGCCGACGTGAAGCCGAGTACAGCGAAAGCCAACGCAACCTGGAACAAATCGTGTCGGCTGCCAACAGTTCCGAACGGATGCTGGCCGATACGTTCCGACGTGAAGCCACCCTAAAGACTTTGTCGGACCAAATGAACGCGTTGATCGACGAAGGTCGCTATGACGAAGCCGACGGTGCGATCACGCTCGAGTTCGCCGAAATCGCCGGTGACACGATCACTCGCGACTCGGTCGCCGGTCGTCACTTTACCGATGAACCGCTCAGCTTGCAGGTCTATGACCGCGACCGTCGTTACCGCGAAATGCGAGAACGAAACTTTGTCGACGCGTTCTCGTTGGTTCTGAAAAGTAATATCCCCTTCGTTGACGAACCCCCAATCGTTTACCCCGATGCCGATGTCTGGCAACGCATGAGCCGTCGTCGTTTGGAACGTTACGGTGCCATCGAATTGGTCGGTGACAACGAAACCGAACGTCGTATCCAAGCCGCACTCAGCGACGAAACCACACAAGCATTCGTCGACATGCCTTTGAATGATGCGATCGCCGAATTGAGCCGAGCCCACGACATCCCGATCGTGGTCGAAAACCGTGCTCTTGAAGAAATCGGTTTGTCGGCCGAAGAACCGGTCAACCTGTCGCTGAAGAATGTCTCGCTGCGATCGTTCCTTCGATTGATGTTGCGAGACCTGGAACTGACGTACGTCATCAAAGACGAAGTCATGCAAATCACCACCATCGAATCCGCCGAACAGAACTTGATCAACAAGGTCTATCCGGTCGGTGACTTGGTCGTGCCAATCATCCAACTGGGTGGCGGCGGCGGCATGGGCGGCGGTGGTGGCGGCATGGGCGGCGGCGGTGGTGGCATGGGCGGTGGCGGCGGTGGTATGGGCGGCGGCGGCATGGGCGGCGGCGGAATGGGCGGCGGTGGCGGCGGCGGTATGTTTGCCGTTCCCGACGACGTCTCGCTCGGATCCAAGTCGTCGACATCCAAACCGACGACCGATGCCAAGACCGAATCCAAGGCTGGATCAAAGTCTGACGCAGCGGCAAAGCCGATTGCAAAAAACGACTCGTCCATCGGCGCCATTCAATTGAAGGTCGCCGACGGCCAATCGCGCGACGAAGCTTGGGACCAGTACTTTGCATCGCAAACGATCCAAGGTGCCAAGGATTTGACCGTACTGGATCAACGCATCCGTTCGACCGTGGCATTTCATTCGGCCAAAGCTAGCCGATTGCAATCCAAAGGCGACAACGATGCGGCCGTGGAACAGTTCGCCGTGGCTCGTGACGTGATCGCCGCAGCGATGCGAGCGGGCCACGTTCAACCTTGGATGTACCAAGCCTACGCCATCGCACTGAAAGCAACATCGGCACCAATCGAAGACATCGAACGCGCCCTGTTGTCGGCCGTTGACTTTGCCGAAACCCCCGAAGACGTATTGCACGTTGCCGGGCGTTTGGAAGAACTCGGTTCGTCGGCTGCTGCATTGCGATTGTGCAAAGATGTTTCGGTGATCGATCCTTATCGACGCGAAACGTATGTGATGGGACTGCGACTGGCACGCCAATCGGGCGACATCGAAGGAAAAATGTGGGCGTGTGAAGGCATTCTCGGTCAAGCATGGCCCGAGACCTTCGACGCCGTTGTCGAAGAAGCTCGTTTGGTTGCTCGCGCCACTCACGCCGAATTGCTAGAAGACGGCCAATCGGACTTGGCCGCGAAGTTCAACGACTCGTTGCAAGCGGCCGCGTCACACGACGTGATCGTGCGAGTGTCATGGACGGGAGATGCCGACATCGATTTGGCTGTTGAAGAACCATCGGGCACCGTTTGTTCGCTCGAAAATCGTTCAACGGCTGGCGGTGGAACACTCGTCGGCGATGCTTTCCCAGGCAGTGCAAGCGATGAAGCCGGCACCGTTTCCGAAACCTATCTGTGTCCCCAAGGCTTCTCGGGCCAATATCGATTGCTGGTTCGCCGAGTTTGGGGCAATGTTTCAACAGGCAAAGTCTCGGTCGAATTGTTGACCGATGTCGGTCGCCCTTCGCAACGTTTTATTCGCCAAGAAGTTCCGTTGACCGAGAAAGACGCATTGGTCATTTTCGAAGTCAAAGAGGGCAAGCGAGCCGAAGAAGTCGGTGAAGCACAATTGGCGAACCTGCGCGACGTTCAACGCAAGGTCCAAAATGAAGTGCTTGGGCAAGGCGTCGGCGGCGGTAACAGCGGCCAAGTGTTGACCGATTTGTTCAATGATATCCAAAACCTCACAGGTGGCGGTGGCATTGGAGGACAGAACCCGTTCAATCGACGCGGTGCGGTCGGCTTCCGACCCGAATTGACGGTCTTGCCCGAAGGTGCATCGGTTTCCGGTTTGGCCATCATTTCGGCCGATCGACGCTACGTTCGAATCTCGCCGGTCCCGTTCTTCTCGCAAGTCGGTGACGTCTCGACGTTCAACTTTGTGACGGGCGAAGACGGCGGTGGCGGTGGTGCTGCCGGTGGCCTCGGTGGCGGTGGCGGTCTTGGTGGTGGTGGCGGTATCGGAAACTGATCGCTCCGATTCAACCACTTGCACCTTTGATTTGATGAGTTTCACGAGCCGGCTTGGTTTCCAAGCCGGCTTTTTTCGTTGTTTCCTTCAAGTGGACAAAGCGACCCGATCACGAATGGCCTTGTGCAGTGAATACGAAAATTGTTAGCCAAAAGGTTCAAGTTTCGATTTTGACCACGTGCACCCTTCGAGGCAGTCCCCATGCCCTATGGCGTTTATCTATCAGCCGCCGGCGCGCACGCTCAAAGCCACCGCATGCAGGTGCTTAGCAACAACCTGGCTAACGTCGCAACCACTGGCTTCAAACCAGAAGAGACTGTTCTGCAGGCACGGTTCTCCGAAATGATCGAAGGCGGGCAAGTCGCCCCCGGTTTGGGCGGCGCCGACGACATCGGTGGTGGCGTCACGATTCAACCATCCGCCACCCAGTTCGCGGTCGGCCCGATGAAAAAGACGGGACGGGATCTGGACTTTGCGATCAACGACGAAGAGTCGTTCTTTGTCCTCAAGCGTGGCGATGAACAGTTGCTGACGCGTGCGGGAGACTTTCTGTTCGATTCACGGGGACAAATGATCAACACGTCGGGCGAGCAAGTGCTCGCGACCGACGGATCGCCAATCCAAATTCAACCGGGTGTGCCCGTCGAAGTCGCCGCCGGTGGACGCATTCGACAAGCAGGCACGACGTGGGAATTGATGGTCGCCAAACCCAAGAGCATGGGCGACGTGTCACACCTGGGCGGCAACCAGTTCAAACCGCTGGCACCGTTTGACCTTGTCGGCGGCGGCGATCGGCAAGTAGTAGCAGGGATGCTGGAACAATCTGCGGTCAGCCCCACCGGCGCGATGATGGAGCTGATCGAGACTTCGCGAGTGTACGAAGCCAACGTGAAGATGATCCAAAACCAGGACTCAGTCATGGGTTCGTTGATTTCAAGAGTCTTGCAAGCGTAGCGACAAAGTCTGAAACCTGAAAACGGAAAGTAAATTGCCATGAGTGTTCAAACTCTATACACAGCCGCCACCGGCATGGAGGCGATGGAAACCAAGTTGGACGTGATCGCCAACAACTTGGCCAACATCAACACAACCGGTTTCAAAAAAGACCGCGCCAACTTTGAAGACCTACTATACCGAACAGAAGTCTACCCCGGTGTTCAAGACGCCAGCCAAACGCCAACGGCGGTCGGCACGCAAGTCGGGCTGGGTGTGCGGGTTACTAGCACGCAGACCGACCACAGCCAAGGCACACTGCAGCAAACCGGCCGCGAACTCGATATCGCGATCCAAGGCAAGGGATTCCTTCGCGTGCTCGATCCGTCTAGCCAGCAAACGATGTACACCCGCGCGGGAAACTTGGACATCAACGCGAACGGCCAACTCGTCATCGGTTCGGCTCAAATCGGGCGACTGGTTGATCCGCCGATCACGATCCCGCAAGACGCGACTGCGATACAAATCAATGCCAACGGCGAAGTCATGACGCGCGTGCCCGGACAAGTCGAACTGGCGAACCAAGGTCAGCTACAACTCGCACAATTCATCAACCCGGACGGTTTGTTGAAGGTCGGCGAAAACATGTACTTGCAAACCGACGCATCGGGGCAGGAACAACTGGCAAACCCCGGCGACCAGGGACTGGGAACGCTTCGCCAAGGCAACTTGGAAGCTTCCAACGTCCAACCCGTTCAAGAACTGATCGACTTGATCACCACCCAACGGGCGTTTGAGCTGAACAGCCAAGCCGTTCAAGCCGGCGACCAATTGATGCAGACCATCACCAACCTGAAACGCTACTAACCTTTCATCGATCGTCTTTCATGCTTTGCCGACTGCGTTTCCTGATGCTCGCTACCTCGATAATTTTCGTGTCGTTCGCCGATGCGCAGGAACGCTCGGGGACATTCGACGCTACCATCGATTCCAAAACCCATTGGGCATTTCGCACCGTCTCACCCGTTACGGTGACTTCACCGATCGTGCGACTGGGCGATATTGTCGAACCCCTGGATCCTCATCAAGCGGGCTGGCAACGGCTTCGCCGGGCCGCAATCGGCTTGGTCCCCGTCAGCGGTGAAACGATGACCATTCGCCGCGAGCGATTGGGCAAAGCGATCTTGGCGGCCGAAGCAACGCCGCGATCGATCGACTGGCACGGCCCCTCTGAAATTCAAGTCGTTTATAGAAAAGCAACTGCAAGTCAGTCTGCCACTCAAAACGATGCAATCCGAACGGTGAACTACGAATCGGAATCGGTACCCGCCGGCCCGGCGTTGTCCACGATCGACGCCAAGCGAGTCATCCACTGGATCGAGATCGCGATGAAGCAATTTCATCCCGACGTCATCGAACGTTACGAAGTGACGATTCCCGCCGATCAGTCTGCCTTTGCACAGTTGCGATATCTGAGCGGAGTCGCTGATCTTGAACCGCGGTCCCCGATCGAATCGGGCCCGTGTCGTTTCGCGGTCACGGCGCGCTCTGTATCTGGCCCGATCGAAGTCGAAGTCGAAGTACTGTTGACGCAACACCCACAAATCCCGGTCCCGACGCGCAGCCTTGGCCGCGGTCACCGCATCGAAGCGGCCGATATCGAACTGCGTCCCTTCGCGTCGGACAAGATTGACCCCAACGCGATTTCCGAAATGGAAACGTTGATCGGTCAAGAAGTGCGCAGCAATTTGCGAGTCGGCCAAGCAATCATGCACGGTGATTTTGGATCACCCATCCTGATTCATCGTGGCGATTTGATCGAAGTACGTGTCGTCGGCGGTGGTGTCAGTGTCACGACCAACGGCAAGGCACTCGGTGATGGCTCTGAAGCCGAGTTGATTGAAATCGAAACACTCAATCCACGCAAACGATTGATCGCAAGAGTTGCCCGTCACGGCGTGGTTGAAATCACGACGCGAGCCCCGGTTCTACGCTAATTCCATGGACCCCGTAAGAATCTCTTCGATGAACGAACGAATCTTCCGAAAACGCATTGTGTTGGCATGGATAGCCGTGGCGGCATTTGCTTCGCTCGCGATGTCCCAACCCGCTGCGGCGCAAAACAGTTCGCTGATGCACGCACCGATGCCGCCCGCTGCCATGTTGCCTCGCCCAGCCGGCGGTCCGCCATCGATTACCGCGATGGGAGAACTGAATGCGAACCCGTTGGCGCCCGCACCAACGAATCCCGGCGATGCTTCGACACGAGAAACCGCCCCTCGACAATACTCGGCTGGCGAACGGATGCCCGGATCGTACAGCGAGCGTCCGCTGGTGATGATCGACCGTGCCAGTTGGACCTTTCAACCCGCGCCACCTGTTCGAGTTTTCCAAAAGAACGACGTGGTCACCATTCGTGTCGACGAATTGACACGCGTGATGGCCGATGGCGCCGCCAATCAACGCAAGCAAACGCTTTACGAGGCAATCCTTACCGATTGGATCAAGCTTTCAAACTTTCGACTTCGCCCCGACCCACAGGGCAACGGCGACCCGACCATTGCCACCGAATCAAACACCAACTACCGCGCCCAATCGTCGATCCAATCCCGCGAATCGATGACGTTCAACATCGCCGCGACGGTGGTCGACATTCGACCAAACGGCTTGCTGGTTCTTGAAGCCCGCAAAGCGATTCGAAACAATGATAACCTTTGGGAAACGTCGCTGACCGGCGTTTGCCGCGCGCAGGATATTGCACCGGACAATGTGGTGCTTAGCAAAGATCTGATCGACTTGGAAATTCGCAAAGAAGACCAAGGTCATCTGCGAGACGGTTACAAGCGAGGCTGGTTGGCCCGTTGGATCGACCGCGTCAAACCGTTTTAAGGAATCGATACATGATCAACTCTTCGATCGTCCGTTGCGCGTTGTTCGCGATCGGCTTGGCAATGGCAAGCCGAATGTGTGAAGGCGCGGGACTAAAACTGGGCGATATATGCCGCGTCAAAGGCCAAGAAACCAACACCCTTCAAGGCTTGGGTTTGGTCGTCGGTTTGCGTGGCACCGGTGATTCCGATGCCGCGCCAACGGCGCGAGCTCTTGCCCGGATGATGCAACTGATGGGCGGGCCAATGGGCATCGATCGCACCGGCAACTTGGACCTGGAAGATGTTTCCGAAGCACGCAACGTCGCCATGGTGTTTGTTACCGCGAAACTTAGCAATGTCGGTGCCCAACCGGGTGACCTTGTCGACGTGACCGTCAATGCGATCAATGCAAAGAGCTTGGCGGGCGGGACGCTGATGCTGACGCCCATGTTAGGTCCGCGAGCGGACAACCCAACGGTCTACGCGATGGCCCAAGGACGACTGAGCGTTTCGCTTGACGGGCCGGCAACAGCGGCGATCGTCCAGGGTGGCGCGAAGATGGAGGCCGCTGTTACCGCCAGCTTTCAACAGGACGGCAAGATCACGCTGGTCCTTGAAAAAGACTTTGCCAGCTTTGACACCGCCCAAAGGATCGAAGACGAAATCAACAGCCTGTCATCGCTGACACTTGGCGATCCGGCGGATGCCTCGGGACGGTCCACGCAAACACGCGCTCGCGCGATCGATCAACTGCACATCGAAGTTTCGATCCCAGATTTGTATCGCGAGAACCCCATCAAATTCATTTCGTTTCTGCTCAGCACGACCATTCAAATCGCGGGTCATTCGTCTCGCGTCGTGATCAACGAACGCGATGGCGTGGTGGTGATAGGAAAGGACGTAGAGATCGCCCCCGTCTTGGTAACCCACCGCAGTCTGCGGATCGAAGCGGGCGGCAGTGGCGGGTTTGTCCAAGTCGGTGACGCCAACGATGTTCCGGCCAACGCGAAGCTAAAGAGTTTGGCCGACGCGCTCAACGCGCTCGACGTACCCGCCGAGGACCTGATCGCAATCATCAAGACACTGAAACGAAAAGGTGACTTGTACGGCGAAGTGGTTTTCCAGTAGCAGACAACACTCGCCGCCCTTCAAAATCGGATTTAGGAAAAGCACCATGGACCTTCGCTCGGTCGGACCATCATCGATGCCATCGCTTTCGTCGGCACCATTATCGTCGATGCAACCCGCTGCATCGGCACCCGATTTGTCGGGCGAACCGTCCGAGTTGCGGGAAGCGTTTACCGACTTCGTCGGCCAGACTTTGTTCGGCAGCATGCTGACGTCGATGCGAAAGACGGTCGGCAAACCGGCCTACATGCACGGCGGGCGAACCGAAGAAGTGTTCCAGGAACAAATGGACCAACACATCGTGGAAGACTTGACCAAGTCGTCGGCGCACTCGATCGCCGATCCGATGTTTGATCTCTTTAACATGCAACGGAGATCATGATGGATTGGACCAACCGAGTCGAAACGTACCTGAACGAACTGGAACAAACGGCCGAAATCATTGACTTGATTCTGGACGAAACCCGAGTTCGCACGATCGGCGTCCAGACGGATGACGTTTCCGAATCGACGCGACAGCTAAAAGACGCCTTGGCGGATCTGGAAACCAAGATCGCCGAGCGAGAGGACCTGCTACGCGACGCCGACGCTCCACCAAGCGGCCTGACATTGACCGAGAAGCTCGCTGGAAGCCTGAGAATCGAAGACGCTCGCTTGGCAAGTCGCTGCCGGGACTTGGCGGGAACCATCCAAAAAACGCATACACGGGCCGTCTCGCTGTTCGTTTGCCAGTACCATCTGGCCGATTTAACGACGAATTTGGTGGGAATTCTGTCCGGCGCGTCGCGATTGCAAACCTATCGGGCGATCAACGACACCGAACGTCCTTCCAAAGCGGGCGGTGGTTTGTTCGACGAAGCAGCGTAGGCGACGGGAATAATCGCAAAAAAAAACTGTCCACGTCGAGGGGGCAAATTAGAATAGGGTTCAATGTTGCCGTGCTGGCGGCCTTTCGTTTCCCCGTCACCTCTCGAGTAGTCATTGTCAAACGTGAGTGTCGCGACTCCCCATCGACTGCCCGCTTCGTGTTTGGCCGATTGCGCCGAGACGGCTGCACAGATCGACCGTGTCGAGGTCATTCCGTGGAGCGGATTGGAGCCCGTCGCGAGGTCCCGGTGGGAAAAATTGCGTGCGACGCAGCCTGAGTTCAAGACGCCATTTTTCTCGTTGGCATTTTTTGACGCCGTCCAGGCCTCCCGCGGCGATGTATTGGTTGCCGTCATGCGACAAAACAATACGATCGTCGGCTTCCTACCCTTTCATCGGATCGGCAGAGTCGCATGGCCTGCCGGACGATACTTCAACGACGCCCACAACGTCTTGATGCACCCGGGCACCAGATTGGATTGGTCGTGGCTGTTGAAGCAGTGCGATGTCAAAGCCTACGACTTTCACGCGTTGGTCGGTTCAATAAGTCACGTGCCGACGGATTCGTTTCAAGGTTACACACAGTCGTTTAACGCACAAATCGGATCAAACTCGTCTGCATTTCTTGTAGATCTTGAGCGTGAGCATTCGACCATCCGTCGCCAAGAGCAAAAGACTCGCAAGATGGCACGCGAGCTGGGTCCGCTTAGCGTCGAAATTGACTGCCGCGATTCAGACCTGTTGTCGCAAACGATCGATTGGAAGCGTGCCCAGTATCGGCGCACCAACATCCTCGATCTGTTCATGCCCGATTGGACTCGTGAGATGATGCGTCAACTGCACCGTGGTTTCGGTGCAGATGAACCGACCCGCGGGTTGTTATCGGTACTGCGTGCCGGCGATACCGTTGTGGCGGCCCACTACGGCATGATCGAAAACGATCTGTTGCACTACTGGTTCCCAACGTACGCCGTCGAGTACTCTCGCTACTCGCCAGGCACAGCCTTGTTCAAAGAAATCGTTCGCAAGGCCGATCGACACGGTATCCGATGCATCGACATGGGTTACGGCGAACAACCTTACAAGCGAAAACAGACGGATACGATCACAACCGTCGCCCACGGTTGCGTGACGGGATCGACCGTTTATCGCAACTTACGGGCAATCCGATTGACCGCGACATCGGTGGTGAAGCAGTTTCCAATGAAGGGACCGCTCAAGCGAATGCTTCGCATGGTCAAACCGGATGCCGGCATCTCCAAGCTTGGATGATGCCCGCTTCGATGGCGATGTTTTTCGATCGCGGCCGAAGGATCAAGTCGTGTATTCCGAGTTGAACCGCACGTAGTCGCACGTCAGATCGCTGGACCAGTAATCCGCCGCCCCGGCACCTTCACCGACCGTCAATTCGATCGGCACTTCTTTGTTGGCCCGCATCTTCGCGCTCAATGATTTCGCGTCGAACGGGATCGGAGTGCCGCCGCGATAGATTTCTTCGCCGCAGATCTTCAAGCTGGTTTTGGTCGGTTCGATTTTGGCGTCCGAGTAACCGGCGGCGGAAACGATGCGTCCCCAGTTCGGATCGCCACCGGTGATCGCAGTCTTCACAAGGGGGCTGGCGGCGATCGTTTTCGCGATCGTTGCTGCGGCGTCGGTATTGGCGGCACCGCGCACCTGGATCCACATCGTATGAACCGCGCCCTCGCCGTCTTCGACCAGTTGTTTGGCAAGCGCGATGGCAACCTCGTTGATGTGCGATTGAAACTGCAACAGTTCATCGCCAACAAGCGGGTCACCCTGTCCACTGGCCAACAACAAAAGCGAATCGTTGGTGCTGGTGTGACCATCGACGCTGACGCGATTGAAACTGCAATCCGCGGCCTCGGTCAAAACGTCCTTGATTGATTCGGCCGACAGCGGTGCATCGGTCATCATCACGGCTAACATCGTGGCCATGTTGGGCGCGATCATGCCGGCGCCCTTTGCCATCGCGGCAAACTTGATCGTCCGCTGACCGATCTGGATCGCCCGAGTGACCGTCTTGCGTTCGGCGTCGGTCGTGCGAATGGCTTCGGCTGCTCGAACAAACGCCGGTGGATCGGACGCGAGTTCTTTGCTGGCCATATCGATGCCCGCGGTGATCTTTTCCATCGGCAACGGGCGTCCGATCACTCCGGTGCTCATCACCAAGACGGCTTCGGGATCGCATCCGATTCGCTTGGCGACTTCGTCGCACATTGATCGCGCGTCGGCCATTCCTTGATCGCCGGTACACGCGTTCGCATTTCCGCTATTGGTGACGACGGCCCGCAGCTTGTTGGTGGGCGTGCGGCTTCGACAAAGCGTCACGGGCGCGGCAACGATTTGGTTTTTGGTGTAAACGCCTGCGGCGGTGACGGGGTGATCCGTCACGATCAACGACAGATCGCTTTTCCCACTCGCTTTAATGCCACAGGTGACACCCGCGAAACGGAAACCAGCGGGCAAATTGTCTTCGGTTGCGTCCATGTCTGATTGAGCGGTTTTTCGTAGGAGGGAAGTGGTAAGATGAAAGAGGCTTGGCGTGTTGACGGGCCTACACAATGTACGGCAACGTCTCGAAAAGGTCTTAGGTTGAACTTTCCGCAAAGTCTATCGTCAATCGCTTCGCCCCAAACGGGGGCGAACGCTGCTTCGACGACGGTCGGTGATGCCAATATCGTAGAGACTTTCGGGCTGACCAAGCGATACGGGGACTTCGAGGCCTTGGCGGACTGTTCCGTTTGCGTCGAACGGGGTGAAATCTTTGGTCTATTGGGCCCTAATGGAGCGGGGAAAACGACGTTGATTCGGTCGCTGCTGGGCTTCCTGCATCCAACATTAGGGCGTTGCGAAGTCGACGGGCTGGATCCGATGGTGGACGGGGTGGGACTTCGCCAGCGCGTCGCGTACTTGCCGGGCGACGCCAGATTGCCAAGACACATGCGAGGACACGGCGTGCTGCAGTTCTTCGCGGAAATGCATCCCGCGGGCGATCTTGAACGCAGCCTCGCCGTCGCCGAACGATTGGAACTGAATACGAAAACGCGTGTCGCGTTCATGTCCACGGGGATGCGGCAAAAATTGGCGTTGGCCGTTGTGCTAGGGCTGGAGACGCCGCTTTTGATTCTGGATGAACCGACCGCGAACCTGGATCCGACCGTTCGCGCGGCAGTTTTGGATTTGGTGGTGGAATCGAGAAGCCGCGGTCGCACGGTCATGTTTTCGTCTCACGTCTTGAGCGAGATCGAAGAAACTTGCGATCGCGTGGCATTTCTTCGCAGGGGACGTCTGGTACGCGAGCTAAAAATGGCGGACCTGTTTCAGCGTCATCGTGTGACGGCGAAGAGCACCGAGGATAGATTCGAGGTGCCACAAGGTTTGGCCGATCGAGTACGTGTCGGCTCGATCGATCGCGGCAACCAAAAGCTGCTTTGCATCGATACCGATGGTGACTTGTCGCCGATCCTGGGCTGGATCGATTCGCTGAATCTATCGGGAGTCCGAATCGAACCGCTCGGTTTGCGGGCCGTCTACGACTCGGTCCACATGGGCGTCGAGGTTGTGCTTTGATCAATCGAATTTTGGTTCGCAAGTACGTCGGGCAATCGATCTTGCTGTTCGCCGCCTGCGGATTGGCGCTGTTCGCGTTTGCATGGATACGTGTGTGGGTCGTGTGTTTGTTGGACATGGGCCAGTTCACGACCATTTTGGAACAGTTTCGCGATTTTGAAAAATACGCGCCTGTGGAATTCGACGCTCTGTTTACCTACCCCGGCCGCGTCGGGATGACCTATGACGAACCGATCGTCATATTGTGCACGGTGATCTGGTGCATCTCCCGTGGCAGCGATGTGGTCAGCGGTGAACTAGGACGTGGCACGCTTGAAATGCTGCTCGCCCAACCGATCCGTCGCCGCACATTGTTGCTTTCTCACGCAACCGTCTCGGTCGTCGGGCTGACGCTACTTTGCTTGTTGGTTTGGGCTGGCATCGCAGTCGGCGTGATGTTGACGACGGTGAACGAGTCCGTTCCGCCGCCAACCGTCCGTATCCCCATTTTTAATTTCGACCTCCCACTTTCGGTCGACCAACCTGAAATGCAAACGCTCCCTCTAAGCGAGCGTGTTGACGTCGAAATGTTCGCGGCTTCGACGTTTCACTTGTTTGCGTTCGGGTTCTTTCTGCTGGGCCTGGCGACGATGTTCAGTGCGTTCGACCGGTACCGTTGGCGGACCGTCGGCGCAGTAGTCGGGGTCTACGTTGTCCAGTTGGTGATGTTCGGTTTGGGCAAAGCGGCCGAGTCACTGGATTGGTTGTTGTCGATGTCGTTCTTCAGTTGCTACAAACCGCAAAAGATGACTTCGATCGTGGCAAGCGACGGGCTGGCCGCACCGTGGGGATTGACCGACGCAGTGCCCGGCGGCGCATTGCCGCCGTTGGTGTATCCGATGATCCTGATCGGACTGGGACTCCTCTTTTACGCCATCGCGATCTATCACTTTGAACGTCGCGACTTACCGGCGCCGCTGTAGTCTTAATACGACATTGAAACTCGATCGGGTCGCGATAGAGATTCGCAATCGGCCTACTTCGTTACGGCACCGCTGCAACTGCTGCCCGCGCCCGCCGTGCATCCGTAGCAGTGATCAGCGACAGAAATCGTTTGCCGCTTGAACGTATCGAGCGTGTCGATATCCCAAACCGTCGTCGGCGTTTTTCCGCCGATCGGCATGTTCAACATTTGATTGAAGTCACAATCGAAAATGGCGCCATCCCATCCGATCGAAACCAGCGAACGGCACATCACATTTCCAGCAGCGACGGGATTGAAGTTGTCCGCCAATAGTCGCATATAGTCGTCGAGTTTTCCTCGTCTATTCAAGTACGTCGCATATCGTTTGATTGGAATGTTTGTGATGCATAGCAGATGGTCAAATTCGATCGCATACCGCGACTTCAATTCGCGTTTGTAGTCGACTTCCAACGTTGACTGATCGGGCGGCAGCGACGGCCCCGTCGGATTGAAAACCAGGTCCAGTTTCCGCTGCGGATCGCCGCTCCCGTAGCCCAGTCGATTCAGTTTTTGCAGCCCGTCGATGCTGCGTGTGAACACGCCATTTCCACGTTGTCCGTCAACGTTATCCTCCAAATAGCAGGGCAGCGAAGCAACGACGTCGACGCCATTGTCTGCCAAAAATCCGGCAACCCATTCGTAGCCGGGCTCTGACAGAATCGTCAAGTTGCAGCGGTCGATCACACGCAATCCACGACTTCGGAACTCACTCACCATTTCTTGAAAATTGGCGTTCATTTCGGGTGCACCACCCGTCAGATCCACCGTGCGAATCGATTCACAGAGCTGGGCAAGTTCGATGATGCGCGTCGCCGTCCGTGAATCCATGTTTTCGCGTTTCTTGGTCGGCCCAGCTTCCACGTGGCAATGGGTGCAAGTTTGGTTGCACAGTTTGCCCAGATTGATCTGTAGTTCGATGATCGAATGTCGCGACAAAGGTCGGTCGTTGCGATCCATGCGTTGGCCGAACGGTTCGACGAGGCCGGTCGGCAATCCGGCGTCAATGATGGGAAGAAGCGAGGACATCGGTGTCATGTTCAAAGAAAGTTGGGCTGAAAGGGCGGTATTCTATCACCAATGATCAATCGCTATCTCCGTCCGCTGATTTCGTCTCCATCGTGATCCCGATCACGGCGAACGTGCGAGGCCCCAACCGCCAACGCCACGGTCCATGGATCGCCGTTGAAGGTGATGACGGGTGCGCGGCAGCAGCAAGTCGTTGCATCAAAACGGCCGGATTCAAGCCCGTGAAAAAGTTCCTCGACGCGACGGAGTCTCGGACCAACGTTGGTAAGCGGTCGTCGCAGGCGTCTGCCAACTCCGGCAACGTATCGGAAGACACGACATCGGTGATCAACACCGACGTGCCGCCGGCCTTGGCCAGCCCCGCTAACAGACGCAAGTGGCCGTCTCGCACCGCCAAGATCGCGTCGGCGAATCGATCGTGGTCGGGCGGCAACCACTGGATCACAGTGTCGATCAATTGACTGATCAAGCACGTTGAAACCACGACGTCGCCCTGCGGGGCCGACGCGTGCGGCGGGTTGGCCGCGTCAATCAGCCATGCATTCCAATCGATGGCGTCCCAATCCCCCTTTGGCATTCGCCCCAGCATTCCCGTCAAGTCGGCCAACACGTTGGGATCCAGAGACTCTTTGATGCCGGCCGGCAACCCCGACCGGCAATGGGCGATCGCTTCGGCGTCAACGTCCACCAAAGTCGTAGATCGAAAAAGCGGGACAAGTGTTGGAAGGTCCACATCGTTGCCATTGCCGACCCCCAGCAAGACCAGACGTTCCACGCCAGAACCCGTGCGTGATTCAAGTCGCCGCCCCACCGCCTCGATCAAAGCCGTGGTCCGCGCCCGATGCTCGGAAAACGAATCCCAGCCTGCACGCGACTGTCGATTGCGATCAACGTGGATGGCGGCCGCGTCGTGGTGCTGGGAATCCAATGGGCTGCTCGAATCGTCAGTGGAAATCGCAAAAGGTCAATCCGAAGTCTACTGCAGCATGATCGCTGCATGGAACTGCTAGATACGCCCGCGGGGAAGTGGTTTGAACGGATGGGCCGATTGGACGTGTCCCGATAGCCGGATTCCCGACTATCGAGCAAATCGGCTAGGTCTGGTAGGTTGTTGGGTCGAGACACTTTGCACGCGTTTCCGCCCTTTCATTCATCGAGATCATGTTGGTTGCCCTTAGCATCGTTGCCGGATTGGTTCTGTTGGTTGTCGGAGGCGAGTTGCTAGTTCGCGGCGCGGCGTCGTTGGCCGCAGCGTTCAAGATTTCACCGCTCGTGATTGGCTTGACAGTGGTCGCGTTCGGGACCAGTGCCCCGGAATTGGGCGTCAGCCTGCAAGCATCGCTCTCAGGCAACGGCGACGTCGCGATCGGGAACGTGGTTGGCAGCAACATCATCAACGTGCTATTGATTTTGGGCGTCGCCGCGATGGTTGCGCCGCTTGTCGTTTCGAGTCAATTGATTCGCAAAGACGTGCCATTGATGATCGCCGCGTCGCTGGCAGTTTGGTGGATGGCGGCCGACGGCGCTCTCGTTCGCTGGGAAGGCGCCGTCATGTTCGCGTCATTGTTGGCGTACATCGTGCATAGCGTCATCGCCAGCCGCAAAGAAAACAAATTGGTTCAAAGCGAATTCGAAGAATACAGCAGCTCAATCACGTCGAAGAAAGATCTGCTGATCCAAGTCGCATTCTTGATCAGCGGATTGATCTTGCTAGGTGTCGGATCCAACCTGCTGGTCAACGGTGCGACCAAAGTCGCCGTGGCGTTGGGTGTTAGCCAATTGGTGATCGGGTTGACCGTTGTTGCCATCGGCACTTCGTTACCCGAAATGGTGACGTCGGTCGTTGCCAGCTATCGCGGTCAACGCGACATCGCCGTGGGCAATGTCGTTGGCAGCAATCTTTTCAATATTCTATGTGTCCTCAGTTTGACATCCTTGGTTTCACCCAAGCCCATTCCCGTGGATCCGACGGCGATCGAGTTTGATATCCCGATCATGGTGGCCGTCGCCCTGATCTGCTTTCCCGTCTTTGCCACCGGCCACTTGGTCCGTCGATGGGAGGGCGGAATGTTGCTGGTCTACTATGTCGCCTACTCCGCCATCATCGTTTTGGCCGCAACAGCGTCACCGTTGATCGGATCACTCGGACCGATCGTTACCTATGGCGTCTTGCCGCTAACGATTCTCACTTTCGCCGCGACATTCTTTGTCGGCCGGCGAAAGTAGCGAACGTTTTTTAGCGACGATTGCGTTGACTGCATTAACATCGATTACGGTTGGCGAATCCAGTGCCGCGCGTCGGTCGTCGGCGAAGGCTTGGGCAATCGGTCCGGCGGCGATGCCGTCCACGGAGCGCTGGCAAGCGAACCTTGTGCGGCACCAGCGACCGATTTTGGTGCGATGTTTTCGAACTTTTTCGGAGTCGCGAAATCGAGTCGACGGCGCAGTTCTTCCTGCACCTCGGGCGCAATCTCGCTCGCCGGTGGCATCTCCAATGCGATCGCGTTTAGCCGACGCTCATCATCTCGATGCACGTCCGTGGTCGCCGCGAATCGTTGGCGAATGGGATTAGGCTGATCGATCGGCACCAAGAGATCGTCGAACGACAGAGGCACGTTGACTTCGCGCGGCAATGGTTCGGGCCGCTCGGTTCGCGGCCAGACTGGCAACGATTGAGGCAGAGGCAAATGAAGCCCCGAATCGCCTTGGGCGACCTGTTCAGGTAGCGCCAAATCGAGTGATGATTCGGTCGGACCGCTAGCCGCACCGGGACGTTGACGGTCGTCCGAAATGGCTTGGTACCGACGAAACGGTAGCGCAGCAAGGGTGCCGCCGGCGACGATTAAGACGCCAAGAGTGATATTACGCAAGCGAAGGACTCGGAGCTGGATGGAAAGAAACCAGCTTCGTCCATGAAACCAAAAACAAAATGCATCTTGCAACAGTTTGGCATCGGCTCGACGAATACGACTTCATGAGAGAAGTCGCAAAATTTTCAAGGAAAAGATTCGAAACATCGCCGCGAAGGAGCGTACGGGAAACAGTGGTCGCACTAAAAATGTGGCGAAAACAGCCGTCACGCCATCGCTTTCATCATCGACGACGGCGTCTGTATACGCCCGCCACGACGACCGAACCGATTAGCAGAAAACCTAACGACATGGGTTCCGGAACGGCCACGACTCGAAGCGTCCCTGTTGTTCCTAGATCACGGAAGTCCCAGACGCCTTGGGACAACGTCGGTGCTACGACGGATCCGAAACTGCCGACCATGGAGTTGAAGTCGAACAGTTTGAATGTATCACCGATCAACGGCTGGTAACTGTCAACCAGAATCAGTTCGACGATCGCATCGGGCGACATGTCGAGTGTTCCGCTTAGCACCAGTTTGTCAAACTCGGTGATCGAAAGCAGTTCGAAGCTCAGGGTCGAACCGGCTGCGAATTCAGCATTCGCTGCGGTCAGCGTGCCGATACCGTTGCCGGGCGTCACGATGCCACCATCTCGGGCGACAATGTCGGAAACCAAGGTCCCTGTTCCTGCCAGCGTTCCGCCGTTGTTTATCAGGATGTCGTTGCCACCATGAAAACCGTTGATGGACAGCGTGCCGTCGTTGATGTTAGTGAATCCCAAGTACATGTTGTCGCCGTTGAGCGTCATGGTTGCGGCGCCCCGTTTGACGAGACCGGGCTGGTTCCCAACGAAATTACCATCGATCGTGAAATCTTCGTTGACCCAAAAAGTCGTTTGATTGGTGATGGTGCCTTCCCCGGTCAACACAATGCCCGGCGCGTCCACCGTCACACTGCCGCCGCTGTAAATCATGTCATAGGGCAATATGAACCCGGCTGTATCCGCCGCGTCGCCCAACACCAAGCTTGTATTCGAACTCAAACGAATGGTCCCGGTCCCCAGCGCGTTCGTACCAGCCCCAGAGATATTTAGCGTTCCGGCGTTAGCCGCACCGCCCGCCAAATGAATTTCACCGTCGTTGTAGATGTCGATGTTGCGCATCGTTACGGTGCCCGTGCCCACTTTTTGCAGCCGAGCGTACTCGTCGACCGTCACCGACCCCCAATTGTTGAACCCCCAATCGCTCGATCCACCGAATTGGCTGGTTATCAGGTTCGTATTCACCGCCCCGGTGTCGATGCTGTCGTAGTCGCGTACGGCATAAAGACGGCCGACCGCGCCATTGCCAAGGTCGGCACCATTGTTGACCAAGCTTCCGCCGCGCAAGTATTGCATCTCCAAACCAACGCCCGACCCATTCAAGTCTTTCGTATCGCCCGTCTCTAACGTGCCAACGTAGGGATCGCCTACTTTGGTCGGCCGAAACAACCCGTATGCATTCTTCACGGCAAGCCGAGTGTCATTGTTGTGGTTCCACCAAGCGTAGCGAGTCACGTAATCGCGTGAATCCAAGACGGGCAGCACAATGTCAAGGAAGTCGCGATTCCACTGCTGCATGTAGTCACCCGAGAAATTATTGCCGTAGTCGATGCCGCCAAATTCGGTGATCCAGATGTTGCGGTTGTAGGCTTCGTGGTACTCCTCGACTCGCCTTAAAAACAGATTGGCGGCCGACTGGGGACTCGCACTGGAACCGCTGTAGAAGTGGAACGCGATTTCATCGACGACGTGGCCCGCTTGCTCGGCGCCCTCCATGAACTCAGCTAGCCAGGCGCGTGCGGCGCCGGTGTCCGAAACCGCAGGACTGACCAACTTGACGGCCCGTTGACCATTGGAATCGGGAAAGCCATACCGATCGCTGAGATTGGCCCACTGGGCCACGGCATTCGCCGCGGTCATATTCGATTGATCGACAAGCTCCGGCTCATTAAACCCCAACACATACTTGGCACCGCTGGAATCGATTTGGTTGAAACGGTTGGTCCAGCCCGACGCGTTTGCCCCGTTCCAGGCCATCGGGACAAACTCGCCATTGAGCCCGCCGCTGTCGATGGAGATGCTCCAGTCGTAACCCCACGACGCATTGACCGAGTTGATCAGAAAGTTGTCGTTTGCACCGAGTCCACGCTTGTTTTCCTGGCCCTGACAAAGACGCCCCTGAAAGTGAAGGAGAAGCACGATCAACAGAGTCCCAGGAACCTTGGATCGCCGAGAAGTACTGGAGGGGAAAAAAAGCATTGTTGGGGTTCGAAATCAGACGGAGCGGGAAGATATCGGACAAGACGGAACGTTGCCCCATTCTACTTCGATGCCCCAACAAGACACTAACGATGTGCGACCGGACGCTAGTGGTTTGCGGCAATCGGTGTCTCGAAAACGCATAACACGGGCAACCCTACGTGCGCCGGAGGCACCGTTGGCGGGGATCGAACTGAAAAGCAGTTCCGATCCCTGTCACTAGCCGAGGCAGGTCAAGCGACGCCGGCGACGGTAGGCCCAGCCGATCGCAATAGCCAACATCATCCAGCTGTACGATTTCGATTCCGGTACGGCAGTCACGAACGCGATCGATGTGATACCGCGGACTGAAAACAGTCTTTCGTCCGTCACCTGGCCGTTGGCAAAGTTGATCGACTGCAACAGGGTGCCAGTGTCTCCACGGCTGAACGTGAAGGCTCGGTTGTCCGCGTCGAAATCCAATCCGTTGTGCGGATTCGCGTCCAACACATTGATCAATGCGCCAACACCCGTTGTGGGATTCACTTGGTACAGGTGACCTAGCCGATCTTCCACAGGCTTGCTGGCATCGGCGTCGCCCGATTTGACAAACAAGTTGCCGTTTCGGTCGAACGCCATGCCGGTTTGGTTGGTGTTTATCCCAGACTCGCCCACGCGAGTGACATGGCCATCATTCAAACTGAACGTCACCAAATCGTCGGCGTCGCTGCTGAAAACATTCTGGCTGCCAAGCTCCATCCAACCATAAAGTTTGTCGTCGGGACCGAAGGAAATCGAGGGTGAACTGATCCCCGTGATGCCGATGAACGTCGGGACCGCCGTCGCCGGATCGAGTTGATAGAGTTCGCCGACACCATTGGCTCTGTCGTTACGATGGGCAAACAAGGCTCCCGTTTTGGGATGCGCCGCGATCGCCGTAATGTGCTTCAATCCGGTATCGCCGATCTTGGTCGAGGTGCCGGTATCGAGATCCAACAGATAGAGCGACGAATCAAAGTTGACATCCGGTCCGCCGGTCACGGCAATCAGTGCCGCAGAGGCGCCGTTCAGACTCAAACAGAGAAAAACCGATGCAATGACGAGTCGGACGAAGTGGTGGTTTTGGTCGTGCGGGCGCAAGGCAGATTCCTTTCTGTGACAAAACGGCTTCAGATGAGATGCCTGGTCGGTGCCCGCAACCAAACTCTTCCCAGTATGCCTAATCTTCGCGAATCCGCCAACTGGCGTGAATACCAATTTGGCGATGGCTTCTGCCTTGACGTTTTAACGCATTTTCCTTTACTAAACCACGATGGTTCCCATGGAAGATTCGATCGCAGTGCGCCGTCCCGAGCGATGGAGCGAGCCGATGGACGCGTCGATCAGCGATGCCGACGTCTTGTGGCTGCGCTCGCGCGAACCTTTCGCTAGCATGAGTTCTAAATCGTTTCCGCGATCAATTCCGTTGGAAGGCATCCTGCGAAACGACACGCGACTGCATCGCTGTGAACCGGGCGAGATCATCGTTCGCGAGGGCGACTACGGGAACAGCGCCTTCTTGGTCTTGGCAGGTTCGACCGCCGTTTTGGTGCGATCGCTCTTACCCGAACAACTCGGTCGGACGTCCAACGAAAAGCTTTCTTGGACCGAGGCGCTGCGTGGGTACCTCCGCCGCAGTCGCGTGCCGGAATCGAGAAGCCCCGAACAAGTATCAATTTCGAATGCGATCGACGATAGCACATCGTCGGTCCGACGAGTTGATGATCGCCAAGCATTGTTCTTACAAGACTTTGACGCCGTGCTGCGGCGCGACCGCGCCGGGTCGCAGACGCCTGTCTCGCTTGGCCCCGGTGAAATGTTCGGTGAGGTCGCCGCGATGTATCGATCGCCGCGAACGGCAACCGTGATCGCTGAAACGGAAGCGACCCTACTTGAAATTCGATGGCAGGGGTTGAAAATCCTGCGGCGTGACAAAACATTCGCTGATACGCTTGACTCGCACTATCGCGAACACTGGCTGCGAATCCATTTACGAGAACTACCGCTGCTGCGTTACTTGCCCGAATCGAGTTTGGATCGTGTCGCCGCGTCGACTCAGATGCATTCGTTCGGTCGCATGGAATGGAACGCGGACTATCAACGCACTCGCAAGCTTCCCGTCCACCAACAAATCGAATCGGAACCCATCGTCGCGGCCGAGGGTCGCATGCCGACCGATCTGGTCATCGTTCGAAGCGGCTTTGGACGTCTATCCCAAGCGTTTGGAGCTTCCAATCGAACGATCGCCTACTTAGGCAAGGGACACATTTTTGGGTTGGAAGAGATCGCGTTCAATGCGATGCGCCCCGAATCGACTCCCCCCAAACCCTTGTCGCAATCTTTGCGTGCGATCGGATTCTTGGATGCGTTGCTGATTCCGGCCGAAGTATTCGCGGAAGATATTTTGCCGCACGTTCGTCGTAGCGAGTTACCGGAATCGGTGGCCCGCTTGATGCCCAAGGTCAATCACAAAAAATCCGGAAGCGATCCGGTTCACCACGCCAATGATCGCCGAACGGAACAGCGAGAGAATTCCGACCGGCGCAGCGCGGATCGATCGGCCGATCATGGACAACCTGATTGGAAGGATCTGCCCAGTTCCGAAGGCCAACAGTTTCAACCGACAGGGCTGTTAGAGTTCATCGTCCAGAACCGTATCAACAACGGCACACAAGCGATGGTTGTGGACCTGAATCGGTGTACCCGTTGCGACGACTGCGTCAAAGCGTGCGCGGCGACTCATGACGGAAACCCAAGATTCGTTCGCACGGGAATCTCGCACGAGCAACTGTTGTTCGTCCAAGCGTGCATGCAGTGCAGTGACCCCGTTTGCATGATCGGTTGCCCGACGGGCGCCATTTCGCGTGACCAAGAAACCGGTGTGGTTCGTGTTCACGATTCGATCTGTGTGGGCTGTGGCACGTGCGCGGGATCTTGCCCGTATGAAAACATTCGAATGGCCGAAGTCTTTGATCCGAAAGGTCGCCCCTACGCGGATGTCGAGACCGGAAAACCAATCCAAAAAGCGACCAAGTGCGACATGTGTCAGAACCAGCCGAGCGGACCGGCGTGTGTCGCATCGTGCCCGCATGATGCCTTGGTGCGAATCGACTTGACACAATCCAAACCGCTGCAGACCTGGCTTGAACGACGGAGCTAAGCGATCGTGACGCACTCAACCCATGGACCAAAACTGTCGTTCCGCAATCGGCGAAAGGTGTCGCTGATCATCACATCGTTGGCGATCGCGATCGTACTGGCCATCACACGAATCGAAGAAGGCCGGTTGGCCCACGCATCGTTCTTTACCGGGTTCACGGTACTGGCATCGATCCTGTTGCTGATGTTGCTGGGCGTACGGCGCCGGATTCCCGTGTTGCCGCTGGGAACCGTCGCGACATGGACCCAGGTTCACATTTACGTCGGCCTGTTCGCGTTTGCGGTCTACGTCATGCACGTGCCCATCTTGGTCGCCGGCGGCGTTTTTGAGGCCGGATTGTCGATCGTCTTTTTGTTGGTGACAGCAAGTGGGTTCTATGGCATCTATGCCAGCCGAACGTTGCCGCGTCGATTGACCGCCGTCGAAGGCCAACATCGTTTTGATCGAGTCGGATTCCATCGTGATCAAATTGCCACCGCTGCTCGCGATCTGTTGGACGAAGTCCACGAGTCGTCGGGAATGCGCGTGCTGGGCAGTTTTTACACGCGTTACTTGAGCCCTTTTTTTGAGGCACGCCCCTCGCTCGCGTATGTGTTGGTGCCCACGGGCGTTCGACGACGACGCTTGCTGAGCGGACTGAAAGAACTTGACCGCTACCTTGAAGATGAAAGCCGCGGAACGGCCGGACAATTGGCGGCGCTGGTACGTCGTCGAGACGACTTGGATTATCAATTCGCGTTGCAGCTACGACTGCGTGTTTGGCTGGTCATTCACGGCACGTTCTCGGTCGCGTTGATCGCTGGCGGGATCGTTCACGCCGTCATCGCTTGGCGCCACGCGGGATAATCGAATGAGACGTGACGAGATTCCGCTGACGCCACCGCCTAGCAACGATCGCCCCGCCGACCGTTGGATGTGTGGTCGCAGGGGCGCACCTTGCTCGCGAGGCCCAATCCAATCGCGCACGCTGTTAGGTCAAGCCAAGTGCTGTATGGCCGACTCTTGTCGTCCCAAACGAACGTGGCACGGCCGCCGAAAACAATTCACGCTGATCGCGTTATGCGGATTGGTCATCGCGATCAGTGCGGTTGCGTTTCAATCGACCCGTGCGGTGGTGATCAAAGCCGGCGAACTGTCGACGCCTCACGCCCAAATCTTGGCTGGCACTCTTGATTCGGGACGATGCGCCGCCTGCCATCCAAAATCCGGCGCATCGCTGAACGATTGGCTGTTCGGATCGGCGGTCTCGCAGGCCGCGGCCGATGCACATCGCGGACTGACGCAGACCGACCGCTGTTTGAATTGCCACCACCAGACGATGGACCGGACCACCGCAACGCTGGCTCACAATTTGCCTCCCGTCGTACGAACCGAGCTGCGGCTGGCGTCGCTGCACTCTCGCGATTCGTCATGGAAGAATTGGTTGCCCGGTGAATCGGTTGACCAGAACGACATCCAATGCAGCGCCTGTCACCGGGAACACCGTGGGGCCGACGGCCAACTGACCGCAATGACGAATGACCAGTGCCAAACATGCCACAGCCAACGGTTCGGCGACTTTGCGACTTCGCACCCCGCTTGGGTCGATTGGCCGTACCGACGCGGCGGCGCGATCGAGTTTGATCACGCTTCGCACGCGGGGAAACACTTTCCATCGACAATCAAAGACGGCGCGCCGTCGGCGTTTCAATGCTCCGATTGCCACGCTCGTGGTGCCTCCGGTGAACTGACTCGATCAACCAGTTTTGAAAAAGCTTGCCAATCGTGTCACGACCAAGCCCTGCAGATCGAAGTCGGTTCGGGCATCGATCTGGTGACGCTTCCCAGTGTGACCGACAAGACAGCAGTCACGATCGGCGATTGGCCAGATGGCGCCGTCGGTTTCTTTGACGGACGTGTTTCGCCGCTAGCAGAGTTGATGATGCGCGCGGATGCCGACCTAGGCACCGCGATCCACAAAGTCCCCCACCAGGATTTCTCGCGGTTGGATGACCAGCGGCGTGGAGACGTCGAAGTCGCCAGCACGGTCGCCCGCGGACATCGCGATCTGCTTGACGAAATCGCTCGCGGCGGACAATCCGTCATCGCGAAACGACTGGCACGGAACGGAATCTCTGCCGCGACCGCGGACGCCATTTTGCGATCGTTGCCGCCACAGTTGATCGAAGAAGCACACTCGCGATGGTTTCTCGAAAAACGAAACAGCAATACAGCAGAGAACTTGAGAGCGGGATCGCCGGCGAAACTGGCAAAATTCACGATGAAACCGAGTGATGATGATCTGCTTGGTGACGACTTACTTGGCGGTGATGACCTGCTGGGCGCCGACCCGTTGTCCCACGATCCGCTGGCAACGCCGATCGATTCAGCTCCCCAAAAGCCAACCACGTCTCGGTTTGATGCCGACACGATGCTGCCGGCGGGCGGTTGGTATCGCGACGATTTGACGTATTCGATTCGATATCGTGCCGCCGGGCATGCGGATCCCGTGATACGCGCGACGATCGAATTGGCGGCGGAGCTGGCGCCGGGCGATCCGGCACGTCAACGCTTGATCGAGAATAAGGCCGCAGCGGCCTGTTTACAGTGCCACCCCGGTGCGTTGTCGCAATCGAACTCCGCCGTCGAGTCTGTGTTTAATGCGGCAGCTTGGCGGAGTTCACCGTTGATCGGCCGGACGTCGCTGGGACAAGGCGAAGGCTTCACCAAATTCAGCCACGGTCCGCACCTGAACATCGCCGGGCTCGTCGATTGCCAGCACTGCCACCAAATCGAGTCTCCAACGTCGTCGGTGGACACGGGAACGGCCCCAGTCCACGAATTCAAACCGATGGGAATCGAAACGTGTGCCGGTTGCCATCACGCCGAAGCGGCCGGCGATGCATGTGTCAAATGCCACCGCTACCACATCGATTTGCGGTAGTCCTAACGCTCGCGACATCCCAGGCATGCCAAATCTCATTCGCCTTGGACGGTGATCACGACACGGCGGCTGCCGCCATGGTTGCGATGCTCGCACAAATAGATGCCTTGCCAGGTCCCCAGGCTCAGCCGACCGTCCGTGATCGGCACCGTCACGCTGGCTCCCATCATGGATGCTTTGACATGTGCCGGCATGTCGTCCGGACCTTCCAACGTGTGAACGTACGCCAACGTTTCGGGAACCGCGTGGTTCATCGCAGTTTCAAAATCGACCCGCACATCGGGGTCAGCGTTTTCGTTGATGGTCAACGACGCGCTGGTGTGCTGGATAAAGACGTGCATCGATCCGATGCTCAATTGTTCGATTTCGGGCATCGCATCCGTGATCGATCGGGTAACCAGGTGATATCCACGCCGTGCAGCGGGTAAAGAAATCGTGCGTTGAAACCACATCGCAAACAATCCGTGGGTTAGTCAGTGAGAGACGAAGAATGGTTGAAGCCGAGGATTGACGAGAACATTCCGAAATGTCGGGTCAAAAACGAGATCGTTACAAAAAAATCGAGAAGTTTTTTTTGACTTTGGCGAATCTCGTTGCGTCCCTTCCCAGCGGAGTCGCATTTCCCCCCGAAAAAGAAATGTTAGCAAATCAGCTTGACCGCCAGCCCCCTTGACGTGGAGCGAGCGACACCTTGCAGACCGCCAATGTGGCCGATCGCCCCCTTGTGAAAATGTGTATCCCGGGATGCCAGTTTGCTTGGGAAATCGTTCGGCCAGTCGGTGTGTTCGTCAAACCTTCGCTGCTCGGATTGCAGAACCTCAATCGGCCATTGCTGCCACGTCCGCACGTACAATTTTCTTGACACTCTCACCAATAAGTCAATAATCAAGCCGTGAGACGACACCACTGTCCATGGAACGGGACAGCAATGAAAAACATCATGCGGATACGAGATCGGTTGGACCGTGACCGAATCCGGGTAATGAAAAATCGGAATACAGTTTATGAGTCAGTGCAAGAACGTGTTTGAGGCCATCTTGCGTTACGGTCACGATGAAGATTTCGTGCCGAACGAAGAGAACGGCTTCGAAGCGACGGACGCTCCTGCAGGTAGCCCCGACAAGATTGAAGTACTTCGACGACGCGTCGAATTGGGCCAACCTCTTTGGCACACGACGGACCGCGTTGACTACAGTGGCTTGACCGGCGCAATTCGCCCTCGCGAGTAAAGCGTAGCGGTCCCACCCGCTCGAAGACGACCCAGAACCTCGTTGCGATTCGCTGCGAGGTTTTTTTATGCCCAGACTTCCAGCCCTGCCTCCGCGCGTTCGACGATTCCGTTCGCTTCTGACATCTGCGCAAGACGCCGGAGTGCCGATCGACCCACCGAACCCAAGTCAACGGTCCATTCGTTGACGTAAAGCTGGACGTGCTTCATCAACACATCGTCGTCGAATTCTTGAGCATGCTGGCGCATCGTCGGCATCGCAGACGATGGATCAGCCATCGCCAACTCCAACGAATCGCGAATCACGGCCTGGACCTTCGCAATCACATCATCCCCAAGTTTGCGGTCGGCCACGATCCCACCCAATGGCAGCGGCGAATCCGTCTCGCGTTCCCAACGCGTCCCCAGATCTTCGACCAAGTGCAGTCCTTCGGCTTGCCAAGTAAAGCGACCCTCGTGGATACAGACACCGAAGTCCGCCTGGTGAGCTTTCAAGCGTGGCATGATGTCCGAAAATACGCAGTGCTTTGGAGCTTCGGCGTCGCGATAGAACAATGAAAACAACAGCGATGCAGTTGTGTGCCGGCCGGGGCAGAGTGTTACCGCCGGCCCGTCGTTAGGCGACGCCCCGGACTCGGCCGCCAGCAACAACGGTCCGACGCCGAAACCCAGGGCCGATCCGCTGGGCAGAACGACGGTTCGATCGGCCATCAGCAATGCAGCGTGAAAGCTGGTCTTCGCCACATCAAAGTCGCCCTCGAACAATCGATCGTTCAATTGCTGAATGTCGATCAGTTCGATGTCGAATTGAAGTCCTCGCCAATCGACGCGGCGGTCGATCAGCCCGGCAAATGCGAACGTGTCGTTGGGGCACGTGGAAATCCCCAGCCGGATCCGCCCAGACGACGTTGAAGGATTCGTTGGAGCCATCATGCGATCGACGGGATCCAAGGCCGACGAATCAAACAAGCCGCCATCGAAGCCGCCGCCGTCAAAGCATCATCGATCCGCCAATTGGCATGCACGCGATCACCGACGATGTTCGAAATGCCTCTCACGATTTGCAGCGACACGCCGGCAAGCGCGCAAGCCGTCGCCACCCCGAAACCCTCCATGTCTTCGGCAATCGCTTTCGGATACCGTCGACGACGACGATCCGCGTCATCATGGGATGCCGATGCCGCGGGGCTGGTCAACAGTTGGCCGGCACACGGAACATCGTTGACGAACGTCGACACCAAGGGCAACAAATCGCTAATGCGAGGCCGCTGGTACTCGCTCCCAAAATGGTTCCAACCCATCTCACCGGCACTGATAAAGTTGTCACCCACGCCCACACCCACGCCATCACAAACGACTTCGTCGAAACGGCAACTTGTACCGACCGGGTGAAGCACCGGATCAAAGGTGCCTGCGATTCCGATCAACAGCACGCGATCGGGGTGGTACCTGGCGATCAAAGCAGCCGTCCTCGCTGCAGATGCGATCGGCCCGAATCCACACAATTGAAATGCGTAGGGTTGGTCGACAACGTCATGTTCGAGCATCTCGCGAATCGGATCCAATTCGATTTGCGTTGGAACAAGAATCAAATCAGCCATGTTTCGGCCTGTTTCAGAGTTCGGAGGCGGCGGACAACTCATTCTGTTCATTGTAGGGGCTGTGACAACGCCCATCAGAGGAACGCACATCGCCGGGTCGATCGGAATGCTCAAAAGCCGCGTTGCAGTCCCGGCGTGATGTCCAAATCCAAGCCCGCAAAGTCGCCCCGTTTTATCTTCTCGATCGCGATCGCGCCCATCACAGCGTTGTCAGTGCAAAGGTCCATGGGTGCAATCACGACGGAAAAACCGTCTCGTTGGGCAGCCGATTCCAATCGGCTTCGCAAATACCCGTTGGCCGCAACGCCGCCGCCGACGATCAACCGACCGACGCCGAATTTCCTAACCGCTCGCGCACACTTCGCGACCAAGACGTCGACGACGGCGGCTTCGAACGACGCACACAGATCGGCCTTGGCATCTTCGGCCAAATCGACTTTCGAAAAGTCCTGCTGGCCGGGCCCAACGATGGCGTATCGAACGGCCGTTTTCAGCCCGCTGAAGCTGAAATTGAAGTGGTCATCCCGAATCATCGACCGCGGAAACGAGTGAGCTTCGCGATCACCCTTCGCCGCCAATCGAGAAACTGCGGGGCCGCCCGGGAACCCCAGACTCAACATCGCCGCGACTTTGTCAAACGCTTCGCCGGCAGCGTCATCGATGGTGCCGCCTAGGTATTCCAGATCGAGCGGGCTGTCGCAGCGATAAAGGCTGGTGTGACCGCCGCTGACCACCATGCCGATGCACGGATAAACAACCTGATCAGTTGCCAATTGGCATGCGTACAAATGGGCGTGCAGATGGTTGATCGCAACCAGCGGCTTGTTCCAAGCCATCGCAAGGGTCTTCGCCGCGACAACGCCGACCAACAGCGAACCGGCCAAGCCGGGCCGATCGGCAACCGCAATGGCCGTCAGATCATCGGGGGTCACGCCGGCGGCGCGGATCGCCGTATCGATGACGGGCAGGATCCGTTCAAGGTGCGCCCGTGCAGCGACCTCGGGGACGACTCCGCGAAACTGTTCGTGCAGTTTTTCTTGCGTCGCGATGCATTGCCCCAGCACAGCAGCATCGTCGCCGATCACCGCCGCCGCGGTTTCGTCACACGTCGATTCGATGGTCAGAATGGGCATGCGAGAAAGGTTACAGCGATCCGGCATCAAATCACAGGGACCGAACGGCCTCTGATTGTTCGGCCGGCACGACGCCGTCCGTCGACGACTAATCTTGCAGCGATTTCCCGATCGCGTGAATGTCGAAACCGATCTTGGCCAACTGGTCGTGGTCAAGCAGGTTGCGACCATCAAAAACGAACGCGGGCTGTTGCATCGAAGCGTAGACCTTCGCGAAGTCGAGCGACTTGAATTCGTCCCATTCGGTCATCACAACGATCGCGTGCGATTGGCTGGCCGCCTCGTAGGCGTTGGCAGCGATCGTGACATTGTTTTCAATCAACTTACGATCATGCTCGCTGACCACGCCCTGCATGTCCGAACAGGAGGCAATCAAGTCGGCGCGAATCTGCTTTTCCGATACTCGAGGGTCATAGATCGTGACCCGCGCGCGTTCGCGTAGCAGGTCGCGGCACACATAAATGGCCGCAGATTCTCGCGTGTCGTTCGTATCCTTTTTGAACGCGAACCCCCAGACGCCGATCTTCTTGTCACTGACCGTGTTGAACATCGTACGCACGATGCCCTCCGCGAACCGACGTTTTTGGTAGTCGTTCATGCTGACGACCTGTTCCCAGTATGCGGCCACTTCCCGCAGCCCGAAGTGTTCACAGAGGTAAACCAAGTTCAAAATATCTTTTTGAAAACAGCTGCCTCCGAAACCGACCGACGCTTTCAAAAATTTCGGCCCGATCCGCGAATCCGTACCGATGGCACGAGCGACCTCGTCGACGTCGGCGCCGGTCGCTTCGCACAGGGCCGAGATCGCGTTGATCGACGAAACTCGCTGGGCCAAAAACGCGTTAGCAGTCAGCTTTGACAACTCGCTGCTCCACAAGTTTGTCGTCAAAATACGTTCGCGCGGAATCCAATTCGCGTAGATGTCCGCCAACGCATCGATTGCCAACTTCGACTCGCCGCCGATCAAGACGCGATCTGGATTCAGAAGATCTTCGACGGCGGTGCCTTCGGCTAAGAATTCCGGGTTCGACAACACGTCGAACGTGGCACCGTTCTCGGCGCTAGCAAGAATTCGCTTGACCGCTTCGGCGGTGCGAACCGGTAGCGTTGATTTTTCGACAACGATTTTGTGTCCGGTGGAAACGCGAGCGATTTGTCGCGCGCACTTTTCAATGAACTCGAGATTCGCCGCGCGGCCCGCACCAACGCCAAAGGTTTTCGTCGGCGTGTTGACCGAAATGAAAATCATGTCCGCTTCGGCTATCGCGTCGTCCACTCGCGTCGAGAACGTCAGATTCCGCTGGCGTGCTTCGGCCACAACTTCATAGAGCCCCGGTTCGTACACCGGCAACTTCTCTGAGTTCCAAGCATCAATGCGAGACTGATTCAGATCGACCACGTGGACCGCGATCTCGGGGCATTGCTTAGCAATCATGGCCATCGTGGGGCCACCGACATATCCGGCACCGATGCAGCAAATTTTCATGAGCGAAACGAATCTAACGACGAGAAATGAAGAGGGACGGTGACAGCGTAAATGCCCAGGATAATAACGAAACCGGCACTGACGTCCCCCCGACGTGCGATTTTTATTGTCGGATACCCGAATCCGATGCTCGCCCGCCGATCGCAAACGGCTGGTCGCGAACGGCTGGTCGCCCCGACGCGACCGTTCGAATCGTCGCAACACGGATGATCGGCCTTTCCGATTCGGAACCCACAACCCGCCGATTTTGACTTGCTTGAAAGCGTTCACGTCGTTTACGCCGATCAAATACCACGATCGTCGAGATTGTCGACGTCAAAAAACTGTTTCGCCCTTTGTCCGAAAAAGAGATTCTGATGTCGTTCACTCGCTACTCTGATCGAAACGGGCTAAAGATCGCGTCAGTAGGGATGGCAATGGTTTTGACGGTTGGGTGTGGTAGCGACAGCGAGACCTTGGAGTCCATCCGAGAAGCCGTCGGGCAAGTATCTCGCGTCAGTAATCCGGCGTCGGGGAATTCCGCCGATCAGCCCGGTGATCCGGGCAACGATGTCGTACTCTCGAACTTCACGCCACCCTACCCGGACCGCGAGGACGCATTTTCGTACCCCGGCGAGGGAACTACTTCAAGCGAGCAATCGGAATCCGCTGCCGTCAACTCGGTTGCGGAAATCGAAGTCCTTGGTTTCGCGAATGTTGGACAAGCGAAAGTATTCCTGCGTTCCAAGTCGATCACTCGCTCACTGGCCGTCGGCGATCGGTTTGACGGAGTTGAAGTCGTCAACATCGAGCCGCCGCGCGTCGAAATGAAAATGGGGTCGTTGATCTGGACCGCGACCATGTTCGACAAGGCGCGTTAGGAACCCGTCGCCCGCATTGCGATACTTTGCACAGGATTTGAAAGTCTTTGCCAAACGGCCCCGCATTCGGGAAATAGTGGGGCCCCGCGATCCGCTTGCCAGCCTCGCCCGGGAAAACTCTGCTATCGTGCTTTGGGTCGCCCGGCGAATCGTTGCCGGATGGCGACGATGTCGGATCCTGCAGAGTTTGAAAGTTGAACCGGATGAGCGAGTCAGTTTGCCGTTGGGGATTCCTGGGTACCGCGGCAATTTCGCGGAAAGTATGGAAAGCGATTCGGGTCAGCGGCAACGGTCGCGTCGTTGCGGTCGCCAGCCGTTCGGCCGCCCGCGCGCAAGAATACATCGACCAGTGTTCCGCCGAGGTTCCCGCCGCGGCTGCCCAAGAACCGGTCTTGGCGATCGAGTCCTACCAAGCGCTGCTGGATCGAGACGACATCGATGCGGTCTACATTCCGCTTCCCACGGGCTTACGCGCCGCCTGGGTCATCGCTGCTGCGAAGGCCGGCAAACACGTGTTGTGCGAAAAGCCAGCGGCAGTACACACCGACGATTTGCAAGCGATGATTGACGCCTGCACAGCCGGGGGTGTTCAGTTTATGGACGGCGTGATGTTCGACCATAGCGAACGGATGCGAGAGATCCATCGGTCGCTTCGTGACGATTCGCCGATCGGAACATTGCGAAGAATCAACAGCCATTTTTCGTTTCGCGGGGACGACACGTTCCAACAATCCAACATCCGCACGAATGCACAATTGGAACCCCACGGCGCGCTTGGCGACCTGGGCTGGTACTGCATTCGATTCACATTGTGGGCAGCCAACTTTGCGATGCCTACGCATGTCCGAGGGCAAACCTTGACCGCGCTTCGGGGCAGCGATTCCGAAGCGGAAGTTCCCGGCGAGTTCACGGGCGAAATGCGATTCGCTGACGGATTGACGGCTTCGTTCTATTGCTCGTTCTTGACCGCCAACCAGCAAACCGCCACCGTTTCGGGCGACGGCGGTTACGTCACGGTCGACGATTTCGTGCTGCCCTTCTATGGCGCCGAATCCAGTTGGCGTGAGAGTCACAATGTGTTGTCGATCGACAATTGTCGTTGGAATTTCTCCGAACATACAACGCGCAAATCCGTCGTCGAATTTTCCAGCGGCGAATCGAACGCACAGGAAGTCAACATGGTGCGTCGTTTAGCGCAGGCGGCGCTCTCGAACACGGTCGACACGTTCTATCCTGAGTTGACAATCAAGACGCAAAAAATCCTTGACGCATGCCGTCGTAGCGACGCGAGCGCCGGGAAATGGATCGCGCCTTAACAGGCAGCGGAGACGCCGATGCCTCAACCTTGGGGTACAACTGGTTCACCGACGAAGTAAATCGCATGAAAGGCGTTTCGCTTGGGCGTGAGTCGTTCCGTCATGGGTAGCAAGCCTGCCGGATTTCGCGAAAACGGAGCACAGAGCCTCAGCTTTTTTCATTTTGCACGCCTTTTTGCGTTAGATCGTCGAGTATCGGTCTCTATAATCGGCATCCAAGCCCCCGATCCAACGGTGAACGATGTCCGACTTTCTCATACTCGATGGCGACACACCAATCAGGAATCCGGGTGACCGCGAGACACAGGGCGATACGACTCGAGAAGAACCGCCCTGGTCCGAGGGTGACGAATTCGGACATTTCGTGCTAACAAGGTTGCTTGGTCGAGGAAGCAGCGGCTTCGTTTATCGAGTTTTCGACACCGCGACGCGGCGACGTCACGCTCTGAAAATACTGCGACTCAACAACGCCGACCTGTTGATGCGGAACCGACTAGGGTTTCGACGCATGACCCAGATCGAGCACCCCAACTTGCTTTACGTGGATCGCATCCACAAAGTTGGCGAGTTCACGGCGCTCGCAATGGAAGAAATTCGCGGCGTCACGCTTAGCAAAGCCATTGAACAACTGAAGCGACTGCCCAGCGACCAAGCCTTTTGTCGTTTGCTCGACTTGATGCGAGACTTTGCCGCCGGTTTGGCGACGATGCATGCTGCTGGTTTGATTCATCGCGACATCAAACCGCTTAACTTGATGGTCGGCGACGACGGTCGCGGTAAGGTGATCGACTACGGCTTGGTTGACACGTTTGACTTGGCATCGCCGACCGCCGAAGTTGGCAATCACATTCTGGGCACGCCCCACTACCTGGCACCCGAAGTCATTTGTCGCCAAATTTATCTGCCGGCGGGCGACATCTTTGCGTTGGGTGTTGTGATGCTTGAAGCGCTTCAAGTCATCACTTTGGAATCGACCGACGTCGCCGAAGATCTGCGACTCGGTGGGCCGGGAATTGAAAGAAACTCACGTTCGTTGATTGATGCCGAGCTAATTTTGGAAGCCCTCGATGACTTGTCGCAGCACGTTCCCGAATTGATCGACCAAACGTGCCGACAAATGCTGGACCGTGACCCTTCCGAGCGTCCCACGGCGCACCGCTTGGCTCGATTGGGTTTGCCGCCTCAAGCACCCACGTTCCGCGCAGAGAAATCGTTGATCGGTCGCGACTTGCAATTGACGCAGGTGACCAATTGGATCGACTCGGTCTTCGACGGCGGCGTGTCGCGGATTCACATGACCGGGCCATCAGGAATCGGCAAGACACGGCTTTTGGAGGAAGCCATCGAGTACATCGAATCGAAACACTGGGGACAAGTGTTTCGCGGACGATGTCGCCAACGCGAAGATTCGGCAATGCAAGCGTTCGAGCAAATCTGTGACGAGATTGCCAGTCGATACGACCAAGGCGATCGAGAAAAACTGCAACTTGACCCGGTCAGCTACGAAATTTTGGTCGGCATTTTTCCGTTTTTAAAGAATGTGATGACTTGCCGAATGGACTACCCAACACCAGTCGCTGGGGCGTCAACTCGGTTGAATTCGTTGGATGCAGCCGCTCGCATGAGTCACCAATTGCGAATGGTTGGGCCGCTGTTCATTGTCATCGATGATTCCCAGTGGGCCGACCAAGATTCGTTGAATGTGCTCGACCGGTTACGAATCTGCGGCGGCGACGTCGGCATGGGCATCATCACGGTTTCCCGCGAAGCGGTAGACCCACAACAATTGCCGGCCGATGTCACCATCTCGCTGGAACCGATCGATAGCAAATTCGTAATGGAACACATCGCCAAAGAAGCGATTCGGTGGTCGATACCGATATCGGATTCAGCGCTGGCGAGTCTGGCCGACGCCACCGGCGGGAGCCCCTTTCGTCTGCAAGAACTATCGAACGAGTTTCGACCCGGCGGTGCGCTTTCGAAATTGGACATGAACAGCGATCAGGATCGCTCAGTCACCAAACTGGTCAGCATCGATCAATTGTGGCAGTGCCGGCTGGATCGTTTGAGCGATCAAGCGAAACAGACGCTGTTGTTCGTCGTTACCGCGGGCGGTCGTGTGTCGACGGATCAACTCGCCAGCCTGACGGGATTGGGCGATGACGTGGATGCCGCCATATCCGAATTGTCGCAGTTGCGATTGATCGTCGACGAAGCCACCGGCGGTTACTGCATTTCGATTTTTCACGATCGCTTTGCCGATCAGTTGTCTGACTCACTTGGCGAAGACGAAAAGCAAAGTGCCAACGCGGCATGGGCTTCGCTGCTGGTTCGCCAGGACGATTGCGCAACGCTGGCAGCCCGCATCGCAGGACACTGGTTCGCCGCTGGATTCCCCGGACGGGCAGTATCGCACGCGATTCTTGCTGCCGAAGACGCCGAACGACGTATCGCGAAAAACGAAGCCGCTCGGTGGCACGCGCGAGTCATCGATCATTTGACAGGCGACGAAAAAATTCATCACATCCGCGAAGCGGCTAACTGCTATCGCGAGGCGGACATTCCCGTCGAAGCGGCCCGGTACTACCAAATGCTTGCCGAACTGGCGAGTCCGCAAGAACGGTTTGATTGCGAATTGTTATCATCGATCATGCTGGTTCGAAGCGGCCGGTATCCGCTGGTGCGACAGTCGCTCAGCCGACTGGCTGGGAAACTTGGCTTGCCCCGACCAAAACACCCTTGGCTTGCGAAACTTTCGATCCTCTTCAGCGTCCTGCGTTTAAAGTTGCATCACGATTCGCTCGTCGAGGATTTGACTTCGGAAACTTTCGAGTCCATGACATCCGGTTTGCCGAAGTTGGCCGGCACGTCTGATAAAGATCGCGTTTCGAAATCGCCCCGAACCGATCAGCAAGATAAACGACGATTCGATCTATGCGTTTCGTTGGTTCGTCCTATGTCGATGTTCGACACGCTTTACGCAACAGAATTGAATATCGCGTCGGCACGGTTGGCACGCATTCAGGGCACATTCGAACAACGCATGAACGTGGCCGTCGGTGAGGCCGTGTTTCATTCGTACGACAAGGATGCGAAACGGATTGCGGCAATGTCGAACTTGTTAAAGCTCTTGCCCGCCGCGAAGCGGTCGGGACTTGCGAAGGCGAAAGCTGATGTTTGGGTCGGTTTTATGTTTGCGCATTTGATCGCGTGCCGTTGGGAAAAAGTTGCGATTCCGCTTGCGAACTCCGTCAGAGAATATCGATTGGTGGATTCATCCTTCGGTTTCGAAGTCGCGCATGCTAGATGGGCCGGGTTGTGGGCCGATTGGTGCCAAGGGCGATGGGTCAGCATGACGACGACCAGCGACGAAATGTTCGAGGACGCCCTACAGCGAAACGATTTTTTCCGGCAACAGGTCACGATCGGGGGCCTCGGCGGAAACGCGTGGCTGGTGCGCGGTCGCCCAACCGAATTGGCTCGACTGCGACAACGCGCTTTTGAGCCCGATGACCTGGGCACCAATTTGGGTACAAGCGAAATTTTGAATTTTTTCGATCGCGTGACCCGCACCTACGACTCGCTCTACCAAGGTGATTTTTCCAGTGCGTGGGATTTGTCAGTCGAGATCGACGGCCAACTGCGTCATGCCTCGTTCGCCAAGGTCCAAGTTTTCCGAGTTGTCGGACAGTCGCTTAGTGCGCTGGCGGCGCTGCAGTGCTACAACAGCTCCTTGGACCCGGTATGGCGGACTCTCGTTCGGGAAAAAACACGCAAATTGCGAGCCGAGCAGTTGCCCTACACGCGTGTGATCGCGAATTTTTACGACGGTCTGCTAGACTTCATTTCTGCGGAACAGACCGGATCGGGATACGACGCTGCGATCGATTGCCTTCAACGGGCTCGAATCGAAGCGGTCGAGGCCAAACTGCTGCCGATCGAATTGGCGGCTGCGGACGCAATTTCGCGTCTGAGGACTGGCCAATCGTCTGATTCGTTGAAAGCACAAATGGCGGCCCAGGGCGTGGTTTCGCCCGATCAGTTGCTGCTGCTGTATACGATCCCCTTGCCGTAAACGATCAAGTTTCGGTAGCCTTTCGCTTTGGTGATCCCTTTTCCAGACAGCCCCGATAGCGACATCTTTTACGTTGGTTGACCCCGTCGATTCCCCGTCTCCGTCAAGTGCTCAAGCATGGTCCGGCCAAATCGCCGATCGGTATGCGATTGAGTTGACACCCGTGTTGGCGGATTGGTTCGACCGTGAAATCTGGTCGTCGCGTGGCCTGCGCGAGTACGGTGAACCCGTTTCACCAGAAAATTTGCTAGCCGACGTCCCCGAGTGCATTTGGCCAGGCTTGATGGGCGCGTCGCTTTTGCCGTTGATGACCAACACGTTTGGCGACTGGATTTGCGGACGCGTGAGCGCAGAGAATCGCATCGACACCATCATCCAGTGGTATCACGGCGGGGGTGATTGGATTCCTTGGGGGCACGAGCTTTCCGAAGCGATCGTCTTCGACGCGTTACAGTCACGGTTACCTGGAAAACGACGACGGCACGCCATTCCGGCCAGCGACTTTCCACATTCTGTTCCGCCCCATGAGCAGAGCCAGCAAGCCCACGATCGATTGCTGACTTGGTCACTTGAGCACATGCCTGACCAAATCACCCGATTGCTGGATGCGGTGAACACGCCGGCGGACGAAGTCGCATCCGTTCTGATTGAATCCGGCGTCGCCGAAGTCGCGGTGCGATGTGAACTGATCCAGGCCAGCTTGAACTTGTCGCTGCTCAGTTCCTTGCCAGCCGGTTCGATAGGGGTTCACGAAGACAATGCGCAACAAGTCAGTCGTTGGTCGCTCGACCATGACACGATACCCGACAACGTCCGCGACTTGATCGAATCGGCATGCGGGTCGCCGGATTGCCTAAGCCAGGATTGGCAGGCGGCCGAAACGCACGCCGTCGCCGTCACGCAATTGGCCCCCGATGTGGCGTGGGGATGGGACATCGCCGGCTATGCAGCCCAGCGACGGGCTGATCTATCGACCGCGCAATCACGGTACCTCAGCGGGGCGAAGTGCAGCGTCTTCTCTGACCAATCGATCCGTCTCCAAACGCACTGGACATCGTCACAAGCAGGAAAGTTTTCCGCCGCGATGCTGGCCGAGTCCTTCCCGCAAACGGTCAGTGATTCGATCTACCTGCAAGCCGTCTGCGAATCCGACTCGATCCGTCGCAGCGATCTTGTTAGCCGGTATTGGATTGAGCACGCCGAAGCCGCTTGCCGTGAAAACGATTTTTCCGTTGCCTTGGATTACTTTCACTGCGCCGGTTGGGATCTGGGCATGCGACCGATCACGGCTTTCGCTGGGTTGTTGGACCAGATCATCGATTTGGCTGAAAAGTCGGGGCAACGGGGACGCGCGGCAATGGCAACGGTTCACCGCCGTTGCCTGCGTGACCGCTACGGCGATTGAACGACGAACCACGCGTCGATGTCGATCTAGTGACATTGTCGGCCGTTGCAGTTTGGTCGCACACGCTTCCCGTGTCGAATTACTTCACGTTTTCGCCCATGCGAGCGGCCATCTTCTTTAGCGTCTCGCTGGCATCGTTTTCCATCAACTTGGCTTGGATCAAATGCGGCGTGGACGGTTCATTCCATGCGGCCGCCAAAGCATCGGCGTAGGCCGATTCGGTATCAACGACATAGCTCTTGCCGCGACCGTAGATGTTCAGCAGTTCCGAGTACTTCCAGGGATGAATTTCGTTGTACTTCCACGTCCCGGCATGCAGATAGCGTTCGGTGCCGTACCCGTGGTTGTCCAACAGTATCACGATCGGATTGTGGCCATCACGAACAAGCGTGCTCAGTTCTTGCCCCGTCATTTGAAACGCGCCGTCGCCGACCAGGACAACGATCCGGTGATCGGGACGTGCGGTCGCCGCCCCGAGTGCCGCAGGGATACTGAATCCCATCGACGTATAGTAAGCCGGGCTCAGAAATTCACCGCGGTCATGGATCGTCAACTCGGTGGCCGCGAATAGCGAATCACCAACGTCCGCAATCACGATCGTATCGGCATCCAAATAGTCGTTTAGCCGTTCCATCATTCGGCTGGTGCGAAGCGGATGCGCACCACTGCCATCGTCGGTTCCCGGCGAATCCTGTGCCAAGCGGCTGGACAAGCGAAGTGCTTCTGGGATCGCGCGGCTATTCGATGCCGGCGATGCTTCGATCAATCCGGAAATGAACTCCTTCAAATCGACATCGTGAAAATGGTGGTGTGAAATCCGAAGCGATTCGCTGGTCGCATACACACAGTGATCCGGATTCAGTTTCGCGCTAAAGATTCCCAGATTGATGTCGCTCAGGAATGCTCCCAACAGCAACACCAAATCACTGTCCTCGACAAACTGAGTCACCGCTGCATCACCTATCGCCCCTTCATACAAACCAATGAACATTGGATGCCGCTCGCTGACGACACTCTTGCCCAACATCGTTGTGGCGATCGGGATACCGGTCGTTTCAGCTAACCGAACCAATTCATCTTGCAGTCGGAATCGGTGCATTTCGACACCGGCGACGATCACGGGCCGAGTCGCCGCGGCGATGCGGCCGACCGTTTCTTTGATCGCTTCGGCAGTCGCCGACGAATCGTGCCGGCGCGTCACGGGGGCGTATCCATGCGCAACGGCCGGAACGACATGAACCATGTCACGAGGCAGTTCGATATAGACAGGCCGCTTGAACCGATCACACGCATCAAGGACTCGATCGATTTCCGCAAACGCGGTCAACGGATCATTCAGTTCGGCGCCCGCGATCGTGAACTTTTCAAACACATCGACTTGAGTTCGAAAATCGCGGACCATGTGGTGCAGCAACGCGCCCACGGATCGCTCGCGCAGCCCCGGCGATCCCGAGATCACCACCACGGGTGATTTTTCAGCGTACGCGCCCGCGATCGAATTACAAACACTCAATCCGCCAACACAGTACGTCACACACAGCGCGCCCATCCCTCGCAGTCGCGAGTATGCGTCGGCGGCGAACCCTGCACAATCTTCTCGCGTGCACCCGACAACGTTGATGGGACTGCGTTCCAATTCGCTGTAGAACGAAAGCACGTAGTCACCGGGAATTCCAAAAATGTCCTCGATGCCGTAGTCGCGAAGTCGCTGAATCAGATATCCGCCGATCGAAAGGTTCGCAGTACTGCGATGTCCGTGGTCATTCGACTCGGCTGACTTTACCGGAACACTCATTTCACGATTCCTCGATGCTTGAGAGTCTGTATTGTATGCCGTACGAACCAAAACAGCACACTTCAAACCATCCAGATTCCTGAATCATCACCATGGAAAGGGCTGGGCAGGGTACACCATGAACCATAGCAATCCGTACGCCCAAAGCGACGATTCCATCAACCCATACGCGGTACCTCGGGCACCATCGGGATTGCCGCCGATGGGTGGCACCGAATCGTTCTGGCGCGAGGGAAAGATCTTGGTCATGCACAAACACGCCACACTGCCCGATATATGCATCAAGAGCGGTGAAGCGACCAACGGCTTTCGATTGAAACGAAAGCTGAAGTACCATCACCCGGCATGGGCGTTTACGATTTTGTTCAATGTGCTTTTGTACTTGATCATGGCTGCGATTGTTTCCAAGCGAGCCACGGTAATGATCGGGCTGTCCGAACGTTGGCAATCCATTCGCCGCCGCCGAATCTTGATCGGCTGGAGTGGGGCGTTGCTGGGCGTCGGGATGTTGGTTGCTGGACTGGCGACGCTCGAGCGGGGGGACAATTCGCCGGGCGGCCCCGTCCTGCTGGTGCTGGGTACCCTTGCCATCATCAGCTTCGCAATTTACGGAATGTTCGGTGCGAAGATGGTAGCAGCGACGAAGATCGATGAGCAACTGATCTACATCAAGGGCGCGCACCCCGACTTCCTGGCCAAGTTGGAATCGGTCGGTTGATCGATTCGTCCTGTGGCTTGGCCAGTCTCACGTGCCGCACGCCGATAATCAATCGAGTGTGGATCGCTTGGACTTGGGCTTGTCGCCATCCGATCGACGACTCAAACCGGCACGATCCAACAACGAGGTTTGCTTCAATTCTTCCATGTAATCATCATCGGCCGGCGGAGGACCGTAGGCGCCCAGCTTTTGCGGTTCGTATTCGACGATATAGTGGTGCCGGGCGATCGACAATTTGCTGCCGGGATCTAGCCGCTTCCGAATGACGGCACGATCGTCCACTTTGATTCCGTTGCGGCTGTTCAGATCGCGAACAAACCAATATCCGTGTTCTAGCGTCATACGGCAATGCTGCGTGGACACGTTGGGAAACTTCAACTGGATGTCGGACTCGCCACGGCGTCCCACCAGCAATCGATCCTTCACGAGGGGAATCGGATCCCCACCGCCAATTGGAGTCAATTGCCCATAATCGCCCGCGTAGTGGACTTCTTCTTCGAATGGCACGATACGTTCTCGGACTTGTAAGATACGAATGAATTCAGACGTGACCCGATTTTACACGCTTGGCCTCGGCCTCGCCTTTACCATTTTGACCTAGAGTCCCCGTTTGGCAACGGTTACCGTGCTTCACCCTGACGATTTTGACGTTTCCGAGGCCTGGATCGACGAAGGCTTGCCCATCAACGCGTTCGGTCGTGCGCTGCGCCGACGTTTCGGGGGCCGAATCCAGCGAGTCAGCATCGACGCTGGCTTTACCTGCCCGAACGTCGATGGAGCTGTAACTCGGGGGGGGTGCAATTTTTGCGACAATCGATCGTTCAGCCCCTCGCGGCGGGTCCGGCTGAAACAGGTCCACGACCAGCTGACGTCCGGAATCGTCACCGTTCGCAAGCGGTACGACAAAGTTGCCGGGTTCATCGCGTATTTCCAGCCCGCCACCAACACGTACGCCCCCGTCGAGCAACTTCGCGAAGTCTACGAACTTGCGATCGGCATCAACCAAGAGCCTGAATTCACGGACCAGGTCGTCGGCTTGGCAATCGGAACCCGCCCGGATTGCGTTCCCGAGTCCGTCTTGTCGCTGATTCAGGAACTGGCCGATCGGACCTACGTGTCGCTCGAATACGGCATGCAAACGATCCACGACGAGGGCCTTCGGTGGATGAATCGAGCTCATACGCACGCCGATATGGTCAATGCGATCGACCGAAGCCGGGGTCGTGGGTTTGAAATGTGCGCCCACGTGATTCTGGGGATCCCGGGTGAAACGCACGCGATGATGATGGCAACAGCCGCCGAAGTCGGTCGTTTGGGTTTCGACGCAATCAAACTTCACAACCTGTACGCCGTACGGGGCACGCCGCTTGGGGAACAGGTCTTGGCGGGCGAGATCGAAATGATGAAGCGAGACGACTATGTCCGGACGGTCGTTGATTTCTTAGAACTTGTGCCACCACGAGTCGTCGTCGAGCGGATCAGCGGTGACGCACCGCCCGATTTCTTGATCGAACCAAAGTGGTGCCTCGAGAAATCGGCACTGCGTCTGGCGGTTGAAGCTGAGTTTGCCAACCGGGGAACTCGCCAAGGCAGTCGTTACGCGCCGCCAAAGATCGACCCGGCAAATCGCCCCATCCCACACGATGCCACGCCGGAATCGATTCGATCAAAAATCGAGACGCGGGGGCGTTTGCCGGTGCTGAAGATGGAAGACCGGTGACCCGGATCCTTCGGCGAGTTCCTATCAACGCGTTCCCGTCGACGGCGTTTCGAATAAGCAGTTAAAATACGAGAACGGCCGGCCACATCACATCGTGGATCCCCCTCGCGACAAGACTTGGCTGGCGGTAGGCTCACTGCAAGAGAACGGAATCTCGAGCATCCAATATGGCGGAAATCACAGGATTCAAACACTTTCATGGCACGCGTCGGTATCGTCTTCGGTCTTTTGCTTTGTGGGCTTTCTGCGCTGGGAATGGCTGCTACCGTCGTCAAAGACCCGGTACAGTTTGTTCCGCTGATGTTAGGGATACCGATTTTGTTTTGCGGGGTGGTCGCCTTGAACCCGCACCGTCGCAAAATCGCGATGAACCTTGCTGCTGTCATCGGCTCGGTTGGAACCGTGATCGGATTGCTGCAGGCGATCGTTTGGGGCGTACGATGGTCTGACGCCGGACCGGTTAGCGAAATTGGTGGAAAAATCATTGCCGCGATGACTTGGCTTTGCGCCACCTTTGTGGTGATCTGCGTGATCGCCCTGGTTCGTGACCGGCGACGACGCAATTCGACGCACGATGGCGGTGACAAGAAGTCGGGTTCGACTGTCGCCAACCGATTGGTGTCACCAGCAACAGGCTTGCCAGGCGATGGGTCACACGAAGCTCGAAAAATCGGCGAGCCTGCAACGGCATTGGAACACCATGAAATGAATCAACCGGAACCCGTTTTTTCTCGCGGTCGTTCATGAAAGTTCCCGCCGAATTACTAGACCGTATGCTACAAGACTTTGCACCGGAGGATCCGCTGCGGCATCGTGTGCGATTGGTTTTGGCGGCGTTGCCGGTCGATGTTCAGCGAGACTTTTCGGATGACCCACGGTTTTGCATCACGAAACTTCACTTACATCGTGGCGTCGGATCGAAGCTTTATATGGCATTGCCATCGCCCGACGGAAATGCCAGCCGCTGTGTTGCGTTGAAACCCCGGTTGTCGGACTGCGACGAAACATTCGGGCTTTACGTGATCGCCCATGAACTGGCGCACGCTTTTTTGCGCAATGGACCGTGGGGCGCGATTCACGATCGCGAAGAGGCCGCCGACGCCTTGGCCGCGGACTGGGGTTTTCCGCGACCCGACACACGGTCCTAGTTCGTTACGCTCGTTTTTCGTCAAACGAGAAACCACAGCGACAACGGGCCGCCCGCGCCGTCGCCGAAACGCCCGCTCAGGGTCGCGGCGGCAATCAAGATCGATGCGTTCGTGGCTGCGTGGACAACGATCAATGCGAACAGACTCTTGCGGTAGTAAAACCAAAGATTCGTTGCCACGGCCCACGGCAACATCACGATCCATTCCCACATCTGGTGAGTCGCCAAAAAGACGCCGACCACACCCAGGAAACTGACCCACGTGAAGTGAGCCAACGGGATCTTGCGAAAGTCATCCGTCGAATCGGACGGGTCGCCCGTCGACGGTTCGTTCCGCAGTACTTCGGCGTACCGCATCACGAAACTTCGCATGAAAAGTTCTTCCATCCACGGCGTAACCATCGCATAGCCGATCATCCGAACGCCAAACACGACAGGCCAGAGCGCCACGCCGGCCATCATCGGATCAAATTCGCCGTCACCGGATTCCGGGCGAAGACTTGGAAACATTACATAAGGCGCCATCCACATCGCAGCCAATACGATACCCAGCAAAGCGTCGACGGGAGTCATCTTGTCGATCGCAAACCGTAACTCGGGATACTCGCCGCGGACCCAGAAGAATGCCAACAGGACCAACGGAACGACGACTCGTAAAGCCAGCATCGCGATGGAATCACCACCGGCGAACCGCTGAGTCACTTCGACAAGCACCAAAAAAGCGACGATGGGCAGCACATACGGCCACCACCCCATGGTCGGCTTTTTTGCATGACCGGCTTCTTCATTCGTCACGTTCACTGCAGGATCCAATGCGTTACCACCAATAGCACGAGTTCAGAAATCACGAAAAATCGACATCAAAGCGAATCGATCAATCGCAACAACTGGGGCACAAATCGACGTAGGGCCCGTGACCGATGGCTGAGGGCTCGCTTGACCGTCAAGTCTAATTCGCCGAACGTGCGATGGTACTCGGGAATGACGAATAGCGGGTCGTAGCCGAATCCGGCACCGCCGCTTCGTGAGCGGGCGATCCGACCACCGCATGTCCCATTGGCTTCTAAGCGAACATTGCCTTCGGGATCCGACAGACACAAATAACAGTTGAACTTTGCATCCCGCTTATCATCCGGCACGGCTTCAAGCGCGGCGAGCAATTTGTCGTTGTTCGCATTGTCGTCGCCATGTGTGCCTGCGTAGCGAGCCGAATAGACACCCGGTTCGCCGCGGAGTGCATCGACGGTCAAGCCACTGTCTTCGGCCAAGACCCAGCGTCCTAGGTGGACGGCTTGCACAGTCGCTTTCAAGGCCGCGTTCTCGGTGAACGTGGCACCTGTCTCGTCGACGTCGATGGAACCTTCGATCTCGGCAAGGGACGTCAGCCGGATCCGATCCTCGGGCAACAACAAACGCAATTCGATCAGCTTTTTCGCGTTGTTCGTGCCCAGGACCAAATCAAACATGTTTACCGCATTCCGTAGAGACTTCGTTTCGACATCTTCGGCACGGCGATCGCCGTCGGTTGGACGTCGAACGGGATCATGCCAACATTGTTGCCGGCCATGCCTTTGGTGCCGGCGGGTACCTGGCGAGCCAATTCGGGACGCACGTTCAGCGCGCTGTACTTCTTGATCAGCGACTGAATCCGCGAATCGTATTCGAACTTGCCGTCGGGCAGTTGTCGGCCCAGCGTATCAAAGCTGCCGACGGTGACCAGGGAGTGGTCGCGATCATGGAACTGATACGCTTCGACACCTTGCTTGCGAAGCTGCGCAGTCATTTTTGCCGCGTCGGCTGCGAATCTGTCCAATCGATTTCCGTTGGGCGTGAACTTCTTGCTGTTTTTGCCGTCATCGATCGTCCCATACCCCTGGAACGTCTTCACAACAACAGTGAACTTTCCGTTGCAATCGAGCAGCGAGTGGTCGAGGCCTTCGTTCAGTTGATGAACGAACGAATCGACGGGAGGTGCTTGAAAGTATTCTTCGGGCAGCATCGGATTGCGAGTCACAAAGGCGCCGGCCATCGGGCCTTTGATGTCCGTCGGACGTGACCGCTTCCACTTGCTGGCCATTGCTTTGACCGCAGTGACGGGATTCGACGCATTGGTTTCGGCAGCCACCTCGGCCGGATCACTAAAGATTTTGGGGGCAGCCGATTTCACACGAACGAGGTCGCCGTCGATGCTGGGGTTGTCGACGCTGTCGTACTCGCCGACCAACACCGCGTACGCTTCGTACTGATAGCGATTGGCGTAGCGAGCGCGTTTCGCGGTTCGTTGATCGAACCCGACGGTACCAGTGAAGTCAAACTTTTCGTTGTAGATGTACGCAGGCAGTGACAGGTCATTGCGAATTTCGAGAGCCAGCTTTTCGGCCCGCTCCTTCGCGCCTTCACCAACCAACGTCGCAGCCAGAATCAACCAGGGGCCGTCCTCCTCGGACAACACGTAGCTCTTGGAAGGGTCGACTTCGACCGCAGGAGCACGCCCGAAGATGCTACGCAGAAACGTAGGCGGATCCGCGACCGAGGAACCGGTCAGCAAGGCGACGAGGGTAAGTGACAACAGAAATCGTTGATACATGGCAGGGATCTTCCGTGCAGGCAGACGCGGGGTGGGCGGTCCGAACTTTCAAACTCAACACTGGCTTTAACAAAAGTTGCCAGAATTCCGAAAGAGCGAATCGAGCGCGCACAAAAAAAGGCGAGGCCGACCCCGAAGGACCGACCCCGCCTCGCACGGGGGGACGCTTTAAATCTGGTGTGTAAATCAAGCTGTTGTTCGCGTCTCCCTGACACAACGAAGACTAGTTCCGATGCCGGCCCGCACACTGGAAACTGTGATCCGATTGACAAATTAGGCCAACCAGATGCGTTCTGAATCCTGGTTGTGCGGGTTATAACGGTGACAGCCACCCAAACACCGCCGATCAGGTCACGGAAACTCATGCCAGCATCCATCGACTTACCCGAGCCACTGGATGTGATCGCAGTCGGCGCACATCCCGACGATGTTGAAATCGCGTGCGGCGGGACCCTGGCAAAGCTGGTGGACCAGGGCTATCGCGTCGGCATCGTCGACTTGACCGACGGCGAGCCGACACCAAATAGTCCCGGCCCGGCGGCCCGATGGAAGGAAGCACTTGCCGCGGCGGACGCGTTGGGGATTCACGAGCGTATACAGCTGAACCTGACGAACCGACGTCTATTTGACGGATTCGATCAACGCGTCGCGTTGGCGTGCGAACTGCGACGATGGCGTCCTCGGTTGGTGATCGGCTTTGGCGAGAAGACCCCCATGGCGTCGCCGGATCATTGGCAAGCGATGCAGATCACCGACGGCGCGATCTTCTATAGCCGATTGACGAAATGGGACGAGTACTTCGCACACTTGCCAGTCCACACCGTTTCAAGGCATCTCTATTTTCGATTGGCGCTCGAGCCCGACGCCATACCGAGTCATTCGCATCACGTCGTTGTCGACATCAGCGACACGATCGATCGTAAGATCGCGGCAATCGAGTGCTACCAAAGCCAGTTTGGCCATAAGCCATCAATCGTCCCGCGCGTTCGCGCCGCTGCGATCGTGACGGGGGCCTCGGCCGGCGTTGATGCCGGCGAATCGTTTGCGGCGGCAAAGCCATTCGCCGTCAACGACTTGATGGCGACCGTCATGGGCCTGTGATCCATGGACGACGGATCGCCATCGATGAGATTTCATCGGCAGCTGGCAACACGAACCTATTCGTCGTCTGACATCATTTCATCGGTGATGTTCAAATTCGTGCAAACGTTTTGAATGTCATCGTGGTCATCGAGCTGTTCCAGTAACCGCAACACTTTCTTGCCGTTGGATGCATCGACGTCGACCATCGTCTGCGGCAACTGCGAAAGTTCGCTGATCTCGGGTTTGATCTCAGCAGCCTCGAATGCATCCGCCAGCGTTTGGTAGTTTTCGGGTGGACAGGTGACTTGGATTTTTCCTTCGTCCGTCATCTCAACGTCGTCACCACCGTTTTCGAGGGCAATCTCGGTGACCCTTTCTTCGCCCGATTCGGCCGCGAAGACGAACAGACCCTTGCGTTCGAACAAGTAAGAAACGCAGCCCGTTTTGCCGATATCACCGCCCAGTTTCGAAAAGATCGTCTTCAACTCGGGACCGGTTCGATTGCGATTGTCGGTCATGACTTCGCACATGACCGCCACGCCACCGGGGCCGTAACCCTCGTAGGTCAATTCTTCGACATCGTTACCGGCCAATTCACCGGTACCACGCTTGATGGCCCGTTCGATATTGTCCTTGGGCATGCTGACCGCTTTGGCATCGTCGATCGCTTTGCGAAGACGAAGATTGGCTTCGGGATCACCACCACCGCCTTTGGCGGCAACGATGATCGCTTTGCTTAACTTGCTCCACAACTTACCCCGCGCCGCGTCCACTCGCCCTTTGCGGTGCTGGATGTTGGCCCACTTTGAATGTCCTGCCATCGAGGTGAACCCTTATCTCGGTTTGCTCTTTGTCAATTTGCGGTTATCCGACTTCTTCGACGACGGCTTCTTTTTGCTGCTTGCCGCAGGAGTGCTGGTGGTCGCCGATTTTTTGACGGACTTTTTCTTGCTCGTCTTTTTCGCAGGACTCGAATCCGTTTTAGCTGCGGCCTTCTTTACCGTTGGCTTCTTGGCAACGGACTTCTTCGCACTCTTGGGCTTCGCAGGCGTCGCGTCGGCAGATTTCGTGTCCTCCGCCGTCTTGGACACAGTCTTTGATGTTGATTTCTTAGTCGGCGATGACTTCTTCTCTGATTCCGCTGCCGCAGCGGCGGCTGGCGGCTTAGCGACCGGTTCGACCTTGGCGACGGCCGCTTTCTTGGACGACTTTTTCTTCGTCACCGGCGGCTCGTTCTCTGCGACTTTAGCGGCTTCGACGGCCGCAGCCTTCTCTTCCGTTTTACGCTTGACGACACGCTTCCGCGCGGCCTTCTTACTTGCAAGCCATTCGTCAAGTCGACCGCTGGAACCCTTGGCGACCGAGTCAAGGACATCCCGAGCGGTCTTGTCTTTCATATTTTTGCTCAGCGCCGACGCGCACTGGTGCAATAGGCCTGCGAATTCGATTCCCTTGCTTTTTGGAATCGCCCGCTCCAGACCGGGCACCTTGCCCGCCATCGCTTCGGGTTGTGACGCAATCTCGGTCGCCAACATGATGACCATCGCGGCATAGTCGATCGGGATCGCGTGACCGCCGAGACCGTGCTGGACGGTGTAGTTGAGCACGAACGGCGTCATGCCGGGCATTTTTTCGAACTTGCCAACGGCCTTGCCGAGGTTCTCTTTTTTCAAGTGATCCAAGTCGAACGTGTAGAACTCTTCAAAGATCGCCTGCAGATTGCTCTTCAACCGAGCCGCCGCTTTGGCCGCTTCGGGTAACCGCGAAAGAACCTGGGTCAGTTCGGTGATGGACGTCACGCGAACTTCGTTCCAGTCAAAAAATTCTTGTTCGCACTTCGCCATGCCTTCGTCGGCTAAATCCGCAGGCGCGTCCTGAAGCAACGATCCGTACAACAGGTGTTCCAACAAGGGTCGTGTCGGCTGGGCCGGCAACGGCTTGTAGCTTTTCTTGAGGGAGGTGTGCAATTTGCCGATAAGGCTGGCACGGTTGCTTGCAGACATCTTGGTGCAGGGTACTTTGAGGGTGTGTCAGTTGTGTTGTCGCCGCAATGGCACTTCGCCAGTGCTGGTCAATCGCACGAAAAAGTATCCGTGCGATGTTCGTTCACTCTTCTTCATCGGCGTGTTCCACACCGTCGCGTTCGCGTTTGATTTTTTCCAGGATCTCACCGACCGCCAACGAATGCTGAACGCCCTTGTCGATCGAGAACTGCAATCGCGGCGTGTAACGTGTGTCGATTCTGGCTGCGATCTTGCTTTGCAAAAAACCCGCCGCATTCTGCAATCCACGCAGACTCAAGTTTTGCTGCGTTTCGTCACCCATGATGCTTACCAAAACCGTTGCCTCACGCATGTCGGGGGTCACTTTGACACCGACAACCGTGACGTCGCGAACGCGTGGATCGCGCATCTCCGTCAAAATGGACGACGCAACGACTTCACGGATTGCTTCAGCGGCTTTCAACAATCGACGACTAGACACAGCGCAGTACAGGAGTAAGTGACAGGAAACGGGTTTCTAACATTCAATCTCGGATTTCAAATCGTTAATCGAGCGTTCGGGCCACTTCTTCGATTCGGTAGGCTTCCAACACATCGTCCTGCTTGATGTCGTTGAAACCTTGCAGGCGGATACCGCACTCCATGCCACGCGGCACTTCCTTGACATCGTCTTTGATTCGTTTGAGCGAATCCAAACCGTAATCACCGATGACACGACCGTCGCGGGTGACGCGGATGCGGCAACCACGTTGGATCGAGCCGTGGACGACATAGCAACCGGCAATCGCGCCGACGCGACTGATGCTGAAGACTTGCTTGACGACTGCACGGCCGAGTTCGACCACGCGTTCTTCTGGCTTGAGTCGTCCTTCGATCATCAAGCGAATTTCGTCGGTCAATTTGTAGATGATGCTGTAGCGACGAATTTCAACGCCACGCTCATCGGCCAAGGACCGAGCACGTTCGTCCGGCACAACGTTGAAAGCACAGATCACCGCATCGGATGCCGAAGCCAACGAAACGTCCGCCAGCGAGACACCGCCGACGCTCTTTTGCAAGATTCGAATTTCGACTTCGGGATGGTCCAGTTTGGTCAGCTCTTTCTCGATCGCTTCGAGCGAGCCCTTCACGTCGGCGCGGATGATCATGTTCAAGCGAACCTTGTCCGCCTGGACACCAAGCGTTCCGTCTTGCAAACGTTCCTGGAACGTATCGAACGAAATCTTGGTCGTGGATCCGGACAGCGATTCTTGGCTGCTTGCGTGAGTTCGCGTTTCGGCGATCTCGCGAGCCTTGGTGATGTCGTCAAGCACATGAAAGCGGTCGCCCGCGCCGGGTGCTTCGTCGAAACCCATCACGTTGACCGGCGTGCTCGGGCCGGCTTCGGCGATCGGTTTGTTGTTCAAGGTGTCGGTCATCGCACGAACGCGGCCATAGGAATTGCCACAGACAATGACGTCGCCGACTCGCAGCGTTCCGTTTTGAACGATCAGCTTTGCCGAGACACCACGATCGCCTTCTTGGGCCGATTCCAGACACACGCCCAACGCTTCGCGATCGGGGTTGGCGGAGTATTCATTCAATTCCGCGACCGTCAGCAACGTTTCCAACAGCTCGTCCATCCCGATGCCCTTGGTGGCACTGGTCCGCACGACTTCCACTTCGCCGCCCCATTCGCTGGGCGTCAAACCGTGTTCGGTCAACTGGGTCAGAATACGGTTCTCGTCGACGCCTTCCAAGTCGATCTTGTTCAGCGCTACGACGATCGGCACTTCCGCTGCTTTGGCGTGGCTGATCGCTTCGGCCGTTTGCGGCATGACGCCGTCATCGGCCGCGACAACCAAAACGGCGATGTCAGTAACGTTCGCACCACGAGCGCGCATTTCGGTGAACGCTTCGTGACCCGGCGTATCGACAAACGTCACCTTGCGGCCGTCTTTATCGATTTCGTAGGCACGGATGTGCTGGGTGATCCCGCCGGCTTCGCCTTTGACGACGTTGATGCCGATCAAGTAATCCAGCAAGCTGGTTTTTCCGTGATCGACGTGTCCCAAGAAGGTCACGACGGGAGCACGAGCGATTAACGATTCGGCGGAGTCTTCTCGCTCTTCCAGTTCGTTGATCAACGAATTTTCGAGCGTTTCGGCGGCCTTCAGCTCGATGCTCAATTCCATTTCGGCAGCCAACGTTTCGGCGGCTTCGAGATCAAGCTGCGAGTTGATGTTCACGCCACCGATGCCCATTTGCATCATCGTGCCGAGAACCTTTCCGACCGAAACACCGGCGGCTTCGGAAAACGAACGGATCGAGCAGGGCAACTCCAACACGACGGCGTCTTTTCGAGGCGCGGCCGTATTGATGACTTTGCGGCGTGAACCACGACTGTTTCGGTACTGGCGCGAACGATCGAAACCGCCACCATCGAACGAAACACGACCGCGACCTTTGCTGGCACGTCCACGTTCGGCCCGCGGGCTAGCCATTCCGGCCAAACCTTTTTTGCGAGGCTTTTCTTCTTCCTCTTTGACCGATCCGCGTTTCGCTTTCTCGCCAGTGAAACCGCTGAGTCCACCGCGTTTTGCGGCCCGCTTCTTTTCGTCGTCCTCTTTGGCCAACTGTTCCAACGGCGCCCGCATCCCTTGACGGTGACCGGCGATCGCATCGGGGCTCAATTTGACGTCTGGTTTTTGGGCTTTGGGCTCACCCGCAACTGCTTTGGGAACCGCCTGTTCGCTGACTTCGGGAAGCGAGGTCATCTTGACGTTGATTCGTGGCTCGCGACGCTTCGACTTCGAGCTGTCCAACGACTTCTTGTCACCGGTGGCTGCGGGACGGTCGAGGGAGCGCACTTTGCCAGTCCCCGCCGATGATTCGCGACGGATCGGCGACACGGGTTCGGTCGGTGTCGTCACGCCTTTTCTTGCCGCCATGCGGCTGGCGATTCGACTGGCGAAGCCTTGTTTCGGCGCTGGTGGCGGATCCGCCGGCTTACTTGTCGGGGGCTCCGCAGCGACCGACGCACCGTCGGGCCGTGACATGGCCGACCGGATCGCAGGATCGTCAAGCGAGCGCGCCGTCGGCCCGGTTGGAGCCGCGGGTACGACAGGTGCGGGCGATTCGGCGACCGGCTTTGGCTCGGGCGATTCGCTCTTGGCGGTCATCGGGCGCGATCGAGACCGACCGACGTTGATTGCGACCGGCTTTCGATCCGTAGGGACGACGGAATCACGAACAGCACCAATCGGTGCCGAAGGATTCGTTGCCGTAGGGGCAGCCGGTTTCTGCGAAGATCCGCTGAGATGTTCTCGGACTCGTGTCGTTTCGTCATCGGTCAAGCTGGCCAAGGCCGAGCCTTTGCCGGTGATCCCAACCTTCTTAACGATGTCAACCAGCTCTTTGCTGTCGAGGTTCAGTTCTTTTGCGAGCGCGTAAATGCGTGCGGGCACGGGGTGAAAATCCTGTCGATTCGATTGGGAACCCGCCTCGCGTGCGTTGTATTTTGCTACGTGAGTTGCGGGGGGTTGCTCGATAGAAGACACCCTTGCCGGAATTGGCGAGGGGTCCGATCGGGCTGCGCGGGCCGGGTTCAAAAATTTAGTTGGGTCACATAAACCTATTCCTCCATCGCTTGCGGCCACGTTTCCAAGCCAAAACGCTCGAAAAATTGACCACAGCGGGAATCCTACAACGGTGCACCGAGACCCTGGCGGCCTCGACGCCCCGCCAAGATAGCGAAAAAGCTTCTCGACGAAGAGGTGTAGAAACCCAGTTTATATCGGAACGTGCCAATTTTTCGGCTTCTCGCCGAGCGAAAGCCCCCCAAGAGACCGTTCTTGCCGATCTGGGTGATGCTTCGCTGGCTCGCCCGAATTCCATGAAGCCGCAACTCCGCTTTCGGAGAGCCTCTTTCCGCGACCGGACTTGCCAGAGCTCGGTTTTTCGTCAGATGCACGGAAGCTTTTCGATTTCAGCGACGACTGAATTCGCATTTCCAATGAAAACGAAGACTAGGCTTCGGATGCCGACGCACCACCCGATGGGGAAGCGGTCTTTGCCTCTGCGTCTGCCTCTGCTTCGGTGACTGCCTCTGCCTCTGCTTCGGTGACGCCACCATCGGCGGATTCGGCGGATTCGGGCACCGCAGCGGTTTCAACGGCTGGACTTTCTGGCTCCGCGATCCCGGCTGCTTCGGCCTCTTTCTGCAATTGCTCGCGTTCACGGCGAGTGCGTCGCTCTTCGGCAGCCGCCTGCTCGGCTTCTTGCCCCATTTGCTCGGCGGTTTCGACGATCTCGTCGACTTTCTCTGCCGTCAAACCGCTCATCTCCATGAACAGGTCCGGCTCGATGACCGAAAGGTCGTCGTACGAAAGGTATCCTTGCTCGACCAAAGCCTGGGCAATTTCTTCGGTGATCCCGTCGATTTGACTGAAACCCGCAACCGCACGTTCGATCTGCTCTTCCAGTTCGCCGCCGGTCATGATTTCGATGTCCCATCCGCACAGCTTGCTGCCCAAGCGGACGTTCTGGCCGCGACGACCGATGGCGAGCGACAACTGATCTTCTTTGACCAAGACAATGGCGCGACCAATCATGTCACACAGCAGAACTTGCTCGACTTCGGCGGGCTGCAATGCGTTGGGAATCAGAATCTCGGGGTCGTCGCTGTAGCGAACGACGTCGATATGCTCGCCCGCTAACTCTTCACGCACAGCCTTGATTCGGCTGCCGCGGTAACCGACGCAAACGGCAATCGGGTCGACCTGGCTGTCGACGCTGCTGACGGCCACCTTGCTGCGATAGCCCGGCTCGCGGCTGATCGAACGGATGGCAATGATCTCTTCGCCGAGTTCGGGAATCTCTTGCTCGAATAGTCGCTGTACAAATTGAGGACGCGTTCGGCTCAGCACCACACGGACCCGGTTCCCCGTCGCACGGACTTCGAAAACCACCGCGCGAACTCGTTCGCCCGCGTGCAGCGATTCGCCGGGGATCTGCTCGCTTCGCGGCAGAATGGCTTCGACGTTGCCCAGGTTGACGGTTGCCACGCCACCGTCGGCGCGACCGATGATGCCGCTGACGATCTCACCGATCTGTTCGCGATACTCCACCATCAACGAGTCGCGCTCGGCCTCTTTTACCTTTTGGATGATGACTTGCTTGGCCGTCTGAGCGCCAATCCGGCCGATTTGGTCGTCTCCGAGTGGCTCGCCCTCGAGCTCGGCCGCGATCTTTCCGTTCTCCCGATCCAACCGGACCAGAATATCGGCCTCTTCGCCGTACTGGCGCTTTGCGGCCGTTTGCAGCGCCGACTCGATCGCCAAAAACACCAACTCTTTGTCAATGTTTTTCTCGCGGTGGAGCGAATCGACGTAGCGAAGGATGTCTTGAGGATTCATGGCCGACGACTGCTAAAAAATCGGTGCAAGTGGTGTTCAATTTCCATCCGAACAAAAAAACTGCCCGAACCTTGTGGGCCCGGGCAATCGTTTGCTCGTTGGTGGCATTAGCCTACCGACGCCCAGAAGAAGTGTCAAGGAAGGCGCCCGGCATGACAAAGGAAAGGCGTGTTTAAAACGACACGATCGTCTGTGCGTCGAAGACGCCTTCGGTCGGCACGGATACGCGTACGGTCAATCGCCCCCACTGGGGACCGCCCAATCGCGAATCGAGCGGATCGATCCAGATTTGTCGCCGCGCCCGTTGAATCTCGTCGGGGAAAGGTCGATAACCCGATGTGACGGACGAAAACGGGATATCCCGAATACGTGAATCCTGATCGATCGGCCGGTTCATGATCGCTTCGAATCGATACGGGATTGGCAATCGAACATGCGCAACGCCCTGGTCGTCGAACTTCAATGGCAACGACCACACCATCGGCGCATCGGTGACGTTGCGAAAATAGCCGGGTGTGATGGTGGAGATCTGTGGCATCAACTCAAACGTTGCGTGCGCCCGCGTCACCACGGGACGGTCTTGGGCGTCCAGTAAAACGACCTCGGCGCGCCAGCCATCGATGGCGGCATCGGCGTCAAAGTTTGCCGGTGCGGCAACCACGTTTGCCGACTGAGGACGCGAAACGTGTGCTGTCAATCGAACGGACGACGATGCGGCTTCCACGAAATACGTTTCGCCATCCAACTGGATCGGCACATGTTCGCGACGCACCGCCAAAGCGTGCGCGGGCATCGGGTGCAGTGAATCTTCGGCAGAGACTCTGTCGGAGATCAGAATCACAGCAACTGCGAAAACGATCCATAGGTAGGGCCGAAGCGTTGAGCCCAAATTTTTGTCGAATCGATTGATCATGAACTTCCTCTGGCGAATCCGAGCAGACGAGACTGCCGGCGGTCCAGGTATAGCCCGGACGACCAACAAACCAGGGAACTGCTTCGCAAAGCCTGAGCCAGCATCCGGTCGACAGTCCACCGCGTCGTCGCTCCGGTGCAACGGCATGCATGATCGATGCACCACATGTCCCCCAAATCCGCAATAAAGCCAGAGCAATCGGGGCTAACTCAAAAAGGACGGATTGCGGATCCGCATACGCGGCCGTTTTTCCGTGATGTCCAACGGCAACATTGAACGTTGCGAAAACTCACCTTCGGTGCTTCGGCCGCAACGTCAGATCCCACACGACGGGCGATGCCTGTTGCGGCTTGCATAATCGGCAGGACCGGAGATGGTGTACAGGTCATACCGATCGTGAGGCAATCCATCCCCCGATAGCGTGTGCAAAACCTTTTGGAAGTTAAAAAAAAGCGGCTGCTTTCGGTAGCAACATCGTAGGTTTCGTTTGGAAAGTGGAACGATTGGAACCGTTAGATAAACCTTGGGGGTGAACTTGACGGAACAGGCCAACCCAACACTTCCCCCACATAGCGATTGCGGACGAGAGATTGGATTTCGCGCTCGCCGAAATAGAAAACTCTAACAACCTGCTTAAAGATGAACCGGAATATCCGAAAAGGCTTCTCGCTGATCGAAATGGTGATTGTCATTTTGATCCTGGGAATCATTGCCGCCGTTGCTGCACCTCGTATGTTCGATACCGCCAAGACTGCGGAAGAAAACACCACACGTCAACAACTGGCCGTGATGCGCAACGCGATCGAAATGTATCGAGCTCGCTTCGGCGGCTACCCGATCGTGAACGATCTTCCGACGGCGATGGGCACGATGTTGAACGGTCCTTTCCCGGCACCTGCCGTGGGTACAGCCCGCGGAAAAACGGGCGTCTTTTACGACTCGACCACCACGGACGCCGCGACCACTGTCGACACGGGCGCCGACGCGGGATGGGCATACAAACCCCACAACGGATCATTGCGTTTGAACGTGGCGGTCAATACGACCGGCTGGGACTGGTAGGGCCGCGTTGCCAATTCCTTTTCGCGAAGAGTTTCTCCGTCCGACCCACCCAAACGAAGCGATCCGATCATGTCAGATTCCGGACGGACCGTACTGATCGCGGAAGACGACCCCGTTTTCCGCCGCGTGCTTAGCTTCACGATCGGTCGTGGCGGCTTCGTTGTCGAAACCGCCAGCGACGGAGAGGCTGCCTATCAACGAATTTGCCAAGGCGGAATCGGATTCTTGGTGACCGATCACCAAATGCCGGGCTGCAGTGGAATCGAACTACTCGAACGCATCGCCATCCATCCCGACGCGATCGCAATCCCAACGATTCTGTGTACGGCGAAAGGCTTCGAGCTCGATACGATCGCGATTCAACGCAAGTATCATCTCGTCGACGTGCTGAATAAACCGTTCAGCCCGCGACGATTGGAAGAATTGATCGTGAAGCACCTTGGTGTGTCACCGTCCACTCCGAATGCTGCCGAGTCGGCGGTCGGGTCGTGGTCTCATGGCTGATTCGCACTCGAATCGTTTCCCGCTTGCAACGACAAGGATTGGCTTGACCTTTCTTACCGTTGCGATCTGCATTTTGGCATGCACCATCGGCGCCGCGTCAATGCCATTGGAAACAGGCACACATTCCCTGCTTTGGATCATCGCGTTGGCGGCATGCTGCACCGGCGGGCTGGTCGCGATGAGTTCTGTGCGTGCGATCCGAACGATCGAAGTCGAATTGCGACGAGGCACCGCTTTAGCTCCCAACGCAGGTAACGATTCGTCACCCACCGCCGAACACAGACTGGCGATTCAGCGCCGGGCTCGTTCCGTGTTTGGAAACGACCCGGTTGCCGATGGCTGGAATCAATTGATGGAAACGATCCATTTCTTCCACATGCAATCGTCTGCACCGCAGTCGCAGACCGACCGACCGACTGCCTCGCTCGACAAAGAAGCCGTCACCCTTGCGCGGGCGATGCGCGGACTGCCTGTTGCGTGGGTCATTACCGACAACGACGGAAACATCCGTTTCATGTCACCAGCCGCATGCGGAATGCTGTCCCTTGACGAGGACTCGTCAAAGCTAGCTGGCCGAGATCTTGCCGAGCTGCTGGGACTGCGCGACGAAAGCGACCCTGCCGACCTGGAACAATTGTTCGGTCCCGTCCGCATGGTCCATTGTCGGCGACGGCTGACGGTGCAATCCAATCCGCTGCAGATCCGCATCACCCGGTCCCGATTAGCCGGGCGACGAGGCGACGTGGAGGGACTCGCTTGGATTCTGCTCGACATCACCCAACAGCGATTGGCGACCGAAGCCCGCGATGACTTCCTGATGACGGCGACGCACGAACTTCGAACGCCGTTGACCAATCTGCAAGCCTACGCCGAAGCGCTCCAGCAATGCGATGATCTGCAAGTCGATCGTCAAAAAGAATTCTGTAACGTGATCAACAGCGAAGCGAATCGCCTTGGTCGCCTGATCGATCAACTCTTGACGGTCAGCCAGATGGAAGCCGGATCGATGGTCGTCAATCGACACCAATTGGATGTGCTGCCACTGGTCACCTATGCCGCCGAGCAATTGACGGCCCAGGCAGAACAAAAATCGATCGCAATTGTAACTCGTGTTCTCGCAAAATCGCCCGTCGTGTACGGAGACCGAGACAAGCTATTGGCGACGCTGGTCAATCTGCTTGGCAACGCGATCAAGTACACGCCCGATGGCGGCGAAGTCGTTTTGCGCGTGGCATCGGACGAGCGTTGGATTCGCATTGATATCGAAGACAACGGCCCCGGCATCCCCGAAGACGAACAGCCCAAGGTATTCGATAAATTCTATCGCTGTGTCGCAACACGTGAATCGACCGAGCGCGGCAACGGACTGGGACTAGCGTTCGCTCGCGAAGTCGCCCGCCTGCATGGTGGCGATTTGGACCTGCGAAGCACCCTGGGCGAGGGCAGCGTCTTTACACTTCGCCTTCCTACACCCGCGGCGGGATCGACGCGATGACACGCCTAGAACGTCACGGCGCGATCAGTGCGATCCGCCCATCGGGGCCGATCCGCGCCGATGGCATCGAAGCACTGCAGTCACGGACTCAGCCTGCGCTCTCGGGCGGCATCCCGAATATCGTCATCGATCTGTCGGACACACCGCTGATCGACGGTGCTGGCTTGGAGTGGATCCTTTCATTGGATGACGTGTGTTGCAACCGTGGCGGTTGCGTCCGCATTAGCGGGGCGAACGAACTGTGTGTCGACATACTGCGCATCACAGGCGTCGGGAAAACGGTTCAACAATTCAGCGACTTGACCGCAGCGCTGGGGGCGTTCGCATGACGCACGCCACATCCCTTCACGCAAAGATTGACACCGACCCGTCCCAGGTGGCGTCGATCGCGATGCCATCGAAACCCGCACGGCCGCGTGCAAACAAAGCTGGCGTTCCGCTGGGCCAACGTTTGATCGAAGCGGGCCTATTGCGGACGGACCAATTGGAGTCCGCGCTAACGCACCAAACCGCCGAAACGGAGCGAATGAAGGCGCGTGCCGGCCAATCCGAAGCCCAACGCCAACGCAACGGCCGCACGAAACGACTGGGCGAAGTCATCACCGAACTGGGTTTGGTGGATGAAAGCGACTTGATTCCGCACATGGGTGAACAACTGGGCGTCGAAGGCGTCCGGCTTCGCGAAGGATTGATTGATCCCATCGCGATCGCCTTGGTGCCGCGTGAGTATGCCGAACGACTTCACGCACTGCCGCTGATGAAAGTGCGTGACGAGTTGACCGTGGCCATGGCCGACCCCCATGACTTGGCCGCCATCGATACGCTGAAACGAATCAGCGGATGCCGCGTTCGACCCGTCTTTACTCTCGCGTCCAGCATCGAACGATTGATGCCACGGTGTTACGAAGACGACTTTGCCGTCGACTCGGTCACCGCCGACTTGGATGTCGAACAGCTTGAACTGGAAACCGAAGCGATTGATCTGGACCTGACCGGTTCGATGCAGATCGCCGAAGGAAGCCCGGTCATCAACTTGGTCAACTATGCCATCGTCCAAGCGATCAGCCAGGGCGCCAGTGACATCCATATTGAACCCGGCGTCAAGGCAACATCAGTTCGCTTTCGCATCGACGGTGCGCTTCGCGAAGTGATGAAGCCTCGCAAAGATTTGCACGCCGCGATTGTTTCGCGAATCAAAGTCATGGCGAAACTGGACATTGCCGAACACCGTCAACCGCAAGACGGACGACTGCACGTGCGAATGAATCGACGCGACGTCGACTTGCGTGTCTCGACACTGCCAACGGTACTGGGCGAAAAGGTTGTTCTACGAGTTCTTGATCGTCAACGGCTGACGTTTGATCTGAACAAGTTGGGCATGACCGACCACGCTCTTGAATCGGCCAATCGCATGTTGAAGCGACCGCACGGATTGGTCTTGGTCACCGGGCCTACAGGCAGCGGAAAAACAACGACACTGTACTCGGCCATTGAATTGATCAAAGGCGTTCAGCGAAACATCGTCACCGTCGAAGACCCCGTCGAATACCAATTGGAATTGATCAACCAGGTTCAAGTCCAAACCGATACCGGCATGACGTTCGCTAAGGCGCTGCGAAGCATTTTGCGACAAGACCCCGACGTGATCATGGTCGGTGAAATTCGTGATCGCGAGACGGCGGAAACAGCAATCCAAGCGGCGCTGACCGGCCACTTGGTCCTCAGCACACTGCACACCAATGACAGCGCTTCGGCGGTCACGCGATTGATCGACATGGGTGTCGAACGATTCAAGATTTCCGCCGCCCTGGTCGGCGTCGTTGCACAGCGATTGGTTCGCAATCTGTGCCCACATTGCAAAGAAACGTACTATCCGCCGGCCAAATTATTGGCCGAGATGAAGTACGAGGGCGACACGCGTCACCCGTTTGCGCAAAGCCGCGGTTGCACCCAGTGTTTCGAATCGGGCTACCGAGGTCGATCGGGAATCTACGAAATGCTCGAGAGCGATTCTACGCTGCGTGGCCTGATCAACGCCGGCGCGGACCTGGACGCGATTCGCGCCGCCCACACCGGACAAACATTGATGACCGAGGGTCTGCGATTGGCCGCCGATGGAATCACTTCGCTTGAAGAGATCAGCCGCGTTGCGATGGCTGATTGACGCTTCCAAGAATCCGAATCGATGACCGCCGCCGCGGTCTTCTCACAAAGCCAACATGACGATGCATACCGCCTACGCCCCGATCGACGTCGCAAGTGCCGACAACATCGCCGATATTTTTGCCGACACAAGAACATCGGCGGTGGGCAAAGTAGAGCGGTCAAGCTCTGCGTCAAACGAATGGATTCCGGTATCCCAAAGCCGCGTGCTACTGGCGATCAACCAACTTTCGGTGATGAGCCAAAACGGGATCGAAATCGCCGAAGCCCTCGAAAGCGTTGCCAAACATTGCCCCGACCTTCGCCTGGCGCGGTCGCTCAACCAGATTCACGACGCCGTCAACGGTGGGCAGTCGTTCTCGCAAGCCGTCGCTCAACACGGCCGCTATTTTCCTTCGACGCTTGCGCCGATGTTGGCCGCGGCGGAACAGTCCGGTGAAGTTCCCGAAACGCTTGGACGGGTTTGCGCGCGGATGCGTGGCGAGATGCAAATGCGAGGCACCATCGTCGGCGCCCTTATCTATCCCGCGATTCTTGTTGGCGCATCGACGATCGTGATGACGGCATTGATCATGGGGGTGTTGCCGCAATTCAGTCGAGTTTTCGAATCGATGGGCAAGCCGATTCCCGTCTACACACAGTGGTTGCTTGCATTCGGCGACTTTTGCCAAGACTGGTGGTGGTTGATCGTTCCCGCGGTGGTATCCCTCATCGCCGGGGCGGTGATGCTTCGATCACACTCGATCGTCCGTCGCCCGTTGGGCCGATTTTTGATGTACGGGCCGATGATCCGCGACGCGTACCGACCGCTGCAAGCCGGACGCATGCTGCGCACGATCGCCGCAATGGTGCAGGGCGGTGTACCGATGCTGCAAGCCGTTCAGCTTTCCCGTCGGACGACGAATGATAGATACTGGCAGGAACTACTCAGCCAGATCGAAAGCAATTTAATCGAGGGATTGCCCGCCAGCCAAGCCATCACTGAAGTCGACTTTGTGCCTCCCGAAACCTCCCAAATGATGGCGACTGCGGAACGCACCGGTCGAGTTGCCGAAGTTTTGGAAGACATCGGAACGTTCTACGAGGAAGAAGCCTCGCGGCGGATCAAACGACTGGTCGTCGCGCTGGAACCGGCCGTCATTCTGGTCATGGGCATCGTCGTTGCTGGCGTCGTTATGTCCGTGATGTTGCCGATGTTGGATATTTCGACGATCGGTTCGTAACGAACATGCCGATTGTCACGGCAACCATGACGAATCGGCGAAGAGGAATCGTCAAGGAAACGCATCGATGTCGTCGGCACCGTGATGGGTAACGTAAACCTTTCTGTCCCATTCTCGCTCGGCACAACTTCTCCATCCCCAAGTCCCACCTCCTAAGTCCGTCGTCCCTGATGCGTCCTCTTTCGTCACTAACGTCGCTCGTCTCGAAGTGGGGGCAATCGTCGCCCCGCTTGCATCGACGGCTGCGCTACGTCGGGATCGACATTGGAATCGACCGTGTGACGGTGGCCATGCTGGGCTGGATCCAGCATGACCCGAAACAAGAAGGGACGATCGGATGGATCTCGCGGACACAATTCATCGTTCCCGTGGATCCATCGGCCCAGCCCAAGTCGGACTGGATCGATCGCGTGGTCGAGACGTTGACATCGGAACTGCCACGCTGTCTGGACGGACATCGTGTGATCGCAACGCTATCGCTACCATCGACCTGGGTTCACTATCAAACCGTTGCCGCGAACGAACTGGCAACGACGAAACGACAAAGTGACGAGATGTTTCGATCGTCAATCTTCAAGAGCGATTCCCATGTGACGCACTGGCCAGTCGTCCAGGGCAATGACTCCCGATTGGTCGCCGCGACCGGCGCGGCCGCCGCCGCCCGCGTCGCAAAGGCCGTCGCCGACGTCGGTTACGAAATCGGAACGATCCTGCCTGCGGGCGCCGCGATGATGCATGCGTCGTCGTTGACGTCCATGACACCATCGTCCGTCATTCTTTTGGACCCGATCGGGGGCCTGATCGCGCTATCAAGTGCGACGCTTCCCGAACCACCCACTTGTGGACTTTGCCGCACGCTGCCGACTTGCACCACGGGAAAAGCATCACCGCAGTTCGTCGACGAATTGGAACCGTGGCTGGGCGAAGTCGCGGCCGAATACGAAGCCACTTGCCGATTCGCGACTCGAAACGGTGCCAAACTTTCAGCGACTTCTCCGATTTTGATCGGCGGAAGACTCGCGCACATCGACGGCGTAGCCGCCACGCTGGCGACGTTGACCAACCGCCCCGTTGCACCTTGGCGATACGCCGGCCGCTTTCGACCGAGCGATGCGACCGTCGTCAATCGGAACCACGACGCCACCGACGCTTTGGCGATTTCGCTCGCCTATTGCAGCATCGGATTGGCCGGTTCCAGACGGAGTCAACTGCGATGAGCACACGTTTTCGATCACCGACGGCATCGGCTACAGCCGCCACGATGCTGCGATCCTTCGAACTACTGCCGCCGACTTACCGGTACGAACAGTTTTTGACCGCCGTTCGGTTGGGCTATCTGACTGTCATAGCAGCGTTAACCGCAATTTTTGTTTCGGCCGCCGCGGCAACGACGATGCGTCGAACCGCTCAACAGCATCGACATCAAACGATCGCGTCGGAAGCAGTCCCGTTGATGGCGATGCGACAAGCAGTGATGCGATTGCAAACTGAAAATGAACGTCGCAGTGGTTTGTGCCAACAAGTACAGTCCGCAAAGCCGAACGATGACATTTTGCAAACCGTCGCCGCGATCGCCGCTTCGACAGCAGATTTCGACGACACGATTTCAATCGACAGCCTGCACGTTCGCTTGCCCATCGAGTTCGAAACGGACTCGACGCAATCGACCGCACCGAAAATTCCAACATGGGCATCTCCGCATTTGAATGTGCTGGCGAAGGTTGCCGATACGGCAACAGCACTACAATGGCTGGATCGGATGAACGCCCACCCACGGATCTCGTCGGCAACGACGCTAGATGCGTTACCGACGGTTGAAGAGAACCAGTTGTTGCGATTTCCGATCACAATCAAGGCAAACCCCATCGCGTCGGGGACACTGCCATGAACGAACGAATGAAGTCATTGCCGACGATATCATCTTGGCTTTTGAAAGTCACGGGAACACCCGCGCGATGCCATATCGCCGGATCGATCGTGATCGCGATCCTAGTGGTGGCCACAGGATGGGTCTCGACACAGGACCTTCGAGCTTCGGTAACGACTCGCTTTCAAGGCGTCGACGTCAACCTTGATGACGCCCATGCGTTGATTCTTTCCAGCGACGGATGGCGTCAGGGATACGCAAGAATCAGCGAGGCATCTGCGTCGATCGAACAAACGATGACGAACATCGCACAGTGGTTGCCAACCGACATTGATCCCCAGGCAGTCGCAATCCAACTGCGCCGCTTGGCTGCCGAGAACGGCTTGACGATCAATCGGCCAGAGATCGGAACACGGCACGTCGGCACACGTGTTGGCGTCGTCACGGGACGCTGCGAGATCCACGGCAATTGCGACGACGTTTACGCGTTCCTCGCCGGCCTGCCGAATCAGAAGATCGCCATTGCGGTCGGCGAATTGCAACTCAGCCGACCGGCGACAACGAACGAAGGGTCCGATACCGATCCGTGTGTCGCGACAATCGAATTTCGCATTCCGTTTGCGGCCGAAGGCACTGCCGCGGCACAGCTACTGAAGCTACGCATAGCGTCACCGGATGCTGCATCGAATGATGCCAATCGCCAAAGGAACGATGCCTGATGTCTGCAACGCCATCCGAAAAGACGCCATCGTCCAAGCAAACCAAACAAATCGTATTGGTCGCAATCCTATCGATCGGATTGTTGATTGCGATGCTGACTCAGCCGTCGGACGAGTCGTCCGAATTGTCCGAATCATCGGACCTAGCCGCCACGTTAGCGACCGTTGCGACAATCTCGCCGGCGACGGCGACACCGATTTTGCGAACCACGACGGCGATAGCCAACTTTTCGCAGACTCGCACGCTGCCACGCACTGAACTCAACCAGATCCGGAAGACGCCACTTTTTCGATCCGATCTCAAGTCACCGTCAACGATCGCGGCAAGCGAAGCCGTCCGAGCGGTCTACGGCAGTGCATTGGGACACCGAGCATTGGTCGATCGAGAGATTCTGACGGACGGACAATCACTCAGCGACGGCCGGACCATCGTCCGCGTCACCAGTGACGGGATTCAATTGAGCAAAAACGTACCTTAAAGACGACGGGTTTCACACGCCGTTGCATTTTTCGCAATCGATATCACCGGAAACTTCGCTTTGATGCGAAAAGACGGTGCGTCGTTGCGTCGATAACGAAGAAACAATCCCTTTCTCGATCACAGCGATTTGCATTTCGCAAAAACGCTGCACCCCCATCAACGGCCGTCCCTATGAATCCTTTCGACGAAAACGGCTTGCGAAAAGCGGCCATTTTGTTGATGAGTCTGCCGACGAAAGCGGCTGCGCAAATTCTGGGCCAACTGCCGCCACGGTACATCGAAGCGATCAGCATCATGATCGCCCAAACCGAATCGGTGGGTGGCAACGATCAGGAAATGGTGATCGCTGAGTTTCTGACCAGCAAAGCCAGTTCGTTGTATGCCAGCCCAGGCGGACTCGAGCGTGCCAAGGAACTGATTCGCGAAGCTCTCGGCCGAGACGCTAACGAGCTGATCGGAAATCTTCAGCAGACCATCGAAGCGATGCCGTTCGGCTTCATCAAGAAAGTCGACTCACAAACGCTGCTGCAATTTATCGGCGACGAACATCCGCAAACGATCGCACTGCTGCTTAGCCATTGTCCGGGCAACTATGCTGCCGAAGTCTTGGCCGGGCTAGATCCCGAGAAACAACTGGAAGTCATTCGGCGTATCGCCGCGATCGGACGAACCAGCCCCGAGGCGGTTGCCGAATTGGAGTTCGGGCTTGAGATGCGATTGTCCAGCATGGTCAACCAACAACAATCCAACACCGGTGGCGTCGCGAACGTCGCCGAGATTCTGAACGTTTGCGAACGTTCGATCGAGCGCACCATCATGGAATCACTTGGCCGCGAAGACCCCGAGTTGTCGGATGAAATCCGCCGCTTGATGTTCGTGTTCGAAGACATTTGCAAATTGGCCGACCGCGACATTCAAGCATTACTCAAGAACGTCGAAACCGCCCAATGGGCTATGTCGCTTAAAGGCGCAAGCCAGCAATTGCAAGACAAGGTCATGCGAAACATGTCATCGCGTGCGGCCGAAAACCTGCGCGAAGAAATGGAATACCTGGGCAGCGTCCGCGTCAGCGAAGTCGAGGGCGTCCAACAAAAGATCGTGGACATTGTTCGTCATCTCGAAGACAGCGGCGAAATTTCGCGTCCGACTGGCGAAGAGGAAGAAGAGTACGTCAACTGAGCGACTTCACCACCGATTCGATCTCGCCGCGATGAACGCGAGTTCGAATCGTGTCGCCGACGTTCACAACGTCGGTCGATTCGATCGCGTTTCCCACGGCATCAAGCGTCACACTGTATCCCCGCGTCAGCACGCTCAGCGGTGACAACGCCGAAAGCGAAGCTGCTTGCGTTGCCAATTTTGCCGCATCCAGCCGAAGCTTGGTGAACATCGCGCGACGCGCGCGAGCATCCAGTTCGTCCAGATATCGCGATCGCAAATGAACGATCTCGTGCGGTTTGCGAAAACCAGTACGCGAAGCAATTTGATTCAACCGCAATCGGCGGGAATCGATCGATTGACGCATCGATCGATCCAAGCGGCGACTCAATTCAGTCACCGATCGATCAAACATCTTGGCATCGGGCAACACTCGCGTGGCCGCATCCGTTGGCGTCAATGCGCGCACATCCGCCGCCATATCACAAAGCGTGACGTCGATCTCGTGCCCAACGGCCGACACCGTGGGGATCCTCGACGCGGCGACCGCACGGACGACGGGTTCTTCATTGAAACACCACAAGTCTTCGAGGCTGCCGCCGCCTCGCGTCAAAATCAAAGCGTCCAGCGCCGGCGCATAGCGGTGTGCCTGCTTGATCGCAGCCACGATCGACGCCGCCGCGGTCGGCCCTTGAACCACCGCGGGAATGACGACGATCTCGACACCGCGAAAACGGCTCGACGCGGCTTGCAGAAAATCGCGAATCGCGGCGCCACTCTGGCTGGTGATAACACCGATTCGTCGCGGGCATCGCGGAAGCATGCGTTTGCGCTGGGCGGCGAAGATTCCTTCGGCGTCAAGTTTGGCTTGCAGGTCCAGAAACCGTTTCTGAAGAGCCCCCAGCCCTTGAAGTTGGACCTGGCGAATGACCAACTGGTAGGTTCCGCGGGCCGCGTAGACTTCGACATCGCCGAAACAAAAGACCGATTGCCCATCGGCAAGATCGACGTCCAGTCGAGACGCCGTCCCGCGCCAGATCACGCCACGGATGTGCGAAGTCTCGTCCTTGAGCGTGAAGTAGAGGTGTCCGCTGCGCGGCCGGGACAGATCCGAAATTTCACCAGCGACCCATATCGACGGGAAAGTGCCTTCCAATATCGCTTTGATGTGGTGCGTCAGCTCGCTGACGGATACGGCGTGCGTGGAAGCGTTCATGGCATGGGCGGCAATGATGGGGAATGCGAACGACGGGCATCATGCTAACGCCGCTTCGATGGATCGCTAGGCCTTCGATTGCCGGTCGACCCTTTTCGGGCATCCTCACAGGTTGCTTGATCGGGCATCCGCCCGCGCCCCTTTTCGGGCATCCGCCCGGCGCCTACGCTTAGAATGCCTTTTTGATTCCCACTTGCGTCCCGATCACCACACCGGCGAGTCTCCACATGCTCGATTTGTTCGACTTCATCCGCGAAATTCCTGACTACCCGAAACCAGGCATCCTGTTTCGCGACATCACACCCATGCTGGCGAACCCCGATGCGCTTGCCCAAGCCGCCAATGCAATGGCGGAACCGTTCTTGGGGAAAAAGATCGACATCGTCGCCGCAGCCGAAGCGAGAGGTTTCATCTTCGCAGCACCGATCGCGATGGCGTTGGGCGCCGGGTTTGTCCCGATTCGAAAACCGGGGAAACTGCCCTTCGATCTGCATTCGTTCGCGTACGAATTGGAATACGGCACCGATGAATTGCAGATTCACGTCGACGGTGTCAAACCCGGCCAACGCGTTCTCTTGGTCGATGACCTTCTGGCAACCGGCGGTACGATCGAAGCCTGTTGTCGATTGCTCGAAAAATGTGACGCCCAAATCGTCGGCTGTTCGTTCCTGATCCACTTGGCCCAATTGGGCGGCGAAGATCGATTGAACCCGTACACGTGCCACTCGGTTCTGACCTACGACCAAGACGACTTAGAAAGTGAGCTCAGTCCGTCGGGTCGCGTTTAGGAACGCGAAGCTGATCGCGGACGTTGTTAGTGTAACGAAAAACCGCTGCTGATCCTGTTTCCAAATCCAGCAGCGGTCCCGCTACTCAACAGCGAAATGCTTTCCTGTGATTTTCGTTTCGCTCACGCGATGCTTAGCAACCGCAACCCGAGACGGCGGCTGCCGGTGCAACCGAACCGCAACCGAACCGCGTCCGCGTCCGCGTCCGCGTCCGCGTCCGCATCCGCATCCGCATCCGCAACCGAACCGCAACCGGTGCTGATCGGAGCCGACGCGGGTGCAGCAACGCCACAACCGCAATCGCCAGCCGACACAGCAACGCCCGAAGCCGCTCCACCGTCACAGCAAGGTGTGATGACTTCTTCTACCAAGCGAGGAACCATCTTGCAGACTCGGACTTGGACTTCTTTGGTCACGGTGAAAGGAACTTGCACGGTGTACTCTTCGATTTTCTCTTCGCAAACGCGATCGTATCGAGTCGTTTCATACGATTCCATCGAGTACTGCGGCTCGTTGTACGGATAGCTGACTTCCTTCGTGCGTTCTTCGGTCTTGTAGGTGACATGAGGAACCGCTTCCGTCTTGGTGACGGTCTTTTAGCTCAGTTCCTTACACATACGTGTGCGAGTTTCTTCGTTGTACTGAACAACTTTACGCCGACGAGTACGAGTTTCGTCAGCATAGACACAGGATAGGGCAACCTTGACGGTGTAGGTTTCGGGAACGTCAACCAATTGCGGAACGCGAACGGCGTAGTTCTCGGCGACTTCGTTCCAAACGGGAACCGATTCGGTCAGTTCGACGGTCTTTTCCGACTTCACAGGAACGAGAACCGAATAGCGGACGAAAAGTTCGACGAAGCGATCGGCTGGCAGGAAAAAGTGGTCGAAATGGTCGCAGGCCAAGTGAAGGAATTCGCCCCAAAAATATGGGTCCGAAACCAAAACGATCTCCCGTTTACCAACGATCCCGACAACGCCGATGACGCGCCGCCTGTCGAAGTCGTCGACAAAACGGACGGCGAAAAACAGCCCGTCACCACCACAGCCGACGCCGAAAAACCGGACGCATAATTACAGTTTCGCGGGCGAATTCGTTGGCCGATGCTACAATGGGAACTGGTGAGAGTCACCAAATCTAAATTTCGCATGTGAGTATTGGTATGAATCGCTCGTCGCTCGTTTTCGTTCTGGTTGGATCTTTGTTCGGGGCCGTCGCGGCCCCGTCGGCCGCCGACGCCCAAATTCGGGTCGGCGCCTTCGGCGGTGTCAGTGTTCGAGTGCCGTTTGTCGGCGTGGACGTGCTGCCCTTCGGCGGCGGGACACGCGTTCGAGCACCGTTCACGTCCGTGGGAACGGGTTTCTACGGAGGCGGATTTTATGGCGCCGATCCGTTTTACCGCGGACCTCGTCTGTATGACGATCTATACGGATACCGTTCGGGTTATCGATACGGCAGCCGCTACGATTATGGGTACCGACCCTATGATGACCACCCCGCCTATCTTTATGGTCCACCGCCGGTGATCGCCGTTCCTGTCGTGCCCCACTACGGCAACCCCGGTTATGTCTACACCGAACCTTATGCAGACTTGCGTTACGTTGCGCCGCTGGATCGCGATCCTTCGGGTTACCAACCCGATTACCAATCCGCTCGTCCGGCCATCGTGTCGCCACCGGCTTCGTTGGTCGACGATCTGCGATCTGCGGCCCAGCGGTTGTCCAGCGCGTTGACGCGACGTCCCGATGACGCCGATATTTGGCAAGACTATTTGGGCCCCAACCAGATCATCGAAACGATCGATCGAGGCGGGGCTCCCGCTGAATTGCGATCGCTATTGATGAACTACGAAGGACTCAGCGGCAATTCGCAACTGTCCAGCATCTGGATCGTTGATGGTTTTCGCCAGACACACCGCTTGCTACGCCAATGGGTGGAATCTGAATCCGGCGAATCATCAGATGAGTCGGTGTTACACAGCGGGCCATCGGTGTTGGAGCCAAGCAATCCGACGTCGTCAGACCCAACGCCGGCCGCGCGAGTCAATTCGGCAGCGGGCGGCGACAGCGATGAAGCGGAATCCGGCGACGACGCATTGCTGTCGCCTCGTCCAGTCACGCCGTTGTAGGGCGAGACGAAGTTTCGGGCTTGAACAAGCTTGGACTTGATCAAGTGGACGCTGTATCAGGCGATTGTCACGCGAACGCCATCCAGGTTGCCGCCTAGGAATCGACACGCATTACGGTGCCGATTATGCCGGTTTTAACGCCACTAAAATGGTGGGATCAGGGTCGGAATAGCGAATTGCTAGGTTTTAACTATTCCGCGGGTTGTTAAAGTAGGGTGAATGTGGCGAAGCGTGTCGGCACGCTCGACCCCCATCCCCTTCAACTTTTCTGGTTCAGGCCGATGCCCAATTCTTTCGAACAGTGGACCTACGCGATGAAGCGTCATTGGTTTCTGTCGATTTTCGCATTCGTCTCGATCATGGCAATCGCTGTGGTGGTGATCCTGTTTGCCCCTCGCGCCTATCACTCAGAGGCCAAGCTGTTGCTACGCGTGGGTCGCGAAAGCATCAGTGTCGATCCCACCGTAACGACGGTTGGCGAAACGATCAGCATGCAGCAGACTCGCGCGAACGAGATCCAGTCAGCGATCGGCGTCATGCAAAGCCGCCAGATCCTGGAACAAGTTCTTGATCAAGTCGGCGTCGACGTCGTGCTTAGCGGTGAAATGAAGGGCGATGACGACGAAAACGATAATGGCAAGTCGATCGTACCGACTTGGGCGCGAGACGCCATCGCCAAGGCGAAAGACAAGGTCGCGTCGATTGATCCCGTCACGCCACGGGAAGCCGCGCTGACAGCACTGTCCAAAGGCATCGGCATCTACGCGGCGACGGAATCGAGCGTCGTATCGGTCGGTTACAAATCGAAGTCCGCCGACGTCGCGCAAGCCGTCGTTGACTCTTGGATCGACAGCTACATCACGCATCACTCCAACGTCAATCGCTCGCCGGGAACTTACGCGTTCTTTTCCGAACAGGGCAACCTGCTGGAAGAACAGCTCGCCGCAGCCCGCATCGCGTTACTGGAAACGAAGAACGAATCCAACTTGGTCACCGTCGACGGCCAACAAAAGTTGCTGGAAGCTCAACTGACCAAAGTTCGCGACAGCATGATCGAAAGCGAGGCCGAGATCGCCTCGTTAGGGTCGCGATTGAAATCATACGATCGAATGATCCAAGGATCCGACGAAACGATCACCGAAGAGGTTTCCGGAATCGCGGATGAGGGTCGTGCGATGATGCGAAATCAATTGTTCGACCTTGAAGTTCTCGAGAAAGACTTGCGCAGCAAGTACAACGCCGGACATCCCAAGTTGGTCGCGATCGAACGACAACTCGAAGAAGCGGCAAGGATCGTCAGCGAACAGAATGTTGAACGCAAAGAGATCACCAAGTCGGTCAATCCGGCATATCAACAATTGGTCGAATACCGAATGTTGGATGAAGCCACACTCAGCGGCGCGATCGAACGTCAAAAGTCTCTGGAAGCGAAGCACGTTTCGCTGCAATCCGAATTGATGGAACTGAATCGAAACGAGCAGACGATCGCCACGGTCACCAACGAAGTCAAAATTCTAGAAGACCGTTACGCCCGCCATGCTGAAAAGCTGGAACAAGCTCGGTTGGATGAAGTGCTCGCCGATCAAAAGATCACAAGCGTCAATTTGGTCCAACACGCTTCGCTAGAACAGCGACCGGTCACGCCGAACAAACCACTGTGTGCGGTCGCCGGTTTTTTGGCTGCATGTGCCGCCGCAATCAGCCTTCCCGTTCTTCGTGAGTTTCAATTGTCGCGTCGACGCTCGATCGCCGAGACTCGCACATCACATCGCGATTGGAAATTCGAAAAACGTGGTGACGAAACCGCTGAATCGGTGCGGGCTCGGCCGCCTCACTTCGAATCCGAAACGACCGAGCCCGTGGGTGCCGGTTCCAGCCAAGACTGATCTGTATCGAGTCACCGACGCTCGAACGTCGACGCCGCAGACCACCAGACGGCCCACCTCAATCTCATGACACCTTCCATCACCGCCCCTACGCAATCGACGTTTGCCTTGTCGCACGACGATCGATCCGTCGTCGGCAGTGACTTGAACGCGGCCCAGAAACGTTGGTTGGAACGGTTCGCATTGATCGCGATTTGGTTGCTTCCGATCATGGTGTTCACGATGCCAACGGCAAAGTTTACCACCGCGTGGCAACCGCTCGACACGGCAAAGCTGCTCGTATTGTTCCTCACATGTTCGGGCGGCGCCCTTTCACTCGCTTACGTGCGATCCACCCACGTGTTGCGCCGGGTCCTCGATCCGTTAACGCCGTTCTATTTGTTTTTGGGATGGGCGTTGGTCAGCGTCCTTTGGTCACCGCTAAAGTCCGTCACGATCGCCCAATCGGGCGGTCTTGTCGCGATGCTGTTTTTCGCAACGATCGTTGCCATCGTTTGCACGGACATTGAACGGGCCAAGAGGCTATTGTTTCACCTTTGCAGCATGATGCTTGTGGCCAATGCGGTGGTCTTGATGGCGTATGTCATCAACCCTGAAATGTCGGGACTCGACCGCGGCCGCATCCACAGCGGTGGTGACGGATTGATTCACCCGACGGCGGCCGGCGCGACCGCGTCACTTGGATTGTTGCTTCCGGTCATGTGTCATTGGATCGGTGGTTATGCGTGGGCGAAGCGTTTTATGCTCCCCTGCCTAGTCATCCATGGCGCCGTCCTGGTCCTGTCCAACAGCCGAACGGCGTTGGCGATGGGATTCGTTACGATCGGGGCGATTTTGTTTTGGTACAGCACCAATCGTCAGCGTGCGACAACGATTTTCGCGGGATCGATGCTGTTGGTCGCCATCATGATTCTTGACCCCGGGTTCGAGATGGCGTCATCGACAGCCGACGTGGGAACCCAATTCGTTTCGCGAGGTCAATCGGGCGAACAACTCAAGGGCGTTTCGGGACGCGGCGAACTGTGGGCAGCCGTTTGGAATGAGTATCAAAAGTCCATGTTGCTGGGGCATGGATATTTTGTGACTAGCGAAACTGGCCAACTTCACGTTTGGCACGAGACGCACAATTACACGGCTCACAACTTGGCGCTACAAATTTTGGCGTCTACCGGCGCGATTGGATTCCTTTTGTTTGCCTTCGCACTGTTGCAAGTCTTTGTGGCGTCGCTGACGCTGGGGAAGGGCGACGCGAATCAGCGACACTTCCTCGTGATGATTCTGGTCACCACGATCTGGTTTTTGGGGTGGTCCCAATTGGGCGATTCATTCCTGGGCCCGATTCGCCCCGAATCCATCCTGTTTTTTACCTTTGTGGGAATTGGTGTCGGACAATCAACCCGTTTGCTGGCGCCACCTGGTCATCATTCGTCGTCGGCCAATCCATAGTCTTTGATCTTCTTGTGCAACGTATTGCGGTTGATACCCAACCTTGACGCGGCTTTCGTTTGGACGCCGCCACAAGATTGAAGCACCTGAGCGATGACCTCTCTTTCAATCTGCTCGACAATCGTCGAGTGAACATTCTCGGCAGCGCTTCCCGCCTCGCTTAGCCCCCGCGACACCAAACCCTTGGCCAGCGTTTCAAAATCGCCGGCGGTCGGTTCGTCATCGTCGTGCGTCTCGGACAACCCCGTCACGCATCCCGGCAATACATCGATCGTCAACTCGTCGGTTTCGGCCATCACGACGGCGCGCTCGATGTAGTTTTGCAGTTCGCGGACGTTCCCCGGCCAATGGTAATCCTGCATCGCCTCGATCACACCGGGGCCCATGTGAACGACGTAGCGGTCGTTCACTTCGTTGTAATGCTCTAGGAAAAACGAGACGAGCGACGGAATGTCGTCGCGGCGCCGACGCAGCGGCGGAATCTCGATCGGCACCACATTCAATCGCCAATACAAGTCTTCGCGGAACCGTTCGGCCCGGACTTCTTGCATCAAATCGCGGTTACTCGCCGCAACGATCCGTGCGTCCGTGCTAAGCGTGTTGGTGTCGCCGACGCGTTCAAACTCTTTCTCTTGCAACACACGCAGCAGCTTGACCTGCAACGTCAACGACGTGCTGTTGATCTCGTCCAAGAAGACCGTCCCACCATGAGCCGCTTCGAAGCGTCCGGTGCGGTTGGCGACCGCGCCGGTAAACGCACCGCGGACATGTCCGAACAGTTCGCTTTCCAGCAAGCTCTCGCTGAGCGCCCCGCAATTGACGCGAACGAACGGCCCGCCGCTGCGGCGTGACAAGCGGTGGACGGCGCTGGCGATCAGCTCTTTGCCGACACCGGTTTCGCCCAAAATCAAAACCGATGCGTTGCTGGCGGCGACTCGGCGGGTGATCCGGTACACCTCCTGCATCGCCGGCGAATTGCCGATGATTCCCGATATGGGCGGCCCCCCGGCTTGATTGCCGGGTCCGTGAGGGGAGGAGCCGCTGGAGGAGATGCCAAGAATCGCCATAAAGTCGCAGGAAAAAACTCGGTATTGGATGCGTCGTCCTCGGGTCCACTTGATCGATCGCCGCGCAAACCACGTCACGCGTCCGATCGACAAACGGTCCAGCCTCCCGAGTGCCAAGAGGTTAACGCCAAGTCACGTTTTTTGGTAGACAACCCGTTTAACGAGCCGGCGGCCAAACGCCCCGTAACGATTCTGATTCCGCCAGATTCGTTTCAATGGGCCAATCGAAGGATCTCAGCAGCATCTTGTCGGAACCGTTGCCGGTCCAACACCGAAAGCGGCGGCAATCGGCGCCGTGTGGCGATTCGATTCAAAAGCCCGTCAAAACCGGCCCGCGAAACCGGGGGATCGATCAAGTCCACCGACGACGTCCATCGCGACTGGCTTAGCGCGACGGCCGCGCCTTCGCTGTCGCCGGCTTGGTTGTCGTCGTCGTAGAAAACGATCGGAGCTTCCCCGCCGCGCGGCGCCCGCCGAACAATATCGACCATCTCGATGGGTGCCAAATCAGCCAACTGGACCTTCGAAAGAATCATTCGCAGATCACCGCCGCGGTCAATTTCTCGTTGAAGTTCTGAGACGCTAGAAACCACCGTGGCGTCCCATCCCAATCGATCGAACAGTTTTTCAAAGTGGGTTGAGTAAGCCGGTCGCGTTTCAACCAAAATGGCGTGAGGCCGGTCGTTCAATCGAGTCATCTCGACCAGTGTCTTTCGGACCATGCTGCTGCCGGGATAGGCACCGTCGCCGGCCAAACGCGATACCAGCGCGGCCGCCTCGTAACGCACTTGCGGGATCGACGACCACGCTTGTTGCACCAACGCGGTCGGACGTCCACCACCGGATCGCACAAGGTCGTCTCGATTCAACCCGTCGGACAAGGCGTCGACCAAGCGAATCAAACCAATCAACCCGGCCGTCTCGGTCACAGCGGCGGTTTCCGATTCGGAAGTATCGTACCCTTCGGCCGACGACAATTTCGGTCGAGTCGCGATATCAACGGCGGCTAACACTGCCGCTGAATCGACCAGCGGGCGACATTGGTCCAAGAAGGCTTCGTCCGAATCGGCAGTCCCCCAGTCGGGATCAATCATCACGCGATAGGCCAACCCCGATAACAGGATTTCGGCATCCTCGGCTTGCGAATCACCCGCCAAGCGTTTCAACCGAACGCCGGCATCCGCTGCGTCACGATAAGCTGCCAAAATCGCTCGAGAGTCCTGCGACGCAACCGATTTGCGATCCGGTTGGATCGTCCAAATCGTGCGAACTTGATCATCGTTATCGATCGCCGTGGCCGCCGCCCGTGTGTCTCGCAGATCGTTCACCAACAACGTCAACGCTTCGCTTCGGCTGGGAAGTGTCGAAACCAATCGCGTCAAACCGCTTGCCGCCGCGTTCCGTTCTTCCTTGTTTGAATCGATCGCGTGTAGCGATGCCAACAAATCCGCCATGAACCGTTTCGAGTCAATTCGCGCCAGCGATGCGATCGCTCGGCCGCGCACTCCATCGGCACCGTACAACGCCAATTGGCGAAGTGCTGCGATTCCGCCGTCGCCCATCCGCACCAACACGCGCAGGATCTCGTCGCGAGACTCGCTCGTTCGCTGGGTCACCGCCGCTGCCGCTAGCGCGCCGATGGCGGCATCGCCACCCGCCAGCAACGTTCGCGAAGCCGCCAACCGCGTGTCTCGCGAATTCGAGTCAAGCCCTTTAATCGCTTGGGTCAATCGAGCCGGCGCAGTAGACAGCGCCATGGACGCCTGCCCCAAAACATCCAAGTTGGCTTTTGCCGCGTCACTGACTTCGGTGCTTTGTTTGATTCGCAAAAAGACATCGGATCCGATCGTTGCCGCCATCGCCGCAGCCTGGGGACCAGACAATTTCTTAGCATCCAACCCCGACAACAACTGATCCACCGAAGCCCACCGGCCGGTGCGTGCCAAACTGGACACCGACGCGGCAAAGTCTTGGTTGCCCCGTCCGGCTCGCTCCAAAAGTTGTTTGTTCATCAGGTCGACCGGTTGTCCGTCGTCGGCGTCACCTGAGGGTGCCGGCGTGGTCACCGCTGGTTCACCAAACAAGCCCGCCCCACCAAACATGCCCGCTCCGGGGTCACCGAAGGGATTGTCCTGGCCAAAACACGGCAACGCGACGCCTAACGAACCCAACAAGGCCCAGACCAGACCTTGTCGGATGCAGCGGGGCCTTGATGTTCGGCGACCGATTGACCGCGGGATGAACGAAGTAGGGCGATCAAGGAACCAGATCGTCATTCGGGCGAAGGGGGTTGAAAGTGGGAGCCAATGGAAACCAAGGGCCCCATCATAGTCGACAATTCGGTCTTGGCAGCGTTCGATTCCCAGACCGAACTATTCCGGCAAGTCTTCCAAAACGGCTTGTAACGACTCGCGATTGTCCCACTCGACGGTTCCCGGCTGGACATCGGCGTACGAGTTGATTCGTTTGCGAATGCTTTCCGTCCGAGTCTCCCATGTGGCGGCAAACTCGTCCGGCGCCAACACGGGTTGAGTGTTTTCGAATCGGGGTCGGTTCGCCAGCGATTTCATGAACGCGCGATCCAACTCGATCGCGGCATCGCGAAACTCGTGCGAATCGGGCTGTTGATACGTCACTTTCTCGACCGGGTCCACCGGTGCACTGACCGGCGTGGCGATCACCGAAGTGGATACCGACGATCGCTGAAGCACGGTCGAAAACGACCACAACATGACGCCGACGGAACCGATAATCGTAATCGCCTTGAACCAACGACCGCGTGGCGGCTGGACCGGTTTGCGTTCCGGTTGCCGGTTCGACGGGTCTTTCAAAAGTGGCTTATGTAAATCGTTCATGGATGAAAACCTATTCCGTAATAATGGTTGGCAGGTTGTTGGCGATCTCTTCGAAAATCGCGACCAACTGGGCACCCGAGGATGCGTGGTAATGCTTGCCACCACCGATGGCAGCGACTTGCTGCATCTTGGTTTGGTCAGCTCCGTCGCCGAACGTTACCGTATGAATGGTCAGGTTGTAGGAACTCATCAGCGACGTTGCGACAGTCGTACAACTGGTGCCGGTGTTTTCGATCCCGTCCGTCATCACCACCATCGTCTTCGATGCGTAGGGACGGGCCCGATTGTCAAGCAGAGCGGTGATTCCGGACTGCATCCCTCGGCCGATCGCAGTGTTCCCGCTTGGGCTAAGGCTAGCGACCTTGTTTCGCACGACGGTAAAGTTTTTCTCCAACCAGCAATCCAGCGTGGCATATGTCGAATAGCTTGCAACCGAGACTTGCTCTTCTTGGCTTGTCGTATCCAACACGTCCAAGAACGCGTCCATCGCCTCGACCAAGTCTTCCCACGGAGAAGTCGGCGCCGGGCCCAAGTTGTGATAGTGTTCCCACGCCCATTGTTGATAAGAGTTCGAATTCACGCCGCTTGCATAGTAGTAATTGCCAGAGTAGTAAGTCAGTTTGCCGGCGGAGACACCCGCATTCTTTGCTGATGTACTCCAAGGCGACTTATTGCTGGGCCAGTCCCAATCGATAACGCCCATCGAACCGGATCGATCCAGGACGACGGAAATGTCACGGTCGACTTGCATGGCAACGGCATCCAGCGCCGTCGAAAATTCGCTGGCGTTCAAAACGCCGGGAATCACCAAAGGCACACGTCCCGACAGCGATCCGCTATCACGGCGACCCAAGACGCGGAAGGCACTTGCGATTTTCTCTCCGCTGGCGACCTGTGACGTCGGGATCTTTTGAAAGTAATAGCGTCCGGAGCTTCCATCGGGCTGGGTCGCTTCACCGAATTCGATTTCATTCGCCGAATCGCCAGTCCGAAGTTGCAGCGGTTCGCCGTTGACCAAATTCATCGCTGCCGTTGTCGCGGCTGCGGTCTTTGCAGCGTCAACCGTTTGCGTTTCGCTGAACGCGCGTCCGCCGGCCCGCGCCGCCGCATCCGTCGCAACCATCAACTCCGTTCGCGTCAACTGCATCTGGGCCGTGTTGATACAGAACGCCGCCAAGATCGCAAGCACCGGCAACAGCACCGCCAACAAACCCATCACCGCGCCGCGACGCTCGACCGATCGGTTGCGGACTGCGTTCGACACTTGAGCGTTTTTTCGACTGCCGTTCATGATGGATGTTCCAGGCAAAGTTTTCTTAGACAACTTGATCAACAAGGTTTTTTTGGCTTCGATCGAACGTCGCGATCGACGGAATTGGTTGCAAGCGGCGATAATCATTGTTCGTAGAATCCGTCGTAGCGCTCGGTTCGCATCCGGACCGTCGATGAAATATCCGACGTCGGAAGAAAGAACGGAGCGAACAAGGCGACTTCGCCAAGGTCGACCGTAACAGTCACCGTGACATCCGTGCTATCCACGTCGATCTCGGAAACGTCAACTTGGTATCCGTTGCTAAGCAACGACCCCATGATGCGGTTGGCCTCGCCCTCGGCTTCCGCCGCATTGGCTCCGGGAACGATCGCATGACGTGCCGCAAAGTACGCGGCGTCCTGCGCCAAGTTGCGAACCATGTTCATTCGTGCGAATTCCATGCACGTCAAAATGATCAACAACAAAATGTTGGCCACGATCGCAAACTCGACCGCCGACGCGCCGAGGCGTGATTCGCCGCTGCGCCGACGTCGTCGCGTTCGTCGTTGATGAGGGGATGGAAGGTTCATGCTTCGGGGCCTGACACACGTAGTGCGGTAATCAGTTGTTGAGGTTCGCGTATTCTTTGCGCATTGTGACGCTCGCGGTAACAATCAAATCAGCAAAACGTTCGGTAGGAATCAACAAGTTTCCGGCGGTGGGAATGTTGACGGTCACGGTTACGTTCTGAAGCGTCGCAGCGGATTCAAAGCCTGGCGTACTGAACGTGCAAACGCTGCCCGCTGAATACTGCACGCCACGTTCGTCCAGGAACTCGGTAACTCGATTGACAACATCGGTGTTGGTACGACCGCGGCCCACGCCTTGGCGGGCGCCCTCGTAAGCCGCCAGGACTGCGGACTCTTTCAGAAACATGACCGAACAAACGTCGATCGTCCCGAGCGTCAATGTGATCAAGAGCGGCAGCACGATCGCGAACTCGATCGTCGCGACGCCGCTGCGTCGAGACGATCGGCCTTTGCGTCGGCGGCTAGCGATGGTTGCACAAGTCATGGAACAAAGAGGGGTAGGTGACACAGAACTTCCGGATGTACTGGAAACCTAGGTCACGAACCGTCCATGTGCAGAAAAAAATCTCTAACATTGGCTTGCACCGGCATTCATTTTGTGCCACGCGGTCCATGATGGCCCTACGATCGACACAACCGCTACGCTGGCCACCCCCGATCCCGATTTGGGAGCTTGGCCTGGTCTAAGAAGCGGCGATTTCTTTTTCACGTTCACGCGAAAAAGTGTTTGCATCAGTCGCCGAGGTCCGCTTTTTCGTTCCCGTCGTCGTCATATCGATTGATCGCGAAATAGACGAATGGCACCGGCAAACATGGCAACAGGAGCAAGAAAAATTTCCCGATGACCATGGCAAACCCGATCGTGATCACCACGAAGCCCAACCACAGCCACCATGTGTCGCGCCAAAGTCCCATGATCTGTTTCATCGGTTGCCATCTTGAGGTTAGGTGTTCGCCAATCGGACACTGGACGGAGTGATTCGAATCGCATCCGCAGCGATGTTGAGGTTCCAAGACGCGGCCGCTTCTGGCAACCCCCCAATTCCGCCCGAAAATCGCAAACCATCACTCCAGTGGGGCCTCCGCGAAAAACTCGATAGAATGGTCGGCTTGAACCAACATGAACCGAGTTCCAACCTTCTCGAAACGGATGCTCCAGATGACGAATTCCATTGAATCGCTGATCAAAACCGGCACAAAACTGTATCTCGACTCGGTCGATCCGACCGAAGTGGACAAGAACCTGTCATGGGGAGCCGTCGGTGCGACTAGCAATCCGGCCATCATTTCGGCCATCGTGAAACAGGGCGGAATGGACGACCAGATCGAAAAGTTGCTGGGCGAAGGGCACGATGATAACGCCATCGCGTGGGCGCTGACGGATCACATGGTCCAGGACGCACAGCGAAAGTTTCAATCAATCCACGAAGAAACCGGTGGCAACGCGGGCTGGGTCAGCTTTGAATTGGACCCGCTGCTCGAAGATCCGTCGCTGAACCTGAACGAAGCCGACGTCGTCGCTCGTTACCTCGAATTGGGAAAAAAGTGGGCAGCCGGGCACACCAACCGAATGATCAAAGTGCCGGCGACCGCCGCCGGCTTGAAGGCGTTGACGGCCTTAGCCGCCGCGGGCATCACACTCAATGTGACGCTGATCTTCACCTTGGATCAATACCACGCCGCCCGCGAAGCCGTTTGGAAAGGGGCCAGCCAACTTGCCAATCGCGACAACTTCAAGTCGGTCTACAGCATTTTCATTTCTCGGATCGACGTCTACACCGCGTCGGATGTACCGACATTAACCCCCGAAGCTCAGGGAATGGTGGGCATTCTGAACGCGAAACGTGTCTGGAAAGACAACCACGCTTTCTGGGCCGACAAAAAACTACCACTGGAACAAGAGCTGATCTTTGCCAGCACCGGCACAAAGAACCCCAACGATCCGCCACAGCGATACGTGCAAGCGTTGGCCGGAAGCGACATCCAAACCAATCCGCCGGAAACCAACCAAGCGATCGCGGACCAAGAAATTGAGTTCACGCGGACCGTTGACCAAATGCCGCCACAAAGCGTCCAAGATGACATCGACGCCAAAGTCGATATCAAAGCCATGCACCAAACGTTGATGGCAGAAGGCGTGGACAAGTTCGTCAAGCCGCAACGGGCCCTCTTGGAACTGATCGCCCAGAAACGTAAACAGCTTTCACCGTCAAGCTAGCCGCTCGACTGCAAATCACTTCGCCTGGCTGTTGATCTGCTCGGCGTCACGTTCGAGCGATCGTTTTAGGAAGTCGCTTTGTGCGGCCCGACACATGTCAACCAGGTCATGCGTCTGTCGCAGCACGATCAGCCAAGCGCGGTCTTCGCTCTTGGCCGATTCTTCGATGGTGGCGGCCGCTTTGGAAATGGCTTCCAAATCGAAGTCGTCGGCCAATTGAATGATATGCGAAGCGTGCGACTGAAGTTTTGGCCAATCTTGCGCTGCTGCGGCGCCAACCAACTCTTGCACTCGCGCCCCGATCGTGATCGCGTTCTGTTTCCGCAGCGCAATCGCGCCGGTCGCAAACGTTGCTCGCGTGCTGTCGATCTTGCGAATGAAGAGTTCCACCAGATTCGGATCGAATTGAGTCCCCGCGCATCGACGCAATTCGACGATGGCCTCGTCGTGCGATCGCCCCTTTCGATAGACGCGATCGGAAACCATCGCATCGTAGCTGTCCGCAATGGCCAACAAACGTGCGCCCACGGGAATGTCTTCGCCAACGGGCAAATCGGGATCCCGCGCCTTGCCGCCGTAGAACGCGTGGTGATTTGCCATGATATCGGTCAGTTTTGGACAATCGAAGGAACTCGCAATGATCTCGACGCCGATACGGTCGTGACGCCCCATGATTTCCCATTCCTCCGGTGTCAACTTGCCAGGCTTCAAGAGGATATCGTCCGGAATCCCGATTTTGCCGATGTCGTGCAATAGCCCTGCGATTTCCAAAATGTATCGCTCCGCCGGATCAAACACGTCTTCGCCCGCCCGCGAGCACAAATCGGCGACGCGACGTGAATGTTCTGCCGTTTCGGCGTCCCGATAGGACAATGCCGACACGAGCGCGATGACCGCTTGGAAAGGAATGTCGACTCGGTCGTGCTTTGCTTCGTCAAGAATTTTTTCGGTATCTTGGATCAACGCATAACTAGCGTTGTAGACGATCGAACGATTTCGGCCTTCACGCTTGGCAACGTACAAGCACGCATCCGCCTGATTGACAAGTTCTTGTGGATTCGAGCTTTTGAATCGCAGTTCGGACACGCCAAGACTGGCCGTCAACCGCAGTTCTTCGGGATCCTCTAAGCGAATCTCGGAAATCGCGATACGAATTCGTTCTGCTTCTGCCAACGCAGCTTCGATGTCGAAACTGGGCAACAAAACACAGAATTCTTCGCCGCCGTATCGGCACACGACACCATGTTCTTCTTGCAGCGACCGAATCGTTTGCGCAACCACGCGCAGCACGTCGTCCCCGGCGTGGTGACCGTACGTATCGTTGACGCTCTTGAAATGGTCGACGTCGACCATGATGCAAGACATCGCTTGGCCGTCCGTTTCGGACTGCGTCCAAAAGCTCTCGAACTTCTCGAAAAATGCGCGACGATTCAAACAACCCGTTAACGAGTCTTGCGTTGCTAGAATCTCTAACGCGCGGTTTTTGCGCTGGATCTCGTCCCGACTGCTTCGCAGCAGCGAAAGCATCCGCTCCAATTCTGCGCGATGTTCTTCGACGTGCGTCACGTCGCGGAACGTTGCCAGGGCACCTCGCTGCGTTCGATCCTTGCCCAACGGTGCCGCGTTCACCGAAAAGATCCGCTGCGAACCGTCGGCTAGGGTGATACGAAGCATCCTTTCGCTTTGCAGTTCACACGTCTCGATCGCAAGCATCCACGGATAACCGGTCTCGCTGACGTCGTCTTCGACCCAATCCAGTTCGCTGGCCCGACGATGGGTCAAAGAATCGGAATCGATTCCGACGATATCCGCAAACGCTTGATTGGCCAGCACGATTCGGCCGGTCCCATCCAACACCAACAAGCCTTCGGCCAGCGTATCGAGCGCTTGACGCACTCGATCGGGAACCACTTGAGTGTTGTTGAAGACGCCCATCATGCGCACAACAAAGATCGTGAACGCCAGCATCCCGGCAACGATGTAGAACGACAACAGCCGCACTGTCGGATTGTTGATCGCACGATCGAAGGTACCATCGTGGGGCGACTTATAGCAATATTCGACCCGCCCCCAAGACCGGCCACTGATTGTGATCGGGATCTTCACTTTGTCGACGTGAACGATGTCCTGAGCATCCGGACTCCACATGTCTTCATGGTGTCCGGTATCAAGACGGAGCGTTCCGAATTCGCTTCGAATGCCAATCGACATCAATTCCGGATCACGATCCACCATCAACTGCAACTTCGAACGCAAGTCAACCCAGCGTTGCTTTCCGATGTCTGTCGCGCTCAGAATCGCGATGGTTTCACAATTCTGATGGCGCGCATTCATCTCTATCGCCGCAGAGTCTGGCAAATAGCCAAACCACTGTGCGCCAAGAACGAGACTTGCGCCCACGCAAACAAGCGAAAAGGCGAGCCTCACCGATGCGAGCAATCTCTTGCCCAACGAATCCCCCGTGTGTCTTCAATAAGGACATCAAACGTGGTCGACCGACGAAGGGCGAACGTTTTCACGTTATTTCCTTCGGCAATGGACCTTATGGGAAGTGTTACCTATCCCTTCATGCACACGGTTCGAAATCCTGAGGCGATCTTTGACGATCGAGGTATCCCTATCGGGCACGCGGTTCGTAACGGATACGACGAATGTGCTGCGATCAACGACCGCAGCATTCGTGACGACGATTCCGTTCCGATCGACGGATCAATCGATGATGTTGTCCAATTCGTCACCACTCGCTGCATCGCCATCACGGTAAGCCGTCAACAGCGCAGTCGGGTCGATGATTCGCCACGACGGGATGCTTGTTGCGACCGCGGTCACAAAGGCACCGCCTCGCAACGCCCACAACACGTAACCGATCGAGAACAGCCCGGCGGCGGTCCCCGCACTTCCAACGAGCAATTCGACGGCCGAGTCTTCCGCCGTCTCTTCCGTAGCATCCCAATCGATCCAACCGATGACGTCTTGGTATGCGGTGTTGATGATTTGCCCCATCGGCGTGATCGTGAAATCCTCCACTTCGAAACGGCCATCGCCTTGCATCGATACTGTTAAGCCTGAATTGCTCGTGTTTCCAGAACCCGCGTCGTCACCGTCACTCGCTCGATCTGCCAATCCTACTCTTAGCGAGAATCGATCTTCTTGATTGCCCGAGTTCGCGTTGGACGCTGCATTCCCCGAATTCCCCGATGATGTTGTGGGAGTAGGTTGTGGAAGCGACGATCCGCCGAACTGGCCCACGCCGGAACCGTCGTCCGGCTCGGTGACGGGGTCACCATTGTCCGTCGGATTCGTTGGATTTCCGCCACCACCGGTGGGTGCTTGAACGGCGGTCACGGTAATGTTCACCGCGACCTGGTTGCTCTGCAAGCTACCATCATCCACGTAGTAGACGAATGAATCGCTTCCGTAGAACCCTGGATTCGGTGTGTAAAACAACCGTCCGTCGGGCAGGAGAGTCAAACTGCCGTTCGTCGTCGGTGAAACAATTACGGCGGTAAGCATGTCGCCGTCGACATCACCGTCGTTGACGATCACTCCCGATGACAACCCGATCGTCAACGTACTACCAGCCACCATCGTGTAGTTGTCAACAATTGCAACGGGCGCTTCGTTGACGTTGGTCACTTGAATCACGAACGTATCCGTCGACGTGCTGCCGTCAGTGCTGGTTGCACGAACGACGACCGAATGGCTTGCGATGTCTTCGAAGTCAACGCTTCCAATCAACCTTACCACACCCGTGGCAGGATCAATTGCGAACCGACCACCGGCATTGTCATCCAACGAGTACGAGATGACATCTGTACTGTCTTGATCGATCGCGAACGCCGTCAAGTTTACCAAAGTTCCAGCGGCGGAATTTTCGTTGACCGATGGCGTAAAGCCACTCGCGTTGGCGATGGCACCGACGTCGAATTCATCGACGTCACCGATCGCAATCGCATAGATCGCTTCCGTCCAAGAACCATCTTGGCTCGTCGAACGAACCGTTACGCTGCGGCTGGCACCATGTGACTCGCGATCAATCGCTGCCGCGGTCGTAATCACGCCGGTGACGTTATCAATATCGAACAGGCCGTCAACGTTGCTGGTCAGCGAATAGGTCACAACATTAGTTGTCGCATCCAGGTCTTGTGCGGATGCGGCGATTCCAACTTGAGTACCAATCGAAACGTTCTCGTCAATTGCATTCGGAGCGGAATCCACATCCGTCGTCGGCGTCGTCGCAAACTCGTTGACATCATTGATTGCAATCGTGAAGGTAGAATCCGATGTCGAACCGTCCGCTGATGTGGCCCGGATGACGATGGTCCGCGTAGGGCCGTCACCTTCACGATCGATCGCACCATCCACCGAAACGATGCCGGTCGCCGCGTCCACCTTGAAGCGTCCACCGTCGTTGTCGACCATCGAGTACGTGACCGCGTTGTTCGTCGCGTCACCATCGGTCGCCGCGACCGTAATACCAACATTGGTTCCGATCGCCGCATTTTCAGCGACTTGATTGAGCGAACCGTCGGTGTCGCTAGGCGAAGTGACGGTAAATTCGTTCACGTCGTTCAACGCGATCGTTACTGTGCTGTCGAAAGTGGCACCATCCGTGTCAGTGACCCGGACCGTGATGTCGTGTGATGTGGCAAGTTCATAGTCCAGCAGGCTGCCATCGGCCACCGAGACTTCACCCGTTACGCCGTCGATCTTGAAACGACCGCCCGCAGTGTCTACTAGGCTGTACGCTTTCGTATCGCCAGCATCGACGTCGGAACCCGTCATTCCGCCAACGACCGTATCGTTGACTGCGTTTTCATTGACACTTCCGAGCGATGCCGCCAACGCGTGGGGCGCATCGTTCGTGCCGCGGATCGTCACAGCGATCTGCGTGCTGCTGGTCAACCCGAGCGAGTCTTGAACCGTGTAAGTAAACACGTCGCTTAGCGTGTCCGAAGCGGATCGCAGACTCTCAACGCTCGCATGGGCGTTGTTGACCTGATAAGTGTAGCTGCCATCCGCCAATATCGTGATCGACCCATAGCTTCCGTCAACGGCAGCCCCAACCGAACCGCTTGCGCTGGCCGCCGATCCGGCGACAACACCCGTCACCGTCTTGGAGTCTCCGCTGTCAACATCCGTATCGTTGGTCAGCACATTGCCCGTTGGATCGACGCCCGCGGTTGCGTTGTTGATGCCACCGGCTTCGACTGCGGTCGCCACATCCACGACTGCGTTCGGAGCGTTGTTCGCACCGCTAACCGTAATCGTGATGGTCGCCTGTGAAGTCGCACCTTGGTTGTCGGTCACTTCGTAAGTAAACGTCACGTCGCGAGTCTGCCCCGCAGCCAAGTCTTGAAAATCGGTGCCAGGGTCGAACGAGTACGAACCGTCACCGTTGACCGTGGCCGAACCTTCCGTCGTGTTGGTGATCAATGCGTAGGTGTGCGTGTCGCTGGTGTCCGCATCGGTTTCGGTCAATTGACCGGTCACGACAGCACCACCTTCGTTGGCGGTATTGGTGCCCGCTTGAGCCACGGGCCCATCGTTGGTTCCCGTGACGGTGATGGTCACGATGGCCTGCGACGTTGCGCCGTTGTTGTCTTCGACTTCGTAGGTGAAGGTGACGTTGCGAGTCTCGCCCGCGGCCAAGTCTTGGAAGTCGGCACCTGGGTCGAACGCGTAGTTGCCGTTGGACTGGATGGTCACGCTACCTTCGCTCGTGTTCGCGATCAAAGAGTAGGTGTGCGTATCGTTGGTGTCGGCATCGGTTTCGGTCAGCGTCCCATTGATGATGGCTCCATCTTCGATGGCGGTGTTCGTGCCCGTTTGAGCGACCGGAACGTCGTTGGTGCCCGTGACGGTGATCGTCACAACAGCCTGCGACGTCGCACCGTTGTTATCTTCCACTTCATAAGTGAAGGTGACGTTGCGGGTTTCACCATCAGCCAAGTCTTGGAAGTCGGTGCCGGGATCAAACGCGTAGTTGCCATTCGACTGAACGGTAACACTGCCTTCGCTGGTGTTCGTGACAAGCGAATAGGTGTGCGTGTCGTTGGTGTCAGCGTCGGTTTCGGTCAGCGTTCCGTTGACAACGGAACCGTCTTCGGTCGCGGTGTTGGTTCCTGTCTGAGCAACCGGTCCGTCGTTGGTTCCGGTGATTGTGACAGTCACGGTTTCGGTATCGGATAACGGCGTGCCCTCGTCGTCAGTGGCACTGACGGTGTAAGTCAGAACCAGCGTTTCACCGTCGGCCAAGAAGTCAAACGCCTCGCTGCCGGAATTGAAGTTCCAGTTCAGCGTGTTGGTCGTTTCCGTTCCATCAAGGATCGCGGACGGCGAAACGGTCAAAAAGTTGCGCAGCGCCGCGTTGTCGAGTGCAACGGGCACGCTCGCCGAACCGGTGCCGGTGACAACGACGGAATCCACCGCGGCAGTCACGTTGTCGGTGCGGTCCAGATCGGTGACGGCGAGCGTTCCGGTGCTGGTCAGTCCCGTGTTGGTTTCAGTCAGTGCTGCGGTGTCCGGTCCGTCCGTGATGACGGGGGCATCGGCGGTACCGTTGATCGTGATCGTCACCGTTTGCGTGTCCATGCCGCCTTGACCGTCCGCGACGGCCACGGTGTAGGTCAGCGTCAGCGACTCGCCGGTGGCGAGGTAGTTGAACGCTTCGCTGGCGGAATTAAAGTTCCAGGTCAGCTTGGCGGTTTGCTGCGAACTGTTGACCACGTTCGTCGTCGTGGACAGCATCGAAAGCAGGTCCCCGTTGTTGGATCCCAAGCCGGTCGTCGTGCCGCTGGTGGTCACGCCGGTCACGCTGCTGGTAACGATGTCCGTTGTATCAATGTCGGTGACCGTCAGTGTTTCACTGGCCGTCAGTGTTGTGTTGGTTTCGGTCAGCAAACGGCTAGACCGATCGCCGGTGTCGACGAACACATCCGGGCCATCGTTGGTGCCCGTGATGGTGATCGTGACCGTTTCAGAATCCGAAAGCGGAGTGCCATCGTTGTCGGTGGCGCTGACGGTGTAGGTCAGGATTAGCGTTTCGCCGGCGCCGAGAAAGTTGAATGCTTCGCTGCCGGAATTGAAATTCCAAGTCAACGTGTCGCTCAATTCGGTTCCATCGAGAATCGACGTCGGAGTGACAGACAGGAACCCTTGCAGCGTCGAATTGTCCAGCGAAACCGGAACGCTTCCCGATCCGGTGCCCGTCACGGCAACCGAATCCACCGCTGCGTTAACAACGTCGGTCAGGTCGGAATCCGAAACAGTCAGTGTTCCGGTCGATGTCAAACCTGCGTTGGTTTCAGTCAGTCCGACCGAATCCGGTCCATCGGTGATCAGGGGAGCATCGTTGGTGCCCGTGATTGTGATCGTGATCGTTTCGGTATCGCTCAGTGGCGTGCCGTCGTCGTCGGTGGCGCTGACGGTGTACGTCAGCACGAGCGTTTCGCCGGTGGCGAGGAAGTCGAACGCTTCGGTGCCGGAATTGAAATTCCAGGTCAGCGTGTTGGTGTTTTGGGTTCCGCTGAGGATCGTCGTTGGCGTGACGGACAAGAAGCCTTGCAACGCCGCGTTATCGAGAGCCACGGGAACGCTGGACGATCCTGTTCCCGTGACCACGACCGAATCAACGGCAGCGGTCACCACGTCAGTCAAATCCACGTCGGAAACGGTCAGCGTGCCGGTCGAGGTCAGACCCGTGTTCGTTTCGGTCAATCCAACCGAGTCGGGTCCGTCGGTGATCGTCGGTGCGTCGTTGACGCCGGTGACGGTGATCGTCACGGTGGCCTGATCGCTGAGCGTGCCGACACCGTCGTCGGTGACTTGGTAGACAAACGTCACGTCGCGAGTTTCGCCGGTCGCTAGATCTTGGAAGTCGGTTCCGGGGTCGAATGAATACGATCCGTCGCTGTTGACGGTCACGCTGCCTTCGCTGGTGTTCGAAACCAACGAGAACGTCAGCGTATCGCCAGGGTCGTTGTCGCTGGCGACCAGCGTTCCATTGACCACGCTGCCGTCTTCGACCGCCACGTTCGTGCCATCGGAGCCGACGGGTGCGTCGTTGACGGAATTGACGGTGACGGTGAACGTCACGTCGTAGGTTTGCAAGCCGTCGCTGACTCGCACCGTGATGTCGGCTGAACCGTTGACATTGTCGGCGTAGTCGAGTGTCAGCGTATCGGCGGCGTTGTCCAGATTGACGCTCGTGAACAAGGCTGCGTTGGTGTTGCCGATGACGGAGTACGTCAACTGAGCATCGGTGTGTTCTTCGTCGGCGAACGCGGCGGCCAAGTCGATGACCGTGTTCGGTGCGTCTTCGTTGACGTTGACGTCCGCGATCGTTCCGCTTGGCGGCGTGTTCAAGAACACGTCGTAGTCGTTCGCGTTGTAGGTGTCGAACGCGGTGTAGTTCTTCGCCGAATTGTTGGCAAGGGTGAGGCTGCTGAACGTTCCGGTTCCGGTGGTGTACGTAAACAGATTGTTCAGCAATCCACCCGTCGTGACGCCGTTGACATCCAGCACGAGTGAACCGGACGTGATGATCGCGTTGCCGCCGATGGCGATGGAGTCGTAGACGGTGTTGGAGGTCACGTCCAAACGAACGATGCCGCCGTTGATCAATTGCAAGTTGCTGGTGATGCCGCCACCGCCGGTCAGGGTGCCGCCGTCGATGATGACGTTGCCGAGCGAGTTGACCGTGTGCCCGTTCAGGTCCAACGTTCCAGAGCCAACCGTCAACGTCTTCGCGGATCCCGTCATCACCAGATCGTCGAGGAGCGTGACGACGCCGGTTGCTTTGTTGATCCTGATGTTTCCGTCGCCCAGGTCATCGCCGGAGATCGTTTGATTCCCGGTGCCGTTGAGGACGATGTCAAAATCGCCGACCACGAACGCGTCGATGCTGTTGATGTTGCCCGCGACGAGTAGAGCGTGGCCGTTGCCCAGGCTGTTGCCGGAAAGGCTGGTCATCGTCAGGTTGCCGCCGATCGTCATGTCACTGGTCAGCGAGAACGTGGCGTTACCGCCAAAATTGACGTTATTGAACGTGATTCCTTCGGTATCGAGGACCAGTCCGCTGCCTGTGAATTGTGTCGTGACGCCGGTCAGAACGACGTTGCCCGCAGTGTGGGTCAGGCTGCCACCGATGGAGAAGTCGTTGACGAAAGTGACGGTGCCGCCGGACTTGTTGATGATCGCGTTTCGCAGCAACCCGGCTGCCGTGCTGCTGGTGACAGTTTGGTTCGCACTTCCGCCAAATTCGATTTGCGTGGTTCCCGCATACAAATTGTCGACAAGCGCGACGTTGCCGGTGGCGAGGATCTTGCCGCCGTTGAGATTGTTGATGTTGGTGATTCTCGTCGTGCCATTGACAGTCAACGTGTTGACGATGTTCTTCGTTCCACTTTGATTGAGGGTGAAGTCATTGATCGGGCCAATGTTCCCATCCACGGTTCCTCCGGTCTGAATGCCCATCGTCAAGTTCAACGCGGTGGCATTCACGGTTCCGGCTGCCCGCGACAGACTGCCAGCCAACATCATGTTGCCGCTAAGCGTTGCGGTTCCGCTGGCCTTGTTGATGGTCAAGTTCGATATCGCCGCACTTGCACCACTGGCCGTAACGGTTTGGTTGGTGGTCCCATTGAGAACAACGGATGTGGTTCCGACCCAACTGTTGTCGACCAACGACACATTGCCCGCGACGTTGATCGTACTGCCGTTGATGGTCGTGGCATTCGTGATCGTCAAGTTCTGGTTGACGTTGATGCCGCCAACGATTGTGACGGCTCCCAGGCCATTGAATTCCACGTTGTTGAACAACAGACTCGCGGCGTTAACCGTTTGAGCGGTATTGCCAACGATTCGGAATGTCGACGAGCCAAAATCGACGGTGCCGCTAGTGTGTGTGAAGTTGCCTGCGATCGCCATGTCGGATTGCAGCGACAGCGTTCCACCGCTCTTGGCGACTTGGACGTTTCCGAGTGGGAAACCGTTGTTGCTGTACGATTGATTGCCCGAACCATCGAAGACGATCGTCGAGGTACCTGTCGACAACGATCCGGTGTTGACGAAGTTGCCCGCCAATTCCAGTCGACCGTTGCCCCAAGTACTGGTTCCTCCAGTATGCGAGAAGTTGCCGTCGACGTTCAGGGTTTGTCCGATGAACGAATAGGTACCGCCGGCACTGCTGAAATTGTTGGCTACGTTCAAACTGCGCGATTGGGTCACCGTGCCGGTGTAGTCGGCACCGACTTGGACTTGAGTGACGGCACCGGCGAACGAAGCGTCCACGGTTGAGTTCTTCCCGCTGGTGACATTGAACACGACGATGTCGTTCGCTTCAGGAACCAAATCATGATCCCAGTTCAGTGCGTCGGACCAATTGTTCGTCGTTCCGCCGCCGTCCCACACGAACGTGCTCGTTCCTGGAGTCACGGTTACGAAAACGTAATGTGAATCAGACAGACTTCCATCGCTCGCTAGGATCGTCAGCGAACTCGCACTGTTGTAACCCGCTTTTGAGTTGAAAACCAATCCGTCCAAAGCGGCGTCGATGTTGGCTTGTGTTCCGGTGAACGAAAGCGTCCCATCGCTGCCGTCGGAATCGGTGAAAGTCAAACCGGTCGTTTGCGACAGCACAATTCCCGCATGCTCGGCGGTGAGTGTCACCGTCAGGTCGTCGCCATCGACATCGAACGTGTCGATCAGGCTGGAACCTTCGAAAGTGAATGAACCGCTCTCCGCGACCGTTGCAGCCGTGGGGCCAGTGACGTCGGGCGCGTCGTTGACATCAGTGACGGTGATGCGTGCGACCGCGACTTCGTCACTGAACGCCGTCGTTCCACCAATGACCGCCGTGCTCACTTTCGTGCCGGCGACCGAACTGTCGGATCGGTCCCAGGCAATGAAAGTCAGGTTGGAAATCGTGCCGCTATTCCCGTTGGGTACATAACGCAGCAAATCGGTGTCGCGGAGGACCAATGCACTGGTGGAGCTAACCGTGCCAACATTGCTCCAGCTTGTTCCGCCGTTGATCGAGTATTGCCACGTTCCGTTGCCGCCGCTGATTGACCGAATGGCGATGCCTTCGACGGCACCATTGTCGACATCGGTGATGCCGGGTGCATTCGTCGCAATCACCGACGCGACCGTTTGCCCAGCGTTGTTGGTGGCGTCTTCGTTGATCGAGTTGAACGTGTAGATCCCGGAAGTGTTGAACAAGTCAGGTGAATCATTGACATCGGTGACAACGATTTGACCGGTTGCCGAATTCGACGAGTAAGCGGTGTCGCCGCCATTGATGGATGAGTTGCCGAACATGCGAACGGTGTCGGTCGATGCCGTTCCGGTCGTCGTGTCCCATGCTCGATACGAGAACGTGGCGGTCTCGCCGTTTTGCCCGTTGGGTACGAAGCGAATGAAGGTGTTCCCGTCGAGCAACAGCGAACCAGTGGTGGACGCTGTTCCGAAGTTGTTCCAAGCAGACGCGTTGGTCGAGTACTGCCAGGTTCCACTGCCAGTGAAGCCCGTGATCGCCATTCCGCGAACGGCTCCTGTGTCAACGTCCGCCCATCCGGTCGTCGACAAAATCGCACTCACACCCGCCATCGTGCCGGTGGTGTCTTCATTGGTGCCAGCGAAGTTGTACGTTGCCGCGTTGGTGATCGTTGGTGCGTCATTGACGCTACTGACCGTGATCTCCGCAGTACCCGTGTTCGTGGACCATGGCGAGCTGCCGCCGGCCGACGTGGCGTTGCCGTAGTTGGCTGCCGAGTTCGTCGAAGCCGTTCCGCTGGTTCGGTCCCATGCCTTGTAGCTAAACGTTGCCGTCTCGCCGTTGTTTCCATCGGGCTGGAAACGAACTTGCGTCGTCGACGTTAACAGCAAAGCGTTCGAGTTCGACACAGTGCCGAACGCACGCCACGTGGTTCCGTCGGTGGAGTACTGCCAAGTGCCATTGCCCGTACTGCCCGTGATCGCCAAACCGCTTGACGCACCCGTGTCGACGTCGGCATACGAAGAACTTGTCAAGATCGCTGACGCGAGTGTTCCGCTGGAAGCAGTATCCTCGTTCGTGCTCGGCAAAGTATACGTAGGGGCCACTGCGATCGTCGGCGCATCGTTGACGCCCGTCATGACGATCTGCGCGTTCGCGTTGTTGATCGAATACGCGGTCGTCCCGCCATTGGAACTCGTGTCTGCGTGGGCACGCGTCCCGTTGGTCGACGGTGTTCCCGTGGTCGTATCCCAGGCTTTGAAAGCGAAAGTGGCTGTTTCGCCATTGAGATTATCGCCAACGAAGCGGATTTGTGTCGTCGCGCTCAGCAACAGTGCGTTCGTTGAACTGACCGACCCGAACGTATTCCATGTGGTTCCGTCGGTCGAGTACTGCCAAATTCCATTTCCGACGTAGCCCGTGATAGCCATGCCACGTACCGCACCGGTATCAACGTCAGCCCAACCGGTTCCGTTGACAATCGTCGTCACGGTGGCACTTGTTGAGGTCGAGTTCTCGTTGGTACTCGTGAAGTTGTAGGTCGAACCGTTGGTGATCGTCGGAGCATCATTGACGCTGCTGATCGTGATCGTGCCGATTTCGTTCGCCGTGCTGAATGCCGAAGTTCCACCACCACCGTTGGACGATACTTTCGTCGCAACCGTTCCGGTGGTCTGGTCCCACGCTCGGAACGAGATGGTTGCTGAACCGCCGTTGTTTCCGTTGGGGAGGAATCGCAAACTATCGGTATCGCGAAGCAAGAGTGATGACGTTGCCGACACGGTACCAACGTTGGTCCACGTCGACGTGCCATTGAGCTGATACTGCCACGTGCCCAGCGTGCTGCTGGCCGTGATGATCGCGATGCCTTCGACGGATCCGGTGTCGACATCCATGATGCGATTGCCGCCGGCACTGGCGATCATGGTTGAAATCAATGTGCCGCTGTTCGTCAATGCGTCTTCGCTGATCGCGGCCAGAGTCGTCGGTCCACCGTTGTCATAGGTCGGCGCATCGTTGACGTTGGCCACAACAATCTGCACGTTCGCGGATTGTGTCGAATAGGCCGTCGTTCCGCCATTAATCGATGAGTTACCGAGTCCGCGGACCGCGTTCGTCGACGCCGTGCCACTGGTGGTGTCCCAGGCCTTGTAGCTGAACGAACCCGTTTCTCCGTTTTGCGAATCTGGAACGTAGCGAACTTGCGTGTTGGCACTCAACAACAGCGAACTGGTTGCCGAGACCGTGCCGACTGCATTCCACGTAATTCCATCGGTTGAGTATTGCCATTGCCCATTGCCGACCGTCGAAGTAATCGCCATGCCACGCACCGCACCCGTATCAACATCGCCCCAGCCAGTGCCATTGATAATCGTTGATACAGTCGTCCCAGTAGATGTCGTGTCCTCGTTGGTGCCGGCTAAGTTGAAAGTCGCACCGTTGGTTTGCGTCGGAGCGTCGTTGACCGCGGTTACGTTAATCGTGATCGTGTTTGGGGTCTCATCGTCCAGTAGACCACTGTCCATGACGCTGAACATAAACGTTGCAACCGCCGCGCCATTGACATTGGTTGCGGGATCATAGGTTAGTTTTCCTGTAGCGATGTCATTCGCTAGGACCCCTTGTCCCGCAGTCACGGCGACGCCATTGAGTCTCAGTATTCCTGAAGCAGGCAACGTGTCGATGCGGACTGAATGGAGAATTTGTCCATCAGGATCGGTGAACGCGAAATCGTTACTCGCAAATGTGTAAGTCGTGTCTTCATTGGTTGCGATCGTTTTGTCGGCACTGTCGGGAGCTTCGTTTATCCCCGACAGTTGAACTGTCAGGGTTTGGTCATACGACAGCTCTCCATCACTGATGCGGACGATGACGTTGTGCGAAGTCGTTGTCTCGAAGTCAAGCAGTGATCCATTGGCCACCGTGATTTCACCGGTCGTCGGGTTGATCGCAAACCGTCCGCCCGCGTTGTTTTGGAGCGTGTAGGTCAATGTGTCGCCGGAATCAGGATCGACGCCTTGGACGAATCCGACTGAATCGCCCGTGTTGGCGGTTTCACCGAGTGTTAGTGTAGTGAGTTGATTGGTGCTGCCGATCAATCTTGCATCGGCCCAGATCGCATCGTCTCCCGAGGTCGTACCGTTGCTATCAACTTCCAGTCGCAGGGTTGTACCGCCGATCGTGTTGATGACGATATTCTCGACTGGAGTGGCATTCGTGAACGTACCGCTGGTGAATTGCAGCACATTGTCGACATAGACCCGGAAGATCAAATTGCCGTTATCGGCGATCGTGTCATTGATTCCTATCGTGGCACGGAACTCTGAAGCACCGCTCAGTGCATAGTCGGCGAATGCAGTGCCGTCAGTATTGGGAGAGAAGCCGATGCCGTGCGCGTAGTCGATCCCGTCAATCAGAATTTCGGAAGTCAAGACTCCGGCGTCCTTCCATACGCCAAAGAATATATTATTCGTTACGGTCGGCGTCAGCGAACTCAGATACGTTGGGTTCCAGTATCCACTGGTTGGCCCCGCGTTGACATCAAACTCGTTGCCGAATTCGGACGTCCCGATGCCGGTCATCGTTGCAGTTGCGGTAATCTCGTCGGTATCAACAACTCCCGTGACGGCGATCGTACCGGAGTAGTTTCCACTGGCATCGGTGGTTAGGAACCCGAGGTAGCGTTGGCCTTCGCCGCCACCGTCGCTTTCAAAGAACTCGATGCGAGCATTGGCAAAATCGGTGTCACCCGGTGCGGTGCCAACGTACCCCGAAAGCGACAAGTTCCCGCCGACGAGGTTGGCCTGGGTGATGATGGGATGGTCAACGCCCTCGTTGGCTTGTGTTGCCAGCAACGCACCGTCGTTCGCGTTTTGCCCGTCACCAAATGCAGTCACGCCGGTGCGTGAATCGAGATCAATCCCAATCCCGAAGTTTCCATAGATGGAGTTTGCGGAAATCGTATTGGCCGTAGGTTCGGTCGCCCCAGTGTAATACGTGATCAGAATCCCCGCACCACCATCACCGGCGGACCCCGTTGTTCCCGTGATCACGTTCTTGGAAATCGTATTGTTGTTCGCGTTATCGCCCAATCCGATGCCAGCCGTGACTGCGGCAACGATCGTGTTATTGTCGATCAGGTTGTTGTTCGAGTCGTACCACAGTTCAATGCCTTTTCCGTTGTAGGCCGCCACGGTCGAAGCGAGCTGCACATCGTGTACATAGTTGCCTTGAACGGTGTTGCCTTGGCTATCGATCGTGATCGCATCGCCGGCGGTATGGCTTGCGGCGACTGTGTGAACTTCGTTATCCGTGAAAGTGGATCCGTCGGAGTTGCCGTAGAACAGTCCATTGAATCGAACGCCGCTGATGTCCAAGAAGGCGATGTAGTTGTTCGTCACGGTCGAGGCACCGTCGATTGCCATGCCGGTTGAACCGCGTGACGCCCCCGGATCGCTGCCGTCGGCACGAGCACCGAGGACAGTGTCAATCACGGATGCTCCGCCCGCGGCGACGACGTTATCGGTGATGTAGATCTGGGCTCCCGTCGATCCAGTTGTCCGGACCGCACCGAAGACTGCCAGGTCGCGAACGGCCAGGTCGTCACCATCGAGAACCAGCCCGAGAGTGTTTCCATTGGCGTCGATTTCGAGTTCTTGACGTTGGGTAGCGTTGAATGCAAGATCGTCGACACCAACGGTGCGTGCTGTGTTGACATTGCCAGCGTTCGTGTCGACGATTGTCGTGCCATCTGCCGAGCTGAATGCGGTTCCATCGATCGTTGTCCCGCCATCGGTCAACGAAGCAAGGTTGCTGGCAAGCTGTACGCTCCACCAATCATTTCCGCCGCCGTCGGTGGCGTTAGTCGCCACACCAGGTACAAATCGCATGGCGTTGTTGCCAGCAATTGCGTTGGCGTTGTCGACGAATTGGCGCAAGCTTCCTTGTCCCGAATCGCTGACGCCCGTGACCACATTGAAACTGAATGCGCTATCAATGTTGCCGACGTCCGATCCGCTGATGGAAACTTGAGTGACGTGTTGAGCCGTCAGCAGAGAAGCAGCGTTGTCGGAAACGTCAGCGGCACGCCCACCGTAGAGTGATCCATCGCTGACTAAGAATCCAGCACCGCTGGCGGCACCCGTTACGCCGTAGGTTTGTTCCGCCCAAACATCGTTTTGCGTGTACGTCGCATTCAGTCCAGCCGATGACGCAATCGTTGTTGAATCAACCACGACGAAGTAGGTGTCATCCAGCAAGCTCGTGAACGAGTAAAAACCGCCGACATTGGTAGTCGTCGTTGCAAACAGTGTGTCGCCCGCTGAAATGACGTTGTTATCGTCGGCATCTTGGTACAGGTACACCGTGACACTGCCCGCGCCCACGGCATCGGCAAGGTTGGAGTCGCCGTCGACATCTTCAAAAATGTTCCCTTCAATGCGATACGCATCGGTGACGTTGATCGTGATCGTGTTGGCAGTTGGATCGGTATTCACACCGCTGTTGGCGGTTCCACCGTCATCGATGACTCGGAAAGCGACCGTAGCGTAGCCCGCGCCGCTCGCTCCCGAAACTGGCTGAAACTTCAACCGGCTGCTATCGATCGTAGTCACCGAAACGTTGTGGCTGCCCGTAATCGCTTCCCCGGCGTCAATCACTCCGTCATTGTCGGCGTCAATGAAAAGCGTTCCCGCCGAAACGGCTCCGCTGAACAGCACGCTTGCCAGACTGTCACCATCGGTATCGCTGAATCCGAAATCTGCGGCTGTGAACGTATAGTTGGTATCGCGAAGGGTGGTCACCGTGTTGTCGGTGCCCGAAGGTGCGTCGTTGACGGCCGTGACCGTTTGATCGGCGGTCTCGGTTGCCGATGAGAATGCGGATGTTCCGCCATTGGTACTCGCGTCCTGCAACGAACCATTGGTGCCTATCGATCGATCCCAGGCTCGGAAGGTGATCGCATCGGTTACCGTGCCGTTAAAGTCCGCGTTGGATTGGAAGTAAACTCTCGTGGTGCTATTGGCGTTCAGGACTCTTGCCGAGGAATCGCTGACACTTCCTAGGGCGTTCCAGTTCGTGCCGCCATCGGTGGTGTACCACCAAGTCCCGTTGGTGGTATCGGCTGCGGTGATGGCGACGCCGGTTTGAGAGCTCGCATCGACATCCGTGACGTTTCCGCCCGTCTGCACCAATGCGGTGACAACGGTTCCCACGGCACCAACCGGCGCGCCAGCGTCTTCGGCCTGTGCAGTGAGCGTCAAATTGGCCGAGTTATCCAGCACCGGCGCATCATTGACATCCGTGGTTGCGATGGAAACAGTCTCGATCGCGATGCTGAACGCGGTGGATCCGCCGTTGGCAGATGTGTCAACCTTCGTGCCGAAGGTACCGCTGGTTTGGTCCCAAGCACGGAATTCGAATGTCCGATCGGTCGTGTTACCGTTTTGTCCATCGGGGGCGAAACGAACCAAGTCGGTCGAACGCAGCAGTAGAGCTGATGTTTCAGCCACAGTGCCAAAGCTACTCCAGTTGGTGCCGCCGTCGATCGAGTATTCCCAAAGACCACGACCATTGATTTTGGTTGTGATGGCGATGCCTTCGAGTGATCCCAAATCGACATCCGAAATCGGCGTCCCCCCATCGCTGGCGAGAATTTGGGCGACCGTTCGACCGCCGTTATTCACTTCGTCTTCGGTAATCGTTGGCAATCGCAGGTCATCGGCCGTATCCAACACGGGCGCGTCGTTGGCACCGTTGACCGTGATCGTGACGGTCGCAATCTCGGAATCATTCGTCCCATCGTTCGCTCGATACGTGAACGTGTCGGTTCCGCTGAAGTTGGCGTTGCCGGTGTAGTTGAACGAACCGTCGGCGTTGAGCGTAAAGCTGGACGCGTTCGACGGACCCGTCACCAAAACAGCGGTCAGCGAGTCGCCCTCGATGTCGCTATCGTTGGCAAGGACTCCGTTTGCCGCCGAGACAGTGAGCGTTGTGTCTTCATTGACGCTGTAGTCAGCGGGCGTGAAGTCGGCCAGGGCAGCGATTTCGCTGGTTGACAGTTCGCGTTGCAGGATCGCGACTTCGTCGATTCGGCCATCAAAGGTGCGAACCGTGTCGGGCGATGAGGTCGTCGCCGCACCGATCCAGACTTCTTGCGCGTTGGTATCGACGGCACCGCCGACGCTGTGGGTCGCTTGTCCGACGATGTTTCCGTCGAGGTAAAGCGTCATCAAGCCGGTGGCGGCGTCGTAAGTTGCTGCCGTGTGGTGCCAAGTTCCGGTTTGCAGATCTCCCGTTGTCGCAATCAACGTGTCGACGTGACCGCCAGCCGAAATGCGAAGACGCAGGTGCGATTGCCCGCCGTCGTCAAACGTGCTGAGCATCCACGTGTGTTCGCTCTCTTGAATCCCGGATGCCTTGCTGACGATCCGTCCTTCATCCAAGCTGTCGGCGTTCACCCATGCCGCGATGGTCAGCCCGGTTCCCGAGACATTCAGTCCGCCAAGATTGACGTAGCTATCGTTTCCGTTGAAATCGGCTGCCGTGCCGCTGCCGCCGGGAACGCCCGTTGCGCCCAAAGTGACGTTATTGTACGTGCCGTTGTTGCTTCCCGAAGAATCCGTTGCGGTTGTGCCGGACGATTCGCCCAGGGAATAAACGCCGATCGAGTCCGCATCCGCATCAAGGTCAATCGCGGAACCCGGATCGTCGGCCGCCACAGGCGCGTCGTTAACGGAGTTGATCGTAACCACGAAATTCGCGATCGCATCGCCGGCACCGTTTTCATCGCCATCGGTGAGGATCAGCCGAATCGGATCGGAACCGCGTTCCGTCCCCGAATGCGTGTAGGTGACGCGGCCGTTGTCGATGTCGTCTTGAGTGAACGTGTCCCCGCCATCGAGCGCCGTTCCGCTCAGATAGACACGTCCGTACTTGGGCGATGGACTGACTCGGTAGGTCAGCCCCGTGCCCGAATCGTCCGGATCGCCTTCGTTGAGCATCGCGTTGGTGAACGTGAACGATCCACCTTCATTGATGGTGATTCCGGTATTGGTCGCAAACGTTGGTGCGTCGTTGACTTCGGTGGTATTCAGATTCAGCACGGCCGTGTCAGAGCTGTATGCCGTGGATCCACCATTGGTCGTCACATCTGTCAGTGAACCGACGGTGCCGGTGGTTTGATCCCAACCGCGATAGTTGATCGAAAGCGTGCCGCCGTTTGTGGTGCTGGGGGTGAATCGCACTAGATCTGTCAAACGCAGCAGTCGTGCGTCCGTGTCACTGACGCCAACGAAGGAGTTCCAAGTGCTTCCCCCATTGATGCTGTACTCGAACGTTCCGCTGGTCGTGGTGTATCCGGTCACGGCAACGCCCAAAACGGTATTGTCGACGTCGGTCAATCCACCGCCGGGAATGGCTGAGATCGCCGTGATGACAACCGCATCGCCCTCGGTGTAGGTGACGTCCGTGGGTGTGGTACTGACCGTCGGCGCGTCGTTGACCGCGTGGACTTTCACCACCAGCGTCTCCGTCGCTGAATCGACATCGCCGTCGTTAACGACGAACGTGATCGTGCGATCGGTTGTGTCGGGATCTTGGTTGTCGCTGTCGAACGTGATCGTCGCGATCGCGTCTTTGTAGTCTTGCAGCGTGACGGAGTTCGCCGTGTCGCTGGTCAGCGTCAGCGTAATGCTGCCGTCGGCGGTCAGGTTGCCGGCAGGGATGCCGGTAACCGAGATGCCGAGTGCGTTGATCGCGGTTTCATTGACATTCAAAATGTCGCCGATGCGTCCATTGGTCAGCGTGATCGTGACTGACTCGGTATGCGTATCGTCCGGATCGCTGATCGCAAAGTCCGCGTCACTGATCGCGATCGGGCCGCCGTCTTCGATGAAGACGGTTGTTCCTTGCGATGCCTGAATCGTGAAGTCGCTGATGTTCAGTTGGTTGCTGGTGCTGGTGAAGTTCGCCAGCGTCAACGGCGAGATAAACGCGGTACCGTGTCGGAACAGTGTTTGGCTGGTCGCGCCCGAGTCCAGACCGCCGCCGAGCGTGGTTGTGAAAGTGCCGCCAGTTTCGTTGACCGTAATTCCGGAGCCCAACGGATACTGATACGTTCCGCCGGTGGGTGACATGTTGCGAACGGCGTCGCCAGCCAAGATGGTCGGCCCCGCCCAGGCGGTCCGCAATGTGATAACGTTACCGACGATCGCGTTCTGGTCCCACAGGTCAGTCTCCGTATTGCGAGTGTACGTGTAATCGTCGTAAGTTTCTCCCAGGCTGTTCGTGTATCCGTACCAAGCCAACGACCGATTCTGTGAGCTTGTTCCGTTGTGCCAGCCGGTTGCGTCATTCAAAACGATCTGCGTCGCACCGGCGACCAAGTCCACGGCCAGTGTCGTGTCAACGGCTCCGGCGACCTTGCCCGTGTGCTGCGAGGTGATCAGATTTCCGTCGATGTCATAGCTAAAGAAACCGAAGTAGTGGATCTCGCCGGGAACGTAATTTCCGCCCGCTCCATCCCCTGAAAATGCGGTGACCGAAATGTCATACGTTTGACTGGGGTCGATCGCGATCCGGTTGTCCGAAGCAATGGTCGCTTTACCGTTGACGACCAACGAGCTGGATCCACCAAAGTCGCCCACAAAATCATCAAAGCCGGTCGAGATTGTCGCGGCATCGTTCACCGCCGTGATATTGACCGTGGTGCTGCCGGTCGCTTGGAGAGCCGAGCCGCCTTGAGTTTGAACCGTGTCGCCGCCATCGTTGAACGTCCAGTCAATTTGTACGTTTGGGTCTGGATTGTCGCTGCTGTTGCTGTACGCAATCGACTGGAGCGTCGAGTTGACCAGTGCGTTGGATGCGTTGCTATTGAACGTCAATACCAACGTGCCGCCCGAGTTGGTCGTTACCGTCCCAATCGTCGTTCCGCCGTAGGTTAGGCTGCCAGCCTGACTGAGTGCCGCGAGCAAACCGGTCGCACTAAACACATCGTCTGAGTTGGCGGCCAAATTCCGAGCCAGCGTCAACGTGGCTCCGTCGAAGTTGTCGAATTCGGAAAGTTCCGCGTCAAAGATTTCAACATCGGCATCCAGTACAACCGCCGCACCGTCTTCGATGAACGTTGGATTACCGTCGAGGGAACTCGCGATCGCGCCAAACTGCTGGTTCAGCGACCCATCGCTGTTGTACTTAACCAAAGCGAAATCTTCATCGGTGCCGTTGTTACTCCGTCCCGCCACAACAATCGTGCCGTCACTCCCAACACTGACGCTGTAGGCTAAATCGTTGCCCGATCCGACGGGTGTCGTTACGATCCCGCCGGTGCCAAACGTGTTGTCAAGCGAGCCGTTCGCGTTGTAGCGAACCAACGCGAAGTCGTTATCGGTGCCGTTGGAGCTGTATCCAGCCACAAGGACCTTGCCGTCGTCCTGCACCGTGATGGATTCAGCTGTATCGCTGGTCGAGCCAACGGTTGTCGTTACCAATCCCGTGCCACCGAAGGTGCTGTCCAGCGTGCCATCGGCGTCGTATCGCAGAACTGCAAAGTGGTTTCTTGATCCATCAAAGCTGGCTCCCGCCAACAGAATCTGGCCATTGGCTTGCAAAGTGACACTGTTCCCAATTCCGGCAGCTGCGCCACTGGGCGTCTCCACAATTCCGTCGCCACCACCAAAGCTAGTGTCGAGCGAACCGTCGGTGTTATAGCGAACCAAAGCGAACGGTTGCCCGCCAGTTGAACCGCTACCGCCCAGTAGAAGTTTGCCGTCAGCCTGCATTGTGACGCTATAAGCTTGGTCTGTCCCAGACCCAAGTGGCGTCGTGACGATTCCGCTAGCGCCAAAAGTACTATCGACTGTCCCGTCTTCGTTGTAGCGAATCAGGGCGAAATCTTGATTCGTGCCGTTGAAGTAATGTCCGGCGACCACGAACTTTCCATCTAGCTGAGTCGTGACGCCCCAACCTTGATCTTGCCCCGCCCCGATTGGCGTGGAGACGATCCCGTCGCCGCCACCAAAGGCAGTATCAAGCGTTCCGTCGGCGTTGAAACGAGTGACGACGAAGTCATCTGTACTGCCGTCGTTGCTGTATCCAGCGATAAGAATCTTGCCGTCTGCTTGCACAGCGATGCTGTTTGCGACTTCGTTGTTCGCCAAGATGCCCGAAGTAGCAATCCCGTCACCGCCGCCAAAGGTCATGTCGAGCGATCCATCGGCGTTGTAGCGAGTCAACGCAAAATCAGCACCCGAGCCGCTGTTGGTCGTTCCTGCGACAAGAATCTTACCATCAGGCAAAACAATCGTGCCCGCGCCGGCATCATAATTCGAGCCAACCGCCGTCGTCACGATCCCATCACCCACATCAAACGTCGGAGTATCGTTCACCGCGTTGACCGTGATCGCCACGCTGTCGGTTGTTTCGGTTTGGTCCGTCGCCAACGCCGCAATCTCGTCGCTCGACAAGGCACGCGTGTAAACTCGAGCGTCGTCGATCAGGCCGTCAAACGCGTGGCCTGTTCCGTTTCCGTTCTGCCCGATTCGAGTGACGGTTCCCTGATTGTATTGGATCGACTCGGTTGCTGTGTCAGTCAGGACAAGTTCGCCGTTGATGTAGATCGCGACATCACCGGTCGCGTCATCTATCGTCGCGGCAACATGTGTCCAGCCCGCATCGGAGATGTTGACGTTCGTGCGGACTTCTTGCCAGCTCGATGTGCCGCGAATGATGAAAGTCAGACCGTTGGTTCCGTCGATCGAGCGTAGTGCCACATTGTCGCCAAGTGATATGATCTCACCGGAGTACGTACCCGAGTTCACGTTGACCCAAGCAGCCAGCGTCACGTCAGCCGGATTGCCGAACATGCCGGGGATTTCAACATACTCGCTGTTGTTCAGCGACAAGACATTGCCGCGTTCCAGATCGCTTACGAACAAACCCGTCGTCGTTGGCGTACCGTCGTCAGCGGTCCCAGCCGAAACATCGTCGGCGTTGCCTTCAAAGGTGTAGTGCCCATTCAGATCGGCGGCCAGTTCGGTCGTCACGTTAAGCGAGACGCTGCCGTTGAAATCCGCATCCGGCGTGAACGTCATTCCGTCCAACGCCGCGTTGATGTCGGACTCGGTGCCGTCGATGACGAGGCTACCGATGCCATTGGCTCCTTCAATGAAGGTCAGACCTGTCGTTTGCGACAGATTCAACACGCCACCGCCCACCGACAACGTGACTCGCATGCGTGAGTCGGTACCGCCAACTGTATCGGTCACGCTGACTTCGGTTGCCGTGCCGCTGGTGAAGGTCAACGTGGTGTCTTCGTCGATCGACTGAGCCGCCGGAACGGTTTGAGTCGCTTCGATGCCGTTATCGACTGCGATCGCCATCGTTTCGCTGTAGCTGTTGCCGGCCGCATCGGTGGTCTGCACACCAATGTTGTGAGTCGTCGCGGTTTCGTAGTCAATCAACGAACCATCGGCGACGGTGATCTTGCCCGTGTTGCTGTCGATCGCAAAGCGTCCACCCGCGTCGTCGGTCAGGCTGAACGTGAAGCTGGACAGAACTTCGCTGGCGTCCCATTCGATGATGAAATTGTGGGTTTCACCGGCTGCGCCATCGGCCCAACCATCGGTGGTGTGCGAGATAAAGCCGTAGTCTTGGTCAGCGATGTCGTTGGGTTGCCCCGAAATCCAGTTTACATAATTGCCGTTTTGGGCGGACCCGCCGATAGCACCCTGCCAGAACAGATCGCTCGCTTGGTCGCCTTCGTACCAATACCAGTCGCCCTCGACGCCCTGGTCAGAAGCTCCGATCCACGCCTGAGTCCCCGAGCCCGCGATCAAGCCGCGCGCGACTTGTTGTTCGTAATCGCTTTCTATCACGATCAACTGGCCGCCAACACCGTTGACCTGGGCCGCGATCGCCGTGGTTTGTGCGGCGGTCCAGCTCACGCTGTCTTCGACTAATCGATAGAATTTGCCCGTCGCCGCGTCGTAGGACAGCGTCGGGTCGTTGTTCAGAATGGTCGTCACAGCAGCGGGAATCTCGATGACGCGAACGTCACTGATCACAGCGGCGTAAGGGTCGTCGACTCCGGCGGCAAAACGCAACACGGTGCTGGTATCGTTAGCCGTAAACGTCATTGAACGCGGCTCATATCCGGTTCCTGTGCCAAACGTGTCCGTGACCTGGAAATCCATTGACTGCCCCGCCGCCGAGGCCGTCAAGTGCTTCACCGCGTCGCCGCCGGAGAAGTTACCAGTCATATTGAAGATCAACTGATATTGGCGACCGATTTCGGTCGTGAGCGTCTGCGTGATTGAGGACGGGAAATCGCCCATCTCGCCCTGCAGTTCCAGCCCGACGCCGCCATCAGGTGAATCGAACATCGAAGTATGCGTGACGACTCCCGACTCGACGGTCCAGTCACCGATTGTTTGACCTTGGGAATAATCAGTCCACGATCCATTGTCTCCTTGAAGAAATTTCCCATCGGTGACAATGTCCTGCGGCGCATCCGGATCACTCGGCACGACATAGCCAACACTGGCTCCACCCGCTGCATTTTCGCTGATGTGCAGGTCTTCGACTGGCGTGCTGGCAGTGAAGCCTGTGCCCGTGGCATGACCAACGCTCAGATTGTTTGCCGAGACCACATCGACGACTTCGTTGGAACCGTTAAAGCCGTCCATCTGCCAGTTGGCAACCAAGCCGCTGGGCAAACTGCCGCTATCGAACTTGTGTTGATGGTTGAGCGAGATTTCGGCCGCGCTGCGGACTTCGTTCCAGATACGAACGTCGTGCAGCGTCCCGCTAAAGGCAGAATCCGAGTCGAAGGCGTCGGTTGTCGATAGCCGGTCTTGCCCCAACACGAGTTTGGCACCGGTTGTTACCGTGTAACTGTTCCATGCGGCACCTGAAACTCGTTCGACGAACTCGCCGTCAATGTAGAGGCTGGCATCGCCTTGCGAACCGTCCGACGAAAAAGCCAACGAATGGAAGTCGCCGTCGAATAGATCGGTGTACGTTCCCGTCGTCGTCAGTCCAGCCCATTCGATGGTCCCGTCCTGATTGATCGCGATTCGTTCGTGATAATTACCAGCACTCCCTTGAAAGGAATAGAGCGTCGCACGGGTCGTCGGTGTTGAGAGGTCACTGAACGTAAATTCAAACGTCAGCTCATCCAATCCATGCAGATAGTTTTCAGGGGAGTCTTGAATTAAATACGCATCGTTCCCGCCGTCAGTATTCAGCTCGATGCCGCTGGAGAGATTCGTCGGTGCGTTGTTCGACTCGGCCAGATCATTCAGCGAGACGGTGAACGTTTCGTCGTAGGTGTTGAGATCAACGTCGGTCGTGCGGATTGTGATCGAGTGCGTCGCATTGGTTTCATAATCGAGCAGCGAACCGTCGGCGACGATGATTTTTCCCGTGTCGGCGTCGATGGCGAATGCACCAGCGACCGTTTGCGAATTGATCGAGTAAGTCAACGCATCGGTGGCGTCCAAGACTTCGTCGGCATCCCACTCGACGACATAGCCGTAAAAGTTGTGGTTGTCGTGATCGGCGTCTAGCCACTGACCGGTCGCTCCATCCAGTCTGGCGACATCTTCATTGTTGCCCGCATCATTGGGCTGTCCGGATTGGAAATTCTGATACGCACCGTTTGCGTTGTATCCATTTTCGTCACCATTCCAGAACAGGTCCGCCTCAGAGCCTCCGTCGACCCAACGCCACTCACCTTCCGCGTTTGAGTCTGTCGCGCCAATCCAAACGTCAAAACCGACGTCATTCGCCGCGATCTGACGAACGAATTCGTTCTCTCCGTACGAACGTATCGTGACTAGTTGGCCGTTGACGCCATTGAGCCCTGTGCTTTCCGCTGCGGTCTGAGCGGCACTCCAAAGACCTGTGGTATCAACACCTTTGTAGAACTTGCCCGTTTCGGCGCTGTAGCGCAATGTCGGATCGGCGGCGAGTAACTGCGTGATGCGGGCTTCGCGGTCAACGTCGGTGCCGTTGATGGTGCCAACGACTGTGCCATCGACTGCGTTTTCATCGAGCGACAGGATCAGTGAGGGATCACTGCCGTTGAAACCAGACTGGCTGGTGTGTTTGACCGTCAGGTTGTTGCCTGAAACGGACTCGGTGACGACGCCGTTGGTGGAAAGATTGTCAAAGTTCCACTGGGCGATCATGCCAGTTTCGTCATGCGGCAACTCACTGCGGTAGCTTGCCGCCATGGCGGCGTCGGACCGGATGCCCGAAAACAGCCGTGCGTTGGAAAGCGTTCCCTGAAACCACTGCGCGGTCGAAAAGCCGCCTTCGACCGAATCTTGCTCTTGGCCAAACAGCAACGTTCCACCCGCTTCCAGAGAATAGTTGCCCGCCAGCCCGGTCCCGCTGCCCATCGAGACGCCGTCGAGGAACATTTCCCATGCGCCCAGGTTCCCTGCGCGTCCGTCCCAGGTCAGCCCGATCGTGTGCTCGCTGCCATCGCGAAGCGTTCGGAAATCGAACGTTGTGGGTTCGATAGCCACGGAGCTCCCGCCGAGAAACACACGCAGGTCACCGGTCGAGCCGATGATCAAAGTGAGTTCGTTGGAGTCGTCTGCCGTCGCGTACGAAATCAACGTTGTGTCGCCGATGTTGCGAGTGGTTGCAAAACGAACTTCATAGGTCAACATGTTGCGTCCACCAAGCAGCGTCCCGCCATTATCGGCCAGCAGGTACGCATCATTGCCGCCATCGTTGTTGAGCTGCAATCCGCTTTGCGAGTTGGAAATGGTGGTGAGGTCGCCCGGCGCGGTGTTGCCGGCGCTGGACGTCGCGACGACGGCTTGTGAGAGCTCGGACGTATTGTTGCTGATCGTCGCAGTGGCGGTGATCACTTCGCCCGCTGCGACGGTACCGGAATAGCCGGTTAGCGTGACGTTGGTAAACGTTGCATTGCCGCTGGCATTGGTGTTGACTGTGGTTGAACCGAGATATTTTTTCGCGTCACGTCGAGCGTAGTTGCCCGTCGACGGTGTGGCGTAAAAATGTACGACCACGCCGGTAACGCTGGCGAGTGTATTGATCGAACCGCTGACAAGAACGGTTGTTCCGGCACCGTTGACTGTCGTTGTGGAAATGACGGGAAAGTTTTGCAGGCTATTCGGGCCACTGTCGGGATCGAGCGTATCATTGGCCGTGACACCTCCGCTACCCAGGTCGATTCCCAGCCCGCCGCCAGAATAACCGCTTTGATTGTAGATCGAGTTGCCAATGATGGCGTTTCCGGTCGACGCATCGGCGGCTACCCTGACGCCGTCGTAACCCAAATTCGTCATGTCATAGTTAGTGATGACGTTGCCTTGGCCGGAGGCTGTACCACCCAGGGTGTTGTTGGTGGCACCGGCTGAAAACACGATGCCGTGAAGATTGTTGCCGCCCAATAACGTTTGCGTTGCATCGGTACCGATGTAGTTGCCGTAGATGAGCGTGCCCGATGACGCGCCCGCGATCGAGATCCCGTCGTTATTGGATCCTACAATCACGTTACCCAAGCCGACGCCGCCAATCGTCGTGTTATCCGCACCGCCGGAGATGAAAATGCCGATAGCACCATTGCCGAGCACGGTCAGTCCATCGCTGCCCACGCCGATGTAGTTATTCTGAATGAAGTTCCCGTCGGTTGCTTCGCCATCAATTTGCACGCCGTCTTGGTTGTTACCGGCGATGATGTTGCGTCGCGCCGTTCCCGTGCCACCGATATAGTTTGCCGTGGCTCCGTTCTCGATGCGAACGCCGTCTGTCGTGTTCCCTCGGTCGAGCAAGCCGGTGGAATCGGTTCCGATGTAGTTTCCGTACACCATGGTCCCTGTCGAACCAGCATCTTGGATATAGATACCGTACGTGTTTCCGGACGATACGTTGCGTTCGTTGGCATCGTTGGATCCGTCGGCGTTGGTTCCGATCAGTGTATTGGTCGAACCGCTAGCGACTTGCACGCCGGTCCAGCCGTTGCCGACAAGTGTCGTTCCGTCGGATCCGAGACCCAGATAATTTCCCTGAATGCTCACTCCCGACGACGCATTACCTACAAAAACTCCCGAACCCGTGTTGCCGGAGAGAACGTTTCTTGCACCGGACATACCCCCGCCCACCAAATTTCCAGTCCCCGCGCCCCAGAAAGTGATGCCGCTGCTGGAATTGCCAATCGCATTCAAGCCCGTGAAATCGGTGCCAATCAAGTTGCCTTGGATAGTATTGCTGATCGTCGTCGCGCCCAGGATTTCGATTCCGTTCCAGTTGTTACCGGAGATCAGATTGCCGGTCCCAGCGGTGGTGCCACCGACCACAACACCAGACGAGCCATTCGTGATCGTAATGCCCGACTTGTTACTTTCCTGTGCGGTCCCATTGACGTCCGCGGTGCCTGCCGCGTTGGTGCCGATGTAGTTGCCTTGGACCGTCGTGTTGTCAGCGTTATCAAGATAGATCCCTTGGTTAGTATTGCCCGAAATCACATTTCGCGAGCCGGCGGTGCTGCCGCCGATGATATTGCCTGAGCCATTGGCAATGAAGATTCCGTAGGCGTTTGCCAGTGACGCGTTCCCGGTTGCATCAACACCGACATAGTTGCCCAGAATCGTGTTCCCGGTCGCGGCCGCTCCGGTGATAAAAACTCCACCCACGCTGTTGCCGCTTAGCACGTTGCGATCGGCGGCCAGTATGCCTCCGATGGTCGTACCCGATCCGGCGACGTAGATGCCCGACCCCGCGTTGGCTTCGGTGGTGCCCGCCGTGAGCCCCGTCGCCAGGAAGCTGCCCAAGTAGTTGCCAGCGATCGTGTGATCGTCCGAACCAGCAAGAACGTGGATGCCGTGTCCGGTGAAGTCGCGAATAACGAGGCCGCGAATTTCGCTGCCATCGGCGGTCGCCCCGAGGGTCAGTCCGCTGGCGGAAACGTTGTTGCCGTCCAAGATGATGGCGGGGCGACTGCTGTTGGTTGCATAGCTGTCGTCGGTCGTTGCGTCTAAAATGACGGCATCAGTGATGGTCGGCAATGCGGCGCCGACGTTGATGGTGTGAACGCCGGTTCCGACAATGTTGAAATTGATGGTGTCGAGTGTGCCGGCGGTGGCGTTGGCCTGTGTGATTGCCCATCGCAGACTGCCCACACTGCCGTCGTCCAACGTATTGGTGACGGTGAACGTCTGTGGCTCGAGGCCGTCGTAATTGTATAGTCCCGCGACATCGCTACTGGTTAGCGAGCGATTGTAGACGCGTCCATCATCGATGAAACCATCGAAGGCCCGCGTTAAGCTCGTCCCGTCGTACTTGTCGATGCCCCAGCCGCCAAAATCAAGGTCCGCGACATCATCGAAGAACGCATTGGTATTCGATGAGCCAGTCGCATACGTCACCGATTGTTCCACGCCATTGACGTACAACCGGTTTCCGCTGCTGTCGACCGTGAGCGCGACGTGCGTCCAAGTGTTCTGTGCGATCAGTCCAGCGGAGGTACCGCCATCGAGCAAAACAGTGGTGCCTTCACGAATGAAAACATCAAACGAGCCATCTGCATCGGAGAACAATGCCAAACGCGAATTGGGATCTCCGCTGTCGGACAATTCAAAGATGACATCGCGGCTGGCGACATCGTGGTAGATCCAGGCCGAAATCGTCCCCTCGGTCAATCCGTTGAAGTTGGCTGCGACGTGGGGGCTGAAGTCGACGTAGTCGTTGCTACCATCCAGGCTGAGCTTTCCGTCACCGATCTGATTGGTACCGGTGGTCGTGTTGATGGTCGCCCCATTGGTCAGGGTCCCGTCATAGTTGTTACCACTGCTATCGCTTGTGTCGGTAACGCCTGCCTCAGAATCAAACCTGTTGTGCAAGATCAAGCCCGTTGTGATGTCGACTGGAGCGGTCGCGTCATACAAATCCGCAGCTTCAGTAGCTGTGAATTGGCGTGCATAAAGTCGCACGTCGTCAATTTGCCCCTCGAAGTCATGGGTAGTTGCCGAACTGGCACCGATCAAGAGATCCGTGTTGGCGGTCAAGTCGAGTGCACCAGCCGAATTGCTGCCAACCAAGTTGCCGTCAAGGTACGTTGCGATCGCGCCACCACTGCGAGTCACGGTTGCCTGATGCCACGTGCCATCGGCAATCGCTCCGAGACTACCCGTGCTGCTGCTTCCACCGGACTTCTGATGGAATCGAAGCGAGCCGCCCGCGTCGACGTACATGCGATAGCCGTTGGTGCCTTGGTGGCTGAGCACAGTTTGCTCGCTACCGTTGGCCGCATCGAGCTTGACCCAAACCGAAATCGTGAAGTCGCTGGTCGCAAAATCGAAGCTGGCATCATCGGACACCGTGATAAAGTTGTTGTCGCCCGCAGAGTCACCACTAAAGTCAGCCGCCTGCGTACCAACGACCCCTGCTGTCAGCGACTCGCCGTTGTCGTAGGTGCCCGTGTTGCTGTTGCTGGAAGAATCGTTGGCAATGCTGAGGGCATCGCTATCAAATTCGTAGTGAGCCACCAGGTTACTGGTGATGTCCAAGGTTCCCCGCCATGAAGCCTGGGCCATGAATCCAAACGCCACATCCGTCGATACATCACCGACGGTGTATTCCAGAATCCAGTCGCCGCCTAAGTCGGCATGCCCCGTCACGTCATCGCTTGCCGCTACATCGCAGTCACATACGATCGCCAAAATATCGATCAGGTCGCGGCCTTCTTCGGTCGACGCCAAATCGCAACCGTAGATCAGAAGGTCGGCATCGCTGTCGAGTGAGTGGCCCCACGATGCGATGTCGCCCGCGTAGGCGGCGCTGGTTTCGAGATCCAGTCGCGCGTTGCCAAGCTGGACCCCTTCGCCATCGCCGTGCGAAAGAATGTGGATGGCGTCGACGCTTTGCAGTCGGGCAAGGGTTTCGGTGATGCGCTGGATGCCGTTTTCGTTTTCGCCGATTCGAACGATCAACCACTGGGATGCCGAACTGCTACGAAGATCGGCAAGCAGGGTGTCGGCATCTTCGACGCCCGCGTCGAAGAAAACGACTTCGATCGGCAGCGCAGGATCGAGCGTCGGTGCTTCGTCGAATTCGATCGACTCGGTCCCATCGTCGGCTGCGTCGGCATCGTCGCTGGACGGCCGGGAAACTTCGACCAGCGCCGGCGGAGTTTCCGCAGCGACCAAGGCGTGACCGTCCGCACTCAGTTCGGCCATCAACGCGTCCGAAAGATCCGCGGCATCGATGCCCGCGTCTTGGGCGTCGATGCCTTCCCCGCTGAGGAGAACGCGATCCTCGAGAGGATAGAAGTCGAAATTCCGTTTTGATTGAGACTTGGCCACTTCACTATCTTCCGTCGCAGAGTCATTTCCTTTTCAGCCGGCGCGGACCGCGCCTAGCTCACAGCTATGGAAAAAGTAGCCCGTAAATCGGCATCGAGTCGAATAATTGGCGAAGGTTTGCGGGTTGTTACGATCGAAACGACTGGGCGGCCGTTCCCGGCAAAGCCGGTTGGATCTAGGCAGTTTGGCTGAGCGCCGGTTTTAACGACGACGGAGCCAAGACCCGCGACGGGGAAGACCGATCCTAGGAAAGTGTGCTTCTGCATACACGCGCACTTTTTCCGCCAACGATAGAGCAAGGATGCTTTACCCGGGCCAAAAACGTACGATCGGCACCCGCTATGCGCGTGCTTCGATTGCTTTCACCTGCATAGCGTTCGCTATGTACGGGGATCGTTCATTGGCACAATCGGTCGAAGTCGCAACATCCGGTACGCCCTTTCAACTCGTCGAGTCCGACGGCGAATCGGGTAGCCGGTTGGCATGGTGGTCCGATGAAGTCAGCTCGCCGCTGCTGGATCGCCCGAATTGGGTGACATTTGATCTTCAAACGCTCTTGGCCGATGCACTCGCACACAGCCCGCGTATCCAAGGTGTATCCAAACGCACCAGCATCGCACTCGAAAAGATTGTCCAGCAAGATGCTGCCTTCGATCCGAACGTTCTGCTGGAAACCCGTGCCGGTCGTACCAATGATCCGGTCGGCAACTCGCTGACCACGGGCGGACCACCTCGTTTGAACGAAGAATCATTCACCGCCCGAGCCGGAATCACTCAAGCCGGACGACGGGGTACCGAACTGGATCTGTCTCAAGAATTGGGCCTCCTGGACAGCAACAGCCTGTTCTTTCAGCCCAACAATCAGGGCAATGCCCGGCTGAACCTATCACTGACGCAACCGCTGCTCGGTCGCGGCGGACAAGTTTATAACGAACGACTGCTGATGCAGGCCCGCATCGACAGCCGGACAAGCTGGCAAGCGATGCGCGGCGAAGTGGAACAGCAACTTGCCGACGTCGTGTCCGCTTATTGGATGCTCTACGAACTGCGTTGCCACCTGGTCCAAGCCAAAGGGCTATTTGAACAAGCTCGCGCGATTGAATCGATTCTAACGGCGCGCCGGCACTTCGACTGCGGCGAGATCGAACTGGCCAAGGCTCGCGGCCGCGTTGCCAAACGTAGCGACCGCGTTCTGCAATTGATGGCGGACATCCAAAAGCAGCAAGTCAGGTTGGCGCGGGCGGTCGGTGCCGAAGAACTTGTCGCCGGCGGTGCTCAGCTTGAAATGATTCCTCGGGCCGTCACTGATTTCCCGACGCTTGAGATCGATCTTGCACAAGCCGTAATCCAAGGGTTCGAGAACCGCGCCGAAGTCCGCGCCGCGGCGTTGGCGATGGAGTCGGCTGCATTGTCGATCCAGGTGACGCGGACGGAATTGATGCCCGAATTGGTCGCCGTCATGAACGGATATCTTGCCGGATTGAACGGAGACAGTGCGGCGTTCCGTTCGTTTGGCGATCAGTTCTCGACCGGCGGCCCCGGCTTTTCGGCCGGCCTTCGGTACGAACTGCCCTATGCACGCCGCGCGGCCCGAAGTCGACACCGTGAAGCCAATCACCGCTATCGCCAACGAAGCGAAGAATTGCGTGAAGCGATCCAGTTGACGCACGCGGAAATCGCAATCGCGCTGGTCAACTTGAACACCGCCATTGCACAGCAAGAAACCAAACGCAACGTGCTCATCACTGCGACACAGGAAGAAACCATTCTGACCGCCCGCTGGGAAATGATGGCCGGTGACGGTGGCAACGTCGGAACGGTCCTGGAATCACTTCTCGATTCGCAACAACGACGGGCCGACGCCGAAAGTGATTGGAGCTCAACAAAGAGCCAGTACCTAACAACTCTCGTGGAACTTCAACGCGCCATGGGAACCCTGCTTCGCTATGAACAGATCGATGTTGTCCAACAGACCTGCGACAACGTGATCGAATTCGTTCACAACAGCAACGCCCCTTTTGCTGATGCCCCACCCCAACCTTCGCTCGATACTGAACCACCCGTGATCAACGCATCACTGGGCATGTCGATTGGCGACATGATCGACGAGCAGGAGAGTCAGCGCTAACCATGATTTGCCCCAATCATATCCGAATACTGCTAACCGCTTCGGTCGTCGCCCTCGCGTCGTTTGCCCCGAGCGTCGCATTCGCCCAAATGCAGAGTGTCCTCGATCGCACACCATCGCGAGTGGTGTACGAAGGCTTGACCGAGCCGCGCCATACCATCATGGTCGCCGCCAGTGAAATCGGTCGACTCGATTCGGTTAGCGTAAAAGTCGGTGACCAAGTCGTTGCCGGCCAGGTCGTTGCGACCTTGGACGAAACACTGCAGCAGTCGGCCGTACGCATCGCCACGATGCAGTCGCTGATGACGGGTGAACGTGACGCCGCGATGGCGGAAGCCGAACTGCACCAATCTCGGGTCGAGAACCTGCGTGAGTTGGCGAAAAACGGCATGGCTCGTCCGGACGAACTGGCTCGCGCGGAAATGGAATTGCGTGTTTCTTTGGCACGGTACGCGACTGCCGAAGAACAGTTCCAACTGCGTCAGCTTGAATTGCAACGCTACCAAATTCAGCTCGATCGACGCAAAGTCCGCGCTTCGATGAGCGGCGTGATTTCCAAAATCTTACGCAAGCCGGGTGAATACGTTTCGCCCAGTGATCCGTCCGTCGTTCAGTTGCTAGTCGTGGATAAGTTGATTGCGGTGTTCAACGTACCGGTGGAAGAAACGCCATCGGTTCGCGTGGGCTCGGGTGCGAGAATCTTTTTGCGCAGTTCGTCGACGACGATTGATGCCACCATTACATCGATCGCACCCGATATCGAAGGCGAAAGCGGCACGCTGCAAATTCGCGTTGAATTGGACAACGCAGATGGCCGCTTGATGGCGGGCGACCGTTGTACGTTGCAGTTTTTCATGGGCGGTACATCCACCGCCATGCGTCGCCCCGATAGCACCTTGCGGATGACCAACCACGCGAACCCTCAAGGTGCCCAAAGATGACCTTGACCGGGGCAAACACAACAGCACCAACTTCGGCGACACGAGTCTCCCTGGCGGGACCCACCGCCGATGCGATGTCGGCTGCGCTGGACGATGCGGTTGCCAAGTTGGCGGCGGTCGCCGAATGCCCCGTGTCGTCGCCTCCTTCGCAGTTGGACGAGTCCACCCTGTTGTCGATGCGATTGCTCGAAGCGATGGCGATCGCGCCCAGCCGATCCGAGTCGCTGCGGTGTCTGGTCGCCACGTTGGCGTCTTTGTGTCCTGATGCCACTGTCCGTGGCGGGCTAGGTAATGCCCGATTGACTCGTTTTGTTGATTCGCGATTGGGCTGGCTCGGCCCCGAAAGCACCTTGCAGCAAAAAGCTGCGGCGATGTGGGACGGTTCACCGCATCGACGAGCAACCGACAAAAGCAACGAAGACCAAGACCAAGCCGCCGAACAAACCGGGCTGCAACGCGCTTCGGTCGTGCGGCGCGATCATACGATCGAAATTCGTTTGCCGGCTGCCGAAGGCAATGGACGGTGCGTGGTGTGGATCGACGGCACCCTTGGCAGAATCGAATGGCTGCCCGCCACCGTGAATGCGATCAACGCCGTGTTGTGGGGGCGACCTTCGCGATCGCTGCCAACGATGGCGATCAACGTTGCGAAACGTTCCACCGCATTGTTGAGCATCTGCGCCGTGCTGTTGGCGCTGGCGACGCTGTGGCCGGTTCCTTATCGCGTCGCATGCACGGCGCGAGTCGAGACGGCCGGCGGACGTTTTGTTGCGACGCCGTTCGAAGCAACGCTATTAGCGGCGCACGCACGGCCGGGCGACGCGGTGAGCGCCGGGCAAGTTTTGTTGGAATTGGACGGCCGACCGCTGCGATTGGAACGCGAAGCCTTATCTGCTGAGATCGGTCAAGTGTCCAAAGAATATGACGTCGCGCTGGCCACACGCCGAATCGCGGAAGCCCAACAAGCCGAACTTCGGAAAAAGCAACTCAACCGGCAACTCGAATTGATCACCGATCGATTGGGGCGTTTGGAAGTGATCAGCCCCATCGATGGAATCATTGTTAGCGGCGATTTGGACAAGCATATCGGTTCGCCGCTGGAGCAGGGGCAAACTTTGATCGAAGTCGCGCCGTTGGATCAAATGCGGCTGGAAATTGATGTCCCCGAACATGAAATTGCTTTCGTGAAAGTCGGCAATCCGGCGCGCGTCAAGATCAACGCGACCGGCGGCCCATCCATTCGAATGCCGCTACAAACGCTGCATCCTCAATCGGAACTGAGGGATGAAGTGAATGTCTTCGTCGGCTCGATCGACCTCGAAAACACCGACGGCAACCTGCGTCCGGGAATGCAAGGGGATGCCATCGTCTATGGTCCGCTGCGGCCATGGATTTGGTCGTGGGTCCGAGGCGGTTTCGAACGCATTTTGTGGTGGGCGGGATACTGATGGAAACGACGCCACCGCCTGAAGCCGCGATGATGATCCAATTCGATCCCGACATCGAATTTTCGCATCGCGACGTTGGCTCGCGAACACAGGTGATCGCACACCATGCCGCGACCGGAAAGTTCTTTCAACTGGGCACCGAAGAGTATCGCATCGCCAGCCTGCTGGACGGCCGGCGCACGATCAGCGACGTGATGGAACAATTGGCGATCGACGGCGTCGATTGGGATCCGAACGACGTTGCCGAACTGATCAAACGATTCGTCACAACGGGTGTGGCGAGAAACATTTCGCCGGGCGCCGGTCCCCAGCCTCCACAGCCGATTCCGAAGCCAACGGCATCACAAATTTTCCAGCGTTGGCTTCCGCAATCCTTGTCGATGGTGATCAGCCAACGGATCCCGTTGCTGCAGGGCGAAGGGATCGCGAGTTGGCTTGAGCGACGTGTCGGCGCCGTGTTTTCGGTCAACGGCATGTGCGTTTGGTGCGTTCTGGTGGCCAGCGGATTGCTGGTTGTGTCAAAGCATCACCGAGAGTTCGGCATCGAATTGCGTCGGATGTTTGACCCCGGCATGTGGATGATCCTGTTTGCGATGTGGGCGATCGCCAAGACCCTCCACGAACTCGGTCACGCCGTGGCGGCAAAATATCACGGTGTCCGCGTCGGCAAAATCGGGATCATGTTTTTTTTGTTCGCACCGCTCGCCTATGTGGACGTGACCGACGCGTGGAAGTTGCGAAGTCGGTGGAGCCGCGTCCAGATTGCGCTCGGCGGCGTGTACGTCGAACTTGCGTTTGCCGCCGTGGCCGCGTGGACGTGGTGGTTCTTGCCGCCGGGAATCGCCAAACACTTGGCCGCACAGTTCTTTCTGGTTGCCGGTCCGGCAACGATCTTGGTGAATGCCAATCCGTTGTTGCGATTGGACGGCTACTACGTGATCGCCGACTTGACGGAAATCCCGAACCTTCGCATGCACGGCCGCAGCCAGTGTGGAGCGTGGATCGAGAAATGGCTGGTCAACATTCCCTCGCCGCGGCCACTGTTGAGCGGATGGCGACGATCATTCGCAACCGTGCATGCGGTGTCCAGCGTGGTGTTCCAATTGGTATGGATGAGCGGTTTGGTGATCGGCGTTTCGATTTGGGCGAAAGGCCTTGGCGTGGCGCTGGCGATTGTTGCAGTCTTGCTGTGGGCGGCCCTGCCACTGGCGAAGTGGATATGGAAGGTATGGAATTACCAATCAAGTGAAAAACGGCTGTTCACCAGCCAACGGTATCGATTGGTCATGCTCGGATTTCTTGTGTTCACAGCGTTCCCATCGATCAGCTATTTTCACTCGCCGTTCCAACGCCGCGTCCCAGTGGTCGTGCAGTTCCGCGACGAACAAATCGCGCGTGCCGCGGTCGGCGCGTTTGTCAAACGGGTCTATGTATCGCCTGGTCAACGTGTCGATCGAGGGATGATCTTGATCAAGCTCGAAAATCCCGACCTTCGGGTTCAACGTGACCAGAAGGCGGATGACTTGAAGCTCGCCGAATTGCGTGCGATCCAATTTCGTCGCCAAGAATCCTTGTCGCGCGCGGCGAGCGAAATCGAAAATGCCGACAGCCTGCGTCGCCAATTGATCGAACTTGATGAACAGATCGATGCCCTGACAACCTACGCGCTGCGCGACGGCTTTGTGATCGGCCGCGGCATCGAACGGCTGCCGGGTCGTTTCGTCGAACAAGGCGAAGAGTTGCTTCGCGTTGCCGATCCGCAGGAAAAGGAACTGTTGGCATCGATCGGCCCGAGCGATGTCGAAGCGTACCGACAAGCCATCGAGGTCAGGCATGCAACAGAAGTCCGACTTCGCGGCGGACTGTCGTTTTCGACCACCCCCGCCCATCTGCGTCCGCGGGCGAGCGTTTCACTTCCTCATCCCGCACTGGCGGCGACGGTGGGTGGTCCGTTGGCTGTCGAACCTTCACCGAATGAAGGTGAGCCTTGGCGTGTTGCGTCGCCACAAATGCAAAGCATCACCCATCTGGACCCGATCACAAGTCTTGACATCCAAGCTGGCCAGATCGGCACCATGACGATTCAAGACAACCACACAATCGCGTCGCGAATCTTTGAAGCACTATCGCATTGACCGCCCCGCGATCGAGGAAGTTTCCAAGATCACGACGCGGCCAATGAGTGCGAACTTTGCCGGGCTCCATCATCTAGCGGGTGAATGCCAGGCCGCCCGTGGTTGCTCCGTCCAGCTTGAAGGTGAATCCGTTTTCGCTGGCCGTCCAGGTGCCTCGCATCTGTTGTTGATCGTTGGCACGCACCAACGTCAACTGCGTGCCAGCGATTTGATAGGTGCCGGCGAACTGGCTGGTCGCACCGGACTTGGTCGCCGTCCACGAGAACTGTCCATCGTCTTGCAAAACCAATTCGACGGATTGGTTGCCGGGCAACGCAACCTTCCACGTGCCAACGTTGATGGACACGACCGAAGACGGTGCCGACGTGAATTCGGGAATGCTTGACGCCGCCGAAACAGCATCGGTTTGGGCGGGTGACTCCGTCGTCAACGACGCCAACATTTGCAGTGCCGATTGGGCTGGCGGATTGTCGGTCGCGGCAGTCCGAGCGGGTGCCGGCGCCGCGGCCGCAGCAGTGCTTGGTGACACGGCAGCTTGAGACGGGGGAATCGTTGACGCGATCGCCGGCGCGGGTGCGGGCTGCGACAAGGTCGGCAGTGCGTGAACAGGCTGTGCGTGGTTGGGCTGGGCGTAGACGGGTTGCGAATACGTTGGTTGCGAATAGGTGGGCTGCGAGTAAGCCGGTTGCGAATAGGTCGGCTGGCTGTAGGTGGGGCGGCGGTAGACCGACGGACTTGCGATCGGCGCCCGGACGATGCCTCGCACGCCGCCACCACCGAAGCCGATGCCGATGCCGATCCCACCGCGGAATCCGCCACGGCTGCCGCCACCACCACTGCCGCCGCAAGCGGACGCCGGAAGGGTTTGGGCGGCGCTGATGGCGATGGTGGCCGCGATCACGATTCGCTTGAAGTTCTTGGTCATGGCTTGGGTTCCTTGGATCGATGGTTTTGTGTGTTTCAGGTTTCGGTGGGTAGCGGACGACTGCCCGCTAAGAGTCCAAGCGTGACCACCGACACCGTGTTACAAAACTTTTTCGAAAAACGAAAAAAGGGACGCGATCCGCTCGAGTTTCCTCGTGCTTCACGCGTCCCTCTTCCGAGCGAACCCCATCGCCTCACACCGTCTTTTTCCGACCCCAACCTATTGAGCCAACCATGAAGCCAGCGTTTCGGCGGCGGATTTTTCGTCAGCTTTCGGCTTCAATTCTTTTGCCATCGCGGCCGCAATGCGAGCGACGTATTCGATGGTGCCTTTGACCGCTTCGTCAGGTGCCGTCGCGTCCAACTTGGCGACATAGATCACCAAATGTTCACCTGCGTTGTTCTTCTCGATCGCCCAGGCACCGATTTTGGTCGCGGAACTTTGGCGAAGCAGTCGGTTCATCAACTCGGCCGTTGGCTCTTCCTTGCTGACCTGGACCAGCGACCAAATCTTTCGGACATCGGCCCGTTCGAAGTACTCGGTGTCCTTGGCGACGAATACCGCTTGCGTCGTTTCGTTGGCCAGCTTGTGGTCGACTTGGTAGTGACCGGCCGAGCTGACGGTGTGTTCGATGTCGGCGTCCTCGAGCAGCTTTTTGCTGGCAATCGGAGCCTGTTTCCAGCTGCTCGACAACAGCGACCGGATCTCGGTGATGTCGACACAGAAGCTGATCAGCGGATTGTCGGGCGAGAAGGATTGGGCCAGAGCAACCAACTTTCCTTCGCCGTCGACGATCGGGCCACCGCTATCGCCGGGCTGGATCGGGCTTTGCGTTTCGACGGCTCGGAAGTTGTGTTCGCCGTGGTTGGATTTGAATTTCTTGTCGTAGACGGCTCGCACCGATCCGGACGTTGAAACCCACATCACATCGCTATTTCCGGGGTTTCCGACCAATTCGATGGTGGATCCCGGCTTGATGCTCTTTTCTGCCAACTCGATCGCTTTGACGTCGCCAGGAAGTTTCGGCAACTGAATCAGCGCCAAGTCCAGCCGCCGATCGACGGCGACCACTTTGCCGGGTTGGGCCAGCTTCAAAACGTTGTCCAGGTAATGTTTCCGCTTGACGTTCGGAATGCCGTCGTTGATGTCAGCGAAGAAAACCACCACCGTGCGGCTGTCGCCGACAACGTGTGCATTGGTCAGCACGATTCGCTTTTCGGCGTCGACAAGGACGCCCGTGCCGGTGGCTGTTTCGTTGTCGGCATCGCTGGTCACGATCCAGGCGGTCGACTGAACGACGCGAGCATAAGTCTCGGCGTCGCCGCGAGCCGTTACGGCAACCATCGCGACAACTGCGACAATCAAATAGCGACTCAGAAACGCGGCGGCGGGTGTGAAAGGGGATATCGGTTGCTTGGCAGACATGGCGGAAGTCCTCGGAAAGTGTGAATCGGGTGGGGTGATGTTGAAATAAGCGAATACCGGGCGAGGATGTTACGGATTTGCTTTCAAGAATTTGATCGAAAGGCCTGATTTGCCGGACGAATCGACGATACGTAGCTGCATTTCGATCGACGTCACCGACACGATCTGAAACTTCACATCGGCCTTTCCGGATTCCGAAAGCGTCAATTGATCGGCGTTCTTGACCAAGGTGCCCGACGAGATGGCCGCCTTTTTCCCGACCAGATGAACCATCTTGAAGGTCCCGCTGGCACCGAATTCCACGGCGATGGACGCGTCCGACGGCAAACTGCCGGCCCACTTGCCGAAGATCGAAGCCTGGCCAGCCGGCGTGGATGCCGCCGTGGATGTGCCTCTGGTTTCGGCCGTCGTCGGCGAGTCCGACGATGGCGTCGATTTCGTTTTCAACTGGATCCAGGTATCGGAATGAGCGATCGCGACGTTCGCCAGATTTGACAGCTGGCGTTTCAATTCTTTTGTAGTGACGTTTCGGTTGGTGAAAGCGGTCTGCAGCCGGATCATCTTTTCATCGCCATCGAACACGAATGACGCGTCTTTAACATCTTTGTTGACCGCCATTAGCGCCAGGACCATTTCGCTGCTGACACTGCCTGGGTCGATTTTCACCAAGGACATACGGCACTCGATACGGTCGGCTTCGACGTCGATCGTCATCGAAACCGGAAACTTCCATCCAGCGTTTTCGACTTTGATCGAGATGCGTTCCTTGTTCTGCTTGGTGATAAAGCCGGCCGATTCCAAGGCGGTGGTCAACGAGCTTGGCCCGGTAATGCGGTCGAATCCGGACGCTTCGGTTCGCGTGGCAACGTCCGACGAGGCAACCGCAGCCGTGGTGAAAACCGAATCCATCGCAATCTCTGAGAACAACGGATCGTCACCCAGAGCTACGTTGGAAAGCAGAGCTACATCCGAGAGCAGATGACTGGTGAACAAGTGAAAGGCGACAAGCATCAAGCAAGAAAATCGGTTTCTCATCGTAAAACTCACATGAAAGGAAGAAGCGAAAGGGGTTCGCCTTTTCCAAGCGTGAAAGATGTCACTTTGTTACCTATGAGAAATCGATTCGAAAAGTTTTCAAACTTTCTCGTAACACATCCTCGCTGCCGTCGCTTGGTCGGTTAGTCAAGTGACGCCCAGCGACGACGAGACACGGCAGACTCACGATCGCTTCCTCAACTATCTCTGCCAAGTTTGGAGAACTTCACGATGTTCAAGAAAACCCTGTTCGCAATCGCTCCCATGATGTTGCTCGCTTGCTCGGTCCAGGCCAACGACGATCTGCTGACCGCCATCGCCAAGATGGACACCGCAACCGAAAAGGTTGCACAGGTCGAAATCGACGACGATCAGCTGGGCCAAGCCGACGTCGATGCCTTGCTGGGCGACGATGAAGAAAACAGCAGCGACGCGATCGCCGCCTGCTTCCGTCGCTTCGGTGGATACGGTCGCAGTTACGGCAGCTACGGCGGATACAGCAGCTACCGCAGCCACGGTTATCGATCGTGCTACACGAATTGGTACAACCCGTGCTACACCAGCTACAACCGCTGCTACACACCTGTGTACACCTACTCGTGCTACACACCTTGCTACACCAGCTACTGGGGTTGCTACTAGTCGAACGACTGCGGCGTACCGCAGCAAATGAATCACTCCATGCCTGGCAACTCTTTCGATGGGGTTGCCAGGCTTTTTTTGTAACGAAACAACCCAATCAAAAGTTCACTCAAAGGCTTTCCCATGATCACCATCCGATTCTTTCGATACACCATGGTCGCTTGCGTCACGACCACCATCGCGATCTGCTTCGCCGCGATCGCACAAAGCCAGACGATCGATACGGCGCAGGTGCTTCACGGCAACCCGCGTTGCGACCACGTCATCGCTCAAGTCATGCGACACGGTGTCAACCAAAGCATCGATCGCTCCGCGGCCGTCGGCAACATCGCTGGATCAACGCCGTTCGGTTTCGCGTCGATACCATCCGATCAGATCGGCGACCTGCAAATCGTGTCGGTGCATCGCTGTGGCGATTTGCAAAACCCGGTCGGACCTCGATTCAAGATCGTCGTCATGAATCAAAGCCAGCATCGCGTGGACGGCGTCGATGTATCGCTGGTTGCCCTCTTGGGCGCGATCCAACCGCACTGTCCCAATGCGACCGTCCGCACATGTGCCATCGAGCCTTGCACGGCGGCGGAAGTCGAAATCACGCTGCCGATCGAAGCGATATCGATGGGTAACAATCACGGCGTGGTGATCGGATTCCAACGCTTGGTTGTCGCGATCGACAGTCACGACGAATGGATGGAGATCGACGAAGCCAACAACATTCAAGCAATGGCGGTGGCAACGATTCCGGTCATTGCCCCCGTCATCACGCAAGTCAGCACCGAAGTTTCGCAGCCGGAATTCGCCCCTAGCGAATCGGCACCCAGTGTTCCAGCGTCCAGTGTTCCAGCGTCCAACGCTTCGGCACAAGCCGCGATCCAGGCAATCGCTCCGGCGGTGACAACGGACACGGTCAACGTGGACGAATTGCGAATGGCGGTCGAGAAGCTGGGTGCCAGCACGGCGGAAGTCGACGGGACAACGCGGTAGATAATCGCGTCACGATCGAAATAGCGAAAGTCATTTGCTCTGGAACCGGACCAAATGGCTTTCGCATTTGTGGACAGCAACACCGGCACGAACTTCAACGCGACGTCTGCTCACTCCGGCATCGTCGTTCCCTTCGTGGATAGCACTTGTCCCATTTGTGACCAAGCCTTCACCACACGGTGGTGGATGAACCACGCGACCAACAACCCCAGCATGCCAGCGATCACCGCGGCCAGCATGAACCACCGCGATGATGAGGGGATCACGATCATCAGCACGCTACCGATCAACGGCACGAACGCCGCGATCAAGGTATAGACCAAGCTGCGGTTGACCATCCGTTCCGCTCGCGTGTCAAAGTCCGTGTCCTGCATCGTGCTTCGCAAACAATGCGGATAGAAAACGAACGTGGCCAACCATGCCATCCCAAAGTACGGATACGCCATCCCGATGCCGCCGCAGATCAACGACGATAGAAACAACTGCAGCGATGCCATCACATGAAAATCGGGACTGAGGTAATGGAAGATGATCGGGAACAAAATTCCCGACGAAATCCACATCGAACCGCCGATGATCGCCGCGCGATGCCCCAGTTCCAACATGTTTCCCAAGTCGCGGCTATCGACCCGTTGATCGTGACGCGAACAATCAACGGCGCGCACCATGCTGCGTGTTTGCAGGATCGCGAATACGGTCGCCAGCGGAAAATAGGTCAGATTCACGATCCACGAAATCCATCGAAGCGTTTCCTTTAGCGACTCGGTCTGCATGACTTCGTTCATGTTGTATTGATAATTCAAACCGCCGGCGATCGCGTGAGGGATCAATAGCACCAAACAAGCCATCACCCACGGTGACTGACGCGACAACCAGGCTCGCCAAGACGACTCGGGTGGATCGAACAACGTCGCCGCTTGAGGAAACAACGACAAACGCAAACGTCCCGCCATTTCGGCGCCGTCGCCAAACCGATCGGCCGGTTCGACCGACAACGCGCGGCGTAGCGTTTTCTCTAGCACACGTTCCGCCGCTGCGTGCGGCGCAGTTTCATCGCAATGCGGAACGGCAATCGCACAATCTCGCGACGCCAATTGGTCCTCGGCCGCATCGCTCCACGACAATGGCATCGCACTGGTTTGAAACGGTCGCCGACTCTGCCACAACTCCCACAACAGCACGGCCAACGAATAGATATCTGCCGGCTCACGAATCGTGTCTTGGTCGGCATGGTCTTTGTCGATGATCGCACGCAGATGCTCGGGCGACATATAGCCCAACGAACCGCCCAACGACGCGACTTTGCCAGCGTGTTCTTCCGAATCCGAAAAGCTGACATTGAAATCAGCAAGTTTTGGAATTCCCTCGGCCGACAACAACACGTTGGCCGGCTTGACGTCGCGGTGCAAGATCTGTTGCGAATGGGCTTCGTGGAGGGCGCGACAAAGATGGACTCCGACCCAGGCTACCACCTGGGGCCACGGCGATGCGGCAATCCACTGGCGCGTCGATGATTGATCGGGCACAACTTGCGCGGCTTCGAGTAATTGTTCATCCACCGACCGCAACAGCAACCATCCGCCCACGCCCGCCCGACCTTCCGCGGCGACGAACGATCGAAGCGTTTTCACGACGTCGGCAAGCGTGCCGCCCGGAACGAACTGCATGTACAAAAGGTGCACCGAAGAATCGCCGAGCATGCGTTGGTCGAACACGCGAACGATGTTGGGGTGATCGAATTGGGCCAACGATTCAGACTCGCCCCCCTTGCCGAACGACACCTTCAGCGCGACGAGCCGTCGCATCGAAATCTGCTGAGCCAAATAGACCTGGGCAAAAGCACCCTGACCGAGTTTTTGCAAGATCCGGAAGTCGTCAATCTGTTCGTCGATGCCGATCTCCGGCGGCACTTCCGCCATAGCCGCGGACGAGATAGCGGCGATGGATTGCTCCAGCGGCAACAACAGCGCCGCCAACTTTGGGAAACGACTTTGGTACTCGGCCACATCCGGCGACTCGCCCAACTCCTTTCGCAACTGCATTTCCTCCATCACCAAATCCAGCGGCAAATGGTCGGGCGACAGCAAGCTTGGATCGATGGACAGGTAGGCATCGATGCGTCGAAGACGCCCGGTTTCCGCGGACATCGCCATGTCGAGCTTGATCAATTCCACCAGCAAGATGCGACGCGTGTCGGTGTCAATCGCCGGCAAATACGAACCGAGTTCGGCCGGATCATCGACACACCCGTTGTCGGCAAGCCGTCCCAAGCACTCGCCCAACCAATCGTCTGCGTCCATCGGCGCGGCATCAGAAGCGATTGTTGTGTTCACTGGTTTTCACTCGGATGGTCTTGGTCGGTCACGGATTCGCTATTCTATAGGTTTGCTTTTCTGATGGGAGACCGTTCCTCCCCCAACATAGTCGGTCGAGTGTCGACCCTTGCAGCAATGCGTTTCCAATCGAGAACATCCAAGATGACTGTGAACGAATCGATCCACGATGGCGATGCCCCCGACGATGCGATCGACCAATCGCTGATCGATCGCATCAAACAACACGATGCCGATTCGCTGGGCCGGTACATCGAACGGCATCGATCGGGTTTGACGGGTTTTCTAAGATCCATCACAACGGCGCGTCTGTTGAGCGCGGTGGAACTGGACGATCTGCTTCAGGAAGTCGCTACGACCGCCGTCGCTAGCTTGGACACCGCGCCGCTGGACCAATACGAACCGATGCAGTGGTTGCAGCAAGTCGCGCGTCGCCGCGTCGTCGATGCCCATCGCTTTCACTTCGGTGCCCAGCGACGTGATTCGCGTCGTCAACAATCGTTGCACGCACCGGCGGGCGGTGGCGATCAAGAAATGGGGCTGGAACAGATGCTGGCCGCAAGCATGACGTCCCCCAGTGCAGCGTTCAGCCAAGACGTTCGGCTGAACCGAATGCAACAAGCCATCGCAAGTCTGGGTGAAGAACAACGAACAGTCATTCGCATGCGTTATGTCGACGGATTGGCAACGAAACAGATCGCCGAACAATTAGAAAAAACCGACGTCGCGATCCGCGTTCTGCTTTCACGAAGCATGCGGCAACTGGAAAAGCTGCTCGAAGACGTCAAGCCGACGCGATAACTGCGCCGCGATTACATGCCCTCCCTTTCCGATCGCTCAAGGGCCTGACTATCCGGACCGAGTCATTCGATCGCCTTCTTCGATGGAAGCTTTCGTTTTTGATTCACTGATTTTGCGCGCCTTTGCATCCGTGGACTCGTGCCCAGCGATGGTCCACCCAACTTTGCATTTTGTTGACGACCACCATGAATCAAACGTCTACGCCGCTCCTTGAACTGAACCATTTGAGTTACCACTACGGAAAACAGGTCGCGGTCGATTCCTTGGACCTGCAGGTTGCCGAAGGATCGTTCTTTGGACTTCTTGGCCCCAACGGTGCGGGGAAGACGACATCGATTCAGTGCATCGCGGGCCTGCTATCACAGTGGTCGGGCAAGATGATGTTTCGCGGCGAACCGTTCCAACCTGCCGAAAATGTCGAACATCGCAAACGGATCGGCTTTGTTCCTCAGGACCTAGCGATCTACGACGATCTTACCGCGATGGAGAATCTTGACTTCTTCGGCCGATTGGCGGGACTTGCGGGTGCCGAGCTAACGGCACAGGTCGATCGCGCCCTCGAGTTGGCGGGACTGGAAAGCCGCGCCAAAGATCGCACGGGCGCGTTTAGCGGTGGTATGAAACGACGATTGAACCTGGCGATCGGACAACTTCACCAACCCGAACTGCTGTTGCTTGACGAACCAACCGCGGGCGTCGATCCGCAAAGCCGCGCGCACCTGTTCGATGCGCTCACGCGTTTGAACGAATCAGGAATGACGATCGTGTATACGACTCATTACATGGAAGAAGCGGAAAGGTTGTGCGATCCGATCGCGATCATGAACGCCGGCAAGGTGATTGGATTGGGATCTGCGAAACAACTCGCGGAAGACGTTGGCGATCCCAACGCCGACTTGGAAACTGTCTTTTTAAGCCTGACCGGGCGTTCGCTTCGCGACGAATGACCTTCGCGATCAATCAACTACGGACTCCTTCATGAACTGGCTTCGAACCACTTGGCTGATCGCACGGAAAGACCTTCGGCTGTATTTTCGCGACCGCATGGCGTTGCTGCTCGGCTTTCTATTGCCGATCTCGCTGGTCACGGTATTCGGATTCGTATTCGGCCAGGGCAACGGCAGCGATGTCATGCCCAGGGTTTCGTTGTGGATCGCCGACAAGGATCAAACCGACGCGAGCGCCAACCTGATCGAATCGTTGCGGTCGTCCGAGATGCTGCGTGTGATGCCCAACGTGGACCAAAAAATCGATGTCGATGGGATCACTTGCAAAGTTGCCGACGGCGATGCCAGTCATGTGTTGGTGATCGAATCAGGCTTTGAAGCATCCGTTGCCGAAGGTGGTGAACAGGGCCTCCGGTTGATTCGAGACCCCGGTCGCGAGATGGAAGATCGATTGATTCAGTTGGGAATCACTCAGGCCATGTTTTCGGTTCGCGGAGGTGACTATTGGTCAACGGCGCTGCGACAACAGTTTGCCGATGCGGGGATGCCCGACGATCAACTGGACCGTTTCTCGGATCAAGCCGATCGGATGACTCAGATCATCGACGGCTGGGTCAGCAGCAGTGAAACCAATCCGCTGGCCGAAACCGACGCGGCCCAGTGGGGATTCTTCGGCGAATCGGACTCCATCAAGACCGAGGACGTGGCGCCGCCGAGTCGCCCCAAACGAGTGACGTACCAGCTTGCCCAAAGCGTTGCCGGCGTTTCGGTCATGATGCTGATGTTCGGAATGGCGAGTTGCGGAACGACGCTGTTGACCGAAAGGGACGAAGGAACGCTGTCGCGACTGCTGTCATCCAGCGTCCCGCGAGGAACGATTCTTGGGGGGAAAGTCACGTTCACGTTCATCATCGGCATGTTGCAAATGCTGGTCATGTTGCTGTACGGCGAACTCGTGTTCCGCGTGGGCGTGTTTCGTGATCCGATCACGCTGCTGGTGATTTCGGCCGTTTGGACGTTGGCCGCAACGAGTCTGGGCATGCTGATCGCGTCGTTTTCGCGGACACGAAAGCAAGCCGAATCGATGACCCCGATCATCTCGCTGACGCTGGCGTCGTTGGGCGGATGCATGTTTCCGCTTCAATTGCTTGACCTACCCGCTCCCGTCGAAATGCTGACCAAGAGCATGGTGACCTATTGGTCGATGTCGGCGTTCCAAGGGTACTTTTGGGATGCAATGAGTCTTGCGAATTCCAAGATGCTGTTCGCGGTTGCGGTTCAGTTGGCATTCGCGACTGTGATGATGTCGGTTGCCAGTTTGCTGTTTCGACGCAACTTCCTTCGCGGCTAGGAACGCCGCATGGAACGAAAACCCAAGCAAACGCGGAACACCACACCCGCGATTCGGGCATCCCGGTCGAGATTGTAAAAAGCAGCGATTTTTCAGGGCGGAATCACGGCTCTGCGTCTCATCCGATGGCGGCCGGTACGATAAGCTAGCGATCTCGTGATCCGCGTTCGTCGGGTCCATAAACGACAGTGAGGCGATTCCTCATCGCCGATGACCTTCGGTGCCCGATCATCGAACGACGTCACGAGAGCCACCGATTCAATTCATGAAAGACTCATAGGTCCGAAGTATGCTCTCCGTCACGCTGATCTCCTTTCTATTCTTCACCGGCTTGGTTGCCGTACTGACGTGGTATTTCACGCGAAACGATGATCACGAAAGCAGCAGCGGCTACTTTCTTGGTGGCCGCTCCCTGACCTTTCCGCTGATCGCCGGATCCTTGTTGCTGACCAACTTGTCGACCGAACAAATGGTCGGGCTCAATGGCGCCGCCTTCACAGACGGCTTGTGTGTCATGGTGTGGGAAGTCGTGGCCGTCATCGCGTTGGTGTTGATGGCTTGGTTTTTCCTGCCACGGTTTCTCAAAAGCGGCGTATCGACGCTTCCCGAGTACTTGGAAATTCGCTTCGATCACCAAACCCAAGTCATCACGAACTTGATTTTCTTGTTGGCTTACGTTGGCATCCTATTGCCGATCATTCTGTACACCGGCGCAACGGGGATGATGGGCATCTTGGATGTGCCGTCGATGCTGGGTGGCCTTGCCGAATCGATAGACCTTGATCCTAAGACACTATCACTGTGGGTGATCGTCTGGGGCGTCGGCATCATCGGCTCAATCTACGCGTTGTTCGGCGGATTGCGAACGGTCGCCGTCTCTGACACGCTCAACGGAATCGGCCTGCTGGTCGGCGGACTCATGATCACCATCTTTGCACTTTCGATGTTGGGTGGCGACGGTGGAATGTCGGCCGGTGCGACGCAACTGTTCGAGGAACAGAAAGAGCGATTCAATTCGGTCGGTGGCGAGAAGTCGTCGGTCCCCTTCGGCGCCATTTTCTCTGGCATCTTCCTGCTGAACCTTTTCTACTGGACGACCAACCAACAGATCATCCAACGAACCTTCGGTGCCAGCAGTTTGGCCGAAGGTCAAAAAGGCGTGTTATTGACCGGGGCCCTGAAGTTACTCGGCCCGATGTATCTGGTCGTGCCCGGCATGATCGCGTATAGCATTTTCGCAGGCGACGATATCAAACCGGACCAAGCCTACGGGTTGCTGGTCAACAAAGTGCTTCCGCCGTATCTGACCGGCTTTTTTGCTGCCGCCATGATCGGCGCGATCCTGTCCAGCTTCAACTCGGCACTGAACAGTTCGTGCACGCTGTTCAGTCTGGGCCTCTACAAGAATGTGTTCAACAAAAACGCCGACGAAGCCTCGGTCGTGCGAAGCGGCAAAGTATTCGGATGGATCGTCGCCATCGTTGCGATGGCGATCGCGCCGCTGCTTGCCAACACGACCAGCATCTTCGGCTACCTGCAAAAGATGAACGGGATGTACTTCATTCCGATCTTTGCCGTCGTGCTTGTCGGAATGGTCACCAAACGGGTTCCGGCGTTCGCCGCAAAACTGGCGCTGCTGATGGGATTCATCGTGATCGCGACCGGCTATTTCGTACCACCGTTCGACAAGATCGTTGCCTCACTTCACGAGTTCCATTTCCTCGGACTCGTATTCAGTTGGCTGGTGATCATGCAGTTGGTCATTGGCGAAATTTGGCCACGCGAGACCGAGTTTGTCCAACAAGATGTCGGCGCGGTGAACATGACACCATGGCGTTACGCAATTCCGGTCGGTCTGGTCTTGATCGTGATCGTGATCTCCATCTACGCCACATTCGCCGACTTCACGGTGCTCGATCTCTAGACGATCGGTGTATCCCCAGTCACCTACCTGTTCATGCGAAGCAAATAACTCTCCCAGGACCAAAGATGCGAAAGCGACTAATCCTCTCGGTGACACTTTTTTTCGCGATTGCGGTGCAGGCAATTGCCACGGTCGAAGGTGCGGAAAAGCCGAACATCATACTGTTCTTCGTCGACGACTTTGGCGCCCGCGATCTCTCCTGTTACGGCAGCTCGTTTTATGACACGCCGAACATGGACCGACTCGCCGCCGAAGGGATGCGATTCTCCGATGCTTACTCCGCCTATCCGCGATGCGTTCCTTCGCGACAGGGATTGTTGTCCGGAAAATATCCCTGCCGAATTGAAAACGAATCGATCCAATCGGGCCGACACGAACATCACCTCCCACTGGGCGACGTCACTTTCGGCGAGGCATTGAAGGACTTTGGTTACCAAACGTGCTACATCGGCAAGTGGCACCTGGGGCACGAAGGCGGTGATCCGGGAAAACAAGGATTCGACACGATCGTTCACTCCGGATCGGCGGGCGCAACCGGAAGCTTCTTTCATCCCTTTTCGGTGGAAAAAGGGCACTCCGTCGAGAATCCGATCGACAGCAGTGACGGCGATTATCTGGTCGATCGGATGACCGACAAGGCGGTCGAATATGTCCAGGCGAATAAGGGCGATCCGTTCCTGATGGTTATGGCGCACTATGCCGTTCATACGCCGATCGAAGCCCCCGACGACGTCACGCAAAAGTACAGCAAGAAGCTGCGAAAGGCCGGCGTCGCGGTGGGCGGAAAGCGAGACGACGCCGACTTTGTCATCGATCGACAAGGCATGACCAAGACGATCCAAAACAATCCGACCTACGCGGCGATGATTGAGAAGACGGACGATTCGTTGGGCCGAATCATGCGTGCGGTCACCGTCGCAGGCATCGAAGACAACACGATCATCATCCTGACATCGGATCACGGCGGACTGTCGACACGCGGTCTCGAAAATCGTCGTGGCGTTGCCACAACCAACGCACCCTTGCGACAAGGCAAGGGATCAATCTTTGAAGGCGGAACGCGGGTTCCGTTGATCGTGAAGTGGCCCGGCAATGTTGCCGTCGGGACAACGTCTTCCGTTCAAGTCACCGGCACCGACCACTATCCCACCATGCTTGAAATGGCCGGCGCACCGCTGCGCCCCGAGCAACATGTTGACGGTCGCAGCTACCTTCGAGCCCTTCATGGCGAAACCTACCAGCGTGATGCAATGTTCTGGTACAAGTGGCAGGCTCGCCCCGACAGCACCGGCGACACGCGTGCACTTTCGCTAGTCGAAGGCAACTTCAAACTGATTCATTGGATCGACGAAGACTTCACCGAGTTGTTCGACCTAAGCAGCGACATCGGCGAGCAAACCAACTTGGCAGGCAACATGCCCGAGCGCGCCGATGCCATGCTGAAGCGACTGCTCGCGACCGAACAATCGATCGGCGACCTGAGAGAAAAAGGCCGCAAAGAGCTGCAGCGCAGACTTGGCAAACGCAAAACGGATCCCGTCGGCAACTAGAAAAACCGATCGCCGCGTTACGGACCGAGGATTCGTTCTTATGCGGTTCGCTTGCGCCGCGAAAATCGCCAACCCGCCGCGACGCTCAAATATGCGAACATGGCCACAGAACTTGGCTCGGGAACCGGAGAGACGGTGAAGCTTAGATTGTTGTTGGCAGAAATGAGGCCCCCAACACTGCTGAGAAACGATCCGTCAGGACTCACCAGTTCGATCGCATAGGTCCCGTCCGCCAAGCCCGTCGTATCCAAGTCCAGCACGAACCATCGCGCCGACGAACCCACTTCCGGCAACACTTGCGCCGCGTTGGTGAATTCTTGGTTGATCAGAAACTGCGACGAGGAAGAGAAGTTGATCGTTGAAGTACTGAGGTTCCCAGACCCGAAAAAGGGATCCGCTGCCGTACCGCTGATCGAACCGACTTGTCCCGGCGGATCAACAATCAAACCACCGGCAAGGATGAAATCGGCAACGGCACCGGCCACAAGGTCACTCGACGCAGCATCCTGACCAATGAAAAAGTCGATCTGCTTGCCGGCACCTGCCGGCCCGAGATCAACATTGGTCGATCTCGCCGCCCCCACCGAAATCACGATGGCCGCAGACGAGTCCATCGCACCGGCGAAGACCGCAAGAACGGCAAACGAAACACGTAAATTTCGAAAGATACAGGACATAAAAGCACTCAAGGAGTTGTGTTCCAAAGCGGATCTAAACGCGGCAGATCAGACTAATCACTGCACCGGACAAATCCACCCAAATAGCAACATTCGCCACGAGATGACCGTCTAGGTTGCCTGGAACTTCAAAGGCAATGGAACGCCAGAGGCAGGGCGGTCGCGACACGCCTCCAAAGTAACACAGGCGTGGACGCAACAACGCCAGAAGCCTTAAACGCGGTCAACCGCTGACAGTGTTTGGCTACTCAATCGGCTGGCTTTAAGTTGAGTTTGTTGGTAACCGCAACAAGCCTTAGCGCATTACGGGCGTCATCGCCATCGAGGCTCCGCCTGCGGTTGGGGAATGCCTTATTTGATTGCAATCGACAACAAGCCATGGGAATTTAGAGCTAGCTGGTGCGTCTAAAGGCATCAACGCCCCTAAACGTGTCCCCCGGCAGCTGATTGGCTTACCCGTTGTTGGTTCCTAGCCAGTCGCGAAACGCAGTCCCCTGTTTTTCAAAGCGGAAAACACCCTCTCTGATGATGGCTACAAGCCTGCCTCCCAGAGCGAGTAGGGATCCGGCGAGTCGGCGGGCAAGCGACAACGTCTATTTTGGGCGTAGATGAGTTGTGAAAATCGCTCCGAAACTATGTCCTGCGTTCAGTTGCCCTTACAAAATAAGAGCGCAGGTTGCAGAGCTACCGTCCAGACACGAAAAAACCCCGCAAAACGCTCGGTTTCACGGGGTTTTTGGGGATGGACGATACAGAACTCGAATCTGTGACCTCCACGATGTCAACGTTATGGCACCTGGCGAAAACAGCGTGAATTGCGGCGTGAATCGTGATGCTGGCGAGTCGTTGCACCACTGGTTGCACCAGATTGCCGAATCGGGCGAACGGTCGGTCGTTTCGGGTTTGGCCGGTGCGATTGCTGAAACGTTGGGGCCGCAAGCTGTTAGACAGCTTATTGCTGACTTGCAGCGAACGGTGAAGGTTCAGGACGAAGGTGACGTTCTAGTCAAGCGGTGCACGTCTAATGGCAAGATCAACAAACGCTGGGGGCTAAAAAAGATCGCGGTGCCGGTGAGGGCACTGCGATCGGTTGAATGGCGGCTTGGTTAGACGGCCGCTTCGGTTTCTTTCATTGCGTCGATCAGGGAACTGGCCTGGCCGATCGACAGTTGATCCGGTGAGGCGACTTGGAATCGGGCCTGCAATTCACTGGCCAACATGATGCCCTGCTTGCCGGCGATCGTGTGAATGGCTCGGACCTGTTTGTCGGTGGCCGGACGGTGGCCACGTGGCCGGTCGGCTTTCGGTGGTGGCGTGGCACTTCGGTTGGGGGCTGTACCGCTAGGAGTCGTCGGCGTGAGCGTTCGGAGCTCGTCGTCGATGCTGCGGCGACACCGGGCGAATGCTTGACGGACTCGTTGTTCGATCGCGTCGCCATCCCCGGATTCGAACTGGTCGAGTTGGACTTCGACGACGCAGCTGGCACCGATGCTACCGAAATTCGGTTGGCCGATCTTTTGTTGCAGACCGACGGTGATCTTGGGAACTTTCATGAGTAATCCATTTGGAAGTGGGTGTAAATGAACCCGCCGGTGTACAGCCACCGACGGGTTGGTTGTGAAGCTCGCGTCTATGGCGAAAGCCAATGACGACTGAGCCAATCGATCTCGGCATCAAGTGCCAATGATCGAATCGGGAACGGTCCGAGAACCGGACCATCGACGGGCGACAGATCGGCCGTCCAGCTGCCCTCCACCGTCGGTTCCACATGGGAACCGCGGCGAATGGTGGGTTGGCCTAGCGAATGCGGATCAATCTCTTCCTGGTAGATCATCCGTACGTCGCCGCTTGCATTGATGACAACGTCCAACGCCATCACCGTGAGCGACGCAGGATGCTGCGACGCGGGCGATCCGTCATCCAACCATCCAGCGATGCTTCGACCCGTGTCAGTTCGCCGGCGATGTGCTGGCGGATGCTTGGTCGCTCTCGCAGTTCCTGTGGCATCGTCCCTGCCACGACGGCACGGGCATCCGCCACCAAGCGATCGAGTCCCGCATCACTGCGGATGTTCAGCCGCTGGAACCGTTCAAAGAACTCAAGCAAGTTCGTCACCGCCGAATCCCGGAACACCTTGGGTGAGCCGTCACTCTCGCCGTTCAACCGTTCGGCCAAATGGCTGACCAATTGTCCAAGCTCGTCGGCGAACGCTTGCTCGGCCAACTGAACCGCTTCGTCGAACCGAGTCTGTACCCGGGCACACTCGCTGTAATACAACTGCGGACTGACCCGCAGCAAGTACTCCGGTGGATCGCAACTGGGATAGTCCCACTCGATGCCGAACTGCTCGCGAAGGTTGCCCGCGTAGTCGCCCGGATCGAACAGATCGCCCAGCCGCTGGCGTGCTTGGTCAATCATCTCGTCGTAGTGGCGTTCCAATTGCTCGACCGCTTCGGCCAACTCGGCACGCACCGTCGTCATGTGGACATCGAAGGCAGCCACGTCGCGACGCCGAATCAGCCTCATGCCGGGTTCGACGTAGGGCAGCGTGTGGTTCTTCCAGTAGTCGGCCGCCTGTTTGCGAACCGTGGACGCGGCCCGAAAAGCGGGATGTCCCGTGTCGAGTAACTTCTTCGACGCCGACACCGATTTGATGTCGGCATCGAACGTGCCGGCCGCTTGCCGGGTTTGGTCCTGGCTAAGCGTCTTGCGGACACCAGGCCAATGGATCTTCAGTCGTACGGCCGTGGTTTCGTCCTGCAGTCGCTGGCCTACCGAAACGCTGGCCGATGGAGTGGTGGTTTCAGCGGCCTGAATCGGCATGGTCAAAGTATCGAGGGTCATGGTTCTGTTTTCCTGTGAGTGAAGTAAACGAAAAACGCCCCGCTGGCGAACTGCCGGCGGGGCGTTGTGGTTGTCAAAACGTCTGGCAAAGAAAACTCGCGGTTGCCCGGAGTCGCTATTGGGCTGGCGACCTAGTCGCTAGTCGCGTGAACCGAGCTTGGGTGTTACACCGGTGCTCTCGATCCGCCGTCCATCGGCTGTTGCGGCTTGTTGCACAACTTCATCGAGCAACACGTCGCAGACGGCTTCGCTGCTCGACGGTGACGGTCTGGGCCAAAGCAGAATCGCGACCACCAGCAGTGGCAGTCCGCACGCCAGCAACAGGCCGCCTGATGCGATCACGGCCGCCAAGATGGCATCGCTCCGTTCACGCTGGTCCCACTCGCGGCGATCCGTTTCGAGTTGGTCCCGCTGTTGACCAACCTCGGCTCTTTCTTGCTGCATGTCATTCTGCATTTCGAGCCACTGTTGGTCGCTCAGGTCTCGGCCGCTGGGGCCACAACCGATCACGATCAGGCTACCGATCGCGATCAATATCCCACCGTTGATCGGTCTCGCAGTCGTGGGCGTCCTCGTCGTCACGGTGGAACTCCTTCCGTATGAGTTTCTGGATGAGCGTTTGCAAACCACGTCGCTGTCGCCGCAGCTGCCACACCATCAGTGCGGCAGCCGTAAGCGAAAACGAAAGCGTCATGCAAACAAAAAGTAGGGGTGTCAAAGTAGGTGTCTCCATTCACAAAGTGAGCCCGGCAGCTGTGAAAGCGACCGGGCTGAGGGGATGGGATCAATGAAGCAATTGCGTACGCCGCAGAAGCTCAGGCACAGACCTAGGATGTTGGCGTCAACAACGATCGACTAAGTCGTCAGTTGATCGATGGTTTCGCCGAAACGCTGCGGCGGCGAGTCACTTTTGCCACCGATCGGTACACGCCTGGCTGCTCGGCCGATAAGCACCGGCCGTCCGCCCACTGTCGCAGGCGTTCGACCGACTCGGATGAAGTCACGGCAACCGGCACGACGTTCTCGGCAGCCTGAACCAACGAGACATCCAGCAGTGACGCCAATCGGCAACACGACTTGATCTCGGCACCGGTCCACTGGTCGTCACTCGGCTTGGGATCACTTGCATCCAAACCGAAGCGTTCGACATACAGACGCCAGATCTCATCCTTCTGCGTCCGGCCCGGTAAGTCGACAAAGAACACACCGTCGAACCGTTCGGCCCGGCTGAACTCAGGCGGTAACTTCGCCACGTCATTGGCCGTGCAGACCACGAACACGTCCGAGTCGTGATCGTTGAGCCACGACAGGAACGTGCCGAACATCCGTGATGACACGCCGCTGTCGTTGCCGCCGCCGCTGGCACCCGCAAACGCCTTCTCGACTTCATCGATCATCAGCACACAGGGTGCCATGGCATCGACGATGGCGAGTGCTTGACGAGTCCGCTCTTCGGATTGACCAACGAGCGAACCCATCAAGCTGCCGACGTCCAGAATCAATACTGGACGGCCGACTTCAACGCCCACGCATTTGCAGAACTCGCTCTTGCCGCAACCGGGCGGTGACAGCAACATCACTCCGCGGGGGCGAGGCTGAGTGCCGGATCGGCCGCGGTGGACGAGTGCTCGCCGCGTGAACGCTTTGAGTGTATCAAGGCCACCGATGGCACCGAAGTTTTGACCACCACGGTGCAGGCTCAGCAGTCCCGACTTCTTCACCGCTTGGGTCTTCAGCTCCCAGATCGAATCAGGGGTCAGACGACCGTCACGAACCAGTGACAAACTAAACGCACCTTCGGCTTCATAGCGGGACAGTCCCGCTGCTGCGTCCAGGACGTCGTCTAGTTCGCGGCCCTCCGGCATCTCATTCGCTTCCGTTGCGATCCCCGCAGCGATTTGGGATAGCTGTTCTCGGTCGGGCATTGGGTGCTCGATCACGATGAACAGCTTTTCAAGTTCCACCGGTACCTGAATCACCGGACTCAGGATCACGACAAACGTGCGATGCTGTTTGCCCTCATTCACTGCTCGACTGATCGCTTGCACGATCTCGGCCGAACCGATGAAGCGGTGGAAGTTGGGCAGCACTAGCAACGACGGTGTATCGTCCGATGCCATCGACGACACCGCACGGACCGCCGCCAACGGATCGGCGACCTCGACATCGATGGCCGATCCGTTGGGATGCCGCAAACCCTGGTCGATGTCCCAAACCGCCAACCGCCAGTCTTCGTCACGGCACATTGATGACAGTTCGGCGATGGCATCGAGATGTTCGTGCGACTCGATCCAGATGCCGGCGAAGCAGGCTCGGATCAATTCATTCATTCGTTGTGTTAGTTTCATTGTGTGTGTCCTCCTCGGACAAAGTGTGCTGAACCCAAAAGAAAAGCCCGGTCAGCGTGCTAAGACGACTGCTGGGCTTGTTGTTGATCGCGGACTTCGGTTTTGTAGAAGTCCGCCTTAAGTCGTTCGTTCTGGGACAGCCCGAGGGCCTGCTCCAGGAACGCACTCGCTTGCCGGCATTGATCGCCGGTGAATCCATTCGTCTCAACGCGGGTAGCACCAACGGGCGAGACGACCACGTCGATGGTCTTCAAGACGCACCTCCGACGGTCAACGATACTTTGATGGAGCCATCGGCAAGGCGATGTTCGGCGACCGAATAGCCTTTGCGACGAGCTTCGATCTTGGTCTTTTCGACCGCGTAGGCCTGTAGGAACTCGTCCAATCGACCCTGTCGGCCCCATCGGCCCTGGTAGTTGTCGTACTTGGACTCACCCGTCGTGAGGTCAAACACAACCGGATACCGCCAATCACGCAGCTGAACGCCAAGCCCGCGGACGGTCTCGCTAAACAGCTTCAATTCGCCCTCGACCGGCTCATCAAGCCCCAGGCGAAAGCACCCGGCCCGAACCGCCGCAGCGTCGCGAACCTGAGTCTTAATCTGCACCACGTGCGACATAAACATCTCCAAAGAGTTGGAAGAAAGGTAACGTCGGTGGCTACAGTGCCACCGTCACCTACATGTAGCGCGAGATGGTGCGAAATTTAGGCCGTCCAGCGACGCCGTCTGAAGCATCAGGGTGTTCTTGAGCAAGCGACACAATTGGAAACAGCCGTGGCTCCTGAGCTACGTGTTTGGACGCAAAAAATGCGAATGGAAGCCGCTGCGAAGAAGCGGTCAGCTTGCGACGCACCAATGAATTACACCCGAATAGCAGTAGAGAGGTCTCGACCGACTGAGAGTCAAGCTAGGTCGCCATTAGAAACGGTCAGCCCGCCATCACCCCACGGCGTTCACCCGGGTGGAGGCGATTGACGTGACTTCAAGAACGCGTGACCACCGCCCCAACAACGCCAAAGCCAATCTCAAGCCTCGAATGATCCAGTGAAACCAAACGATTCACTCTCTCCGGTGCAATCACTTGCACCTCATCGAGGTCAAACGGACGCGGCGTGCCGGCGATCTTTGCTGCGCCCCTGAAGCAAATCCCAAAGCCATCCACCGGGCTTCTTGAACCGAGTCCTTGAACATCGGCTCGCTTGCCGCCAATCGTCACTGCCGCTTGACAAGCAAGCGTAAAGCGATGGCATGGTTATCGGCATTTATGGACGGGCGTTGATCGAACATCGGGAAGTGGCAACAACGCTGCCACAGCTTAACGGGCATTGGTTCGGGCGGCAAGCAATTTGGCGTTGACCGGGTCGGCAAGTAAACGGGCATTGTCGTCCGACGGCGTTTGCAGACGTTGAACGAAGATTGGAAAACGTGGTCGATGGAAAAGCAAACGACAACATCGAGGACTGCGAGCGGCGTGGGTTGTGGCAATCGCCAACGGAGGATCAAGACGTCCGAATCGGCGAGTTGCTAACGCAAATGCCGAACGACGCACCGATGACCAAGCGTTGCAGCAATCGTTTGTGCAAGCGAATACGCGGAACATCTGCGGAGTCAGTCCGATAACGGTTGCGATCAGCGGGCCGGGAAGGTTGATTTTCCATTCGTGAAACCATGCAAGACCGGCTTCGTTGCATCGCATGGTTCGCCGCCATTTTGGCTGTGGAAAGAACGTTTCTAGTCAGTTCTCGATCCCCGCCGCTTTGGTCGCGTAGTGGATAGCAACTTGGTTCAAGAGTCCAATGTAAGCTGCAATTGTAGCGTCACCGAGTGCAGCTTTCACTTTGTTCCACCGAGTTGGTTCGCGCGCAGCGTCGATGAACTCATGTCCCGACCAAGTCAATCGTGTTTGCCCGCTCTCTTGAATCACAATTTCGCCACTGTTTGAACTCAGCACTGCAGCGTGAATTAGATCCGCTTCATCGAGAAGCCTGATATGGTACGAGATCGCTCGTTGGTCATAGCCATCAACTGCGACACTGATGTCGTCATTCTCTTCGATGTAGAAAAGTATCTTACGGATGAGGTCCATGTCGCGTTTCATGTTTTTCGGCTTGACCTGATGTGTTGGTAGGTTTTGATTCAGTCGGCGAACGACGGTCGTCACCGAGGACCGCCAAAGTGGTTTCCATGTGTAAAAGCGCGACGCGGTCCTTCGGTGCACGACTTGGTTCTGCCAATCTCACCATTCTTCAGAAAGTATCGCTGGAAGTTGTGATTCGAGCCGAGATAATTCATCGCAAAAGTCGTCTACCTGAGGCAATTCACCAAACTCAATTGTAAAGCTCAATTGAGAGTCTGCATTAGGATCAACATCGCAAATGCTCTGTAGGATCTCAAAAAGTTGATGCGTTGCGTCTCTGACTGGCTCAGACCATCCCTGTTGAAGTTCATGGAGGCGTTCACAACGCTCCGGCGGCAAAAGAGATCGAGAGGCTCTCTCGAACGCAACAGCCTCAGCGTAGACTCGCTGAATCGCAACGCAAACATCAAGAATGAGTTTCGGGTCCGCGGCTTTCTCTTCTGTCGACTGGATGGCTCGCGGAAAGTCTTGAACGAGAAGTCTCTTCGCAACCTCCACCATTTCGATCAAGTTAGTCGGACGGGAACTCAACCATGCGTGATATGCCCGAAAGTTCTGTGGAGACTCGGCGGGGACGAAAACCTTTCCATCGGCGAGATCGCGTGCCTCACGATCAATCGGTCCCAATAGCACCGCGAGCAGTGATTTTGCAAAATGAAACTCCCACATCGACCGTTGAAGGTGTGCGATACGGTACGAATTCGCTGGTAAAGATTCTAAGCCTTCTGGACATTCCCGCAGGTAGTGGTAAACACGCCAGCCAACTGCCGCCATAACTGACACAAAAAGAAATGCGACGTACGGAATCAAGCGATTAGGACTGGGAGAGAGTGTGGAAGCATAGCCCTCAAACACTGTCCATAGCGAACCAAAAGTCGCGAATGCGAACCCGACAATTCCGTTCGGTTCAGAAAACACACCCTGGATGTGGTCCCAATACGTTTTGTACGAGAACCGAAACGTACCGCTGCTTGAAGTGAGGTCTGGATCATCCATGTTAGTGGGGTTTCCTTTCGGCAGAACGATTGCGATGACCGGGCCGCGGCGAACGATCATCCATTTGGAGAAAACTCGGCTCCGCGGCTCCGTGTCCATCGCCTGGTTCGCCGCATTCCCAAGACGATGTATTGTGCAAGTCGGTCACCGAGCTACCGGCAATCTTACCATCCGCGAGACCACGTGTCAGTGATTCGATGCATTTGCTGGAAGGATGAACTCGCAGTAGTCCAAGAGGTCTGCACCACGGTCGTCTAGCACGACGTCGGGTTTGGGGAGAAACGCAAGGAAGCAGTCTGCTATTTCAAGAGAGTCTGCAACGCCACGAGAGTACTCCGCGCCACCACGACTCCAGCAATACAGCAGGTGTCCATCGGCGTGCATTCTGCGGACGTATTCCACACATGACGTCATCGGTATCTGCTTCGTGCCAAAAGTTCGAATCAGCGTGTCGTCGACATCGATATAGATGATGCGTTTGCGTTCCAAATCTAGTACGTCCGTGTTAAGCGTCAATCAACATCTGTCGGCGAACGTCACGCGTCACCCGGTACGCGTGAAAGATTTTCCACTTGAAATCCGCCCGACTCGCGTGCTCGGGTGCACGCGATTGTTCCCCGCATCCTGCATTACGTGTCGGCGTCCGAGCCTTCGTCGAAGTACGGTTCACCGTGGGACACGCCAAATTCGATCCAAAACCCAGTCCCTGAGTGGAACATTCGGTTGTCATAGTCCGTTAACGAATCCGGTTCGTCAAGCATTAGGCCGTAGAATGCATCCGCGATTCGTGAACGCAGCCCCAGTGGTGGTTCGTCGTCGCTGCTGAACATCAATGAAGTACGTCCGTAGTGATCGGAGCAGTCGAATGGAACGGCGAGATTTGACGCATCACTTAATATGGCAACGAACGAAACGTCGAAGCACGTTTTCTCCATTCGTTCATCTTCAGCGACGTTTTCGGTGTTGAACAAGTAAATCAGTCGTCCAAGAAACCAAGCGGCGTTTTCGTCGCCACGAACAATCGCAGGGAGTTTGCGTTGTTGTTCGCGAGCCCAATCGATCAAGTTGAATTGTGCGGAAAAGCTGGTGCCAGTAAGTCGTGTAGACGCAGGCACGAAGGTCACGTCCTCAAATCGTACGGGCGATCCAATCACGTCGATCAGCTCGCCGTGGCGAATGTCAAAGGAATGTGCCATGTGATTTCAGTCGGGGAACGTTGGCCATCACCGGGCGGCGGAGAACAGTCAACCACTCGAAAAAACGCAACCACCGCCGCTCCGGTGCATGGCATTGTTATCCGCAGTATAGGGAGAATCACAAGCAATTCATCCTGTATAAGATCGCACAATGTACCATTCCATCGCCCGCGGAGCAACAAAATCACGAACAAGTAGAATCGCAAAGTAACCAAGAAGCAAAAGAAGTAGAGCGATCACCCAATGTCCCCGGAGTGCACGTCGCGAACCAAAAACAGCAGCAAAGATTGCGAAAAGAGAAGCGGCGTTATTTAACGCGGTCAACAGCAGGAATGCATTGCGCATGACTTCATCGCCACTGGTCATTGTTGCGTAAGCCATGTCAAGCAAGACGAGTTCGATCGTGAACCACGCGACGGCAACAAGACAGAGTCCAGCGGGAAGGTAAAGCCATCGTGTAGATCGCGGTTCTTGGACGCACGAGGGTGCAGCCTGTTTTTCGTAGGGATTAATCAAGTGTGCCGAGCCGATACTACGCTAACGCGCAAAGTAGAAATGTGTGTTGGATTTCAATTTGAGTCGGATAACGTCACCCGTCACCGGGCCGGGAGAGTAAAGTCAACCATTTCAAAACCGGCCGCAAGCCCGGCTCCGGTGCACGGGATGGTTACCCGCCAGTATCGTCGCCTGAGATGGGTACTTCGTACGTCTTGGAAATCGAAGGACGGCTTCTTCGTATTGCAAAAGCGTACCGAACTGCGAAGCTGCTCGCAAACGATGTAACGCTCGACAAGACGTAACATGCTATCGATGCAAATCCGAATTTGTCGAGAATCATGATGGCGAGTAAAAACGGTGCCATCGCGACGCACATCAGAAGAAACAGGATCGGAGGAATAGCGTCGCGCAAGCACGCGTACGTTGCGAAAAGAGCAATGCAGGTCGCGGTATACACTGCACCAGCGAACGCAGAACGCGCGATGTTGCTTGCCCGCGTGACATTAGCGGCAGTGTCGCAAGTTATTGGAGTGAGGTAGGGATTCGACATTAAGTATGGGCAGTCGTTTCAGTCGGGTAACGATACGCGTCACCGGGTACGCGCGAAGGATTTTCCATTTCAAGTCGGCTGGCTCGCGTACTCCGGTGCACGCGATGGTTACCCGCGTTTCGGCAGGAACTCGGACGCGAAGGCAAACGCGGCCCAATGTGCAGCCCCAGTGTCGAGCCCGAGCAACGCCAGCATCAGTATACCAGCCAGCGTGTTCGGCGGCAAAGTCATAATTGCAGCGAGTAAGAAGAGTGAATGAACGATCGGAATACCCGAGACATGTTTGTATTCGCCTTTGTCTCGTCGGGTGTGCAGCCACGGACGAACCACAGACAGGTAGAAATTGAAGAGGGCCGCAAGTCCGTAGATGGCAAGGCACGCCCAACCGACGAACGCGTGAGATGAAGTGGTATCGACGTTGGCTTGAAACAGATGTCGGCCAACAATCGCGAGAGGGAGAAACGCGGCGAGTGCAAACACGCTGAGAACGCAGCCTAAATCGTTGAGCGTCCATGAGCTTCGCATGTTGTGTGCAGTTCATCTCTCCGCGCGGGTAACGGCGGCGTTGACCGAGCCGGGACGGTCCACGCATCCACTTGAGAAAACCTTGCAAGCCCGGCTTCGGTCCAACGCATGGTTCTGGCTGTTGTTGACGCAGCTAAACGCACGACAATCAACCGTCGTCATCGTAGCATCCGGCGAAATACCAATCCAGTTGTGAGTGATGTCACAAGCGAAACCGCAGCGATTAGCGAGAGCAAAGCGAGCGCACCCGTGTAGTTTGGACCTCCAACCAACAATGGCATGGCGACGAATAGTCCCAACGCAACGGCGATGAAGTACGCCGGAATGTTGCCAGCGATATAGCGGCAGGTTAGGTATGAACCAGCGGTGCCGAATATGACAGCGAGGCCAACAAAGAACACGATGACGTCGCGACGGTCCTCTGTAGAGTCATCCGATTGCAGGTTTGCGAAGGCAATGATCGTCCCGGTCGCAATTGCGATGCCCAATACGATCAGCCACGTAATTGATTGAAGGCGGCGCACGGAGCGTCTGTTGGACGAAACCGGAACCGATGCGGGTGGATCGTATGGATTTGATATTTCAGTCACGAACACGATACCAAGTCGCTCGATCGCCAGAACGTCGTGCATCACCGGGTACGGAGTTTTGATTGACCACTTCGCAAAACTCGCTAGCCGTACTCCGGTGCATGCAATTGTTACCCGCCGTCCGGAATCAGGCGTTGGGCTATGGGTCAGTTGAGTCAGCAGCGTACCGCATCCAGTTCAGCGGGGCAAGTTTTGGAAGTGAACGTTCACGGTCATGCAGTCAGCGGAGCAAATTGGTTGGTGCGGGTGTTGGATGCGAGGCGCTTTGCAGTATGCAGGCGTCGGATGTTCAACAGACGCCGGTTATCAACAGGCGTTGGGTATTTGCAGGCGTCGGTTGTCTACAGACGTCGGTGTTCTACAGGCGTCGGATGCCCGGCTAGCCTACGGGCGCTTGGGTTGCGATTGTTGCGTCGCACCTGCAGGCGTGATTCGTCCGCGCAGTCCACGCGGGTAGTGCGGGTAACGACACGCGTCACCGGGTACGCGCGAGAGATTTTCCATTTTAAAACCGGCTGGCTCGCGTACTCCGGTGCACGCGATTGTTACCCGCCGCGAATCTTTCGGTCAGCGTACCAGTCCCACATGAGTCTCCACGCGGCACGGTGAAGTGTGACACGCAAGTCGTCAACGGAGAGTCGGGCGCAGTATACAGTATCAAGCTCCTTTGGGTCGTGATGCGATTCGCGCCAAAACGAAAACGGCATGTGTGCGGTACCATCAACGCGAAATAAGTGCATTGAGACATTGTCGGCGGTTGGCCCCCAATCCATAAATCGGTGAAACAGATGAAGGTCGTTGTCGTCAATGGCAAGTTGTAGCATCTCTCGATGATTCTCAACGGGCGACCGTTCCGGGAACGGTGGTGTATCGCGTTTGTCACCTACTGGGGTCATGGCCCAATCCAAGTCGTCGTTGAGGGAGCCGATGAATTGCGGCAAGTAAACCACGTTGTCGTCGCAGGTTAGCCAACGCCCATCGGCGTAGACGTCGACGGTTCTCAAGTCTGGTGATGCGTCATTGGATTTGCCAAGTTCGATTGCAAAAGTCGAACGATCGCCAAAGCGTTGCTTCAATGAGTTCTCGATTCAGTCGGGTAACGTCCGCGATCACCGGGCGACGGAGAACCGCGTTCTTGTACAAAAGGAAAACCGAACCACCGTCGCTCCGTGTGAATCGCATGGTTATCGGTGCCTTTGATGGATTCGGTGATCGCTTATCAATGGAAGTGAACTATCAGCGTAACGGTCCCCATATCGGTCGGCAAGTAAATCGAGCGTTGGATCAGTCGGCAAGTTAGCCGGGTGTTGCGTTCCGCTGCGGGTAACCCGCCGCATTCTTTCGCGATGTGCATCCGCGACAAGTCCGGGAGTTGGACGAGTGTTGATCAGCCATGTGTCACGCGTAACGTCGGCCACAATTCACATGTGGTAGTCCGATAACGGCTCGGATCACCGGGTACGAACGAACGATTGACCATCGGGGCAGATGCTTTTGAGTACTCCGGTGCATCCGATGGTTACCGGCGTTGTTTGTCATCCGCAATCGGTTTGGCACGCCACAGCAGCGTTGCCGTCAGTTTATCGCCCAGCAAAGGACCGAGCAACCAATCTCGGAGGACTCTATTCGGGCATTGTTTCGCCGGCGTTGATTCGCACCACCGTGCGACGTGAACCGTTAACGAAGAACGTCCCGTTGTCGGCCCCCAAGAGCGTCCAACGGGACCGGAGTGGAGCGCGAAGCGAAATTCAGCAAACGATCCGAGGTTGAGTTTTGAACGAAGGACGACCGGGAATGATCAATGTCAGCGCAATCTTTCATCGCTGCTAAGTGCCGGTAACGTTACGCGTCACCGGGAACGCGCGAAAAGGTTTCTAATGGCCAAATCGCTCGACTCGCGTTCTCCGGTGCACGCGATTGTTACCCGCCGTCTTGCGTGAACGTGACAGCGTAAACGGCAGTCACATTCTTGCGATCGACGGCAGCATCGTGTCGATATCCCGCGGACAGACCGTAGGTTCCATCACGCGTGCCATCGTCAAAAGTGATACCGGCCACATATGCATCGCGATCAATTATGAGCTGTTGGTGTGCCTCTTCGATCGTTTTGAACGTGTGAGGAAAGTCGCCATCGTACAGATCAGTCTCGAAGTCATAAATGTTGCGGTAATCTTCGTCGTCATCCGGGTCGATGTCTTCCGGTGGCATAGGAAATCCGGCACCATCGGTAACAAACTCCAGTCGTTGCTTGCCGTTGACCCAGAGACGAACGTAAGCAATATCGTCGCGGTGTCCAGTTCGCAAAACCTCGCCGTCAAAATCGCTTGCGATTCGGTCGCAATCCCTGTTGTACATCCAGATATCAGCGAACGAGCACCAGTCTTGGTGCTTGTGAACGACCAATAGCGACCAACCCATCCCATTCGGCGGCATCCATGTGCCGTCGTAAACGGAATCGGTGACGTCTTCGATTGACGCGACACAGTGGCACTTGCCAAGCGAGGCGACTAAGTCGCCAACGTTAGTACGCACGAGGCACGCGGACCAGTCGGCACCGGGGAAGGTCGAGAACGCCCCGCGTCGCTTTGCGATGCCGAGTTTCGCAATTCGGGTTTCGTGTTTCATGAATCAGAGTTGAATGATTTCAGTCGGGTAACGGTAGACATCACGGGGAACGGGCGAACGACTTGAAAGCAGACGAGAAAACGGACCACCCGTTCTCCCGTGCATGTCATGGTTCGCCGAGAGCACCACGCTCCATCAACAGCAGTAGAACTGGTTGCTGAACAATCGCCTTGTGTGCATTCGACTGACCAGCAGGGATGAGGATGCCATCGCCAGCTTGTAGTATTTCGACGCGATCGCCGAATTGTATCGAGAATTGGCCATCAAGCACATATCCACAATGCCCTTTGACGCACCAATCATCTTCAATGAATGGTGGTGAGAATTCGACGAGACGCAGTACGCCCTCACTATGGGCGACTCGCTTTTCTCTGGCTCCGGGTGCCAAGTCGACCCAGGGCAACAATTGAAAGTTGATTCGTGCTGCGTTCATGGTGTTGCAGTCGCAGCGATGTGCAATCCCATCGGCGAACGCTTGGGTTATCCGAGCGGCGAGAGAAAAACTATGAACAAATCAAACGACGTTGACGCCGCTTCGGATCAACCCATTGTTATGCGTTTCTGCTATGCCGATCCGCCGTACCTTGGGTGCGGGAAGAAGCTATACGGCGACATGCACCCCGATGCAGCGGATTACGACGACCCAGAGACGCACCGCCAATTGATCGAGCGATTGTGTGACGAGTTCCCCGATGGTTGGGCGATGTCGCTGCACAGTCCAAGCCTGCGAACGATCTTGCCGATGTGTCCAGAGGATTGCCGCGTTGGATCATGGGTCAAGCCGTTCGCGGTGTTCAAGGCAAACGTGACGGTCGCCTACGCATGGGAGCCGGTCATCTTCCGTGGCGGTCGGAAACGACCGCGAACGATGCCAACGGTTCGCGATTGGGTGAGTGAGTGCATCACGCTGAAGAAAGGTTGCCCCGGTGCGAAACCGAAAGGTTTCAGCATGTGGGTGTTCGACGTGTTGAACATGCAAGCACAAGACGAGTTCGTAGATTTGTTCCCCGGCAGCGGGAGCGTACAGAAGGCGTGGGACGAGTTTTGCCGCACGCCGATGTTGCCACTGGAATACGCATAACGGTACGCATCAGCGGGCCGGGAAGGTTGATGTTCCATTTGTAAAATCCCGCAAGCCCGGCTCCGTTGCATGCGATGGTTACCGGCCGTCTGGGATTTGGTCGGCGTATAGATGATGAACCCAATAGTTTAGGTTAAACGACAGCTCGCCACCACGGAGTGCAATCGTTTCATCACGCCATTTGCTAACATCTTCGTGACTCTTCGCGTCGACATTTGCGAGCAGCTCCTCGATCCGTGCACCTAGGACCGTGTTGCCAGTGCTCCATGCAGTGAAATCGCCGACAAGTTGATAGAGGCAATGAACGAAGAACTCGCGTTGAATGCAAGACGGATCATTGGCGTACGCTAGGATTAGATCATCGTTGAGCCCATTGCACACGTACATGTCCCAGTCTTGGTCTGGCCAGGGAGTCGGTATCCCGAGCTGAACCCAGGCTGCTACGTCACTCGGTGATGGATCGTAAACGTTCATCTTCACGGCGGTGATTGCGGGTTGCTCATTTGTCGCAGCCTGCGCACGAATTCAGTCCGGTAACGCCTGCCGTAACCGGGCACGAACGAGGGGCTTTGATTTCAGTTGCAGCGTGAATGAGTGCTCCGGTTCGCGGCTTTGTTATCGGACGTCGTATTAATCTGTGCACCGAGCCCGCAAATCACCAAGTGTACCATCGAGGTCAGCATACCAATCTAGCGGAGTAGTAAGACCAGCCTCCCCGAATATTTCCCAAAGGTCATCGAGATCTTGAAGCGTGTTGGAGGTGTAGTCCTGCCACCATGCATCACACCAATCCTCCGCTTCGCTCAAAATGGCATCGCCGTGGGTCGTAGCTGCCATGCCACGCCCCGATTGGTAGGTCTTATGCGAATCGCCGTTTGGATGGTCCATAATTTCCTGAAGGTTGACCGCATCGGTGAACATCAGGCGTTCGTGAACCGGCTTCTTCTTTCCGTAGGTTGATACGTCGTAGCCAACATCTACCGCTTCAACGTCAGCGTCCCGTGACAGGAATACATCGTAGTCAATCGTACGCAGCAGCATGCAATCAAGAAACCCGTAAAGAGAACGCCTTGCCTCTTCGATGAATATTGAATTGTCCACGATTAAACCTACGATTTCGTTTACCCAGTCCGATAACGGCCGCGATAACCGAGTCGCGGCGATTGATTTTCCATTGTCAGAAACGACGATTCCGCGACTTCGGTTCATCGCATGGTTCGCCGCCATTCTCACGTCGCAGCATCGGAATGTCTATAGATCCTACATCGACCATGGCCATACCGTATTCATATGGCCGCATTCCGGGCACTCCCCGCCGCGCTGCGGATTCTTTGATACACCACGACAGTCAATCCATGAAGCGAGCAAGGCAAACGGAGCGATTGCACAAACCGCACCGCAAAGGAATAGCGGAATCCACCAACCCAGATAGTAAAACGGAACGGCAAGGATTAATGCTCCTACGATCAACCAAAAGAATACGGCAGGCGGTGACGAACCTCCTGGTGCAGGCTGGTATCTGTCGACACCAAATCGATTATTGCATTTGGCGCAACGCATAGGTTAAGTCGGCGAACGGCGGTCGTCACCGGGCACGGAGAGACAACTTTCCACTCGTGAAATCGCGCAAGCCGTGCTCCGTGTGCACGACATTGTTATCGGTCGTCCGGGAAGGGCGTTGGATCGGCCAGAAAGTACGCGTGACGTCGAGGTCAGCATACCGAGCGTTGGGTCGTCCAGCAAGCAAATCGTAACGTGTCCATCAGCGAGTCACCCGGCGTCGGTGTGTCCGACATTGTTGTTGGTCGCGATGCATCACGCGGGCATGTCAAGCACGCCTTGTGTTCGATCGATTCGCCGTACGTGCCGTGAAGCTATTCGGAACAGTACTGTTGCAGCGTATTCGATACACCATCAACTCCACGAACGTCGCCGTCACAATCCAAGGCATAGTACCGATAACGACCGGCGTCACCGGGCGGGGAGAGTAAAGGTGTCCATTTCAAATCCGGCCGCAAGCCCCGCTCCGTGTGCACGCCATGGTTCTGCTCCAACTTAGTACGGAAACGAAGGTGGGTACGGAGAGTAAATAGTGATCGGGTTGATCGTTCGATAGAGCATATTGCCCACTCCGAGCGCGATCAAGCAGTACGCAACGAGGGCGGCGAAGAATACGATCATCACGACAGGTAGTCCACCGCGCGCCCATCCAATCCTCGGACCGAGAGGGAAGTTTGCCCAGGCTGACGCCAATGCGGAGACAACAAGGAGAGCCAGGAGGAAAAATGGCTCTGGCATCGTCGAACGCGTTAAGGCGAATAGAACCGTAACCAGCGAGTAGGCGCTCGTTATCACAGCGAGGCATTTGAAATTGCGCAACCGCGTTGACGGGGGACTGTGGGCGGCGTCAAGTGAGCCACCTGTGGATTCCGGCGGGCTATATGGGTTGGGAGTCGTCATGCAATCGGGCGCGCTTCAATAGCAGAACGGCACGCATCAGCGGGCCGGGACGGTTGATGCTCCATTTGTGAAAACTCGCAAGCCCGGCTCCGTTGCATGCGATGGTTCTGCTTTCTGTTCCTGTCGGAATCCGCGTTTATTGAGAAAGCCTTCGATACGCCGTCGAATTTCCGACGCGTCCTGTGCGGGCGGGCCATTGACGGACAAAGTAACATCGCTCGGGTTCGTGACCGATTCGCCGCTAGAAAATAGTGACGAAAAGGATTCAATAATGTTTGGTTGGGGCGGATTAAAATCAGGCTCAATTACCTCAGCGTAGTATTCCATTCGGCGTTCCATTTCAGCCTTCGCTTCTGGCGACATCGCTCGGTAACGATCTACGAATTTCTTCCGGCCTTGAATGGTGCCAAGTTCTGGAACGAAGAATCCACCGGAGTCTTCAGCAATCTCCTCTGCGGCAAAGTAAACGTCTCGCTTGTAGTTAAGACCACGCACCCACCATCCAAGTGCGAACATCGCGGGCAAAGCAAGCAACGAAAGCAGTCCGAATCGAGGAAGTCGTTGTTTCATTCAGGCATCACAGCAAGAGTCTGGATTACGTCTATAGCAGAACGCTACCAATCACCGAGTCGCGACGGTTGATTTACCATTGGAAATCTGCATGTTCGCGACTTCGGTGCATTGTTTTGTTCGTCGAGGAATCAAATGGAAATCACCTTGAGTTTGTACAATGTGGCGTTTTGGGCGGCGATTTTCTTCACCGGATTCGGCGCGTTGCTGGGGTTAATGGGCGTCTGGATCAATGAATTTTGGAGGTCAGAAACGTGCATCAAACTACTGTTGACCGATGCGATTTTCGCAGGAACGTCGATCCTCGTCGCAGCCATGACTAAGTGGCTCGGTTGATCCTTCGACGAACGATCGCGGTCACCGAGCCGCGGCGAAAGAGTTGAAACTAAAACCCAAAAACGCGACCTCCGCGGCTTCGGTGGACCGCTTGGTTCCGCGTCTCCGTGGAGCGATGATGGCCATCGATTTTGAATTATGGTACCCGATTGGAATCGCCGTGGGGATATTTTGCAGTCGAGTCGTCAGGCGTTGGACAATAGCAGGCGTCGGATTGCTGGAAGCACGCTGGTCGCAATCGGCATCAGCCGCCAAGAGAGTTTGAATCACTATGTCCGAAATGTCAGCCAAGTCGACCGCACAACTGAGCTCCTACCATCACGAATCAATAAAACGCGGAGTGGCGGAGAAACGCGGAGAGATGAGCGAAATCAATTCGACAGGCGTCGGACGTCAGGCGCTGGTTCTATAAGCTTGGGCGTCACCAGTTCAACAACCTTCGATCCGACAAACGCAATTTGCTTTGGTCCGCGGAACGTCTAAAATCACCCGGTCGCGACGAGCGATTCTCCATTGTCAAAACGCCCGACTTCGCGACTCGGGTGCATTTTTTGGTTATTGGCCGTCTGTGGATGGGACGTTGACGCCGGCACCACCGCCGGCATTGATGCAGTCGGGTGGAGACAGGCCGAGGAAGTCGGCGAATTGAGTGGCGATCGGCAGAACGTAGTCGGAGGAATCTTCGTCGAATGGAGCCGGAATGATGTACGGCATATCTTCAGGTGCAATGGAATAGTTGTACAGTGTTTTGGCAATGATTTCCTCTAGCAGGTATTGATGCGTCAAACGCTCGTCACCTCGCCGCTCTGCGCGTAAAGTTTTGTGACGAATAGCCTGGAACAAAGCGTAGCACTTTCGCCAGTATTGAGGCATGACGGCGTACCGTCGTAGTTTTCGGTACGTTGAAAACCGTTTGTCACACAGTTCAGCAAAATGGTCCAAGACGGCGACGATCTGGTCAGGTGTTGGCTTCACGGTTGCTAGGTGCCAATAACGTCCGCCGTCACCGGGTACGGCAGGTTGATTTTCCATTTGTAAACGCGCGATGCCGTACTCCGGTGCACGGCATGGTTACCACCGCGTTTTTAGTCCGTGTCAGTGACGCAGATGATCCACCATCGACGGACGGGAGGGTCTAGGACCAACAGCGTAACGTCCCATGCGACACCGCAAAACCAAGGCGCCCAATCGTCGTAAGTTCGGTATGCAATCAGATGTTCGTTTGGCCCGTCGGACAGAGCATTGACGAAGTCACGCGACATTGCACGAGCATCAATCGGATTGACATTCGAGTCATGGTAAGCGCCGCTAGAACGAATGAGGTGCGTGATCTCGCCCTCAAGCGTGTATCCACCGAGCCGAGCAAATGTAAGGGAGTCAGCGTCAATCGAGATTTGCAGTTCCGGATCGAGGTTACGCAGGATTGGGTGTGACAACATGGAGCGAGCAGGTTGCCATTCGCCGCGAAGATCGTCAGACATCGCCCCGTCAAATTCGTGTGCCAAACGTGGCGTAAAGCACCCGACGAGCACGCCCCCATTCATGTGTGTGCGAGAAACCGCATCCACCACAGCATCAATGCGTGAGTCATTGACATCGACGACTCGATATTGAACTGCGTCCCACGTTTGCATTTCAGATGTCATTCAGTGGGGTAACGGCGGCGTTGACCGGGCGACGCCAATGTGGTGACCATTTGTAATCGCCGCATGCGTCGCTCCGTGTCCAACGCATGGTTCGTTGGTATTTGGAGTTGGACAGGGCGACCATCGCCCTCGTCGTTCCTTAAAGTCTAGCGAGGTGTTTGACCCGCAGCAAATCCGGTCGGTCTCAACCGGTCGGCCAACACCCGCTGGGCAACAGAAAATGCTACGACCTGGGCGTGATGTGGTCAAGTTCACGCTTGCACCCGGCAACAGTATGCGACAGCGAGACAATCGATCCATCAAATCAAGCACCAGCAAAACAAACGTCTTGATCGATCTTCCGCACCATCGAGGCGCCGCGTTCAAAACAGTTCGAGTTGGTTAGCTCAATTCAACGAACGTCTCACATCACCGGGTGGCGGCGATTGACGTGATTCCAAAGAAACGTGACCACCGCCACTCCGGTGCATGTGTTGGTTATCGGCATTTATGGACGGGCGTTGATCGAGTGCCGGGCAGTGACGACCACGCCGCCACAGTTTAGCGGGCGCTGGTTCACGCGGCAAGCAATCGGGCATTGACCGGGTCGGCAAGTAAACGGGCATTGTCATACGACGGCGTTTACAGACGGTAAACGAAGAATCAATAACGTTGTCGTTGGATCAGCAAACGACAGCAGCGAATACGGTCAAGGAATGTTGGCGGCGTGGGTTGTGGCAATCGTCAACGGAGGATCAAGACGTTTGAATCGCCGAATTGCTAACACAAGAGCCGAACGACAATCGTACGACCGAGCGTTGCAGCAATCGCCTGTGCAACCAAACGCGTTTAACATACGAGGAGTCAGTCCGATAACGTCTCACATCACCGGGTGGCGGCGATTGACGTGATTTTAAAGAAACGTGACCACCGCCACTCCGGTGCATGTGTTTGTTATCGGCATTTATGAACGGGCATTGGTCGAGCATCGGGCAGCGGTTGCCACGCCGCCACAGTTTAGCGGTACGTGGTTCACGCGGCAAGCAATTGGGCGTTGATCGGGTCGGCAAGTAAACGGGCATTGTCTTTCGACGGCGCTTGTTAACGGTAAGCGAAGGATCGAAAACGTTGTCGTTGGATCAGCAAACGACAACAGCAAACACGATCAAGGACTGCGAGCGGCGCGGGGTGTAGCAGTCGCGAACGGAGGATTAAGGCGTTTGGATTGCAAATTCGCTAACGCAAATGCAGAACGAAAAATTTACACTCGAGCGTTGCAGTAATCGCTAGTGCAAGCGTCAAACACCTGAGACGTCAGTCCGATAACGCTAGTGATCACGGGGCCGGAACCAGTGATCTAACCATTTGAAAACGCACGCAAGTCCGGCTCCCGTGCATCACATTGTTATCGGGCTAATTATGGGTGCAACAAAGCAAGCACAGCTAGAGGAAATGGATTGGGAATCGTCGATCCATGTTGAGAACTTCATGCGTGCCAATGGCGTGGAAGTCGCGAAGTACGATCCGTCGCAGTTCGGGTTCTGCATCATTGACGTGGCGGGGAGCAAGGTGCAAGGCAGGTTGCAGGTCAATTTGTCTTTGACGCGGCGAGAAGCGGTTGGCTTGCTTCGCGGGCTTGGTATACCAGCTCTCGATGAAATGGCGGGCTAGTCCCGATAACGCTGGCGTTCACCGGGCCGCGGCGAACGACTTTCCATTGCCAAACCGCTCGGCTCCGCGGCTCCGTGTGCAACGCTTGGTTATGCAACTCTACATCTTGAGGCGGCCTTCGTCAGCATCAGTGCCGCGAGTATCCGGATCGGGCCAACAGTACGCACCATTGCTATGCTCGTCAATGCGCAACACGCAACTTGGTGCTAGGGGAAGACCGTCAAATACGCCTTTGTCCCGAGCCGAAAGCAATGCGTCACGTAGGGCATCGCCTATCAGTCCAGCCAACAAATTAGTGATTCGTTCTTCCGCCTCGCCGTCGTCATCGGGCTCAGAATGGGGTTCAATGACCTTTGAATCTCCATCAACGGTGGTGACAGTAACCGCACTGTGAATCTCCTCATCAAAAAGTGATTCGTAAGCATCAAGCCATTCGTCGATGTCGCAATCGCAATCCAAGCGGTTCTCTTCAATGTGTAACTGCCAATTGCCATCAAACGCTGCCGAGCCTGATGATCGAGTGTCGAAAACGAGGGCGACCCAAGCATCTTGATCGAACTGAAACCCAAGCGTTATTTGCTCAATTGGATCGCCAGCATCACCGGGACCGTCATTGGTTGACGAATCAAATTCTTCGCAACGTTTCACGATTTCCGCGGCAATTGGGGCAACGAATTTCGGGAGATCTAGGTTCATGGTTCACTTTGTTGCATAACGTGGACGATCACGTGGCCGCCGTGAGCGATTGACCACTTGAAACGACGTATCTCGGCGGCTCAGGTGCATCGTATGGTTCGTAGCGTACACGGCAGACCGCGAATTCATACGCGCCGCGTGCGTGCGGCATCGGATCATCGTATCCCGTCCCCAAAAGAGCCGCAAGCTATTTCGGGCGTTGTTCGCCAGGCGTTGGACCTCAGGCGATAGACATCAGGCGTTGGGCTTCAGGCGTTGGGATCAGAGACAGATTGAGACGTTGGGTTTGAGCACTCACTTCGGGCGTCAGATTCAAGCGTTGGGATAAGACACCGATAGAGACGTTGGGTTTGATTACTCACATCGGGCGTTAGATTCAGGCACACTTGTCAGGCGTAGCATTCGAGCAATGAACGCGAGCATGTCGAGCGAGTGGTCGGTCCAACGGGCACTACACGCTACGAACGTTAGGCATCACCGGGTGCCGGGAGAAAACATTGATTACAAAAGAAAGCGACCCACCGGCACTCCGTGTGCATGCCATTGTTATGCAGATTCTGGAGTTCATCGACGCCGAAGAATTGCACGGATTGATCTGGTGGCGAACGGACGGCGAGTATGCACCGATTACGTTTTGGACGAACAGCAACGACCTGCTGGCTTGGGGATGTGCTGACGGTGAGGAGATCAACGAAGAAACATTGCCGCTATTGAAGCGATCCGTTGAGGATTGCAAGGCGATTGATCCGGTGTGCGGAGCAATCACAGGCTGCGAGCTGTTTGCGTGCCGAATGAACAAGATGCGACCGCAAGGCGCGGCGTATCCGAAAGAACGTGAGTTGTGGCATTTGTTTGATGCGTGCGGACCGGAGCGGGAAGTTGGCACAGGCAATCCATACAAACCGGGCGAATACAAGTCTGCATAACGCTACGCGTAACCGGGCACGCGCGAAAGATTCTCAACTTCAAAGACGCCGACTCGCGTGCTCCGGTTCACGCGATGGTTACCCGCTGTCTTGGTTCGACTTGATGTCAAGCACGAGTTTGGATCCAAAAGCGGAAAAGCCGGCCGAATCAAACAGCCCGCGAGCCGCAGCGTTGAACGCCCAGACATCGAGAACCACACGAGGCAGCCCCAGTTTAGCCGAGATTAAGGTCGCGTCGTCAAGAAGACATTTTCCGACGCCGCGTCGACGATACTTGGGATCAACCTCGATCTGATGTAAATGCCCGAAACGTTGTGGATGCTTGAATATTGATTCGGGAGTTGATTCAGTAGCAAGTATGTAGTGGCCGACGATTTCGGTCGAGTCGCAAGCAACACGAATTGTGATGTCCGGCTTTGCGAGTGATGCGCTGAGGTGCGAAACTGCTTCCGCGCGGGTGAAGCGGCGGTAAATGGACGGGTACGCATCGGCGTGGAGACACTGAACGCGAACCAGCGCGTCGGCGATGCAGCCAATGTCACGGTCCGATGCGTCACGAATCATTGCGTCGGTTCTGTCGGGTAACGTTACCCGTCACCGGGCCGGGAAAGAAAAGTCAACCATTGCCAAAACGCTCGCAAGCCCGGCTCCGGTGCACGGGATGGTTCGCCGAATCATTGTTCGGAGAGGTCGGCATGTGTCGATCTCGCCGACCTAATGCAGATGTGATGCGAAGACCAAGCATACAGCGCGGTTGTTGCGATTCCAATTACGGCCATAACTTCGACTGAGAACACACCGAAACGAATCGGTTCCGTCAATCCCACGCTGTCGCGTTCGTACCAGTCGTGAGTCAGACGGTTGTAATACATCGAATATGTAACGCCGAAGCAGAATGCCCATGCGAGCGACAATGGGTAGTGCATCATAGATGCAGCAACCCAAGTCATCTGAAACCTGCGCTGCAACAATGCCGTCAGCGGAAGTGGTAACGCTAGCGCGACAATGGTCAATCCGAATTCTCGGATGGATACGAAAAACTTGGCGAAGGCAAAATGAAGTGCAACAATCAAAATCAACGCAAAGAGATCACGGGTGCCGAGCTGTCGAACGGTTGCCTTAGCCATTTCGGTAGAGATTCTTTTGTCGGCGAACGTCTCACATCACCGGGAGGCGGCGATTGACGTGATTCCAAAGAAACGTGACCACCGCCACTCCGGTGCATGTGTTGGTTATCGGCATTTATGAACGGGCGTTGGTCGAGCGCTGGGCAGTGGATAACGCGCCGCCACAGTTTAGTGGGCGATGGTTCACGCGGCAAGCAATCGGGCGTTGACCGGGTCAGCAAGTAAACGGGCATTGCATCCAACGGTCCCAGCAGACGGTATACGAAAGATCGAAAACGTTGTCGTTGGATCAGCAAACGACAACAGCGAGCAACATCAAGGATTGCGAGCGGCGTGGGTTGTGGCAATCGCCAACGGAGGATTAAGGCGTTTGAATCGGCGAGCAACTAACGCAAGAGCCGAAAGACGCGCCTAAAACCAAGCGTTGCAGCAATCGTTTGTGCAAGCAAACACGCGGAACATCTGAGGAGTCAGTCCGATAACGTTGCCCGTCACCGGGCCGGGAAAGTTGATTGACCATTCGTGAAACCCCGCAAGCCCGGCTCCGGTGCACGGGATGGTTACCCGTCGTTTTGTTGCAGCGGAGACGACCATAGGAAGCGATCCGTTCGTATGTTGCCGCCGCGAAGTCCTATCAACGTGTCGCGGACAGTATCCGCCGTCGTGTTTTCGGCGTCAAGGTAGAAGTGCGACGAACCAATGCACCGATCATTGAGATAGTCAGTGGTAAAGCAAACCCGATCGGCAATCACATCCATCACAAAGCGAGCAACGTCGTGAGCCGCAGCAAGAAGCCGCAAATCGTCCGAATCGCCGTCGTAGCTGTAGCCAGAGAAATGTGTGTGGTGCTTAGTGCCAAGTTCCAGAGTCAGTTCGTCGCCGTTGTCGTCGATGGAAAGTGGCCCAACATCGTTGTGTCGAGCGGGAAGGATTAGTGTTGGATACCGCGACCCGGCTTGCAACCAACGACTAGTGTCACCGCCAAGTTCCGCAAAGCGTTCCAGGAATGCGTTAAGTGCTGGTGTCATGCTTCGGTCGGGTAACGTCCGCCGTCACCGGGCGGCGAGAGTAAAGTGAGCCACCGGGAAACGCGATGACGCCGCTCCGGTGCACGGCATGGTTCGCCGCTATGGTGCATCATCAGTTTCCAGGTGTTCATCACTCTGTCAAAATGACTCTCCAAACAACTCAACAGAAAACATCGACTTCGGTCGAGACTTCATCACCAAACATCAACGAAGAACCCGCTCTGGCGCGTCGCCTGCCAGAGCGGGTTTTTTCGTGCGCGCACAGAACTACAGAACAATATCGGGCCACCCTACGTGGACCCGCGACTCCGCTCGCGGGATGTGAACTGCAAAGCAGTTCATGCAGAAAGCAAAGTACACCCTGCGAGCGGAGTCGCAGGGCCGCGTTGGGTGACCCAATTCAAGAATTTGACTACTTCGCTGCTACTGCGGGCGTTGATTTCGAGGCACCGTCCAGCTTGTAACACATCGCGATGGCTTGCCGTGCGTAGTCGACGGATTCGGCCAAGATGCGAGCCGCTTCCTGGCTGGCGTGGAAGCCCTTGCTGTTTTCGCTGGCGATGTAGTCGAGTCGCCACATGGCTTTCCGCTGTAGATCACGAATCGGTTTTAGCTGTTCTTCGGAAGCACCGGCCGCTTGCGCTGCGATGATGGCGTCGAACATTTCGGTCACGCCGGCAGCCGCGCGATCGATCAATGAACGCGTTCGGTTCTGGATCAAGTCGACACGGTCCTTGATCTCTTGTTCCGGGATATGGTGACACGTCTGGCACGCCTTGTTGATGTTCTGCATCGGGCTGCGAACCCAGTGGCTGCTGACCTTGGTCGCACCGACTTTTTCGAAAGGCATGTGACAATCGCTGCAACTGACGCCGGAACGAGCGTGAATGCCTTGGCTCCACAGTTCGAATTCGGGATGCTGGGCCTTGTAGACCTTTGTCCCTGTTTCTTTGTGGACATAGTCAAAGAACTCGCCGCCGCCTTCGCCTTTGGCGTCCTTGGGAAACTCGGTTTCGTTCCATTCCTTTTCCAGGTCTTCCATCCGCAGCCCGTTACTCCACGGGAACGTTAGCGTCATTTTGTTGGCACAGTAATACTCGACGTGACACTGTCCACAGACGAACGACCGCAATTCTTGCCGCGTCGCGTGGACGTTGGGGTCGTATTCGCCTTTCGATCCATCGTCTCGCCATTTTTGGATGCTGGGCAAATGGGGCACCGGATCGTCGCTCTTGGCCAGCTTGGCGATACCAAGAATGAATCCGGGGCGAGTCACACGGATCGACATTGTTTCCGGATCGTGACAATCGATGCACGATACCGGGTGTGCGTCACCTAAGTGCGGGTCGCCCTCGTTTGCATTGACGATTCCGTCGGGCGTCTTTTCCAGTTCGGCATGCACTTCTTCATAGGTCCGCTGGCTGACGGCCTTGAATCCTGCCATGACAGCTTCCTGGTTGAAGGATTCGCCCAAGGCAGCTTCGGTGGGTTCTTGTCCCAACTGTTCCATACCGATGCGTCGGTAGGTGGGAATGATGGATGCGTGGCAATGCAGGCACGCGCCCGATTGCTGGACATCGGTGACGCGTTTGGTCACCTCCTGGTCCGACAACATGTACGCATGACCACGGGCCTCGCGATAGTCGATGCTGAACGCGTATCCGGCGAACAGCCGCTTCAGCCACGGATGCTCTTCCAACTTGCTTGGTGGCAACGCGTGATTGCCACCGTAGTCAGTGTATTCGTCGTTGACTGTCTTTTGATAATCCTCGAACTGCTGGGGAAAATTCAATCCCCACGGCTTAGGGTCGGTACTGACTTCGTTGACTTCGACGACTCGCACGAAAGGCGCCCGCGCCTCTTGCTTTCGCTCGAAGATGTTGACCAATAGGGCTGCGACACCGATCGTCGCCAACGCGACCAATCCGGTAAGCACCGCCAGCAATCCGAAACCGCGTTTGTTTTTCGTACTCATCTAGCATCGCACCAATCGGGCATCGTTCAAAGGGAATTTGTGAGGGAATGACGGTTCAGCGTCCGGCGTGACCGACGCGGGCATGGCAATGCACGCACGAATGTGTGTCCTGGCCATCGACGGCGGGCAACAATGGATGAACAAAGTCTTTGTGACAGTGGATGCAGGCGTTCTGTGTCACCCGTTTGTTACGTGGCTTGATTTGGATCGGATCTTTGAATCCGCCTGTTGTGAACGCCAGCGAATGGAAAAATCCGTTGTCAGCTTTCGTGACCCACTTGCCGACGAAATCATGTGGCAAGTGACAACCGTTGCAGACGGCAACATTGTGATGGCTACTCTGCTGCCACGAATCCATGTGGCCCTGCATGACGTGGCAGTTAACGCATGTAGCGGGATTGTTGCTCAGATAGCTGGCGCCTTTGCCGTATCCGAATGTGAATGTTCCCACACCGACTAGCATTCCAACAAAAACAGCGAAAATCCACGCTCCCCAACCTTTGTGAAGGGAACGTTGCTCGCTCGTTTTGGCACCGTCTTCCGTCGTAACAGATTGCGGTTTAGGTTCCGGCATGAATGCTTCCTGCAAAAAGAATCGATGGGACAAGCGTGCGTTCGATCCGGTAACGACCAAGGCGATTCGAATCGAAGTCCAATCGAGCCCCGACGTTTCTGGCGGAATTTTGGAATGGAAGATCGGATCACCGGCGGTTGAGGACCCGAAACTTGGCGGTGTGGACACCCTTCGCATCGGCGACCAATACTCGATCAAGTTTGACACCACCGAGGTACCCAGTCTTCGCCAATGGGTGGTCGATGACTTGATGCCCGTCTGCAAAACTTGGTATCCACGGATTGTGGCGACGCTTGGCAGCGACAATTTCGAACCGCCGACCGAATTTTCAATCACGTTTCGGCGAAAGATGCGTGGCGTCGCCTACACAGCGGGCAAAGACATTTTCTGTGCTGGTGATTGGTACGAAGCGAACAAGGATGGCGAGGGTATCGGTTCAATCGTTCACGAATTGGTTCACGTCGTGCAACAGTATGCCGCGCCTCGGATCGCACCGGCGACTCCTGCGGCCGAGCGACCGCGTTGGTTGGTCGAAGGAATCGCGGACCAGATTCGATGGTTTCAATACGAGCCAACCGACCGACGTCGGAAGCTTGATCCGAAGAATGCCAAATACACCGACGGCTACTTTGCCTCAGCGATTCTGGTCGACCATGTCATTGCAGAACACGGTTCCGAATCGATGCCGCGATTGAACGAGGCGCTTCGACAAGGACGGTATCACCCCGGTCTATGGCAACAGTGGTTCGGAAAAACGGTCGATGAATTGTGGGCCGAATGCCAGAGCGATGGATCACCGCGATCGAAGTGATTCGACGATCTGCAAACGCACGGCTCGAAAGGCCGGCAAGATTCCGCCGATCAATCCCATCGCCAGCGCGAGTGCCATTCCCTGGGCCAGCACTTTGGGGCCGAATCGAAACGAGAAGGTGATCTCGCTGAACGTGGCCGCGTTCTGGGTCCCGCCGGTGATCCCGTTAAGCGGAATCGTCGCCAAGCATCCAAGCGCTCCACCCACCAGACACAGCACCAGCGATTCCAACAGGAACGATGACAGAATCGCTCTCCTTGGGAACCCCACCGCGCGAAGCGTTCCGATCTCGCGACCGCGGCTTGCGACCGCCGAATACATCGTATTGGATGCAGCGAACATTGCGCCGATCGTCAAGAATCCGGCGATCATGTAGGCAACGACCTTCAATGCGATCGATGAAGATTTTTGGCCTTCGAAGTAGTCCATTTCGCTGACGACTTTCATTTTGAATTGCTCGTCGTTGCGAACGCGTTCGACGATATCTCGACGCGCGGCTTCATCGGGGACTCGCATGTTGACCACCGATACAGCACCGTCGAATCGCTGGGCCGACGTCAGGTCGCGCAAATCGGTCCAAACTTCAGATTCGGCGGAACTGCCGTCGGCTTCGAACAGTCCGACGACCGTGAACTTGACGTTGTTGACGTCAAACGTCTCGCCCAGCCCAAGCGTTTCAAAGCGATCGGCGATGCTTCGACTGGTGATCAGTTCGTTCACGCCCGGTTGGATGTCTCGGCCCTCGACGATTTTGAAATTCGGTCGCAGTTGTCGTCCGACTTCGTCCAAACCTCGGACGATCACGTTTGCCGTGCCACCGCCGACCCGACGGGGTTTCATCAGAATCGTGATGAATTCGCGTGACGCCATCGGCACCCCGTCGGCTGTGGAAGCGATTCCCGGCAGATTCGCCAACTCGCGTGCCACATTCGGCGCCACCGTGCTGGACATTTCATCGTCGGATCCCTGCCGCATCACGATCAAGTCGTCGGGATCGCCCGACGAACCCAAGGCATGCTCGATGCCATCGATCATGCCAAAGGTCAGCACCGACGCGAACACGACGACGCCAATCGCGCCGCACGTCAACAGCGTCGTCGCCCAGCGAACGCGCAGCGAACGAATGTTGTATTTCAGTGGGATCATTTATACGACTCGGCGAAGACCATTGACCACGGACAATTGAGCGGCCATCACCGCGGGAACGACGCCGCTGATAAACCCGATCGCCGCGGCGACCAAGGCCAAACCGACCAACCACGTTCCGAACATGGACGAAATGGGAATCGGAAAAAACTGTGAGGCAATGGGGACTTTCGAGAACATGTGCAGCATCCCGAGACCGCCGGCAATGCCCAAGATCCCCCCGAGCATCGCGATCAACGTCGATTCGCCCAAGACCAAAGCCAACACACGTTGCTTAGAAAATCCGATCGCCTTCAAGACAGCTATCTCGGTTGTTCGCTCACGCATGGACATCGCCATGGCGGTGGCGGCAACCAGTGCCAGCGCGAAGACGACCGCCAACGAGATATAGCGGATGTAAGTTTGTACGTCGCCGAGCATGTCGGCGAACATTCGAGCAAACGCGGCTTCGGTGCGTGTGCGAGTCGAACTGTCGCTATTGGCAAACATCGTATCGATTTCGTCGCACACCTGTTCGACGTCCTTGTCGTCTTTGCATTTCACGTAAATCGATCCGGCACCTGGGCCGAACGCCGCCTCGCTCTTGCTGGACTCTTCGTCAAGGTATTTCCAGTCGAACCAGATCGATCCCGAATTGCGAGGCGAGTCGTAGGTGCCGACCAACTGTAAGTCCAGATCGACCTGATAGATCGTTCCTTGCAATGGGATGCGATCGCCAACCTTCCAATTCATCTGCTCCGCAAGCGCCTTGCTACAGACGGCGGCTTGGCGATTCGACTTAAACGCCGTCAATTGGTCCGTCGGAAGTTCGAATTCCTTGTAGATGTCGAACGCCACCTGCGGGTCGACGGCGAACTGGGCAAAGAGGGCTTGCTTGTTCAGGTAGTTGCCACCAAACCACGCGAACGGCATTGCGGTTTCGACGGAATCGAGAGCCTTGACTTTGCCCACGTGAGCGATCGGAAGCGGCGCGGCGAAACCCAACTTGTTCAGCACGACGACTCGGTCGTATTTTTCCGACTGCTCGGCCGCCACGGTTTGCATGGTCAAATAACCGTACAACATCGTCATCAGGGCTAACGAAAACCCGATCGATAGTACGGTTAGACTCGAACGCAGCTTGTTCCGCGTGACGTTCCGCCAGATATAGACGAGCAACTTCATACAACGGTCTCCTTAGAATCCACTTGGCTGTCGCCGACCAAACGTCCATCCAATAGCTGCAACGTCCGTTTCGCACACGCGGCGGCTCGCGGGTCGTGAGTCACCATGACGATCGTCTTTCCGAATTCTTCATTCAGTCGCCGCATCAGTTCCAAAATTTCGGCCCCCGATTTGGCGTCCAAGTCACCGGTCGGTTCGTCGGCCACGATCAGGGTCGGATCGGTCGCGATCGCACGTGCGATGGAGACTCGCTGTTCTTGACCCCCAGACAACTGAGTCGGGTAGTGGTCTTTGCGATCCGATAGCCCCACGATCTCGAGCGCCGTTTCAACCTGGGCCCGCCGTTGTTTTCGATTCAGCGGCGTCAGCGTCAACGGCAACTCGACGTTCTCGTACGCCGTCAACACGGGAATCAGATTGTACATTTGGAAGATGAAACCGACGTGACGCGACCGCCATTTCGCGAGCGCCGATTGAGAAGCCGCGGCAAGGTCTTCACCACAAACGTAGATGTGTCCCGAGGTCGGTTGGTCGAGCCCTGCAATTAGATTCAACAGTGTCGACTTCCCGCTGCCCGATGGCCCCATCAAAGCCGTGTAGTCGCCCGCTTCCAATTGCAGGTTCATGTCCTGCAACACGGGGATCACCAAATCGCCGCGGCGATACTGTTTGCAAACGTCTTGGACCAGGACGGTGGGCTGCTGGGGCGTCTCGGATGCATTCATGATCGAATAGACAGTTCAAAAAAGTGGTATCGGATTCGCCGACTCGCATGCACATCATGGGATCGACGAAGCCGCTTCAAGTCAACCGTGGCCAGCCGCCTTGCAGCCTGTTGAAAAAGGGGTCTGACCCTCTCCGACGTTTCGAATTCACAATATTTCAGCAACGTCTCCAAAGGGTCAGCCCCCTTTTTCAACAGGCTGCTAGTCGACGACTCGCACGGGCATCCCGGGTTCCAGATCCGACGGGTCGACGATGATCCGCTCGCGTCCAGACAGTCCGGCAAGGATTTCGGTGCGATCGTCTCGCGTTTCCCCGGCTTCGACCGCAATTTGCTGAGCCCGATCGTCTTCGTCCACAATCCAGACGTACGCTTCCGTATCGCCCCGCTGATCCACCGACTTTGATTCGCAAAACATTCGCGGCTCTTCGCTGACGACGACTTCGCCGCGTTCGGGTAAGAAGAAGACGGTGCCGCTCATTTCAGGAAACAGAAGCGAATCGGCGTCAACGATGCTGACACGAACTTTGATCGTCGCGCGAGCTCGGTCACCCATCGGAATGATCTTGGCAACGATGCCGTGATACTTTTTGTCGGGGACCGCGTCGACGGCAATGTCGACTTGTTGATCGGGACGCACCCGCGAGATGAAACCTTCTTGAACGTCGCATTCGATTTCCAAGTGATCCAAATCGGCGATCGTCGCAACGCTGCCGCGCCCCGAGTTTCCGCCGGTACCGCCCGGCAAGATCGATTCGCCTTCTTCGGCGTCCTTGGAAATCACCGTGCCATCGAAGGGGGCGCGGATGAACATGTTTTCGAGCAACTGTTCGCTTTGACGCATTTGCGCCTTCATCAAGTCCACGTCGGCTCGCAGTGAGTCCAGTCGAGCGACGGCCGACTCGTGCGTAAACCGAGACTGATCGTACTCCGACTCAGAGATGCTGCGCCCCTGCCGCAGTTTGACCGCACGTATCTTGTCCGCTTCGGCTTGTCGGATCAGGATCACTTGTTCGGCCAGTACCGCTTCGGCCTTGGCAACCGATGCCGCGGACGCCGCCAGCGATGCGTCCAAGTCCTTGTGATCGAGTTCGGCCAGCACGTCACCCTTCTTGACTTCGTCGCCCTCTTCGAACGTGATCACGTTGATGCGACCGGGTGTTCTCGCGCCAATGCCGGCTTGCCGGTGTGATCGTAAATAGCCGGTTGCCACGACAACGGCATCCGCGGATCGGCCCTTTTGAACTTCGATCGACGCCAAGCCGACGTCGACACGGTTCTGCATGATGTCGGGCATCCAAGTCGATCGCCCCAACTTGTCGCCGAACGGCAACGGACGCTTGGACATCACGTAGCCGGCCGCTGCACCGATTGCCAACAACAGCAACAAAAACATCGGCCAGCGTCGACGTTTTCGCGGCGCATCACGCTCGATTCTCAGCGACGCAAGGGCATCGGGCTTAGCGGTCGCCAATCGTACGTTTGCGGGCGGAGGATCTTTGACAGTCATGAGCACGCTATAAACCAAAAACACCTGAAGCGATCGAAGACTACCATCATAGTCGATGCTTCGTTTGCCCATCGTGCTTTTCGGCGCGATCTTGAATCCCGCTACACTTTGGTACTTAAGCAATGACACGTGAGGATCTGTACGGAAACAACTTCGTTAATTCATCCTCCTTTCTAAGAAGGGTCGAGCGTCAGCGAGGGGAGGATTCAGTGCTGCCCCTCCCCTCGCTAACGCTCGACCCTCCCGCTGCGCGGGCAGGGTGAAATGACGAAGTTGTTTCGGAACAACTCCTAAGCATTTCCGATTTGGCAGCGATGCCGCGTCAGGCTGGAAGCCTAACCTAAAGTTGTTAGCCCAGGTGCAACGCTGACCTTGCCAACTGCAACCAAGACGTTCCCACCGCGTCGACGTTCATGTTGTACGCCTTGGTCGGAATGTAGGCCCGTTTGTTGTCGACGATTCGGATCGGAATCTGTGTGTGTTTCTCGAGCTGTTCGATGCGACGTCGATTGGTGTAGTGCAAAACGATGAATCGATCGTTCGTCGTGATCGCCGCGATCTGCCAAGCCGCCGCGTCCATCCGCAATTCGGCCAGTTCCAACATTCGTATAGCCGACGGCGGGGGTTCGCCGAACCGATCCTCCAGTTCCTCACGAACCGCGCCGATTTCGCTCGCGTTGTTGATCTTCGCGATTCGTCGGTAAAGATCGATTTTGTGTCGAAGGTCAGGCACATAATCATCGGGCAAATAGGCTTCGACAGGCAAATCGATGTCGACGTCGGCGGATAATTTTGGCGGCAACTTTTGCAGCGTTCGCACGGCGTCTTCTAACAGCGAACAATACAACTCGTAACCGACCGCCGCGATGTGCCCGGATTGCTGGCTGCCCAACAGATTGCCGGCGCCGCGAATCTCCAAATCTCGCATCGAAATCGCGAAGCCCGCACCCATCTGGCTGAACTCTTCGATCGCCCGCAACCGCTTTGAGGACTCGGGCGAAAGGTGTTTGTGCTTGGCAACGATCAAATGGCAATACGCTTGGTGCTTGTAACGCCCGACGCGGCCGCGAAGCTGGTGCAGTTCGCTCAATCCGTATTTGTCACCGTCGTCGATGAACATGGTGTTTGCGTTGGGGATATCCAAACCGCTTTCGACGATTGTCGTGGCGACCAGCATGTCGAACTTGTGTTCGATGAAGTCGACCATGACTTGTTCGAGTTCGCCTTCGCCCATCTGTCCGTGACCGATGCCGATCCGCACTTCGGGAACGATCGACTTCAACTTCTCGACCAATTGCGGCATGTCGCCGATGCGGTTGTGGACAAAGAAGATCTGTCCGCCTCGATTGAGTTCGCGAATGATCGCCGTACGGATTAGGTTGTCGTCCCAGCGGACCACTTTGGTCTCGATCGAGCGACGTTCGGCCGGCGGTGTTTCCAAGTTGCTTATATCACGCACACCGACCAACGCCATGTGCAGCGTCCGAGGAATCGGAGTCGCCGATAGCGTCAACACATCGACGTTGCTGTGCAGCGTTTTCAGTTTTTCTTTGACGGCGACGCCGAACCGTTGTTCTTCGTCGACGACCACCAGACCCAAGTTGCTGAAGTCGACGTCTTTGCTGGCCAATCGGTGCGTGCCGACGACGATGTCGACTTTGCCGCGTTTCAAATCCTTGACCGTTTCGTTCTGTTCGGCGCGGGTGGCGAAACGCGACAGCTTCCGAATCTCGACCGGAAACTCAGCCATCCGCTCGCGAAAGTTGTGATAATGTTGTTCGGCCAACACCGTCGTCGGCACGAGTACCGCGACCTGAAACCCGCTGGTAACGGCCTTGAACGCGGCCCGCATGGCGACTTCGGTCTTTCCATAGCCCACGTCGCCACAGATCAGCCGGTCCATCGGGCGCGTCGATTCCATGTCGACCTTCAACGCGTCAATCGCGGTCAATTGGTCGGGCGTTTCCATATACGGAAAACTGGCGTCGAACTGTCGCTGCCATTCGTTGTCGAGATCGAACGAGATGCCTTGCCGGGTGGTCCGCTGGGCCTGCATTTCCAACAGTTCTTCCGCCATGTCGGTGACCGCCGACTCGGCCGCTTTTCGTTGCGACTTCCATGCTTGGCCGCCGATCTTGGCCAACCGCGGTTGTCGCGTGGTCCCGCCGACGTAACGTTGGATCAATCCGATGCGCGACGCCGGCACATAGATCTTGCTGCCCTCGTCGAACTCGATCGTCAAGTGTTCCAGATGCTGGCCGTTCTTGTTGATGTTTGTTAGTCCGCGATACAGACCGATACCGTAGGATAAGTGAACGACTAGGTCGCCCGGTTCCAACTGCATCAAACTGTTGATCGGTTTCCCGCGAGACCGCGAACGACCGCGGCGAACGGGGCTGCGGTGAAACAGTTCGGCACCGGTCAACACCAAGACCTTCGCCGCAACCAATCGGAACCCGCCCGACAACTCGGCAACCGTCAAGTGCAACCGGCCTTCACGAGTCGCGGCCGAATCGTGCAATAACTCGGTCAACCGTTCGCCGTCGGCGGGAGTGTCGCCGACCAGGATGACTTCGTGTTCGGCGGCAACCGTGTCGATCTTCACCAACGTTTCGTCCAGCGACGACGCGAACGCGTCGGCGCTGCTGGTGTTCAGGTCGACGATATTTTTCGCAGGCCCTTCGGCCAGTGATGTAGCCGTGATCACGGTGTGACCGGACAACGTCTTCATCAACTGGTCATAGGTGATCAAGTTGGCGTCGTCGCTGGTCCGCTTGATAAGGTCGTCGGCGGTTTTTCGAGTGTCTTGCGGATCGACGACGATCACGATCGCATCTTTGGGCAAGTAGTCGGCGATGGAGCCGAATGCGTCTTGGCCAGATGACTCGTCACTGCCGCTGACGCCAACGGCCGCGATCTCGATGTGATCAAGCGACTCGATGCTGCGCTGGCTGCCGGGATCGAAGCGACGAATCGATTCGATTTCGTCGCCAAACCACTCGATCCGAATCGGTTGCGGTTGATCGGCAGAGTAAACGTCTAACAATCCACCTCGCGTTGCAAATTCGCCGGGCAGCGCAACGGCGGTCGTCGCCGCGAAACCGGCTTCGGCCAACCAGCGGCGGATTTCATCGGGATCGATCTCGTCGCCGACGCTAATTCGCCGCGTCGAGTCGCGCAGCTTCTCGGGCGTCGGCACCAACTGCATCGCGCCGCCAATGAACGCCGTCACCAATAGCGGCCGCTCGGGGGACTCGTTGCGGTGCAGAAGCTGTTGCAACACTTGCAATCGATCGGCGTAGTCTTCGTCGCGGATCGACGATGCGGAAACGTCCGCGGCAGACAATGGCAATGGAACTGCGTCGGTCAATCCGAACGCGATCGCATCACCGGCAACGATATCGGCGTCGGCGGCTTGCGGCAGCAACATCAGGATATGCGGTCGCTCGATCGCAACGGCGGCCGCGAAGACTCCACGAAGGGCTCCCCAGACGCCGGAGAACGCGACCGTTTTCTTGCTCGTCAGCTTCGATAGGCGCGCGCTGATACCCGCGGCCTGGTCCATCAGACGGGGCACGTCGGCGAGCTTATGGGCGGTCGTCGCGGCGGAAGTTGCCATCAGGAGAAGCTTAGCGGATTGGCAAGCCGATGTGGCCCCGGAGTACCCTGTGTGGCCCTGCGACTCCACTCGCAGGGTGTGCTTTGTGCTTTGTAAACTGCTTTGCAGTTTACGTCCCGCGAGCGGAATCGCGGGTCCACGTAGGGTTGCCCGTTTTGGATCACCCTTCGTGGCCCTGCGACTCCGCTCGCAGGGTGTACTTTATGCTTTGTAAACTGCTTTGCAGTTTACGTCCCGCGAGCGGAGTCGCGGGTCCACATCGGGTTGCCCGTTAGTCTTGGACGGTAAGTTTTCGGCGGAACACGGTGTCTCCGTTGGTAACGTACAGGTACTGGTGATTCTGTCCCGCCAAGATGCAGCTTGTCAGCGGGTTGGCCGCGATGGGTTCGGGTAATACGCCGCATTGACGCCCCGTGGGATCGAAGATTTGCACGCCGACGTCGCTGGTCACGTAGTACCGCCCCGCCTTATCCACGGCCATGCCATCGCCACGTGATGCTTTCACGTAGGGCGGAGCTTCGTTGAACTTGAACTCTCCCTTCGCGTCGATCGGCAACCGCATTTCCATCATCGGCATTTTCGCGTCCAGCGAACCGCCCGCGCCGACTCGAAAGGTCCACGTGTGCTCGCCACCCGAATCCGAAACGGCTAGCGTACCGCCGTCGTTGGACAACGCGATACCGTTGGGACGAGTGATGCCTTCATCGACGACACTGACCTCGCCGGTCCGCGTGTCAATCCGTGTGACGCGATGGTGCTTCGTTTCCGTGATCAGCACTAAGCCATCGGCCGTCACGGCAAGGTCATTCGGTGCTAGGTCGCTGGCCAATTCCTTCACCTCACCCGTTTTCGGATCGATGGCGACGACTCGCTTCTTCGCCCCTTGGCAACCGTACAGCATCCCGTCAGGCCCAAACTCCAGTCCGCTGATCGATTCCTTTGCGATCACCGTGCGAGCCCCATCTGCCACATCGATTCGATAAACCGCCGGTGCCTTCATGTCACAAAAATAGAAGTTGCCATCCGCATCCGTACACGGCGCATCGGCGAACCCGAGTCCATCGGCAACGACTTCCCACGACTCGCCGGCGACCAACAACTTCAACAAGGTCAAGTCGCCGCGAAGATCACCATCGGTATTCAAGACGGGCGTGTGCGTTTCATTTCGCCACAACCACTTCATCGCCTCGGGGAACTTGAGCCCACCGAAGTCCGGCCCATGCTTGTACCCTTCGGCCCAATCGAAGCGAACGTCATAGCCCATGTAGCCCAACGCCGAAGCCATCAACTGGTTTGCCCACGGCCAACTACCAAACGCATTGTCGACGTCGCCGCTGGAATCGGCCATGTAGACGCGAATGGCCTTGGGTTCGGTCTTTCGCACCAGCGACGGATAAACATTGCCGCCGCGAAGATTCGTAAAGCTGCCGACGCTGCTATAAACTTTGCCGAACGATTCCGGATTTTCCCAAGCCGCCGTGAACGCACAGATGCCGCCACTGCTGGATCCGCCGATCGCTCGCATCTCGCGGTCCTTCGAAATGTTGTACTTCGATTCGACAATCGGCAGGATTTCTTCCAACAAGAATCGAGAGTATCGATCGCCCAATCCGTCGTATTCTAGACTTCGGTTCGACGGCTTTTTGTTGTTCGGCTTGGCTTTGCTGTTGCCGGGATTCACGAACACGGCAATCGTCGGCGGCATCTGCCCCGATGCGATCAAGTTGTCAAAGACGATCGGCACCCGCCATTTTTGCTTCACGTCAGCGAACCGCAATCCATCCTGGAACACCATCAAGGCGGTCGGCTTCGATGCATCGTATTGCGCCGGCACATAGATCGCCCAATCTCGCACGGTTCCGGCAAAGACTTTGGACTCGAAGGACTCCATCTTAGTGACCACACCTTTGGCAACATCCTCTCGAGCAACCGCGTCGGGATGCGGCTGCCACGCGGGGCTGGTTTCTTTGTTGACGGCCACGTCTGACTGGGACTCGCTATCCCACAACCAACGCAATGCATCGGAGAACACTTGTCCGGCGAATTGACCGCCGTGACCTCCCTCGGTCATCACAAGCTTGTGGTGATACCCGGCAAAGGCCAACGCAGCCGCCATGTCTTGATTGGCAAGCGGCCAGTTTCCGAACAGATTGTTCAGGTCGTCTTTGCCTTCTTGCAAGTAGACCTTGATCGGCTTCGCTTTGTCTTTGGTTTTTCGAATCAGTCCCGGATAGGCCCATCCACCGCGGATGTTGGTGAAGCTGCCGATGTGCGACATCACTTTGCCGAACTGGCCCGGTCGTTCCCAAGCCGCCGTGAACGCGCAAATCCCACCAGACGAGATGCCGCAAACCGCGCGGTCGGCGGGGTTGCTGGAAACATTGATTCCCTTCAGCGCCACCGGCAGGAACTCATCCAGCAGGAACGTCGCATAACGGTCGCCCATCGAATCGTATTCGAAGGATCGAGTGCTGCGATCAGCCGCGCCGGCTTGGGTCGCTTTGATGGTCCCCGGATTGACGAACACCGCGACCGTTGGCGGCATGGCACCGTCGGCGATCAGTTCATCGAACACCGCGGGGACATTGAATGAACCGCCGGCCTTCATGTAGTTCTTGCCATCCATGAAGACCATCAACGAGGCCGGCTTCGCGGCGTCATATTGAGCCGGGACGTAGACGGCATATTCGCGCGTCGTGCCCGGGAACACGCTGCTGGACGCAAAGACACCCTCGGTGACTTTGCCCTCGAGCGATTGGGCCGATGAATGAGAAACGGCCATCAACGACAGGGTGACGCAGATCGCGTTAAAGAATTTGATCACGGGGCGGGACCTGATGGGGAGAGAGGATCAACCCCAAGATCATCGTCGCCCAAGCATCACGAAGCAACCGCCTTGTTCGGCAGCCCGCCGCCGCAGGGCGTACCGTGCTCTCTCTGTTGGCTGCTTTGAAGCTGACATCCCGCGAGCGGCGTCGCGGGTCCACATCGGGTGGCCCGTTGGCTGGACTAGCGTGATCTGCGTCGGCCGGGGAATGCGCTGTCGTATTTGTGTTGCCACTGGAAATACGGATCTTGCATCAGATCGGGTGCGCGGAAGCTGCCGTAGCGGTATGGGTCGTAACCGAATCCGTCGAAGCGGTAAGGATCGGGGTACGACAGACCTCGATAGCCGCCGTATCCGTAACTGGGATACGCGACGGCCGGCGCGCCGAAACCGCGAGCGGCAAAACCCGGCTGAGCGAATCGGTCGTTGGCGAAACCGTTGGAACCGCCGATCGTGATTCCGAACGATGACGAATAACCTTGGGTTGGAAATCGCTGGGACGAGTGGCGGTGGCCGTTGTTGCCGTGGTGGTGTTGAGCCAACACGTCGGCGGCTTCCGTTGCCCACACGATGGCAGCGACGATAACGATCAGACGGAACATGCTTGAGCTTTCGTTGTGACGGTGACAAATACCGTCTGAACCCTACAACTTAAACGTCAACAGTCACTCGACAATGCCATGCGATTCGAGCGGCCCGGACAACGCCACCGTCACAACCCCATCGGTCGGCACGTTCGGCCAAGTCCGCTAGGAATTTCGCGACCGGTACTCCGTCGGCGAAGCATTCATGATGCGTCGAAAGCTTCGACTGAAGTGGGCGTGGTCGTAGAAGCCGCAGGCGAGTGCCACTTCCGAAACCGTCTTGCTGGTTTCCGACAGCATCGCCGCAGAGCGTTCGACGCGAATCCGCATCAGATACTGTCTTGGCGACGCATTGAAAGCACGCCGAAACCGTCGTTCGAATTGACTCTGTGAAAGCCCCGCCATGTCGGCCAAGTCAGCGGTCGATAAGTTCTCAGCAAAGCATTCATGTAGATGCTCGATCACATCCGCGAACGCCGCGACGGTTCCTTTCGCTTGACGAATCTGTTCGATCTGACGAGAGAAACCGGCAACGCCGATGACTCGTCCGCGGGGGTCACGCAGCGGCACCTTGCTGGTCATCACCAAACGCGGCGATCCGGCCGACTCGGGCGCGCTCTCGACGCGATTGATGATTGGTTCGCCCGACTGCAAGACAGTCAGGTCGTCGGCGCGATACTCGTCGGCCCGCTGCTTCGGAAAAAAGTCATGGTCCGTCTTCCCGAGGGCCTCGTCCTCGGATGTGACGCCGCAATATTCGCACCCACGCCGATTCAGCGCCACGAAACGGCCCTGCCGATCCTTAACGAAAAACGATAAGCCGGGCAGCAGGTCCAACAGCGAAAAGACCTGCTCATGAGAATCCAATCGGCGAAAAAATCGATCCCTCAAGTCGGTAGTTTTCATGCTCGGATTTTACACAGCCTTGTTTCCACCGTGCAAGACACCATGGTCGAAACAAGCGACAATGGGCGGACTTTGCCTATCCTCAGTGAACCTTTTGATCCGCGACGCTTTTGTCATTTGCCCGTCTTTCCACTCCAAACATTCATCGCCCATGCGATTCACGCGACTCCTAGCCTGCCTTGCGATTTTGTTTCCGATCGCGGTTGCCGACGCAGACGACATCAACTTCAACCGCGACATTCGACCGATCCTTTCGGACAAGTGTTTCTTCTGTCACGGTCCGGATGAAGCTGACCAAGAATCGGGACTGCGATTGGATTCGCGTGACGCGGCGATCGATGTGATCGAGTCCGGTGATCTGATGGAGCGGGTCGCCAGCGATGATCCCGACGTGCTGATGCCGCCTCCGGAATCGAACCTAGCGTTGACCGACGCCGATCGCGAGATGCTGAAGCGTTGGATCGAAGCCGGTGCGCCGTACCAGGGCCATTGGGCGTTCGAACCGTTGCCACAAAGTGTGGCGATTCCGACGGTGAACGACGGCGATCCGAATCGACATCCGATCGACCGATTTGTGTTGGCAAAGTTGGCCGAATCAAAATTGAAACCGGCACCGCCCGCCGATCCGCTTCGTTGGCTCCGACGTGTGACGTTGGACCTGACCGGTTTGCCACCGACGCCCACCGAGATCACGGCGTTCGAAGCGGGCATCGCGGATTTGGGCGATACGATGTACGCACAAACGGTCGACTCGCTGTTGCAGTCGCCGGCCTTTGGCGAACAGATGGCGGTTGCTTGGTTGGACGCGGCACGGTACGCCGATTCCTACGGCTATCAGTCCGACAAGCTGAACACTCAGTGGCCCTACCGCGACTGGGTCGTAAAAGCGCTGAACGACAACCTGCCCTATGACGATTTTCTGACGTGGCAGTTGGCGGGCGATCTGCTGGAAAATCCGACGCGCGAACAAATTCTCGCCACCGCATTCAACCGAATCCACCGGCTTAACAACGAAGGCGGCGCCGTCTTCGAAGAATGGCGAATCGAGAACGCGGCCGACCGAGTGCATACTTTCGGCACCGCGGTCTTAGGATTGACCATGGAGTGCTGTCGGTGTCATGACCACAAGTACGACCCGATCCCGATGCGAGACTATTACTCGCTTTCATCGTTCTTCAATTCTATCGACGAAAGTGGCGTCTACGACCGCACCGAAAAGGTACCTTGCCCGTCGCTGCTTCTGCCTACGCCTGAACAACAAACCGCCTTGGATGACACAAAGCGAGCATTAACCGCTGCGGAGGAATCCTATCGCGACGAGATTGACGCCGCAAAGACGCGATTCGACGCATGGAAGCCAACGATGCCTGAAACGATTGCGATCCCCGATCTTCGGCTCGCACTCAGTTTCGATCGTCCCTATGACAACTCGATCAAGGAAATCTATCATCCATCCGAGTCCGATCGGTCGTGGACTGCGATGCCCGCTCAAGTCGAAGTGAACGACATCGACGTTGCCCGATTGGACCCAAGTTCGGCGGCCGACAAGGGCGATGCAACGGATACGCTGCCACGACGAGCATTGAAGTTGGACGGCGAACGGGGCATCACGACCAAGGACATCGAACCGTTTGACCGATGGATGTCGCTTAGTGTTGTGGTGACGTTCCGCGAAACCAAACGAGTCGCGGCGCGAAGCCTGATCGCCCACCACACACGCGGAACCGATTGTGGATACAACGGCTGGGATTTGACGATCGAGGACGGCCACTTGGAATCGCGAATGGCCCGCGTTTGGCCGGGCAACGCAATCGCGGTTCGCACCGTTGACCCGATTCCGGTCGACCGGTGGCACCAAGTTGCCGCGACGTATGACGGTTCGTCCAGCGCGGCGGGAATGTCGCTCTATCTGAACGGTAAGCGACTGGAAACGGAAATCGTGCGTGATGAACTGAAAAAGAGTTGCAACGTCTTGGTCGACCACGGCGGACAATTCGTCGTGGGCCAACGCTTTCGTGCCCGTGGACTCGACGGTGGCCTGATCGACGACGTCCGCGTCTACTTCCGATCGCTGACCCATCCCGAGTTGGCACAGTTGGCAACCGGCATTCCTGGTTCGGTCGGCTTCGACTATTTCGTTTCCGCGATTGACGACGAAGCTCGCGGCGCGATGGCGCGTTTGACCGATGCCCGAAAGTCCTTCGTAATGGCAGAAGAAGAAATGATCGAAGTTCCGATCATGCGAGAGATGGACGAGCCGCGTGAAACGCACGTGCTGGCCCGCGGCGAATACAACGCACCGACAAGCGAGAAAACTCGTGTTGAGCGATACGCGTTGTCGGCGGTGCCGGTAGAGTTCCCCGACGATGCACCAAAGAACCGTTTGGGACTGGCCCGATGGGTCACCGACCCGAACCATCCGTTGACGTCGCGAGTGGCCGTGAACCGTTTGTGGGGAAACTTCTTCGCGTCGCCCCTGGTACGCACTCCCGAAAATTTCGGATCGCAAGGCGATTTGCCGACGCACCCCGAATTGCTCGACTGGCTGTCACGCGATTTTGTCGACAACGGCTGGGACGTCAAACGACTGTGCAAACAAATCGTTCTCTCGTCGACTTATCGACAAGATTCCAGGGCCGACGCAGCCACCATCGCGGTCGATCCCACCAATGCGCTGCTCGCACGCGGTCCTGCGTATCGCCTAGCCGCCGAACAGATTCGCGACGTGGCTTTGTCCGCATCGGGTCTTCTGGATTCGGAACCCGGTGGACCACCGGTGTCACCGTACCAACCTGGTGGCGACCTTTGGAAAGAGTCCAACAGCATGTCGCCGCCCTACCAACAGTCGGTCGGCCGTTCGCTGTACCGGCGTTCGCTGTACTCGGTGTGGAAGCGAACGGCGCCACTACCCAACATGATGGCGTTCGATTCGACGACGCGTGAGGTCTGCAGCGTCAAGCGTTTTCGCACCAATACTCCGCTGCAAGCCTTGGTCTTGCTCAATGACGTTCAGTTTGTCGAGGCCGCGCGAGTGCTGGCGGAGCAGTTGATGTCGATCGACGATTCGGACGACCGTATCGAAAACGCGTTCTTGCGATTGGCGGGCCGACGCCCCGATGGGCAAGAACGCGAAGTCTTACGCCGCCTGCTGAATGAGGAAGAAGCATTCTATTCAAAGAACGCAGAAGCCGCTAAGCAGATGCTGACGATCGGCGAAAAGCCCTCACAAAGCGACGTCGATCCGACGCAATTGGCGGCAATGACCAACCTTTGCCAAGCCATCATGAACCTCGATGCAACCGTTTGGAAACGATAAGAAACTCAACCATGAATCCATTCAACCCTATCGCCGCCAACCGACGAGTGTTTCTTCGCAACAGCGCTTCCGCCGTGGGCGTCGCCGCGCTGACGTCGATGCTGGACCGCGATGTTTCGGCCGACGAAGTCCCACGGACTCACTTCACGCCGAAGGCCAAGCGGATCATTTACTTGTTCCAGTCGGGCGGCCCGGCTCAACAGGACTTGTTCGACTACAAGCCGCTGCTTAACGAAAAGTATGGCGAAGAGCTGCCCGCCAGTGTTCGTGGCGAACAGCGGTTGACGGGAATGTCAGTGAATCAGTCATCGTTGCCATTGGCGGGATCGAAGTTCAAGTTTTCGCAGCACGGCGAATCGGGCGCCTGGCTAAGCGACCTATTGCCGTACCATCGCGACATCGCCGACGACGTGTGTTTCGTCAAATCGATGTACACCGAAGCGATCAATCACGACCCGGCCATCACAATGTTCCAGACCGGATCCCAGATCGCCGGTCGTCCGTCGCTGGGATCTTGGTTGTCGTATGGATTGGGCAGCGAGAACGAAGACTTGCCGGCTTTCATCGTGTTGGTTTCCGCTGGCCAGGGCGGCCAGCCGCTGTATTCGCGACTGTGGGGCAACGGATTCTTAGACTCGAAATACCAAGGAGTGCAATTTCGTGGCGGCAGTGATCCGGTCCTTTACCTGTCAAATCCAGAAGGCATCCCGGCCGCCCGTCGTCGCAGCCAACTGGATGCAATCAACGCATTAAACCAACACCAATTCGACAAAGAGTTTGACCCAGAGATCGAATCACGGATCGCGCAGTACGAGATGGCGTACCGCATGCAAACGAGTGTACCGGAGGTCAGTGATTTTTCGGACGAACCCGAGTCGACGTTTCAGCTATACGGCGACGACGCACGAAAGCCGGGCACGTTTGCGGCGAACTGTTTGCTTGCCCGTCGCTTGGCACAGCGGGACGTGCGTTTCATTCAACTGTATCACCAGGGCTGGGACCAACACTCCAACCTGCCGAAACAGCTTACCGAACAGGCCAAGGAAACCGATCAAGCGTCGGCGGCATTGGTCAAAGACTTGAAACAGCTCGGCTTGCTCGACGACACACTTGTGATTTGGGGCGGCGAGTTCGGGCGTACGTCGTACACGCAAGGTGTTTTGACGGCTGACAACTACGGACGTGACCACCACCCGCGATGCTTCACGACGTGGATGGCCGGGGGCGGTGTGAAGCCAGGGATCACCTACGGTGCGACCGACGAATTCGGATACAACGTCGTCGAGAATGGCGTCCACGTTCACGACTTCAACGCCACGATCATGCACCTGATGGGCATCGACCACGAACGCTTGACGTACAAGTATCAAGGGCGCCGGTTCCGATTGACCGATGTCCACGGCAACGTGCTGAACGACATACTGAGTTAGCGAGCTGGTCGAACACTCTATCGCCAACACATCAATTGAGTCTGAACGGCGCCGACCTCGGCTTGCCACCTACGAAGGTGGGCGGGCAGCGCATGCTCGTCCAAGCGAATTTCTTGTTCGATGGTGAATCCCGCGTCGGACAACAATCGCGTGATCGCGGCAACGCTGTTGCGTTGGAGGCTGTCGTCGGTTTCATGAACTTCGACGTAGATCGCTTCAATCCGAGGCAAACAGTCGGCGATCTCCTCAAGAACGCGTTGTTCGGCGCCTTCGATATCCAGTTTCAAAAAACTGACGTCACGGTCTGTCAGATATTTCGACAGCCGAACACCGGGAACCGTCGTTTCCGTTGTTCCTTCTCGCTTTGCCCACGCGGGGTCAATCGAGTTTCCGCGAGCGTCGCCGGCTGTTTTGATGTCGCCATAGAACACTACGGGGCCGTCTTGATCATCGACCGCCGCATTGATGCACTTCAGTCCTGGGATATCGTTGAATTCACAGTTCTTTTCCAGAACCTTGAAAGCGTACGGATCGGGTTCGAAGCAAAGCACATCGGCCGTCGGCCAGCGCGTCTTCCATTCCAACGCCGACACGCCAATGTTGGCACCGCAATCGACGATGAAAGGCCGTTCGCCACGCGGCGTAAAGAACGATGGAAACTCGTCGATCTGGCGCACCATCGACTCGGCCGCTTCACGGTGAAGGTGGAACAGTTGGTAGCCGCGGAACTTCATTCGTTGCATGGTCGCCCTCCCCTGGGTCGCTTCAATTCCGATAGAATCCTCGACGGGTCAACCGCAAATTTGCCGCCATCGGATCGATCGAGTCTAAATGTCTGACTTTCATCTGCACATCACGGGAACACTGGGCGTGCTGCTGGGCTTTTGCCTTGCCGCGGGAGTGTTCGCCGATCTGCTGCACCTGCCCAAGGTCACTGCGTACCTGCTGGTCGGGTTGTTGGTCGGCCCCAGCGTGCTGGATTGGATGCCGGGCGAGCACCTGGAGATCCTCGAACCGCTGTTGCTGTTGGCGATGGCGATCGTGCTGTTCAACCTGGGGTGCGAGTTCCCGTTCAAGAAATTTCGCCGCATCGGAAAGCGGTGCTTGGTCCTATCGGCCGCCGAGATTGCGACCACGTTCACGTTCGTGACAGCGGGTTTGTGGGCGTTCGGTTGTTCGCCCAGCATGTCGCTGCTGTTGGGTTGCCTGGCAGTCGCGACGGCACCGGCGACGACGATTCTGGTTTTGAAAGAGTTTCGTTCCGAGGGACCGGTGACCGAGAGCACCGGTTTCCTGGTCGCAATGAACAACTTCGCCTGCATCTTGATGTTTGAGTTCGGTTTCCTGGCCATTCAATTGTTCCAAGGAAAAGCTGAAACGTCCTTGACCGACCAAGTCGTCAACGTTGTCGCGCACTTGGCCGGATCGGCCGTATTGGGAGTCGTCGGCGGACTGATCATCAGCTACGGATGCGGGTTTCTAAACACCAAGCGATGGTTGGTGTTGCTGGTGGCAACGGCGACTTTCCTGCTGGGGCTGAACGAGTCGCTTGAAATCCCCTACATGCTGACGTTCTTTGTGATGGGTGTCACCGTCGCCAATACGTCGGACTACAAGTCGAAGATCACGGACGAGCTGGATCACATTTCCGGTCTGTTGGCCGTGCTGTTCTTTGCCGTTCACGGCACGGGCTTGGACATCCAACAGTTCATCGCGGCCGGCGTTTTGGGTTTGGTCTACATCGTCTTTCGGATCGCCGGAAAATGGGTCGGCGTCTACGTTGCCGCCAAAACGACGAAGCAACCTTTGGAGGTCCGGCATTGGTTGGGCGCCTGCTTGCTGGCACAAGCCGGCGCTGCAATCGCTCTGTCGGCAATCGCGGTTCAGCGCAATCCGGAGCTCGGCAAACCGATTCAAGACATCATCCTGGGTTCGGTTGTCGTTTTCGAAATCATCGGGCCGCTGTTCATTCGAAAATCGCTTCTGGAAACCGGCGAAGTCCCGTTGGCTCAGGCGATTCACCACACAACGCACTCGCCGATTGATCAAATCCGAAGTTTGATCGATCGTTTTCGGTCCAACGTTGACGACGATGAAATGCCGGCCAGCGGATCCAGCCGCGTGAAGGTCAGCGACTTGATTCGCAAGACACCGGGCATCCCTCAGTCGGCAAATTTCGATGACGTGGTGGATCATATCGAACATAGCCACGACAACACCTATCCCGTCGTCGATGACAAGCTAAGCGTCGTCGGCGTCATTCGTTATCCGCTGCTAAGTGACGTCATGTTCGACCACAGCGCTTCCACGCTGGTTAGGGCCGAAGACCTGGTTAGCGTGAACGACGTGGTTCTTCATCCGGACGAACCGGCATCGCGGGCTTTCGAGTTGTTTCAAAATGAAACCGACGATTGCATTCCGGTCGTCACTCGAACCGAGCCGAACGAATTGCTGGGTGTTGTCCGTCGCAGCGATGTCGTACACGCCTTGATCACCCAGCGGCGTAAGAACAAATGACATCACGGGCTCCATGTCGCATGCATGGGTAATCAGGTCGTCGCCGACAGACGCCGCAAATAGCCATCGACCCACACCCAAACGTGCTCGGCAATGCTGTGGTTATAGCGATCCGCTTGAATCCGACCTGTTGAACCCGCTGGAAGTGAATCGACACCACTGAGACGTAGCTCGGCTCGCCCCGCGAAATGTGGCTGAACCAACTCAGCCTCATTGGATGGTTCGGCGTTGTTCTCGCTTTTGGCCGGCGGCCGCACTGCTAAATCGCCGCCACCCGTTGCCGTCAATCGCGGATCCGTGACCACGTCCGCATGCGGCTGAACGACCCGCAAGGTTGCAGAGGCCTGGGTCAAGTTTGCCGTGGGAACGAACCGAACCGTCTCACCAACTCTCCCAGCAAAAGTCTCGAAATCGGTTTGCGCGATCGCAAGAACGATTTCTTTTTTGTTGACGTCAACGATCTGCATCAGCGGCGTACCCTCGCTGAGAAATCGACCTCGCTGCTGCTCGAAACGCGATTGAGAATTCATGGCAACGACCGTGCCCGACGCCGGAGCCGTCAGCACGAGTTTGCTAATCTGTTCGTTCGCTTCATCGAGCTGATCTTCGATCGCGTCACCCGTTGCAGATTCCGCTTGAGCGAGCGCAATGTCGCCGGCCAGTCGGGCACGACGCGCGCGCAAGCGAGAGATTTCCAGTTTCGCGAAAAGCTCCTTCGACCGCGATGCTAACTTAACGTTCTCAAGGACCGCCAAACGCTGCCCTGCTTCGACAGACTCGCCTTCGGCAACCAACATCTCAACAATGAAGCCGTCGGCCGCAGCACGGACCATATTTGGATTCGCGAACATCACGACACCGGGCGCCGTCACTCCCATCGGCCAGGGTACGAAAAATGCGCCAACGACGACCGCGACAGCCAACGGCATCAACCGAGTCAGCAAGTGCCTACGGCAACGGGCACCGGCCACCGACGCTTCGCCAATGACCTTGGCGACACGATACGCTGGAACGCCCCACCACAACACCAAGCTTGCGATCGCAAGGATCAATCCGAAACCGTGCAACAGATTCGACGCTGCGATTGCCAAACCCAGGCACACGACGACTCGCCATATTGCCGCCGCAACGCCGTAGCCGAATAACACGACAAACCGCCCGCGAATCTCCGGTGCAAGCCTGAGTCGCTTTCCCAGAAAGAAGCGGCTCGTCACATAGCGAACCGCTTGGGATGCCGACGCCGCCAAATTGGGCAAGTCCAGTACATCGGAAAGTAAGTAGTACCCGTCGAAACGCATCAGAAAGTTGGCGTTGAACAGAAGCGTCGTCAACGTACCCGTCAGCATGATATTGAACAAATGAAATCGAACGACCGGATCGACGCAATGTGTCCAAGCGATCGCCGCCACCGCTGCAATCGCCATTTCGACCATCATTCCCGCGGCCGACACCAACATCCGACGACGCTTGGAAACGAATCCCCAGCACGACGTCACGTCGACGTAGGGCACCGGCACAAACAGGATAAAGACAACGCCGAACTCGCGCACGCGGCCGCCGAATGCATAACAGGCGATCGCGTGACCGATTTCGTGGACCAACTTCAGTCCCACAAAAACGATCAACAGCCAAACCGCCGTGTCCGTCGACATGATCCCACGGAGCGAATCACCAATCGCGGCCGGCGATTGGGTGATCAATGCACCGGCGAATGTGAGTAGAGCAACCCATAGACCGATCGAAAGCGGATGCAGCAGGAATCTACCATGCTTGCAGGCGCGTTCGAACGACTCGCTGGGTGTTCCCCAACGCCATTTCAAAAACAGCGGATTCGAATTTCCGAGAGTGGCTGCCTGAGCCGATTTGAACCGGGCCGTTCGAATTCGGTCCACTCGATCGACGGAATTACCGTTCGCATCAACGGCACTTGCTAAACCATTGTCCAACATCCACCGGCATGTTTCCGCAGCTTCGATCATCGTGATTGCCGACGCGTTCATGCGTGTTGCAACGCGGCTGACTGCGACTTGTAATGGTGTCGAACCATCCAACACCGAAACGAGTGCGTACTGCGAAACGCCCAGTTGATAAAATCGCGATGCTACAGGATCTTCGACCACATAGATGGCTTCGCCACCCGACTGCGTCAGCGTCCATCGCAAATCATTTCGCAGCTTCAATCGAAGGTTCGCCAACTCAAACGTTTCCGCGTTCCATTCGTCGCTACGTTGCGTTGTTCGAGCATCGGTCATCGAATACTCCGATACAGGCTTTCGCAGGCATGGTGAAACATGACCCAGCCTAGACTCTTTTGGCCTGCGTCCACCTTCGTGCGACCGCGCATCCCGGGTCGCAGAAGTTTCGCTTCGTTTTCGAGTTCCACTTCCGCCAAGAAAATGTTCTGTCCATCGCGAATCTCTGACATCGGACGAATGCACTTGATGGAGGCATCAATCGATTCCAGAGGTTGCCCGTCGAGTGTCAATCGGATCGACTGGTCGATTCGGACGTAAGGCAATTCGCGTTCCGGGATTTCGATCTCGGCGCGCAAACGATCCAACGGCGCGATCTGCATCAACACATCTCCTTCTCGAATCATCGCGCCTCGTGCATCATGCCAATCGCCCTGAAGAACGACGCCGTCAACGTCGCTTGTGATGCTCAAGTGGGCCAACTGATGCTCGACCAAGTCAATCTGGGCGTCCAATTGATCGACTTCCAGTTTCGCAATTTGAGTCTCGGCGGGAAGTCGCAGCGTCCGCTGGACGTCGACTTGTTTGGAAGCCCGTTGGCGATGGGCGATCAACTCGGCTCTTCTCAGTTCCAATTCGACGCCATCCATTTCGGCGATTTGTTGGCCCGCGATGACGGCGTCGCCCGGCCGAACAAACGCTTGCTTTAGGATCCCCGAATGTGGAGCCGTTGCGAATCGCTGGGACATCGCCGAAAGAACGGTGCTGCAATCGACTCGATGAGGCACCGGAACCATCATCACCGCGCCGGCCACGACTGCGCCCAAGGCGATCGCTCGGACGCGGCTACGCGTGGTGGCGGTGACTCGGTTCCCCCAGCGCGCCAGCGGACTCTCACCCGCGCGGCGCGACATCGCCAGAGCTTCCGACAAGTACCCGCCGACGGAACTCGCGAACCGATCCTGGGAAGTATCGTCGCTAGAGTTGCCGTCGCGGATGACCATCCACGCTCCGATCACGATCCCCTTCGCCGTGATCAACGGGTAGGTATCGATCCGCGGAAGTGCAATCGAAGCGGCAAGTTGCCGATGCGCCAACTGCATCAGCCCCGATTCTACGTCGTCGCGGCGATAGCGAGTCTCGGTTTCGCCCAACGACTGAAACCGAACCAGACTCTCTGACATGGCTTCCACCATCAACCGCGTCACCTCACCGTCACGGCCGACGTCTGAAACCGACGAAATGGCTTCGATGCGGACGCGGGGAACTGCCGTCATCGACGCGTTATCGGAAATCGAGTCCATCGACCATGGAAACGGACGGCAGTGTCCGATCGCGACGAAACTTGCATCCAGATGGTCGGCAATTCGATTCGCGGCAACCAACGACGCGTCCTTCATGTCGGATGATGAAGCCAATTCGACCATCAACTCGGCGATCGCGGCCGAGTTGTCGGCCTGTTGATCGATCGCACGTAGGCTGCTTCGCTCATCGAATCGAGTGACGCATGCGGATGCAAGTTGTGCGACCAGCAGGAACGGCTCGACGTTACGCGAAGGTAACTCCATCGCCAAAGCGATCGCCTGACCCGGCGATGTTCCGATGGGAACGCAAAGTACCGTAAGAGGATCGGCGAAATCAGCTTTTTGCGTGCCGTCCTTCAAAGCCTTGCCGATGGTTGGTGTCACCGATGCGTGCGAAAGCCCTAGGTTCTGGGATGCCAGCGCGTTGTATTCGCTACGCACCGAAACCACGTCGGACGATCCCTCGGCGTAACCGACCCAGATCGCGCGGGTCAGGTTGCCCACGCTGTGTAGCAGCTCGGCGATCATCGTGGGACGATCAACCCCAGAAGTCGAGAGTCGATCGAGGTGTGCTTGGAATTCGTCAAACGAAGGGGCTGCGTGCCGATCGTGCGCTCCATCCATCCGACGATACGCATCGCCGTTGCCAGCGGAAACGAACTCGGAAGCCGACGCGCTGCGATTTCGCGATGTCGCTCTAGATGATTGAGTCGAAGTAGATGGATTCATAGTTTCTTCAATACTGCAGGTGATCGCGATGTCGAAGCGAAGACGGGCCGGGTTACCGCAGTTGCACACCACGGCGTTGTGCGATGTGACCGAACGAATCGGTGAGCATGCATCGCATGCCACTGCGAAATTCTCCGCTTCGGTTGTCGACCAGGACTTCGATGCGGACGGTTCCGCTGCCAGAATCCGTGACCGGAGAAATGAATTCCACGGTCGCCTGGGCGTCTTGATTCGTTTCTTGGAATTGCACTGCGATTCGATCACCCGCTCTCAATCGAACGGCGTCGGACGTCGGAACGTCGTAGCGCACGCGAAGCTGGTCCAAGCGAGCCAGCTTCGCGACGTACCCATCGGCGGCATTGACCCGTTCACCAACGGCGTGTGGTAACTCCAAGACGACGCCATCGAAAGGGGCGACGATCCAGTGACGGTCGATCTGTGCTTGGATCTGTGTGACCTCTTGGCCAACCACATTCAGCTTGTCTTCGGCCGACTGTTTTCCCGCTTCGGCGATCGCAACAGCCAACTCGGCGTCGATCACTTCTTGGTCACTTGCGTGTGATTTTTCTCGCAGTGAAATCAATTGTTCCAAGTGGTTACGTCGGTGGCGAAGCGTGGCTTGGGCCGCCGCAAGTTCGCCGCGGCTTCGGAAACGCACCTGTGCGGCGGCCAAGGAAGCATCCAGCACAGACGTATCGAAGCGACAAATCAATTGCCCCGCTCGCACCATGGCGCCCTCGGCCGTGGCGATTTCTGCAAGTACTCCCGAATCCGCCGCCGCCAAGTCAACCTGTTCGACGGGCCGCGCGAAACCTTCATGGACGACGTTGTCCTGCGGCGCCGCGGCAAACAAGCCGGGCGACGACGCGATAATCGCAATCGCCGTACAAACGATCGCTGATTGGATTGAGTATTTCATGGTTCACGATTCCGTTCGACAAGATCTAGGCGACGTGCTGGCGCAGTCCGTTCAGGTGAATTTCATTATTCAGGATTGACTCTCTAACTTCCGCCTGGTCCAACTCCACGGCACATTGCAAGTCTTCAATTGTCTGGTCCCAAGCCCGATTCGATGCCGCGTTTTTCAGGTTACGCATTTTCTTCGCAAGACCTGGCGTATAGCGTCGGATCAGTTCGTCATCGGGCGCGATCATGAACTGTCCCGATCCCGGTTGCCCCTGACGTCCGGCCCGGCCCAGCAATTGACGATCAACCCGCCGCGTCAGGTTGCGTTCGACGGCGATCACGTGCAGCCCACCCGCCAACAATGCGTCAGCGTCGGAAGTGATATCGGTGCCGCGACCGGCCATGTTGGTCGCGACCGTGACAGCGCCGCGGACGCCAGCGCTGGCAACGAGTTCGGATTCGCGTTGGTCCTGCAATCCGTTCAGCAAACGGTGGCCAACGCCGACGGTAGTCAACGCCGCCGATACCCTTTGCGACTGGTCGATCGAGCGAGTACCGACCAGCACCGGTTGCCCCGACCGACTGCGGCCAAGGACGTCTCGTCCGATCGCTTCCATACGAAAAACATCGGACGCAAAGTACATCGTCGCGTGCTCGATACGAAGGCATGGAAGTCGCGTCGGAATGGTCTCAACACCCATGCCGTAGTCGGCCTTCCACCGCTTCGGTTGGTTCCCAGCCGTACCCGTCATCCCCGACAGATGCACGTATCGCCGAAAATAGCTTTGCCTTGCAATCCGCGAGATCGTTACGCGTTCGTGGTTGATCGCAACACCTTCCTTCGCTTGAACCGCTTGGTGGAGTCCCTCGTTCCATTGACGATCGGGAACGATTCGACCAGTCGGGCCGTCAACGATCTGGACTTCGCCATCGCAAACGACATAGTCTTTGTTTCGAACAAGTAAATGCTTTGCACGCAGCGCCGCAGTCACGTATCCCGCCCAAGGCCGATCGAGTCGCCAACAAGCCTGAACCGACATGCGATCGCCTAGCCACTCCGCCGCCCGCCTTGCCCCCTCGGGAAGCAACCGGACAGACTCAGTATTTGGATCGATGACGAAATCGTCGTCGACGTGGAGCTCATCAACAAATTCGTTGGCCCACCGCACGACTTCGATCGCATCGTTATTGTCAAACGGCGATGCAGCACTGAGCACCAAGGGAGTCATCGCTTCATCGATCAACACGCTGTCGATTTCGTCGACGATGGCCACATGGTGCTGCCGCTGCACCCGAAGTGGTTCGCTCGCATCACCCGATAACTGGTCGCGTAAGCCACGACCGAGCCGACGAATCGGTCGATTAGCGATGCTCACCTGGTCTCGCAGGTAGTCGAAGCCAAATTGGTAACCTGTCGCGAACGTGATATCACATCCGTATGCAGCCTTTTTCGCGTCGATCGACTGCGTCGCTTCCGATAATCCGCACGTCAATCCGATCGTTTCGAAAGCCGGTGCGAGCGTCTGTTGGTCTCGTGCGGCAAGGTACGCATTGGTGGTCGCGACGTGTACTTGCCGACCCGACATGGCTAACACCATGGCGGGAATCGTACCGGCGATCGTTTTCCCTTCGCCCGTTTGCATTTCGGCGATTCCGCCGCGAATCATGGTCAACCCTGCAAGGATCTGAACGTCGTAGGGAACCACACCCAATCCGCGTCGAATGGCTTCACGTGAAATGGCCAGCGCCTCAATCAGCCAATTCGCATCTGTGACCGCAGAGTTCGAACGAGGAAGCCTCGTCGCTGAACTTCGAAACTCGCCCGCCGACCAGCGGGACATCACATCGGATCGTTCAGCCGATCGCGAGATCAAAAGCTTGTCCGCCAAGGTGTTTCCCCCGGGCCGCTTCGCCCAAGCGTTTCGCATTGCCGCGGCAATGGACTTTCTCATTCGATCAATCCCGCATCAATCAGCCCGACTTCGGTCTGATCGTTCAAGTAGTCCGAATCTGGGACAGCCATGCTTTCCGATGAAGCAACGTAGGGAAGTGATGGGGCCATGGAAGTGGATGCGATACCGTCTTTGTCAAGCATCGTCATCGGAAGCCCGCACGAGTAACCGACACCCGAGGTGATATTCTCGTGTTGCAGAAGCGTTCCCGTCGCACGCTTCAGATTCATCAACGAAAGGTTGTACGTCGTTTGCGCTTTTGCGAACTCAAATTCTGCGACGGTCAATTGCGACTGTGCGTCCAGCACGTCTTCCAAGTACAGGCCAACCGATTGGTCTACGCCTGGCAAGTGCGCCCAGCGTTCAACAACGTTGTCCAGCCGGTTGGCGGCCGCCATCATGGACACATACTTGGCAACCGAATCTCGCTCGGACGTACGGACTTCTCTGGCGGCAACCTTCGTTTCCATCAACAGCGTTTCAACCGTCGCTCGGAATTGATTTTGAAGCTGGCGTACTTCCAAGGTTCGCCGCGTCAACCGAGCACGTGCAGCACGATTGCCGATCGGCATTTCATAGGCCAAGCCCAGCGCATAGCTTGGCGTTCCCTCACTGAACTGATCCGCCCAAGCTCCGCCGAGATCGCTGCGACCCCGCAGTCCGGCGACATAGGTTTCGGCAATGAAATCGAATTGGGGCATCAATTCGTTCCGTGACATACCCAATCGAATGCACGCGGCCTTCACTTGTTTGATCGCTTGATTGACTTCGGGCCGCATCTGCAGTGCGGTCGTCAAGACATCTCCGATCTCTAGCGACTCGACGTCCTGGATCGGCATGTGAGTCGGGATCATTTCAAGATTCAAAGCTAACGCGAACTCGGGATCGTTCACCAGAGCTTGTATGCGGTCTTGCGAGTTGCGAACCGCCATTTCGGCACGCACCAGTTCCGCACGACGGTTTGCGACCGCCGCATTCACGCGAACGAGTTGACTTCCAACCACGTCAACCGAAGAACGAGCTTCCAAATTGGCGGCGATCTCGACGCCCATTTCAAGCAAACGTCTTTTCTGGATCAACGAAACGCGTTCCAGGTAGAGAGCCCAATAGGCTCGCGTGACCTCCAACAGATGAGACTGCAATTGTCGCGAAAACTCGTCATTCGCAACGCTCGTGTCAATTTTCGCAAGAACGACCAGGCTATTGTTGTAGACTTGGCCGCGACCACGCATCAGCGGCTGGACATAGCTGAGACGGATGCGTGACGTGCCCTGATCGTTGGGTTGGAAGAACGTACTGTTGGTGTTCTGGAACCCCAGATCTTGCGCGGCTTCGAAACGTCCGCCGTAGGTATTGCGACGGGCAACTCCGCCGGTTGCCGTCCATTGGTTGTTGTTGTAACGCGAGGCGCCACCTGTGGTCAGTGTGTTGCCAACGGGATCCGATGTATCGTCCCAGCGCGTGTTCATGAACGCCGACCAGTCGAACGACGCACACGCTTCGGTGATCGCGGTCTGTCGAATCAACGGCAGATCGCTGAACACCTTGACTTGAGCGGAATGCTCGAGAGTTCGAATCAACAGCGATTCGATATCGACTGGCTTAGAAGTCGCCTCGGGTTGCAGCGTCGACGTGATCGACTGATTCCACCAGGGCTGGAATCCCGTTGGTATCGAACCCACGTTCACCATGCTCGCCTGTTCTGCTGCGTCCGACATCGCGGCGGTATCAATGTGCGACTGATACGCTTCGACGTTTGCACCCCCGCTGGTGTACTGACCCATGCAATTGGAGGACAGAGCGGGAGCAACGATGGCGGCGAGAAAAAGACGACGGACCGCGGTCCCTGCTCGCACGAATTTGCGAACGCCTAAACGTAGGTGCATGGTGAATCCATTCAACAGTATGCAGGAGTGGGGCTTCGGCGAAGAAGGCACATTCCCACGCCGATGCTTCTCAATATCGGCCGCCTACATAGACATCCCTGAACATGTCACCACTATCGCCACTTGTGAACATTGCGACGATATTTTGCTTTGATCACCGTTGACGTGGTTGATCCGCAAAATCCGCTGCAGCATTCCGCACAAGCCGCATTTCTTTACTTCGATGCAGCGTTGGTGGACGCAACATTCAACTGGTACAAGTGGGCGCGGACTCCAACGCTAAGCGGATTCACGTGAGCCTGGTGCATGGCTTCGATCGTTTCGCTCGGCAATTCACGCATCACGGCTGCTACGCTGGGACGTTCCGTCATGAACAACGAATGGTGCGTCGCGGGGTGGAAGTACCGACGTAGATTGAATCCGGCATCCTTGACGTCATTTTGAATCGACGCCGTTTGCTCAATCTCCATCTTGTGGGGGTGCTTCCAAATCACCGTTCCCGGGAAGTTTGCCATCCAGTTACCACCCGCATCGGCGACGACTTGACGCTCGCCCATGATACGGCCGTTTTCGTCGTAGATCCTCAGACTGAGAGTCGTGCCGGGTTCTGCCAGACCGCTGAAGATCGGATCAACCGGAATCGGACGCAACATTCGGTCACGCGTCAAACCGGCCGGGCCATTTCCGTAAAAACCATCATCGCGAGCCGATTGAAACGGCCCCTGGCTCAGGTCGTTGAATGAATCGAATGCGAACGTGGTCAGGGGATCCAGCGTCGAAGCGACGTTGTTGTCGTACCTGGATTCCAAACCATTTGCGCCATCGTCAGCAACCACCGCAGTCGTCGCAATCGTGTCTGCCAACGGATCCGCCACAATCTTGAATACCGAAACGGTTATGACCAACGTTTGTGAATCGCCGTAGTCCAAGTCGCCGATGTTCCAAGTCAGTTCGCCAGTGATCGGATTCCAAATCGTGTTCGATGGGTCGTCGCTGATGATGGAGGCCGGATCCAAGATCCCGATCGGCAATGTGTCCGTCACGAATACGCCGGTTCCGTCACGTTGGCCCACGTTCGTTGCCGTGACCGTGTAGGTGAACGTGTCGCCGCCGCGGGCTGCCTTGGTCAACGATGACTCGTTCGTAACGGCATAGTCGACCTGACCCGGATAACCGAAGTCCACGTCGGTCGCACTCGTCCCGACCGGCAGTGTTACCAGCGTTTGATTGTCTGTGACTCCGTCACGCTCGTAGGTCGACGTCGTCACGATGCTGTTTCCCAGCATCGAGTTGTCAACGTTGACACGGTAGTCGCCCGCGATCAGATGATCGAACGAGTAGGCTCCGTTCGCATCCGTCACGGTGGTCAATTGATGATCGAAAGTTCCGTTGCCATCGAAATCAATGTCCAACGTCACGGTAACGCCACTGATTCCTCGATCGCCTTCGCCCGGATTCATGGCACCGCCGTCCCCGAGATGATCGACAAACACCGTGTCGCCGATCGAGAGTGTGCCCGTGAACGCGAAATCCTGGTCCAGGTTCAATCCGCCGTCCGACAGCGTCACGCTGGAGACACCAAGCCGTGCATCGACGCCGCCAATCGCTACCACGTCCGCTGGTAAGTCAGTGTCGGCCCCATCGACCGCGACGCGATACGATCCCGCTGGCAGCCGACCGAACGAGTACACGCCATTGGCATCGGTCGTGCGAGTCATCAAAAAATCATCCGCCGTGCCAAACGTGTTGTCGAATCCGGCAAATTCCAAGTTGACGGAAATATTTGCCAGTCCGGGTTCGCCGGATCGTCGCTGGCCTTCTCCGTTGGTGTCCAACCAAACGGTGTCGCCGATGCGGCCCGTTCCGGCGTATCCGAAATCGATCTCAAGCCGATCCCCATCCAAAACCGTCAGATGGGACGTTCCGTCGATCGCGGCGAGTGTATCGTCGGTTTCTGATGTTCCGGTTAGTCCGATGGGTAGCGTTCCGTCGCCGACAACCACGCGGTAGTTTCCGTTGAACCGTTCGGCAAACGTGTAGGTCCCATCTGCGGCGGTCGTCGTCGTCGAAGTGACATCGTCGAAATCGCCAAAGACTCCGTTGGAGCCCGCATAAATCAGCGAGACACTGACATTCCCCAATCCAGGCTCGTCCGCGTCAAAGTTGCCGTCGCCATCGGCGTCAAACCAGACTTGGTCGCCGATGTCCCACAAGGCTTCGCCAAAGTTCTGGCCGCTTAGTCCGGTCAACGGCAACGTCACGTCTAACGTATTGGCGGAGGTCGTCGTGTACAAACTCGGCTGCAACTGGACGATGCGATAATCACCCGCCGGCCGATTGACGAACAGATAGCTTCCGTCGGCGCCCGTGGTTTGAGACTCCAACAATACCGTGCCTGCCGAGTTCCACAACTGGACCGTCACGCCGGAAATTCGCGTCGACTCGCCAGCCTGCAGAACGCCATCGCGGCTGTCGTCAACAAAGACGGTGCCGCCGATACCGATTCCACGCTCGGCGAAGTTGTACTGCGTGCCGTCAACGTCCTGGTTGACGTTGATGCTGCTAATCACATTGCTGGTGGTGACATCGCCATTGGCAAGCGAGCCATCGGAATGAATGCCGTCGTTGAAACTCGTCGGTTGTGTTTCGGTGATCGTATATCCGGTCGCATTCGAAGGACGCAGGTTGTCAAACGAGTACGCACCGCTACTGGTCGTCGTCGTGACATCGACGGCGTTGCCAACATCGTCGACACCTGTCAATCGAATCGAAACGCCGTTAAGTAACTCATCGGTGCCGTTGAACAGTCCGTCGTTGTTCTTGTCGTTGAATACGATACCGGCAAGGCTGGAAGCCAACAGTTCGCCGAAGTTGTTTTCGGTACCGTTGGTGTCCGATACAATCACGCTGTCGACGCGATCATTTCCAAGTGTGCCACCTTGCGTACCAATCTTATCTTTGCCGTCCAGGTATCCGGTTGGCGTCGTTTCGGAAATCCGGTATCCAGAACCGTTGCTCGGTCGCAGATTCGCGAACTCGTAGTAGCCCTCGGATCCTGAAACCGCGGACGTCGTCGTCGTTCGATTGACAACATTTCCAAGATCGTCGGTGCCCGTCAATGTAATCGTGACACCGCCCAACCCCACTTCGCCCGTCCGTTCGCCGTCGTTGTCGGTGTCGTGGTAGACGTATCCCGAAACCGTTGATTCGACCACTTCGCCAAAGTTGTAGCTGACCGCTGTGTCGGCAGCCACCAATTCGACGGATGAGATGACGTTGTTGGCCGACGTGTCGCCGTTGGCAAGCGACCCATCCGTATCGCGACCGTCGATGTAGGCACGACCCGAGGGCGCGTTGCCCGTGGGTTGGGTTTGGGTAAGCGTGTAAGTACCCGGTCGCAGACCGTCGAACGAATACGCGCCGTCCGCCAGAGTCGTGAACGTCTGAGACGCGATTGCGCCTAAATCATCGGTGCCCGTCAACGTCACCACCACGCCGCCGATCGTAGCCTCGCCGAGATCTTTTACGCCATCGTTGTCAGCGTCGTGGTAGACGAATCCGCTGATTTCGGCTTCTTCGAGCTCGCCGAAGTTATTCGCCGTCCCGTCGACTTCGCTGTTGAGGGGAAGAACGATCGAAGTGAACGTGTCGTTGGCGGTAGCATTGCCGCCGGGTGTTCCAATCGTATCGCGTCCGTCCAGATAGTCCTTGCCCGAAACGGCCACGGTGGGTTGCGTTTGCGTGATCGAGTACGTCCCCGGTCTCAAATCAGCGAACAGATACGACCCGTTAGCTAGCGTTTGAATCGTTGTATCGACTGCTTGGTTCAAGTGATCCGTACCCTGCAGTCGGATACTCACATTTTGGATGCCCGTTTCGCCGGAATCAAAGACGCCATCATTGTCGGCATCGAAGTAGACGAAACCGGCAAGGCTGTGTTCGCGAATTCGCACCGAGTCGCTGCTGGTATCACTGCCGTCACCGTCGGGATCGGTCGAGTCTCGCTCGCCGGCGACCGTACCGCTAAGCGATGTCGCGTTCTCGATGGTGGCGGTATTCACAAGAACAGCGTCCGTTGCCACGGTATCGGTCAACTTAGCCGCGAACGTGAACGTGACGGTCTGGCCGACGCCGATCGTCCCACCCGAGTATCGCAGCAGCCCCGTCCCGGGAGTGTACGATGCGGTGAAATCCGAAGGGTATTCGCTGCCCGACGTTCCCGTTGCAATGCTGGTCAAATCGTACTGAGCCGCCAGCAGTGTGTCTTCGATGACGACGTCGTAAGCGTTGCCGAGTCCTGAATTGGTTACCGATAGAGCAATCGTCATCGTGTCGCCGGCGTTCGCCAAGGCAGCGACGATGTTCTTTGTGATCGCCAAGTTCGATTCGACGACCGACGTGTTGACCGTGTTTGAAGTGATTGGCCCAGCCCCGTCACCCGAAACGTCAAGCGTTGCGTTATTGGCAAGGGTCGTTTGACCGCTGCCATAGCCGACGTTGCCCGATACGTCGCTTACCGCAGCGGTCACCAAAATTAAAAACGCATTATTGTCGGCGACATTGTCAACGGTGGTCGTGATCGAACCGAATGTGAATGTAACATCATCGCCATCGGCGACGCCGCCGGAAACGGTGGGCGCAGTGAAGGTTCCGTTGTAATCCGACACCAACAGTCCGCCCGACGCGGCCGCGCTGGTCACGATCGAGTAGTTGCCATAGTTCAATCCGTCGGGCAACTGATCGACGACGGTCAAACCGGCTGCGGTTCCCTCTGGCATGCGAACCAGCAAGGCGTAGGTCACGTTCTCGCCGACCGTGACATTGCTGCCCGACGTTTCGATTCGATCGGTACCGAAAAGAGTCTTTGTGAAGATAGGCGGATTGACCGTGAAAGCAACAGGATCGTTAGCGACATAGTCGTGCGTTGTATCGGATGCGTTGGTGCCGTCCCGCTCGCCATCGTCCGCCGTCGTTGCCGCTGATCGTGAAACGACATCGCCGTTCATACTTGTCCAGGTCACGACGGGCGTGTTGCTAAACGATTGATTGGGGAAGACACCGCTGGCGACGGTTCCGTCAACAATCAATGTGACCACTCGTCCCGTCTGCGACTTCAACATGTCAAAGTCGACGCCACTCTTGAGCGACAACGTATATCCGGTTGCGTTGCTGCCCAACAATTCAAAGTCACTGGCTGTTAACAATCCGGCCGAGTCATTCAGCGAAAACGTCGCACCTGTGATCGCCGACGAACCGCCAGATAGCGTCGGTAACGCGTCGCTAAACCCAAGGTCAAACGCGTCGACGGGCCCCGAGTTTGCAAGCGTGATCGTGTAGCGAATCGTATCTCCGGCATCGCCGTTTGCTTGGCCGACGTTTCCATTGACGGTGATACCGGTATTGATCGCAATGACCGGCTCGACGACCGTCACATCGGCTGCGTCGACAGTCACCGCGGTTGCCGGGTTTCCGCCCCACGTAAAGGTTGCCGAGTTATCTAACGCTGTGCTGGTCTGATTTCCGGCAACGTTCAGCACCACCGCTTGATAGCGGAGCGTGACCGTCCCGTCGGTATCATTGCTCAGATTCGTGTCACTGACACTTCCAAGGTTCCACGTGACAATCCGCCCGTCACCCGTCACCGTTGGCGTCAATGAACCCGAGAAGCTTAAGTCGTTGACGCTACTGGAAACCATGCCAACGTACGCTAGACCTGAATCCAACGTATCGACCACCTGTGCCGACGGGATCGTGCCTTCGGGAAACGTCACAACGATTTCGTAAGTCACCAGTTCGCCGATCACCACATCGGATGCCCCGTTGAACGCATCGACGAATTCTGTCGAAATCAGAGTTTTGGTGACGGACGTCACACCGTCAATCGTGACCGAATGGGGATCGGTGTCCGCGTAGTCATTGGGGTTGCCCGTCGTTCCACCCGAACCGTTCCGTTCGCCACGGAACGAACCGCTGGTAGGGCTGTAAATCGTTGATCCCGTTTCTCCGGCCCCGTTGTTCGTGTTGACGCCACTGAGAGACGCCAGACTGCTGCCGGTCGCATTCGCCCCCGTGCCCAACGCACCCGGCAAGCTGGAATACGTGACCGAGGCGGTGTTCGTCAGCACTTCGTTGGGGTTGACGGACGCGTTGATCGTGGCCGTGTAGGTGATCGAAACGGTTTGTCCTTCGTTGACACGTGCGAAGGTCAAATCGATCGTGTTGCCTGCCGAGTTATTCGTTGGCGTGGCGGCGACCCCACCTACCGTGACCGAAGTGATCGAACCAAACGTCATCTTGCCAGGGATCGTATCAAGCAATCGAACATCAAACGCGTCGGAGTTGTCGACGTTGGATGTGGGCGTGAATGTGATCGTGTACGTCACCGTATCTCCGGCATCGCCCATCGTCACATCAGCGGTCTTGTTGACGTTCGTGATCAACGGCTCAACCACCGAAAGAACCGGACGATTGCCGTTGGGCAAATCGTACAACAGCGTCCCGCCGGTGTAGACATACACGTCGTTGTAAAGCAATTCGCCCGCATCGTTCCGGTTCGCTGCCGAAATGCTGTTGTTGTCCACCAGAGCGTTGAATTCAACGATCACATATTCAGCATTCGCGTCGCTTTCGGCATTCGTGACATCGCCCAATTTGAAGTAGACGTCGCTTCCTGTTTGATAGTTGTCGTTGTTGACCGAAGCGGAGATCGAGATCGCGGAATCGGTTAGCTGGTAGGTCGGAACAACCGATGACGATGTCGATGCGAGTCCGGCGCCCGACTGAGTGCTGGACGTGATCGTTCCGGAATCCGAAACGAAAGCCAGTGTCGCGGTGCCGTCATCGATAAAGGTCAAACCGGCTGGCAACACGTCGCGAATCTGCATGTTGGTGATGCTGCCCTCTGGCAACTCGACCGAGATTCGATATCGGACGATTTCACCGATGGTTACCCGTTCGATACCACTTTCAAAGGTGGTGAGAGCCTCGCTGGTCGTCACGATCGACTTGGTGGCAGCAACGTTCTTAGTCGTTACCGACGCATCATCGGTCAAATCCGTTGGTGTGTGGTCCTCACCACCTTCACGTCCGGCATAGTTGGCCAGCGTAACCGTGTTCACCAGCGTTGCATCTGGCGCAACGATCGTGCCGGCAACTGCATCGTAAAAGACGATGATCACGTTTCGACCGCTCGTGGCATTGTATCCGTCGATAGCGCCGGCGTTGGTTCCGTCAGCGGTCGCCGGAGTCGCACCCGGATCGCTCAGCTCGATTCCGTCGCCGAACAGCCCCGGATTGCCGCCGTTGACATCCGAAAACGCCACCGCGGCTCCGGTGCCATCAACGACTTGCAAACTGCCCGATACGTAGCTCATGCCGGTTGGCAACAGATCCTTCAGTTGGACGTCGAAGGCCCCGCGGCTGCTGTTTCCCGTGTTCTCAATCACAATCGCGTAACGCACGATATCGCCCGCATCGATGCCGCCTGTCAGATTGGCGTCGATCCCTGTCACCGCCAAGCGGTCCGAATGGATCACGCCGCCGCTGAACGGCGATCCAACTGTTCCGGCCGCCGCGAACGTGATTCCCGTCGGTCCGGTCGCACCGCTAAAGGTCGCTCCAGCCGCGTTCGTGCTGATCACACCTTTTTGAATATTCAGCTCTGGCTGAGTGACTTCGATCTGAATGATCCGGTCGATGACGTTCGGCGTTTGCTGCGTCGTGCCTTCTTCGACGCGAACAATGTTCGTCAAGAACAGTCCGTCTGCCGTCGGAGCATCTTGTGCCGTAACACTCAAGTACAACTCGATCGTGTCCCCACCGCTGGTCGGATCGTCGTAGTCACCGAAATACAGTTCTACACCGTTGCTGCTGTTGACGGTGATCGTTGGAACGATGTTTGAATTGGGTCCGTCGGAGTTGTAAAACGTGTCACCCGCACCGAATTCGATCACGCCGGACGCCGGAGCCGTCGCATCAAAGGATCCCCCCACGTTGAACGTCCAAGTATCGCCACCGATACCGTCGGCGTTGTGATCGTCCGCACTGAAGATCGGCAGCGGTAAATAATCGCTGATCCGCAACTGTTCAAAGTCACTCGTCGGGACGACGTAGCGAATGCGATACGTCACCACATCCCCGGCGACCAAGACCGGTAAACCGTTTTGCCCCATAGGCAGTGTCGTGTTGCCGTTGATGGCATACACTTCTTTGGTCAGTGTGCCGCTTTCTATCAGGATGCTGGCGGCGCTGGTGTCCTCTTCATTGCCGATGACTTGTGTGATGTCACCGGTCAATCCGTTTGCTTCCGCGTTCTGGCGAACGGTGCCCGTGATTTGCAACGAACTGTTCGTGATCACGTCACCTTGGTCAACGCTGCGGTCACCGGACAGGAACGAGTCCGTATAGTCCTCTTGGATCACGGTGCGGAAGCGAATCGTTCCGGTCGCTGCCCCGCGATTGATCGAGTCATTTCCGTCGATCGACAACCCGCCCTGCAAGACGCCGTCGGCGGCGCCGCTGTCTTGAAGGACTCTCGACACGTCAAACGTCAATGTTGTCGATCCATCGGAACCGTCGGGTGTGGTTCCGTCTTCCGAACCGTCGTCGGCCGTATCGATCTGAGTCTGGTCAACGACCAAGGTGGTCGTGCCGTCCACGTTGGCGACTTCGTGTACTGTGAACGTTCCAGTCACGTTGCCGTTAAAGTCGGTGATGTCGAAGGTCGCACCGTACGCGAAGTCAAAAGTTTGACCGTCTTGAAATGTATCCAAAATGACGAGGTCACCGAACGTGTAGTAGTCCGAGATTTGGAACGTCAACGTATATTCGAGCGTATCGCCTGGCGTTGCGCCCACGGATCCCGTATCCGTAACCACCGCAACCGACTTTTGGATCGCGATCGCCTTGTCATCCAGCACGTGCTCGTCACCGGCGGGGTCCGACACTGCATTGTTCGTGCCGCCCGTGTCGCGCGTGTCGATCGGTGTCCAGTCGCCCACGGCGCGAACGTTGTTGACAGATACCGATGACGCCCCATCATCTTCGCCGTTGACGGGAATGACGCGGGCAGCCGAAGCATCAAACTCCGCGACGTAGAAGCTGAACGTCACCAGCACGTCGGTGTCCGATGACGTGCCCGTTACCGCATTGGTTAGCGAAACGATCAATTCTTGGTTGGTGCCGGGCGTGGTCAGCGATCCAAGGTTATTGGTACTTGCTGCGGACGCTCCGTTGACCAATACGCTATCGACCGATGTCACCACAATGTTGTCGGGCAGCGAATCGATAATGTCCAATGCGGTGATTGTTTGGCCGTCCGCGATATCGACGGCGACGACGTACTGGTGTACGAAATTGGGACCCGTAGCGGTTTCGTCCTCAGGACCGACATACGTTTTGCCCACCGACATCAACGTCGGCGTGATCGCGATCTGCTCGGTCCAGTTTTCAGCCGCGATTGCCGGGTTGGTAACGTTCGTCCCCAAATCGCTGACCACGGACGGGTCCGTCGTCGGGTTATCCAACGCATCCTGGCCGTAGCGGAAACCACTACGTGTTTGAATGATCAAATCGCTGCCAAGGTCCGCTAAGTTGCTAACGGATGCCCTGATATTGATCGCGATTTCCGGTTGGGCCGACGTTACCGATCCGAAAGGCAACTCGACAACGACCAATTTGTCACCCGCAACACCGGTAACCTGCAATGGATTGCCAGCGGAATCGAAAGCGAACGGGTGGTCGACGGTGCCCGTTCCGCCACCATCGTCGGGAAAGATGAGTTCAACAACGTTCAGACTATGTCCGAGATACGACGCGGACACAAAGTCGATCCCGTCGGCGGTCCCTGTTCCCGCTAGTCCATCGATTCCGTTGACAGGAAATATCAAATCAACGAAGGGACCGTAGCCCGTGGTGCTGCCTGCATTGTCGAACGTGACCGTGAAATTGAAGTTTTCGCCGATCTGGACTTCTTGATCGCCCGAGATCGTAGCGGTTGGTCCGACGGCAAAGATCGATTGATACTCCGATTGCAATTGCGTCGAGAACGCGACGTTCGATTCGATCTCACCGACGTGGTATTCCAAATCCCAATCGCCGCCCTGTTCCGCAGCACCGGTATCGTCTGCGCTAACTGCGATATCGGCTGACATCAGCGCCGAAAGCGAGTTGACGAATCCTTGCCCCTCGCTCGACTGTGCGACTTCGCAACCGTAGATCAACACATCGCCACCGATCGATAGCGACGCGCCCCAATTCGCAACGTCACCGGCGTAGCCGGTCAGGCTTTCGGATGTCAACCAAGAGTTGCCAATTCGAATGGCGCCGTCTTCGCCGTGCGATATCAGATGGATCGCGTCGAGGTCGTTCCGAGTGGACAATAATTCGGTAATCTGATCGATACCGTTTCGGTCCGCATCCAAGAACACGATCTCGAGTTCACGGGACCCGGATTGCGACTGCATCAGATCGTCCACGAGTTGCTGATAGTTCGACACTTGCGTATCGATGATCAGCAGCTCTCGTCGCGTATCGAAAGCCGCGTAGCAAACCACTTCTTGGATGCCACCGGAAAGGTCGGGATACACCAAGGTCGAATCTTCAGCGAAGCTTGATGTCGGTGCGTCGAAAGACGACGCGGCAGCTTCCATGTCCATCTCTTCGGCTGCCATTTCCATTGCAGCATCGAAAAGTACGCGGTCTTCGAGTCTACGAAGTACCAGAGAAGACGCGGGAACGCGTCGGCGCGAAAAAAACGTCATGTCTAAAAACTCAGAGCGTCGTGCTACGGTCGGGTCCTACCCAACGGAAACTGATCGATCAATCCATATCGAATCAGGGGGCAATCAACCCTAGCTCGCATATTTGCCTGTGGCAAACCTTACGCATCAAAGAAGATCTCCTTTTTGCGAAACCCCGTCCGCTTTTGCGGCTCGCGCCGATTGCGCAATTCGAATCAATTGGTCGTAGCGAACTGAATCGATTTGTAACGAACCAATCCACGCCGCCCAGTCCTGCGGTACGGAACGGGCCTCAAAGATTCGATCGATGTTTGCCGTTTTCGCGTAGCGTCGCGAACTCCCGCGGACACCCGACGATCCGTTGGCCTCGATGGCGACTTGCAAACAACCAGACTGTCACGAATTGCAAACGCTAGTTCTGAATCAGCGATCGGTTTGGCCAGAAGTCGGAACACATGTTTCTGATCCTGTTCCATTTCCGTCGTTTCCAACTTCGTGTTTCCCGACATCACAACTTGAACGGTATCGGGAAAATGCTTGGCGAGCCAAGCGAGCAGGTCCATCCGGGAACGACTAGCAAGCGTACGATCCACGACGACGATGTCGAACTTGCACCGACGGAACATATCCATGGCCATTTCGGTGGAACTGGCGATGAACAAGTCGCACGGTTGGTCTCGCAGAAAACGCCGCATCGCACACAACAGGTCTCTGTCGTTGTCGAGTAAGAGAATCGCTGCCATCGAATCGTTCCCGAGGTACTAAATTGGAATGTGTTTGAACTTCACGGAAGCCGCGAAAGGCACTGCTTCAGGAAGCACTGCTCAGCGAAGCCAGATGTCGCTCTTGAAACTCGCTTCGTTGCCAACGTCCGCGGCGAAATCCCTCTAGGATCTGTCGCATCCGCTGAGAGTTTTTCCTCAGATCCGTGAAACGGGGTTCCGGGTGCGATTCACTGGCGGTGAATTCGGTCGGGTCGGTCCGAGCAAAGAAGTCGACGAAGCCCGGTAACTGTTCGATGACGTTGGGCTGATGGGCGAAACCCATGGGCCAATCGCCGAAATTCCGACTCTTGATTTTCTGACTGGACAACACGACGGTTTTGGCATGTCGTGGGTCGCTTTCAATGCGCTGGAACAGTGCGTCGACGGCGTCGACCGGTCCTTCCAATACTTGGAAAAACGTCGAGTCGCGATACAGAAGGACGCCCGTGATCGCCGCCATCTGGTTTCGATGGCGAGACCTTTCCAACAGGTGTTCAAGTTCCAATGGATCGAACGACGCGATCGCGGAACTGGTGTAGACCAGTTGCTTCAGCGGTCTGGCAGGTTGCAGATTAGATTTCATGAATAGATCGTTGGGCCAAGTACGTGTTTCCCCCGTGCTTAACTCAAACCGGCCAAAGTGCCGCCGTCATGCTAGGTGAAGCCTGTGTCAACTTCGCCTCTTAGGCAGGGAATGGCACCAGAATTCGTGTCAGGAATACCCTGACATGGTCGATTGCATCGGTTGTCCGGATTGCCAGCCGCAATCAGTCGGCCTGGTAAAGGTCGAACGTCTTCTGTGCGACGATCGTGTCACCCATCGACAAAAACAGGCACCAAAGACCGATTTTGTCGGCAACGGGTTCCCAAATCGTGTCGCCCAGATAGAAGTTCCAATCGTTCGACTTCACGTACACACTGCCGTCGAAAGGCTCGCGACGCTTGCCATCCGCATCCAGAATGCCGGGATGGTCGATACAAAAATCCAGTTCAAGATTTTTACAATTCTTGGCGTTGATGATGAAACCGAATTCCACACCCACTTTCGCTTCGACCCGCGTGGTCGCGTTCAAAAAGCGAGGTAACTCCTTTGTATCGGGATCCCAGTCCGCGTAGATGCCGAAACTTCGCATCTTGATTTCCGGTTTCCGTTTCGCCATCAGCTCTTCAGTATCTCAATCGTGAACTCCAGCACGCCACTTACGTGCTGCGAGGATGTTGCCAATCAAATTATCGCGATACGAGCGGCTCGATCCAGACACCCCAATCGCCCCCCGCTCCATCACCCCCTTCGTCGACTCGCAAGGTGAGCGTGTTGACACCGGCAACTGGAATGTCGAACGTAGCCGATTCACCGAGTTGCATTTTCTTGGCTCGCCAAAGAACTTTTCCATCACCAAGAATTTGAAATCCGACGCTACCAGGATGCTCGGCTTGCAAGCCGCATCGACCAGTCAATCGTTTCCATTCGCCGTCGAGATGATAGCCATGTTCGGCCGGCGCATGGGCATAAATCCCTCTCGCAAAATAGTCACCATCAATGGACAGCAAACGCTGCTGATCGGGGACGCAATCGTACGTTGGCTTCAACCACCCGACGGACTCGGAAAGGGGCGTCCACTCGCTCAAATACTTCCTATCGGGCGAGGCGTCGGTGTCTTCGAAACGATCGATAACGGCTTGGCCTATTTTACGCAGCGTTTCGTCGTCCCCCGACGACGCCGCTAGAAATGCCTTCGCCTCATCGAGCTTTTCGCGTCGGAGCGCCTCGATCATCGGTTCAAGCTCGACCTCCAACCGCGCCGAGGAAACGACCGGCTTCCCCGTCCCATTCACTTCGTATGAAAACACACGCTGAGTCGTGGATCCGTTGACATGACAGGTGACCAGTCGCAACTGGCCTCGGCGACCGGGCGGAAGATCGCCACATTGCAATCCGAACTCACCGCCTTCCCGGGGAACCGCTGAAGCCGTCGTTGCATCGTAGTCACCGTGGCCCTCGGGATCGAAATACGCAATGACTCCGTGTATCGCAATCGAAGACTCGACGGAGCCTCGAACCACAATCGACCGATTTGCATCCACGGACACTCGCAAATCGTTCCACTGCACACTGGATCTTGTGTCAACCGAACGTGGAACGCGAGACACCATCGCCGGATGCGCGGCCAATCGTATCGCATGCGTCTGGGTCAGAAACGTGCCCTTCCCTTCCCCACGCAACTGTTCGGCATAAGTCCGATTGCCCGATCCCATCAAGGATGTACCGCGAACCGCTTCGTCCTTTCGTTGGCGGCAATGGGGAAGCCCCAACGCGTGACCTAGTTCATGGATAACACCGCCGATAAAAATCGAAACGTGCTTTCCGATCGTGATATTTCCGTACTCTCCGTCTCGCAGCGGCGTCGTGTCTCGAAGTCGCAGCGGGTCCAGCAACTCTGAATCACACTGCCACGCGGTACCCGATAGACGATTGCCGCCGCCATAGTATGGGCTGTGATGTGAAATCGTACTTTTCGCCGCGTCGTAGTCCATCAGATTGCAAAACAACAAGAGCACGCTGCGATCCGGATCGATCTGACGCTGTCGCAAAATCGGTATCACTTCGTCACGAATTCGACCACCGTCAGGCTTTCCGTAGCTTTCATCGGCATCGTCCCCGACAACATCGATGACATCTACCTCGCCATCGGCGTTGCGCAAAACATTCATCGTGCGATCGGGGAATCCGTGGCGTTCCAATTCCGAGGAATAGAAACCGGCTGTTTCATTCACGATCCGCCGCATCCGAGCAACGTGGTCCGCCGCTGGCGTTCGATCCTTCGGGGTGAAGTAGACGACGACGACCTGACCCGGTGACGCAACACCGTCGGCGTTTGCCGAAGTCCGAATTCGGCGATCTGCGGTCGCGATCTCTGTCGCGTCAGCGCGGGGACGCGCATCAACCCCATGCACCGGAGCCGCAGCGGCAACAAAGACTGCAGTGGCGACTACAGCGAGAAAGAAATGATGAACTGACAGTCTGTTCGATCGTAAATTCATATCTGACTCAGTTCGCGGCAGCGGTGGGGAGACGTTCGCCGTAGATCGGCGGTGTCCAATTCTTGGGCAACTTGCCCTGCGGCTTCACACCCACAGCGTCGTCAGAGATCGGGTGATCCGCGGCCTGCATCAACGGCAGGTCGTCGGGCAAGTGCTTGATCATGAAGTCCTTGTATTGGATCTTCATCGCCGGTCCGACGTGAACCTGAACGGCCAAGACACCTTCGAGCGATCGGCCATTTACGTCCAAGTCGATCAAGTCAGCCGTCGGGTGACCATCGATCCAGTGTCGATGATGGTTGCCTTCGACCAAGACACGGTAGTCGTGCCACTGGTCCGCTTCGAACGATTTGACGGGGAAGTCACCAACGATCCAAGGTGATCCGTCGACGTCGACGATCACTTTTTGGCCCGTATGCGACAAAATTCGGCGACCCTTTTCTTCGTACAACATGCCGTTGTAGTTCGGGTTATCCGCGACGACATCGCATTGGTAGCCCGTCACGACGTCCAGCCCCATATCGGACCGCGACGTGCCACGGTACTGCAGTCCGCTGTTCCCACCGGCGGTCACCTTGACTTTGACTCGTAGATCAAAGTTCTGAACCGTCGACTGTTCCCAAGTGATGAAGTGGTTCATCTTCAAAGATCCGTCCGTCTTGCCCGTCATGGCTCCGTCCTCGACCGACCAATAGTCCGCGTCGGGCGAATCGGAAAGTGACGTCCAACCACGCAGCGATTTTCCGTCAAAGATTCTGACAAAACCATCTTTGTCCACTTTGGCACCCACGTTCGCAGCGGCTTCGGGATGCGGCACCGTTGAATCGGTGAACGGATCGGCCAACGGGTCCAACGGGCCCCCCAGTTCGGCAACGACAGCGGTCGTCCGATTGCGCATCGCCGTTAGCGTTTCGGCGTGATCCGGATCAGGGGCAAGGTTCACCAATTCGTCGGGATCGTTGACCAAGTCATGCAAGAACTCGTGGTTCCCGTCGTCAAAATAGCGGACATATTTGTACTTTTCGTTGCGCAGACCTTCGAAGGCGGGAATGCGATTTCGGACTGCAAAATGTTCGTGGAACGTTTCGCTTCGCCAATCGGTCGGCTTTGCGTCTTCGACAATGGGACGCAAACTGCGGCCCTGATAGCGGTTCGGTATCTCGCCGCCCGCCCAATCCACGAAGGTTGATGGAAGGTCCAAGTTGAGCGCCATGGCGTCGGTCGTCTTGCCTTGTTGGCTGGCCGGCAGCCGAGGATCGGCGATGATCATCGGGACTCGTAACGCTTCCTCGTAGTGAGACCATTTGCCCGCCAATCCGCGATTGCCCATGTAGTACCCGTTGTCCGCGGTGTAAACAACGATCGTGTTTTCCGCCAATCCGGCCTCGTCAAGTGCGTCCATGAAACGGCCGATCGCCCGGTCGATACCCGTGACCATGCGATAGTAGGCTCGCATGTTGGTCTGATATTTGGCGTCGGTATTCCAGCGCCAGAAAAAACGTTCGCGGTTGATCGTTGTTTTCAAGAAGTCGGGTAGAGCTTCGAAGATTGCCGGATCGCCCAGTCGCGGACTCGGGATCGTGATGTCGTCGTACATGCCGTCCAGTTCGCGAGGCCATGGGAAATGGCCAATCCCCGGTCGACGATCGCTGTCTTCGGCATGACATGCGTTGAACCACATGTTCAGCGCGAAAGGTTTGTCCTTGGGTTGCGATTTTACGAAGTCGATGCCTCGATCAACGATCACGTCGGTTTCGTGTCGCAGCGTTCCGTCGGCTTGTCGTTTGTAATACGGGTTGCGGCCAATCACTTCGACTTCGTCAAAATGGTCTTCGCGTTGAAACTCCTTCGGCATCTTTGCGTGCCACTTTCCGAAATAGCCCGTCCGATAACCGTTGTCTCGCAGCACGTCGGTGTAAAGTGTTTCGACGGCGTCCGCCCGCGCGAACTCTGGGTTGGCGGCGGTCCCGTAACTGCGTCCGGTTAGGCCAGTCAGAATCGTCGTACGACTGACCCAGCAGATCGACTGCGAGACGAACGCATTCTCGAACCGAGTCCCCCGTGCGGCGATGGCGTCGATGTTCGGCGTTTGTATCTGACCGTTGCCATAGCATCCAAGCGTGCTGGTCGTTTGGTCATCGGTGAAAAAGAAAACGATGTTCGGCTGCTTCGCGTCTTTCGAATCCTCCGCCAACACGTTTGTGACGGCGATCAAAACAAAAAGCATTGCAGGAAAAGCGACTCTCATGGCATCCAGGGGGCACAAAGGTGGGGGCGAAAGCAAGTTGCCAGCCGCATAGACGACGGGTGATCGGTGGCGCGGGCGATTCGGTGCGCCAGCACGCGAGGCTAGATTCTAACCCAATGCGAATAGCCCGGGTGGGCGGCACTGAGCGGGCGCATCTGAGCGACCGCATCTGAGCGACCGCAACTGAGCGACCGCAACTGGGCGGGCTACAATGGGCAACCGACCGCGAACGTCGATACTCAAAGCCCTATGAATTCAGGCGACAGATCACGATGCGTTTTCCAATTCGACCCGACCAGATATTCGCGACTGTCGCTTGCTGTCTTTTGACTCAAACGATGGCCGATGCTCAGGAACCGACATCGCCGCCGAGACAAGCGGTGATTGCCGACTTTGATCAACCGTTCTTGTTTGCCTATGGAACGTGGCAGGACAAAGCCAAGACGACCGACGGAATCGCAATCATCGCGGGCGTCACCAATCAAGGCGGCGCGGGATTGAACGTCTCGATCGATCTAACGGAAAATGAAAATGGGTCACCCGCGATGCGCGTTAGAACGGGCCCCAACAACCAAATGCAATCCGTTCGGTTGATCCTGGTATGTGAAAGCGACTACAAGCCCGTTTGGCAATTCGACTTGCCGCCTTCGGATGGCCAATGGCACTGGATCACGCCTCGCGATGGTGCTTCGCTGCAAGCGCCGAACTCCACCGAAGAACCTGTCGATGGTCCGATGGAGGTCGATCGTGTGGTGCAGTGGCAGATCACGGGCGATTGGGCCGGGAACGTTGCGGCAGATATCCAAATTGACCAAGTCGCCGTTGTAGCAGCAACGAAATCAATGCTGCAGGAACGACAACGATCCTCCGATCAAAAGTCGAAACAAGCCGAAGAAAAACTGCAAGAACAAAATCGTTTGCTGGAACAGTTCTCTGAACGAACCGAGAATTCGCCGCGCGTGGTGCGAACCAGCATGGCGGCGGCAGACGTCGTGGCGATCGAAATTCTTGCGGGGAAAATGTCGACTTGCAAGCATCAAGCATACCGATCCGAACCCGACGATACGATCGTCCAGCGCAAAGATCAGAACGGCGATGTGGTCGAGTATCAGTTGGTTCGCGGCGGCGAAACCATCGGTTCGTTGATCGGCAATGACCGAAATTGGTTGGTAACGTGGGAACGAGTCTCCGGAGATCCCTTGTTGCTGTTTGTCGCCGACGATCCCGAAAACTTCCAGATCCGAATCGACGGAAATCCTGCGTTCACGCCTGTGCGTGTTTCGCGAAAGTCACGCGTCAACGGTTGGGCACAAGGATCGCGGGAACTCTCGCTTCACCACACGCTCTATCTGCATCTTTCCGAACCGATCTCGGCGGGTTCGACGATGAATGTTGCCATGGGACGACTCAACACTCAGAAAAGCGAGGCCACGCTGACTTTCGATCCGCGTACCGTTCGTAGCGAATCGGTGCATGTGCATCAAATCGGCTTTCGGACTGACGATCCCGTCAAGCGAGCGTTCGTATCGTGCTGGTTGGGTACCGGCGGACCGCAAAAGCAACCGGAACGCTTTCCGTTTTCGATCGTCGACGATGCGACCGGACGCGTGGCTCATCGTGGAACGGGCGAGTGTCACTTCCCATCAAGCAAACCGGAAGCGATGGCTCGCTCGGCCAACTTCAATGGGACCGACGTCGCACGAATGGACTTCAGCGATTTTCGAACAGCCGGTCGTTACCGCGTTGTCGTCGACGGAGTCGGTTGTTCGTATCCGTTTACCATAGGGCAAGATGTTTGGACGTCGGCATGGCGATCGCAGTTACGTGGTCTGTACAACAATCGGTCCGGCATCGAACTCGGTCCACCGCTCACGAACTTTCGCAAGCCGCGCGACATGAATCCGGAAGACGGTTATCGCGTGACGCGTTCGACTTATCGAGCCGTCGAGGCAGGCAACGAAGCGTTCGAGCAACTGGTTGCCGGCGACACGGGCGAACCTGCGCCCGGTTGGGGCGGCTATCACGACGCGGGTGACTGGAACCCTCGCCGAGTCACTCACATGCGAGTGACGATGGCCATGTTAGAACTCTTCGATCAGTTTCCCGAGCGGCTTCGCACGTTCGACTTGAACATTCCGAAGGACGGAGATCTGCCTGACATGCTTGCCGAAGCGGTCTTTGAGTTCTCCTGCTTCCGTCGGTTACAGCTTGCAAACGGCGGTGTCGGCATGGGGCTAGAAAGTCGCGGCGATCCGAGGCCGATGGAAACCAGTTGGCACAACAGTTTTCCCAGCTATGCGTACGCGCCGGACTACTTATCCAGTTGGTGTTACGCATCTGTCGCAGCCCGCTTGTCTCGATTGATCGAACCGTTTGATGCGGGCCGAGCGGCGGACTTCCTTGAAAGTGGCAAGCGAGCCATGGCATTTGCGGAACTCGATTTTGATCGTGACGAAGCAGCGGGACTCACCAAAGATCGTCCGTCGACGTGGGAAGCCACCGACTATCGCAACCTTGCCGCACTGGAACTCTATCGCACAACACGCGACGAACGGTATCACGACGTTTTTCTCGAAAACACGGTGCTGACTGCCGATCAACCGGAGTTGTTCCGTTATGGAACGGCGATCCAGCGTGACCATGCGTTTCACTACGCGCGGCTTCCGCCGGGCATGGGCGACGATGGGATAAAAACAAAAGCCATTGCAGCAATCGAACGACTGGCCGTTCGCGGAATGGAGTATGCATCGAAGAACGCATTCAACGTGACCAGCGTTGATCCATGGAAACCGCAATTCATCGGCTTCTATTCGACTGCTGACGCGTATGACATGACACGCGCGCATGCGTTGACCGGCAAACTGGAATACCTGATCGGCGCCGTCCAAGCGACTCAGTTCCAAAGCGGGTGCAACCCCAACAATCTCGTTTACACGACCGGCGTGGGCGCCAACCCAGTCAAACATGTCTTCAAGTTGGACGCACGATTCACAGGCCAACCCGTGCCCGAAGGACTGACGCCGTACGGCAACATCGACTTCGAAAAATGGAATGACGAAGGAACCACTTGGCCGATAAAATGGGTCATCGGCAACGTCACTCAGCCCAACCCGTACGCCTGGCCGACGCACGAAGCGTACTGGGACTTGGGCGGTTGGCCGATGTTAGAAGAATTCACCGTCGACGCATGGACCCCCAACGTCCTTGTTTGGGGGTACTTGGCTTTTCGCTAGGCGGGCTCCCAAGAGTTACCGGGAGTTCCCACGAGCGACCCGTCGCGCGGTGCGAACAACAAGTGGGAGAGGCTTCCAGGTTGTCATTGAAACTCGCCTGAAATGACAGCCTGGAATGCTATCCCACGTTGTCAATCCGAACGCTTATCGCAGGTACGGTTCTGCGGTTTGTTCGCCCGCGGCTTGCTTGAATTCGCGGACCCAAATGTTGCGGAAGCGGACGGGGTTCTTGTGATCTTGGATCGAGATCGGACCCTTTTCGCCATGCGCCTTGTATTCCGGCGGACGATTGAAGGGAGTATCCCCCTTGAGTTCGAAGTGATTGTGGATCAACACACCGTTCAAGAAAACCGTCATGTAGGCCGGCGACTTCAGCGATCCATCTTCATTGAATCGTGGCGCTGTCCACGCGATGTCGTAAGTGTTCCATTCGCCCGGCTTTCGGTTGACGTTTGCCGCCGGTGGCGTTTGTTTGTAGATCGCACCCGCTTGGCCGTCGTGATAGGTTTCGTTCTCGTAAGAATCCAGCACCTGCAATTCGTATTTGCCCATCATGAAGATGCCGCTATTTCCACGACCTTGGCCGGTGCCTTCGGCGGGCAGCGGCGCCGACCACTCGACGTGAAGTTGGCAATCACCGAATTCATCTTTGCTGACGATGAATCCCTTGCCAACGATGGCCGCGCCGTCTTCGATCGTCCACGTTTCGGCGCCGTTCCAGTTCGAATAGTCCGTGCCATCGAACAGGACGACCGCGTCGGCCGGTGGCGCGTTGTCCGTTTCGCCGGGTGTCACAATCGGCGGAGTGTCCCAGGTGATGCCGTTGAGATATTCTTCCGCGCCGGAGAATCCGGCGATCGACAGGGAAAGGATGGCGGACAGGGTGAACGCAAAAGTACGTCGCATTGCAAAGAACTCACGAAAGCGAGGGAAAGTGGACGGGCACGATGTCCAACAGGATAGTCGGTAACGCGACGCTACTTTTTACCCATAGCTCGCTTTGACGCGAAAAAATCGGTCAAAATTCGTCCTGCCGCCTCGGCCATCACGCCGGACGTGACCAAACATTGATGATTCAGCCGGGTGTCTTCAAGCACTCGGTACAGACTGGTCACGGCGCCGCCTTTGGGGTCCGATGCGCCGAAAACGATGCGAGGAATTCGCGACTGCAAGATCGCGCCGGCGCACATCAGACAGGGTTCAAGGGTGACGTACAACGTGCACCGTTCCAACCGCCAATCCTCGATCGACGCGGCGGCTTGTGTGATCGCAATCATCTCGGCATGCGCGGTCGGGTCGTGAAGCGATTCGCGTTGGTTCGATGCCGACGCAATCAAGTCGCCGTCGCGGATGATCACGGCGCCGACGGGTACTTCGTCGGCCGTGGCGGCTTCATGAGCTTGCTCGAGCGCACGGGTCATCCAGTGGGCATCGAACTGAGCCAATAGGATTCCCTCGTCGCCGTCGCCACCACGATCACCTTCGTCATCCATCGGTTGGTCGCTACGCAAAATCATTCGTCTTCCGCCTTGCGTTTCTCGGCAGCCAGCTTCGCTTCCGCCAATTCGGTTTCGGTTAGCGAGCGGATACGAGGTTTCCGATATTCGACGTCGCACATGTAGGCGGCGATGCCGATCGGCATGCAGACTTCCATTTCATAACGCAAACCAAACGAGTGACCTTCGCGAGGCTGTTCGATCGACAATTTATCGTCGACCCAAGTTTGAATCTGATAGGGGTCCACACGGGCGCGGACCTTGTACCACGTACCGTTCTCGAAGGTTTGGTAATACGTTTGCGAATTCTCGCTGGCATCAAGCCCGTCAATGCTGCTGATGCCGACGACACCGCCGCCCCAACCGCCCAGCACATAGGTCACGTTCTTTTCGCCGACGGGAAAGGTCAAGCCACAGAAAAAATCGAAGCCATCGGTACGGCGCGCTTCCACTTCTATCTCGAAACTCTCTTTCGGCGCATCGCCTTCCCATCGCACGCCCGACAACGGATCACCGACCCCCAATTTGACCGAATCGCCGCTCTTTGCGTCTGGCTTGATTTCCAAAGACCCGTCGCCGCCGAATTGGCTACTGACCCACTTGCCCGTCATAGGCCGCCAATCGAATTTTGGGGCCGAGTCCGGTTTCTCGACCGTCTTCCCAGGCATATCCGCTTCAGCGACGGGGGCAGACACCGGGTCGTCACCGGTCGCTAGCGGCAAAGAAAACAGCAAAAACGAAAAAACGACGCATGTCGCAAAACGATTCACGAACGGCACCTATAAATATCGATGGAAGGAATGCGGACTCTGTCGATTTTGCCGGCCTTATGAGATGTGCCGATCGGAAATCTGGATACGACGACGGTTCCATTCCCAAACGAGTAACCACGTGCTGCAGTCTCGCCCACTCGTCCGAAAAAGTTTCCGCACGGATTGGAAACAACAGCCAGCCTACTTGATCGAAGCCTTGCCGATGCGTCCGGTCACCAAAATCTCTTTGCTAGGCGTTCGACTGGCAATCGTCGCACTCACAGTCTACTGGATCGCGATATTCACGGGTACACATTTGCCCGCAGTCCACGATTTTTCGCCGCGGGTGAACGATAAAATCAAGCATTTCAGTGCCTTCTTTGGCTTGGCGATGCTGATGTGTTACGCCACCACTTCCGAAAAGTTGGTGAAGCGATTCGGCATCATCGCGCTGGTTGCGATGGCCTATGCCGCCTTTGACGAATTGACGCAAATGCTGGTTCCGGGCCGCCAGGCGGACGTGATGGATTTCGTCGCCGATGCGGCGGGGGTACTGACCGCGATCTCGGTCTATGTCCTTGCACGCTATGTGACGGTCATGCGGAATCAGCGAATGCAGATGTTGTAGGCCGCAACTGGCGGCTGCTGCAGAGGTTCACTCGCTATTTCAGTCGATCACGTGCCGCAACGACGCGTTGCCTTGCGTCGGTCGCGTCACGACCGGTGATGGTCAGGTGGCCCATCTTGCGTCCCGGTTTGGCTTCGCGTTTTCCGTACAAGTGAAGCGACACGTCGGCGTCATCGAGTGCGCGGTCCCAAGCGGGCGACGAGGCTGCGCCGGTCCAAACATCGCCCAACAAATTCGCCATCGCCGCGGCCGGGCACTTCAGTTCCGTCGATCCCAATGGCAAGCCGCACACGGCGCGGACATGCTGCTCGAACTGGCTGGTGACGCACGCTTCGATCGTCAAGTGCGCCGAATTGTGCGGTCGCGGTGCGACTTCGTTGATCATCAGATTTTCGCCGTCGACAAAGAACTCGACGCACAACAATCCGACCACGTTCAAAGTCTCGGCCGCCGACGTGGCGATTCGTTTGGCCTCTTCGGAAACCGCCGGCGACACCGATGCGGGGACGACCGACACATCCAAAATATGGTTGGCGTGTGCATTTTCGAAAACCGGAAAGCACTTCGACACTCCGTCGGCACGTCGGGCGACGACCACTGAGACTTCGCAATCGAAAGGCACCCATTTTTCGGCGATCCATGCGTCACATGCGGTCCAATCGATTTGCTCCGCATCGGCGGCGGATTCCACTTTCGATTGCCCCTTGCCGTCGTAACCGCTGCGAGCCGTCTTCACGACCATCGGCCAACCCAGTGTCTTGCCAGCGGCGTTTAGAGATTCGGCATCGTTCACTTTCGCAAAGGGCGTGACCGGCAAGCCGGAATCTTGCAGTGTGTTTTTTTCGATCAAGCGATCTTGCGCGGTCGCCAACACGGATGCAGACGGATACGTCGACGCGAATTGCTCGCACCTCGCAATCGTTGCGGCGGGAATGTTTTCGAATTCGAGCGTGATCACATTGCACTGACTGGCGAAAGCATCCATCGCGTCCTTGTCATCTAGCTTCCCGACGACCGATCCGCTGGCGACTTGGGCAGCCGGCGTATCGACGCCCTCGCAAAAGACGACCACGTCATAGCCCATCGATGAAGCGGCGATCGCGAACATCCGTCCGAGCTGTCCGCCACCGACCATCCCGATGGTGGATCCCGGAAGAATCGTTTTCATTTTCATTTTCTTTTCATCGCGATTGTTCATGGGCTGGCTCATCAAAGTTCGGCTGATTCCAACACCGCATCGGTCTGTTGCTGGACAAACGTTTCCAAACGGATACGGAGGGCATCGTCGGAAAGTGCCAAGATGCGGGCGGCAAGGATACCCGCGTTCCGAGCACCCGACTTTCCGATCGACATCGTCGCAACCGGAATTCCGCCGGGCATCTGGACGATCGAAAGCAGCGAATCGAGTCCCTGCAGGGCGCGACTTTGCACAGGGACACCGATCACGGGCAAATTCGTCTCGGATGCAACCATCCCAGGCAAGTGAGCGGCGCCGCCGGCGCCAGCAATGATGACCTGCAAACCGCGGGACGCCGCGGAAGTGGCGTAATTGACCATCCGAGCGGGCGTACGATGGGCCGAAACGACCAATTTCTCGTGCTCGACGCCCAGTTCCGCGAGCACTTCCGACGCGTGCATCATCGTGTCCCAATCGTTGCGGCTGCCCATGATGACGCCGACGAGGGCTTTGGTGGGGCCAAATTCGGTTTCGGGCATGACGTAGTTCTTCGGAGGTGAATGAAACGTAATCGAGAGGCCGGTTTTAAGCGATGCGACGCCGGATGGCTACGGATGGAGAGCCATCAGGCCCGTGAAAAGAGCTTGCGAATCGGCTCGGCGGTAGCCGCTGCGATCGTGTCCCGGTGCGGCTGTCGCCTCTATTGTTTCCGATCGTGCCGGATATAGGTTTCGATCCGGGGCATGTCAAACAAGAGAAGCCTTTTGTTCCAGACAAAGTTTGGGTGAGGGGTAAAGTTTGCCGAACACGTAGTTCATGCGGCGGTCGAAGCGAGCTTTCCAAGCACGCTTTGAGCATCCGTGGACTTCCGATGGATCGGAGCTTTCCCATTTTTGCGCTATCGACGACGAAGGCGAGTCGTTGGTGGTGCGATAGACCCATCGAACTGGAATCATTTCCTGTGAACGTCCCCTCCACGCCTAACCCCATTTCGTCGGAAGCTGTTTGCTCGGACTACTTGCTGGTGTGCCAGGCCCAGTCCATCGAACTCAATCAAGGCAACTGGCGGTTCACGCTTGAATCGGCAAGCGGCGAATTGATCCTCGAAGCCAGCGACGACGACCTTGGCGATTTGAATCGCTTGACGTTGCTGGCCACGGTGCGAGGTCTCGAATCGATCGAGGGTGCTTCGCGAGTCACCTTGCTGAGCACGAACCGCTACTTGATCCGATCGTTGTCGGACTCGCTTCCACGTTGGCGCGAGAACAACTTCGTGTGGGAACACTTTGGTCGCCGCATCGACGTCCAACATGCCGATCTTTGGCGTCGCGTCGATCGCGCGTTGTCGATCCATCGCGTCGAAGCGTGTTTGGTTTCGTCACGGTTGGTCAGCACCGTTGCCGCACCGTCGGTTCACCGCACGCTCGAACCCAGCGAGTCGTTTGCAGGTGCTTCGAATACTGCGACCGATGGCGCAACGCACTTGCGAATCGACCAAGGACACGTCGGCGTACCGACACGGCGCGTCGATGCGGGCCCGAAAGACCAGCTTCGCCGATGGCTGCTCGGAACGGCTGCTTCATCCGAATCCAACACGGCAAGGCGACGGTTCTCGGCCGCTGACCTTTGCCAAACCTAGGACGAGACGTGGTCGCCGATGGCGCCCGCATGCTCGCGAACTCACCTGCCCCTCGAACTTCGTTACGTAAAATCGATCTCTCATGCAAACTCAAGTTTCGCTGTCAAGCATTGGACGCCTCATCAACGGGACTCACGAGAACCCTAGCAGTATCTTAGGTATCCATCCTGTGGATTATCGGGGACAAGCGGCTGTTGCGGTGCGCAGCTTCTTGCCAGATGCCAAGGCGGCGTGGATCATTGATACTACAAGCGGTACGCGTCGGCCGATGCGTCAGTTGCACCCAGGCGGCTTTTTCGAGGCAATTTGCGATATTTCCGACGATTCCAATGATGCGATCGACGCGCAACACCATGGAAGCGAAGATACTGCTAGCCTAGACGGTGAGCATGAAGCTGCGAAAAACAACACCAAGTACCGCATCCAGATTACCAACCGAGACGGTGAAATGATTGACATGCCCGATCCGCATTCTGTGCCTTCCATTCTGACGGATTTTGATCGCTATCTGATCGGGGAAGGTCGGCATCATCAACTTTACGATCGATTGGGTGCCCATCTTCGCACCGTCGATGGCACGGACGGTGTCAACTTTGCCGTCTGGGCGCCCAACGCGCAAACGGTCCAGATCGTCGGTGACTTCAACGGTTGGGACGGACGTGCTCATACAGCACAAGGCAGCGACCAAGGCATTTGGGAATTGTTCGTACCGGGCGCTCGCGTCGGCGATCGCTACAAATTCCGTGTCCGCGATGCTCACGGCCAGTGGATCGATAAAGCAGACCCGGTCGGGTTCGCGGCCGAGTTGCCGCCGTTGACCGCATCGATCGTCGCCGACCTGTCCAAGCACACGTGGTCGGACGACGAATGGATGGAGTCGCGTCGCGATTGGAATCCGATGCACGAACCGATGAACGTGTACGAAGTTCACTTGGGCAGCTGGCAACAGGGTGGCACACGTTCGCACGGATGGTTGGACTATCGCGATCTCGCCAAACGCTTGGTCGACTATTGCCATCGAATGAACTTCACGCACGTCGAACTGATGCCCATCAACGAGCATCCGTTCACGGGATCATGGGGCTACCAGGCCGTCGGATACTTTGCACCGACCAGCCGTCACGGTTCGCCCGATGACTTCATGTACTTTGTCGATTACCTGCACCAAAACAATATCGGCATCATCGTCGATTGGGTTCCCGCCCACTTCCCCAAAGACGGACACGGGTTGGCCAAATTCGACGGTACGCCGCTGTACGAACACGCCGACGTTCGCCAAGGCGAGCACCCAGATTGGGGAACGCTGATTCCCAACTATGGTCGAAACGAAGTCCGCAATTTCTTCGTCGCGAACGCTTTGTTTTGGTTGGAAAAGTATCACATCGACGGCCTGCGCGTCGACGCAGTCGCATCGATGCTGTATTTGGATTACAGCCGCGAAGAGGGCGAATGGGTACCCAATGAATACGGCGGTCGCGAAAACTTGGGCGCGATCGAATTCTTAAGAGAATTCAATTCCGTCGTTCACGAAAAATTCCCGGGCGTCGTCACCGCGGCCGAGGAATCAACCGCGTGGCCGGGCGTGTCGCGTCCGGTACACGATGGCGGATTGGGATTCACGTACAAGTGGAACATGGGTTGGATGAACGATACGCTTCGTTACTTCCACAACGAACCGATCCATCGTCAATTTCACCAAAACGAATTGACGTTCAGTTTGATATACGCCTTTACCGAAAACTTCATGCTTCCGCTGTCGCACGACGAAGTGGTCCACGGCAAAGGATCGTTGCTGTCGCAGATGCCAGGCGACATGTGGCAAAAGTTTGCAAACTTGCGACTGCTCTACGCTTACATGTGGACTCACCCCGGCAAGAATTTGCTGTTCATGGGTGGCGAACTGGGCATGTGGAACGAATGGAATCACGACGACGGACCGCAATGGGAGTTGCTTGATTTCGCAACTCACCGAGGCATCCAACAGTGCGTCGCTGACTTGAATCAAATCGTGATCGATAACAAATCGCTGCACGACTTGGACTTTTCGCACGAAGGGTTCGAGTGGGTCGATGCGATGAACCACCAGGACAGTGTTCTGGTCTATCTGCGAAAAAGCAGCGACGGTTCAACGCCGATCTTGGTCTGCTGTAACTTCACGCCCGTCGTACGCCAACAGTATCGCGTCGGCGTGCCTGCAGCGGGTTTCTGGAAAGAAATTTTCAATAGCGACTCGGAAGCCTACGGCGGCACGAATGTCGGCAACTATCCCGGCGTGAAGTCGATCGGCGTCGGGCATCACGACCGTCCTGACAGCATCGAAATCACGATGCCACCGCTGGGCGTATCGATCTTTCGCCTAGAATCCTAGAAGACGGGCAACCCTACGTGGACCCGCGACGCCGTTCGCGGGAAGTAAGCTGCAAAGCCGTGTCCAAAACCACGCACCCTGCGAATGGCTTCGCAGGGCCACAAACAGTCAACAAGGGTCCGTCCGGGGGCGACACGTACGCTATACTACGGCCTGCGTTGTCATCTCCTTCTCAACCTTTTGGCGAATCAACCGACATGCCCGTCAAAATGCAACTTGCGCGGATTATCATTTCCGAGCTCACCGAGAATCAGGTCATCTACTTGCAAGAAGTCGACGGCCAGCGCGAGTTCCCGATTCTGATCGGCATCTTCGAAGCCACCAACATCGACCGTCGCGTCAAAGAAGACTACGAACCGCCGCGACCGCTGACGCATGACCTGATCGTGACCATCGCGGATTCGCTCGGTGCGACGATCGAAAGCGTCATCATCAGCGACCTGAACAAGAGCACGTATTTCGCCAAACTCGTGTTGAGGAAACAGGACGGTACATCCATCGAAATCGACTCACGTCCCAGTGACGCGATCGCCGTTGCCGTTACGTTTTCACCGCCGCTGCCGATTTACGTGAGCGAAAATGTGTTGGACGAAGCGACGTCGACGATCTGATTCCTTCCATGCAAATCTTGTCTACGGGCGACCAAGCCCGCCAATGGGTATCGTCCATTCGCCGCCGCTCTGAAACGGTTGGACTCGTGCCGACGATGGGCGCCCTTCACGACGGCCACGTGTCGCTGGTTCGACAGAGTGCCAGCCTGTGTGACCACACAATCGTTACCATCTTCGTGAACCCAACTCAGTTTGCACCGGGCGAAGATCTCGACAAATACCCGCGGACTTTTGATGCCGATTCCCGGGCCGTCGAAGCGGCTGGCGCAACCGCAATATTCGCACCGTCGAACAATGAAATGTATCCGGACGGGTACAGCACGTTTGTCGAACCACCGGCCGTTGCCCAACCGCTCGATGGCGTTTTTCGCCCGGGTCATTTTCGCGGAGTCGCAACCGTCGTCGCCAAACTGTTCCATTTGATTCCCGCCACGCATGCCATCTTTGGCAGCAAGGACTATCAGCAATGGAAAGTCATCGAAGCAATGGTCCGCGACTTGAATTTCGGTATCCAGATCATTGCCGGCGAAACGGTTCGCGATCCCGACGGGTTGGCGATGAGCAGTCGAAATCGCTATCTGTCATCCGACGAACGTCAAGCAGCACTTACGTTATCCAAGGCTCTGCGAACGGCAAAACAAATGGCCGATCACGGCGACCAGAGCATTGCGAACATCGAATCGGCCATGCGAGAAGTCTTGAAACCGGTCGACGAACTGCAATATGCCGAAGTCGTCGACGCACACACGTTGCAACGCATCGACGACTTGAGTCGACCGGCACAGGCTTTGATCGCCGCACGTATCGGGACGACCCGATTGATCGACAACTGCCGGTTGAATTGACATGTTTCGACTTTTCTTTCCACGGCCTCCGTTGTCAACGTTCGCACGCGTCGATATCGAGTTGTTGCTGCGTCGCAACGTGGAAGTGCTAGGCCGTCATCGAGCCATTCGATCAGACATCGTCACCGACATCAGCGAACTGGGATTGGATCGCGATGGCAGCAATGGATTTGTGGATGCGGCGGTAGCAGAACTGTCCGAGCGATTACAAATCAATGGGCGTGACCTGCAATGGACAGTCCGCGACGACGACGAGTTTTCGTTTGCGTCAAAGTACAGCGACGACGAGGTGGAAATTCATCGCGATGCGGCCGCCGATCCGCTTCGAACGACGATCGAAGTCGCCAATCAGTTGGCGCACCACTTTTGGATCGGGCAGGCCGCCCCACGTCCGCTCGACCATCACCCGCGGACAACAACGCTGTTGCCCATCGCGATGGGTTTGGGCGTCCTGGCCAGCACGGCGTCGTTGCAAGAGTCACATTGGACGGCGGCGGGTTACTCGGGATGGTCGATGTCGCGAAGCGGTTACTACAGCGCCATGGAAATCGGATACGCGTTGGCGCTGATGGCACGGCTTCGCGGGGAAACGTCGCCCCGTTGGATGCAGTCACTGAGACCCGATGCGAAGAAGACGGCCGATGCGGCGACAAAGTTTTTTGCAAAGCATAAGGCGGGCGGCGGGCAACTTCTGTTCGACGCCGAGCGTATTCCCGGCACCGATCGAAGTACGTCGGACCTCACGACTTGGTTAGCCGGCGACGATCCCGCATTCGCAATGGCGGCAGCCTATGCGCTCGCCAAAGAGGACGCGCTGCCCGAGGTGGCAGTTGAGCCAGCGAAGCGTCTCGCGCAGTCTAAAGATCGTGAGATCGCCGTACTGGCCATTCGGTTACTCGGCCGATCCCCGGCGGGCGACACCGTGATCGATTCGACGATCCGCTCGCTGATTGGAAATCGAGTCAACGCCATCGCCTTAGCGGCGCTGCATTCCGCCAGCCAGCGGTCGATGCCCATTGGGCCGTTTCAACGACGCATCGAGAAACTGCTGAACGACCCTTCGTTCGACCTGATTCCGGTTGTCGAGTTGATCCAGCGGCATGCCGCCGACCTTGCGCCGCTATCGCCGTCCGTTTGCCGACAAGTCGAACTGGCGATCAAATTCGAAGATACCGAAGCGACGTCGGCGCTGTTGTCGGTGCTTGCAAAAATGAGTTCGGATCCGGTTTCGGAAGTTGAAAGGTGCGTTCGCAACCCCGATACTCGTAAGATCGCGACCGAACACCTGATGCGGCAAATGGCTGATGACAAACCCAACGACGACTCAGGCGATTGAATCAGAACCGGGCGGTGAATCCAAATTGACGCCAGACCAGATCGCCGTCGCAGCATATTTCGCTTCGGACCAATACAAACAATCGCGATCAAAATCCGACGAAAGCGACGAAGCGATTGCCGATCCAGGCAGCGGCCGCGTGCTTCGCGCGTACACCTTGGAATTGGAGAAGGAAGACGGACTTAGCATCGCGATGGCGTTCTATGGCTTGGGCGCGTTCTGGATCCTTTCAGCCATGGCGGCGGCCTACGGCATCTGGATCCTGGGCGGATTCATGAACCTGACGTTTGCGTTTTGGATCGCGATGGTGCAGTTCACGTTCGCACCGATCTTCGTTTGCTTGTCCATGATTGCGGTGACCAGTTCCATGTGGTACGTGTCGCTGGCCAAACGTTTTTTCGTCGCCGTGATGATGCTTACCCCAGGCGTCATGATGCTGATGTTCGGGCTCGAACCTCTAGCATTTTTGGATGCCGGCGATGTGTGGCCGAAGGTTGCGTTGCAAGTCCTTGCCTATGCCGTCGCCTGTGCGGTCGTATCCCTGCCGATGCAATTGTGGGGCGGATGGTCGCTGTCGCAGGCTCGCGAGACACCCCGCCAACTGCCGCGCCTCGGTACTTACGAAATTCTAGAGCTGATCACGATCGCATCGATACTCTTTGCCATCGCCGTGCTGGTTCGCAATCGGGACACCTGGCGGGAAATCGTTGTGGCGTCGGTTGTCGCGATCGTCACCACGGTTGGTGTCATCGCAGTCATTGCATCACGACTGAATCCGGATGGCCCACGGTGGTTCGGGACCTTCGTCGGATTCGTGTGCGGTTACATCGCGATGCTGATTGCCAGTATGTACGCGTTTTCGCGTTTTGATGAAACGATTTATTCGCTCAATCAAGACCAGCAATGGAACATCGTGATGATCGCAAGCGTCGTCGGCACGGCGTTGTTCATGCTAACGCTCACACTCGGTCAATGGTGGTTGCGGGCGTGCGGTTGGCAGTGCGTGATTCGGCGGGGCGGCGATCAAAATGGAGAACAACCGAGTGAGTGATTCGACGGATGATCCGAAATCCCTGTTGTCCGATTTGTCCGACGACCAAATCGCGATCTCGCAATACATGAGTTCGCGTTCGTATCGACGGTCGCTGCTTCAATCGGGCGGCCGCACGATGTACGCGCGCGAAAGTATCGTCGGCGGCGTTCTTTCGATCACGATGCTGGTGGTCGCGATCGGACTAACGGTCGCGTTGATGATCGCGTGGACGCAAGAATGGTTGGGATCGCTGGGAACATTCCTGCCGATGATGATGGCGATTCAAACCGTTTTGGTACCGCCGATGGTCGCCATTTCGTTCGCCGTCGCGATGGCAATGTTCTGGCATCGGCCCGTGATGTTGCGAGTTCTGGTGGCGATCGTGATGACGGTGCCCGGTAGCGCCACGTTTATCCTGGTTCTTTCGGCGGCGCTGGGCGAACCGTTGAATCGAGACTTTTGGATACCGCCGTTCGCTTGCTTGTTCGCGCACTTTCTTGCCGCCGGCACCGTCGCCGTTTTTGTCCAGTTGTTTACGCCTTGGACGCTATCGCACCAGAGCGGCCCGCGCGCCGTGTCGATCGCGCCGACGAATCTTTTGTCGTTGTTCGAGTTGACGGTGTTTTTCGCGATCGGATTCGCGGTGCTGTTGGCGATAAGCACCGAAGAAATGATTCTTGGCTTGGCGTTCTTTGCGATCTGGGGATCGCTATCGACGGCCGCCATCATCTACATCATGACCGTGACGTTGACGCCGGAGACGGAATCCAGCGACAGCCTCAGGCATCGGCGCTGGATTGCGATCGTCTTTATCTTTCTATGCGTCGTCGCGACGAACGTGTTTTTCGCGATGTCGATGTACAATTGGCAACTTTCGTTACCCAACCTGCCACGGATCGCCGCGTCATCGTTGTACGGAACCGCTCTCGGATCCGGCACGTGCGAGATTATGGTTTCGATGCTTCGCAGTTCGCGTTGGACCGTCGTCAATCGGCGTTCGTCGCCGGATGACCGATCGGCTACACGATGAAGCATGACCGTACCAGCATTCGCGCTAGGCCATTTCTCGCAAGAATGAAGGCATCGCACCGACATAACATTTGCAGTGACCACACACCGCAACGGCTTCCGAGATCGCGACGGAACACTTCGGACACGGACGTGTCTTGATGCGATGTTGCACCGGTGCCGGTGGCAACGGATCGGCATCGCCCAGAATCCGCATGATGCTGGATTCTGTCACGGACGACGATTTCGATGAAACGACGACGGCGCGGTCTGGTGGCGCGAATACGAAGGCGACGTCGCAATGCGGACAACGAACCTTACGGCCAGCCATCGATACGTCGCCACGAACATGGTGACCCGACGGGCAACAGCCTTTGATTTTGTCTGATCGAGCTTCCATCTTATTCTTCCCCAGTTCAAGTTTTGTCAGCACGTGTGTTTGAACACTGTCTCTATTGGCAAGTATCGAACGAAATCAAGGCGCGAAAAAAGAATCTCTGCCACACCCGTTTGGCGGAATTTTGACCAGGCGGCGCAAGAATCACCCAGCCGCGTCCGTTAGTCTTTGCAGACGGGCGTAGGCTTGCCCCCAAAAACGTTTCACGACAGCCGTTTTGCGCGCTGTCGCCGCGAAAAATATTACGCAATTTTGATGAGTGGACTGAAAATCCAGCCGACGACCCGCCCGAGCCTGTTGGTTCGACTGAAAAATGCGCGCGATCACGAGGCCTGGACAGATTTCCACTCAGTGTACGAACCGGTCATTTACGCGATGTGCCGGCGGCGAGGATTTCAGGACGCGGATGCTCGCGAGATTGTGCAAGAAGTTTTGATTTCCGTTTCTCGATCGATCGCACTTTTTCAAATCGACCAGGACGGAACGTTTCGAGGTTGGCTTGGTCGCATCACCCGCAACGCAACGATCGACCGATTGCGTAAATCTGCCTCGCGTCGCGAGACGATCGATGCGGTGGGTGTCGCCAACCATCTGGACCTCGTCGCCGTCGATGAGGCTGCGAGCGCCGAATTTGACACGGATCGCCGACGTCAGTTGTTTCGATGGGCGGCGGCGGAAGTTCGCCAACGTACCGGCGAGACGAACTGGATCGCGTTTTGGCGATCGTCGATCGATGGACACCCCATTGCCGACGTTGCCAAAGAACTTTGCATCGAAGAAGGTGCTGTTTACGTCGCCCGTTGTCGCATCATCAAAAGAATCCGCGAATTGGTCGACGACCGATCGAACGAGTGAACCGTCCCATGATTGCTCCGACTGAAAAACACTTCGACGATGAACTGCTGCGTCAGTTGTTGGACGAGACCTTGCCGCCGGATCGCAGCGAGGTCGTCCAGTCGCATTTGTCTCACTGCGAAAAATGCTGCCAGTCTCTGCAACGTCTGGCCGCAAGCGATCCGTTGTGGGATGAAACGATCGACGTGCTGCGACAATGTAATACCACTTCGGGTGAGACGGACGAATCGAGTGCAAATCGCATCGACGTTGATTGGCTGGTTCCGATCCTGCAGCCGACTGGATCGGGCATGGGAATGCTGGATCGGTATCCCGTTACCGAAGTCATCGGGCAAGGCGGCATGGGTGTCGTGTTGAAAGCGCACGACCGTGAACTCAATCGTCCCGTCGCGGTTAAAGTGCTGTCGCCGCATCTCGCCGGCGTCGGCGCAGCGAGGGCAAGGTTCATGCGAGAGGCCCAAGCTGCCGCCGCGATCGTACATCCGTCGATCGTGCCGATTTATAGCGTTGTGCCGACGGGTCGATTGCCGTATTTGGTGATGCCGCTGATCAAGGGCGGTAACCTTCAACAGCGGATCGATCGCGAAGGGCCGATTGATCTGATCGAAATCATTCGCATCGCTGCACAAGTCGCCGACGGGTTGGCCGCCGCGCATCGCAATGGTGTCATCCACCGCGACATCAAGCCGGCGAACGTGTTGATCGAGGAAACGGGCGGACGAATTTTGATCAGCGATTTCGGGTTGGCCCGAGCACTGAACGATGCGTCGCTGACGTGCAGCGGCATGATCGCCGGCACGCCGCAATACATGAGTCCCGAGCAGGCGCGCGGTGACGCCGTCGATGCTCGCAGCGATCTGTTTTCGCTCGGCAGTTTGATGTACGCGCTGTCCACCGGCCGACCGCCCTTCCGCGCCGACAACCCTTTGGCGATCCTGAAGAAAATTACCGAGTCATCGCCGACGCCGATTCATCAGGTCAACGAACGGATGCCGGCTTGGTTGAACACGTTGGTCGGCCGACTGATGACGATCCAACCGAATCACCGGATCGCCACCGCCGAAGATGCCGGTACTCTGCTGCGATCGGTACACGCTCACTTGCAGAACCCTTCGGTCAACCGATTGCCAAGCGAATTGACGACACAGCGAACGGGATTGCGGCGCGGCGCCGCCGTCGCCGCGATCGCCGTCATCGCGACGACGACTTGGTGGGGGTGGCCTGTCGAGAAAGTCCATCAAGCAACGGTTACCCGTCCACCGAAAGCGATCGCATTTGCACCCACGGTTCCGGATGAACTGCAATGGATTGATCCGCGAATTGATGCGCAACTGGACCAGATCATGGGCGACCTCGCCATTCTAGAATCCCAACTCAACTCTTCTCCCCAGTACCAAGGAAGTGAATGATGAAGTTATCACGCAATGTGAAGCTTGCAGCCGCTGCGACCGCGGCGTTTGCGATTCCCATGTCAGTGACGCGATGGATCAACGCGGACGAAAATGGTTTCCGAGGCACAGAGCAGTCTTTGCCTGCCGATTCGAATCCAGGATTTCGGACGGAAACTCGCTACGAGGAAGTGCGTGACACAAGAACTGGCACAGTGAGCCGAGTTCCCGTCACTGTGCAGACCTATCGTCCCGTTGACAATCAAAATGCGATTTTTGTGCCGGCAAGGGTCGCTGAAGCGTCCGAGACCGATCGGTTGAGGACCCAGTATCAACAGGTATCCACGGACGCCGAACGAGAGCCGATCAGACAGCAGCTCGTCGAAGTCCTGGAAAAACAGTTCGACACGATGCACGCCCAGCAAGCCGAATCGATTCGCCAAACCAGAGAACGATTGGAAACGGTCGAGGCTTTACACGAAAAACGAACCGCCAATCGCGATGCCATCGTTCAGCGCCGCATCGAAGATCTGCTGGGTGCTCCCGAGGATTTGCGTTGGCAGGTTTCACCAACACCGGTGGCAATGCAGTTAGATAACTACGTCCCCAGAACCTCGGCGGCGTTGTCCCAACCAGGATTCGGACCGCCTCCGGCAACCAGGATCAATCCACAGTCCAACCCGTCATTCGGGCAATCCCCAGGATATGAAACGTCGACGATTGAGTGGTTGCCTGTTAACCCGCCAACCATTCAAGGGTTGCCGACGTTACGAGAGAACGAGAATCCGCAGACTTACGACGCAACGGCGCAACTGCATCCGGGTCGCGCCGTCTGGCCCAGCCAGTCGGGACGTCGTCCGGCTTCGGATGTTTCGGCGGCGGAATCAGCGAACCGTTACTTCGAGATCCAACGGAACCTTGCTCTTCGATTGAGCCAGTTGGAAGTGGCCGAAACCAACCTCGACGCGTCGATTCAACTACGGGAAAAAGGAGCGATCCCGCCGGCGGAACTCGAAAAGATCAAAGCCGAAGTCAAGGGACTGAAGGGCCAGATCGAAGTCGACGAACGTCAATTCGAATGGTTGCGAGAAAGCGGTGAAAAGGAAATCGCGCGTTTGAAACAATCGCTCGAAAAGGTTCGCGACGAAGACGAGCGATCCAAAATGGAATCGGAAATCCAGAGCCGCGAGCGACTGCAACAGATGATGCGGCGTGACAACGACGAAGTCGACGGGGACAGGGAGCCGGAATTTTAAGTCGCGGCCAATCCTACGCGCCGGCGGTCGGCACTTGTTGGGTGACACAGTGGACACCGCCACCGCCCTTGCCCAGCACTTCCGCGTTGACGCCGATGACTTCGTAACGGTCGCCAAAGACATCTTCTAGCACGCCCATCGGGCGTTCGTCTTGGTCTGGGTCTTCGGTGATTGGCACCAAGACGACTCCATTGCCGATGTAGAAGTTCAAGTTCGAAACCACGCCGTCAAGCGGTACTTCGATGACTTCCAATTTACGACCCTTCGCATCGGTCGCTTCGCTCAATCGTCGCAGCGCGTCTTGCGAACTCTTGAAACTCGGATCACTCCGATTGTCGGTCGTGTGAACCAGGACCGTGCCCGGCGCCGCAAACGCTGCGATGCCATCGACGTGACCGTCGGTGACCGGATCCGGCTCCACTCCCTTCGCCAGCCAGATCACTTTTTCGGTGCCGAGCGAATCGTTGAGAATCTTTTCGACGGTCGCTTGGTCCAGACCCGGGTTGCGATTCTTGTTTAACAAACTAGAGAGCGTCGCGATACACGTGCCCTCGCCATCGACCGCAAGCGCACCGCCTTCGGTCACGAAATCGATCGCGTACATGTCGGCGCCGAAATGCTTGCTCAAACGAGCCTTTAACATCGCGTCGTCGTCGAACGGTGGAAACTTTGCACCCCAACCATTGAACGTGAATCCTGCGACGCGTCGGTTGCCCTTCCCATCGATGACGAACGACGGCCCGATGTCGCGGGACCAACCGTCGTTGATGGGCATTTCGATCAGTTCGATTTCGCTGCTGAAAATATTTTTTGCGGCCTTTCGGTCTTCGGGACGGATCACCATCAACACGTCTTCGAACGCCGCCAGTGCGTTGGCCACATCGGCCCATTGGATCCGAACCTTGTCCATCGAAATCCCATAGCCACTCCAGTTCTGAGGCGATGGCAGCACCATGATGGTCTTGTCGTGCGGGTGCCATTCGGCCGGGAAATAAAACCCGTCGGCCTTGGGGGTGGAATCTTCGATCAGGTTGACACCGGATTGCGAATAGTCGGGCATCGCGTCGGTCATCGAATGGCAGCTTTCAACGGCGGTAGATCGGACGAATCAATCCCGGGAAAGGGATGGGCTCGTGTAGGAAAAACGAACCGCTTTTTTAACGGATTCATTTCGATCTTGGCGAGACGTGATAAGTGCCGAGCGACGAAAATTTCGACCAAATTGAGTCTGCGGATCTATCGAAACGCTTCAAAGAACGCGTCTGGGCGGAACAATCGCGTTCGAAACCAACAAACCGCCCACCAAACTGAGTCCGATCACAACCATCGAAAAGCCCAGTTGCACGCCTTCCAGAGTCTCGCGTTCCAGCAGAGCAGCCAGCGACCGATACCCCAGCGATCCGGGCAACAGAATCAGCATTCCAGGCGTCAGCAGCACCATCGCCGGGATGTCGCGGACACGAGCATACAGATTGCTGACGCACCCGATCGTCAGCGCCCCCAAGAAAGCGCCGACTTCGACGCCGAATCGAAGTTCCATCGACCGGCTGACCAGCACGCCCAAGTACGAAACCAGCATGATGATCGGCCACTGCTTCGGACCGGCGCGAAAGACGATGGCGAAAGCGATCGGGGCAACGGCCAGTGCAATCCAAAACGCGCGTACGTTCAGATCCGCTCCTGCGTCGTCGGCGACCCGCAGCGGATCGATCATTCGCCATACGAATGCTACGCCGATGAACAAAGTCGCAAGGGAGACCATTGCCCCGGCCAAGCGGGCAACCCCGGCCGATAGATGCCCGACGGCCAGTTCGGTCAACGCGACGGTCAAACGCAGCCCGGGAATCAACAAGATCAATCCGGCCAGTGTCACCAACCGATCGTCCATCCCGACGAACGAGCGAGCAATCAAAATCGACGATAGCGATGCAACGACACCGGCGATTGGTTCGAGCAATCCCTTTTCCAGTTTCCATCGCGCGTGCAGCAATTCCATCACCGTCACCAAAATTCCGACGACGGCCGCAGCGATCCATTCTTGGACGGTTCCGCCAAAGAAGACAGCAACGGCCGCACAAGCCGTCGCGCAAGCCAACCCGTACGTCCATGGCCCATACATGCTCGGGGCCACGTCGATCCGATGAATGATGGGCATCGCTTCGTCGGCGGTCACTTCGCCTCGTGCGACTTGGCCCAGCACGCGCCCCAATTCGATCACCTTCCCGACATCAACGGAACCCGAATCGACGCGTCGGATGACCGTCATCTCACTGGCGGCCGAGTCTTCGTCCAACGAGATCACCAGCGCTGTTGGTGTATATAAAAAAGCGCTGTGGACATTCAATCCTTGCGACACTTCGTCCATCACTCGTTCGAGTCTGTGCGACGGCGTGCCGTAGCGATGCAGCATGATCGCCGCGTCGATCAGGAACTGTTGCTTCAGAGGTCGCTTGGCTGCTGTCGTCATTCGACCGGTTGCTCAACGAGAATGCAAAGGAGTTGGAATTCGAGTACGCTTGCAGTGTTTTATCCTCGAACTCGATCTTATGAGACTGCCGTGCGACCGAAATTTTGCATTCCGACCTTCCGCTTGACCGCGATCACGTTGACATCGGTGCTCCTGCTAAGCATCGCGACATCGTCGGCTCAAAATTTCTCCGGCAACGGCAACTTTCAAGTCGGGCCAGACTATGAAATCGATCCAGACCTGACGGACTTGGGCAAACGCAAAGGGCGATCGTTCGAGTTTTCGATGCCGCTTGCGGACAGCAACATCTTTCGAGGCGACGACAAGACGCTCGACCCGACGAAGAAGGTTCGCAGCGAAAGGAAAATCTTTGTCTACGTTCCTGCTGCCTATCGCGATGGAACCGAGGCACCGATTTTGGTGACGCTGGACGGGCCCAGCCGATTGGACTTGGTCAAGAATGCCCTCGACAATCTGACGATTTCTCGAAAGCCGAACCGCAAACTGCCGGCGTTCATTGCGATCGCCGTCGAAAACGGTGGCGACGACAGTAAGGGCAGCCAACGAGGACTGGAGTACGACACGATGTCGGATCGCTTTGCCCGGTTCATCAATGACGAAGTCCTGCCGGCTGTGTTGAACGATCCCCAAATCAAAGCCGCCTACCCCAAAATTGCTTTCACGTCGGACCCCTGGGGCAAAGCCGTCATGGGATGCAGCAGCGGCGGCGCCGCGGCGCTAACGATGGGATGGTTCCGCCCCGATTTGTTTCGTCGCCTGATCACATACTCGGGTACGTTCGTTGACCAACAAGACGACGACGCACCCGAGGAAGCCGAGTTCCCGCTCGGCGCGTGGGAATATCACTCCAGCATGAAGCTGATCGAAAACAGCGAGACAAAGCCGTTGCGGATCTTCACCCATGTTGCCCAGCACGACAACCGCGCCAACGACCCCGAAGAAACGTATCACAACTGGGTCATGGCAAATGAGCGGACGGCCGAAGCACTGAAAGCCAAGGGCTATGACTATCGCTTCGTTTTCAGCAAGGCGACCAAGCACTGCGATCGTCGTGTCTTTGAAAAGACGTTGGCCGACACACTGGTTTGGATGTGGAAGGACTATAAGCCTGCGTCGAAGCCGAAAGGCTGATCAAAACAGCTGCCATGCCTTGGCGTCTAGCTTGGCTTCCAGTTCGGCGTCGTTGGCACGCGAAATCAGATCGTAGTAGGCATACGGATATTTGAAGACGTGTCCGATGCCGAGTGTCTTGTCACCACGCGCTTGCCAGTATTTTGCGTCGTTGGGTCTCAAGTCGCTTACGGAATGATCCTTGATTTTGCGTTCGCCCGACTGCGGCCCTTTTCGCGTCACGGTCACGTACTTGCGAAACGCGGTCCGACAACTTTCGGCCCACTCGACGTCGCCCATTGCCGCCATCTCGACCAACGACTGGCCGAACGTCAACATGTGTCCGGCGAACCCTTGGCCGTAGCCGCTGAATCGATCGATCGCGTCGCTGGCCTCATTGAGCACGAATCGCGACGCCGCGACCGTGTCGGCGAAGGGCGGCGGGTCGACGTCGGCCGATGGTTCTTCGTCTCGCCACGGCTTGATCGCACGAATCAACCGACAAACGCCGTCGACACGATCGGCCGTTGCCGTTTCGGGCATCATCCGAAATCCTTTGATGGCGTGCATCGCAAAAATCGCGTCGTGCCCTACCTCGCGTAGCACACCGTTGCTTTCGGCAAGCGCCTTGCCGACCCGTTCGGCCGCATCCTCGATCGGGTCCGCAGACGGAAAGGGCTTGCACAGCTTCGACGAAGCCCAGTTCAAATCGAACAGCTCGACGATCCTTGCCGCGGTCACATCGTCCAACGAATTATCAGCGCACATCATGTGGGCCGAAATCATCGACGCGCCGCGGTGTCCGTCCGAAAAATAGCTCTGGTCGGGCGCCCGAGCCAGCGCGTTGAGTCCGAGTTCGACGAGTCGCTTCTCTGACAAGCTGCGTGATTCGGCAAGCGCAACTTGATCCAAATGGGTCAACGTCGAACCCAGTAGAGTCGTGCTGGCAACGGCAAACTGTCGGCGATTGATCATAGCGTTCTCGGCATCCAAAACGACCAAAGCGATTTCTTTGACCTCGCTATGCAGTATACCGCCTTCCGCCGCCCAATCGGGGACTGCACTGCCAACTCGGGCCAGATCGCTACTGCTGCAGAGTTCCGAACTGCTGTTTGAATGCGACTTGCGTGGCTTGTTGCAGCTGCTGCCCTTCGGCGAGAAGTCGCTCTGCTTCTTCTTCCTTGCTTTGGCCTTTGGCGATCAGCTTTTCGGATTCCGTTTTCAGCTTCGTACCCTTTTTGACCATTGCTTGCCCACGACTCCAATCGTCGCCCAATCCATCAGCGACTTTTCCATGGCTACTCATCATGTCACCAAGAGTGGGTGTCGAACTGCAACCGGCGCACGCAAACGCGGCCATGAGAACGGCGGTCGATCCAACAACAGTTTTCAAGTTCCATGACATCATTTCGTATCTCCAGACAAGCGTTCGACATATCGGAGTGGCCGCGTCAGTGAGACCCACTGAACGGTTCTTTCGCGCCATCCAATCACTATGATCGGCACTTCAGTCAGGAACGAACACGAATAGCATGAACGAAAACCAATTAGACTCTACGAATTGCGTTAAAGATGTTGCGATTCGTTGGACTCAATCGCATTGGATCGCGACCGGTTCGGTGGTCATCAGGACTTCTTGATGTCGCGGACGGGTCGCACCGCGCGGATCTCGTTGACAACCGATTTTACGCCCGGTGTCACTCGGGCGATCGCCAACGCCATCGCCTTATCATCTGGGTGCTTGGAGTCCCCCGTCAGCCGTACGTCGCGTCCCCCAGTTTCGCTGACCTCTGAAGCTTGATCGTCGACTTGATCGATCGGAGCCACGGCTTCGATGTGCGACATCCCCATTCGGTCGAGCCCTTGCTGGACTCGCTCGACGATTGACAGGGCATGTTCATTCTTATTCATGATGCAGTTCATTCTAGTTGTTGATAAATGTTCGTGCTGACAAAAACCGCGGGCGGCCAGAACCGGCGCGCCACGCGTGACTCAAATCGATCTTTAGCTCTCAAGCGTCATCCCACCCGCGCTATCCACCATGATGACGCGGGGCAGATCACCGGCGAGCAATTCGAGTGAATGATACATCGCTGCTTCTTGCCCTTCCTCGGGCGTTTGGAATCCCAACAACACAAGCGAGGCATTTCGCGACGTTGCGTGAATCACTTTGGGTACGGGTTCGTCGGAGATGACCACTTCGGTATCAAAATGTATCCGGGCGGACGCCGCGATTTCTTGCATGTGCTTGATGATCTCTGCTTTTGCTTGTTCGTTCTGAACGACGCGAAGCACGCGGACCGAGTTGGCTCGCCATTCGGGGTTTCGGTGCAATAGGTGAGCCAACAGCAACATCAGTTCGCCGTTCTCCATTCCTCGCCACCAAACATCAATGGTTCCGCGGGGCACGGTCCAATGTTCTGCGGTGCTGGTTGCCGTCGATTTTTCGCTGTCCTCGTCGTCTTCACGATGCGACAAGAATCGCGCCGCCAGAATGCTGCGTTTGGTTCTTGCGATCAAACGAACGGTCGCTCCGAACGAGTCGGCTTTGGATTCGTCGCGCGGCCAGCCTAGCAGCACCGTATTGGGCCGCAACCCGCCAATGCCGTGGCACTGGATCAAGGACTCGATGCCGTCGGACACATATTCGGCACAGGCGACGGCCGGAAACGCATCGATCTCCTCTCGCTTGATGAAACTTCGCAACAGCTTTTCGTATCGATCGCGAAGCACCGATTGTTCTTCAAGGTCGCCGGTGACGACGTGGGCCAACGACAGGATTCCGTGGCCCGAAGTCAACCAATGACCGTAAATCGGAATGTGTGGTCGCGTCCAACCGCTGCCACTAAGCGCCATCACAATCGGTCGCCAGTTCTTGGGGTGGTAAACCTCGTCTTCCAATTTCAGAAGCGCCTTGCGTGCGCGTTCAAAGATCACACCGCTTTGCAAGTTGCCCCAACGCGCCTCGACCTCCTTCGACCGGATGAACCAATAGATCGCTCCGATGAACAACAGCGACATAGTTGCCCACACTCCATTGATCAAGAACATCACACCGAAGCATCCGATCATTCCTAGCAGCGACGTGATCCAGTGCGAATACTTGAACGTCGGTCGATAGCTGGGGTTTCGTGTGACGGACTCATAGAACGTCGCAAGGTTCAATAGCCCGTAGGTGATCATGAAGAACATTGTGATGATCGGTGCGATCGCGTTCAGGTCACCGAACACGATACACACTTGCGCAATCGCAAACGTCAGCACCGTCGCCCGGCGCGGTTCGTTACTCAACCCGCTGCCGGCACCGAAAAACTTCAGCGACGTAAAGATCTCATCGCGGGCGAACGCTTGAAGGATCCGAGGTGCCCCCATCATGCTGCCCAGCGCCGACGATAGGGTCGCCGCAAATACGCCCGCGGTGATCAACATCGGCCAGACCGCGATGTCGCGGATCACCATATTGTTGCCGATCAACTCTTCGGCCGGCCGTGCGCAGCCGAGCAAAAATGCTTGCGAAAGATAAACCACACCCGTGACGACGACCGCCGCCAGGGTTCCGCGGGGAATCGATTTGGATGGGTTGGCAAGGTCACCCGACATATTAGCGCCCGCCATGATGCCAGTTACCGCCGGGAAGAACAACGCAAACATCGTGAACGTGTTTTCGCCTTCCAAGAACGAAGGCTGTAGATTCGTTTGCAAGTACTCAGGGTTGAAGTCCGCGATCGCACCGGCGTAAAACGAGCCCAGCGCCGCGGCCAGGATAGCCAGAATGAAGTACTGGACCTTGATCGTCCAACCGGCACCGATGTAGACGCAAACAAACGTGATCAGATTCACAAGCGTCGAGATTGCCATCGCGTTGTCAGCCATCGATGGAAACGTCGCCGCAAGTGCTTCGGTGAAACCGATGATGTACATCGCCACCGAGATCGCTTGAGCGGCGAAGAACAGCACGCCGATCGCGCCGCCAAACTCCACACCCAACGAACGAGAAATCAAATAGTATGCGCCGCCGCCTTTGACGCGCGTGTTGCTAGCGATCGCGGACAGCGACAGCGTGGTCAGCGTCGTGATGGTTTTGGCTGCTAACACGATCAAGACAGCGGTATAGATTCCCGATTGCCCGACCACTTGGCCGAACCTCAGAAACATGATCACGCCCAGGATCGTCAGCGTGCATGGTGTGAACACACCACCGAACGTGCCGAATTTCGTCGAACCGGTAAGATCGTTCTTGGAACTACCTGACATGAACTGCGTCCGTGATCGAAAGGACGGTTCGCGACATACGATCCGTTGTTTGGTTAGGAGTGATGATGGAAGCCACCCGTCGATGGGGGGTGCCGAATCGGGACGACGAAACTCATGGCGCGTTTCGCGGCTGAAACATCGAAGCTGGTGCAATTACAAGCTTGCCGTGCCTCCATAGCAATGGGGAACGAAAAAGATGGGTGCGTCGCGTTTTCGGCTATGACCGAATCCCTAGACGGGGCTGCTAAGCCGCTTTGAACGCCGAATCGGAACTGCTTGGATCGGACGCCACCAAGCGGAAATCGATCGGGCGAGGCGTTTGGATGTACAAATCCCGCTGGGGAAATGCGATCACGATTTGGGCTTCGCGGAACATCGCATCAATTTTCAGCCGAACGCCGGTTTCGATCATCCGCACCTGCGACATGTTCTTGGCTTGGACCCAAAAGTGCACCTGGAAAACGAGCGAGTTGTCGCCAAAGTCGTTGAACCAAACCATTGGTTTGGGTCGGTCCAGCACTCCGCTCTGCTCAGATTCCGCCCGCGCCAGCAACCGCAAAACCGCATCCAAGTCTGACCCATAGGCAACGCCGATGGTGATCGACGTTCGCAACCGGTCGTCACGGCGAGTCAAGTTGGTGACTTCGTTTTCAAGAAAGCTGCTGTTGGGAACAATGATGTCTTGATTGTCGCCGGTACGAATTTGCGTGCTGCGTGCACCAATCTTGGTAACGTTGCCGTGCGTTTCACCGATCTTGATCAGGTCGCCGACTTTGATCGGTCGTTCGGCCAGCAGAATCAAACCGCTGATGAAGTTGTTCAAAATGTTCTGGCTACCGAAACCGATTCCGATCGCAATCGCACCACCTAAGAAAGTGAACACGGTCAAAGGAACGTTCGCGTACCGAAGCGCCGTCAACCCCAGCGTCACCAACAGCGCGTAAAAGGTAAGCGACTCGATTGCGTCGGCGGCTGCTTCATCGACGCCCCATTTCGGAAGCCGGCGCCCTAGCCACATGCTCAACCATCGTGCCAACATGAAGCCAAAGAACAGCATCAGGATACTGCTGCAGACTTTCCCCACGGTCAACGATGTGTCGTCGATCGCGGCCAGTTCATAGTTCCAAAGCCGCTTGGCATGTGCCCAAGTGTCCTCAGCGATTTCACCCGCCGATCGCCCCGGTTCACCTTCGATTTGTGTCTTCAGCCGTTCAAGCGTTCGCTTTGAATTGTCCAGCGTCAACAGACTCTTGCTGTACACTTCGGCCTGTTTGTCAAAGGAGTCTCGTTTGGCCGCCAACCATCGCTTTTCTTCTGCGTTGTTGCTTGCCGCATCGATCTTCGCATCGACGGTCGACTGGCTGACGCGAAGCTCGTCGAGCTTGAAGCGTCGCGCCTGCCGATCTTGTGTGATTTGCTCGATTTGCTTGTTCGTGTCACTCGCCCATTCGTTTCGCTCTTTGCGCAGAACTTGGTTGGTGATCACCAAGTAGCGTCGTTCCCACGCTTTCTTCAGAACGGGAATCCGTTGAAGTTGTTGATTGGTGAGCGTCATTTCTTCCTGAATCGCCATTTGAGCGACTTTCAGCGAGTCGACGCGCTCGGTCAACTCGACCCCAGCATTGGATGTCGTGTCGGCTTCCTGCCGTGCCGCCAACCAACGTCGCTCGGCAAACTGCAGTTCGGATTGCAAACGGTACGCTCGCTGCTTCAACTCGATATCGGTCTTGTCCAGATCCGCGAGTTTCTCCGCCAAGTCATCTTTGGTGAAGACGATTCGATCGCCGACGATCGCAACCTTCCTCTCGTCGATTTCCAATTGCAGTTTCGCGATCGCTTGGTTCGCTTCGGCTATCGAGAGCTCTTGTCGCCGAAGGACGAAGATTTCCTCGGCCAATTTTTGCTCCAACTCGGCCAGTTGTATTTCGCCTTCCTTTGCGGTTCCGGATTTTTCCTTGAGCTGCCGCAGCGACTTGGCACGTTCTTCGGAATTGAGTTTCGCGGTCTCTGCCGAACTGCGAGCGGACACGACCGACGATTCTGAAGAAAGCAGTTTCGTCTTTGCGTTCCGAACGGACTCTTTCAACCCATCAAGGAAGATCACCGAATAGGGCGGCTTCTCGTCCAGCTCTCCGTCGGCCAATCGGGTCAGAATCGACTTTAGGTTGGCTACCTGTGCGTCGTGGTCTTCGTTCGACGAACTGGCCGACTGTTGTTGGGCAATGACAACGTCGATTTGTTTCAACAGGTCAACGCGACTGGCATCGGCCGTGGGCTGCGCCGAATCGCTTCCGCTGATGGCTGCTTCTTGCTTCTCCTCCAACATGGCGATACGAAGTTCCGCAGCAACCTCTTCTTGCTTCTCGTCTAATTCGGCCGCCGCCACTTCCGCCTTCAATTCCTCCTCGGCCGAAACCAGCACGATGTCGACGGATTCATTTCTCGCCGGCTGAGCCGCACCGACGGGAATCTCGTCGACTTGGAATTCGGCGGTGTGAACCGACGAAAGGTCCGGTGTTGTGACCGCGGCGCGCAGCAAACCACCCCGGGTGGATGAATCGGCATCACTCGCATGAGCCGCTGCTCGATCGCCTGTCGAATCGGATACGCCCGTTTCGCCCGCAAAAACGGACGCGATCGCGAAAAACCCTGATAAGGCGACGAAGCAACGATTAGCGTTCAATGGCATCCGAGCGTCCTTGCTGCTGAAATTAGTTTCATGCAGGAATACGCATTGGCGCGAATCACCGTCAAGACCGCAAAAAACGTTCCATCCGATGTGAATCCCGGTGCCGATGTTTCATGGAGTCGGAATGTCCGTTCACGAACTTCGTATTCGCAAGATCGCGGTCAAAGACCGCCGAATTATGGGCGTGGGCCGGGAATCCAGGTCAGACCAAAGTGGGCACGATCGTTGCGACCGACTCCATCGATATCCTCGATTCCGAAACCATAGTCGAATCGGGCGATGAACCGATCGCTGATCTGGTATCGACATCCGACGCCGGTGCTGAGTGCAAAGGTGGACGCGTCTTCGCCTTCAAGCGGATCGGCAATGTAGCCGTTGCCCATGTCCATGAATGTGTAGGCGCGAAAGGTACGAGCATCTTGCTCGCATCCGAAACGATAGGTTTTGGGTCCGAATTCAAAGTTCGCGATCCAGCCATGGTCGGCATTGTAAGACCGCTGATCCGTCCCACGAATCGTGTCAAAGCCGCCCAGCCCGAGCGTTTCGCTGAACAAAAGTCGCTCGGACGCGACCTGGCCCGTAAATTTGCTGGACAACAACCATCGTCCGCTCAGCAAATCAGCCCTGGCATAGTTCATCCGTGCATAGATGTAGTCGGGCGACGTGCCCGGACGAATCGTGTTGAACGCGGCTGCGGAATGCGATCCCGACATCCCGCCCCCGGGGCCGATGAAGGTGTCGAATCGAAACGATGCGAATTGATCGATGTCATGACGCACGTAGTCGTCGATGCCGAAACGTAATTGAAACAAGTCCGCCGTCGAACCGCTGATCGTGGTACCGTCGAACTCCAAGCTATTGTCCGTTGACTTGAAGTCGTAGCCGAAATTGAAGTTCTGTTGTCGAGTCCGATTGCGAATCAAATGGCGACTCAGCGTCGACCCAAGTTGATAGCTGCTTCCGTCCTGCAGCAGCCCCTGTGAGAGCTTCGGTTGCACGGTGGCATAGCTGCCGAACCCGTTGAAAGACCAGTCGCGGTTGAACGGTTGGTTGTAGCTAAGCGAGTGCGCATGAAGCAGTTGGAACTGTTCGTCGGTGGTGTATTGATACCCCAGTGTGCCGCCACGCCCGAGGACGTTTCCGTATTGAGCGCCCGCGAAAAAGCGACCGAAGTTAAGCGTCTCGACGCCGCTATCGTCGATCCCGACATAGCCACGGATCGGCACTACGTCTCGCATTTTGTATGTAACATCGGTACTTCCGTCGGCTTCGCCTTTGTCGAAATCAACGGTAACGCGGCGGAACGTATTTTGGTTCAGCCAGAACAAGTCGTCTTCGATATTGGGCTCGTAGATGCGGCAACCGGGCCGAGTGGACTCGATCCATTTTGCGGTCGATTCGAAATCGAAATAGCAACCGGGTTGAACTTTGACTTTGCCGATGCGCGACTCAGTGACTACCAAATGCAGGGTGCCACTGGTGATTCGTTGTTCGGGAATCACGACGTCGACAATCGGTTGTTTGCAGTCGCGATATTTCTTGATGATATCGCGAGACAACTCGTTCACACTGCGAAGCGTGATCGGACGACCAAGGTGTCCATGCACGATCGCGCAGATCGCAGACTTGTAAACCAACGAATCGGCTTCGTCAAAGTCATAGTGGACGCCCTCGAGCGAATCAATCGACTCGTCGGTGACGATCTTGCCGGCGTCGTCCACGATTCTGACGGCTTGAAGCGACTCGACCAAAACACGATCGTCTTCGACTCGCTCTGGCAAAATCGCTGTCGACCGACAGACTCGGCGCTTTCAAATCGCGAGAGTTGAGATCGAGCGGCTTGTATCGCTCGTAGTTCTGTGCAGATAGATCGGTCAAGCCGATTGCAAGAACGAAGTACGCTGCGAGCGCACCCTTAGCCGCATGGGAATCAAACATGTCGTCGCTTCCGTGCCCCTTTCTTCCGCTCGTGTCCGGCAATCCATTGCGAGACACATTTTCGTTACGACTTGTTTCGTCGTTCGCCGTATCGGGAAGCCACGCTCGGGTTCAAAACCGCGTTACTCTGTGCGCGCGCGGTCTGCTGGTGCGTTCTGTAACGGATGTAGGTGTACCTTCACGCCGAGGGTTCGCAGACGAAGTGGGACGAACGTCAGAACGTGCACCGATCGCGGATCGGAAGACTTTTCCCAGACGGGAACACTGATCCAAGCCGACGCAAAGACCGAACACGCAGTGCCCCCGCGATCGACACAACTTGCCAACCCGGGCGAAACCGCCGAAAGAGACGACGCCAAAGAAAAACACCCTTAAAAACAAAGGTTTTTAAGGGTGTCTTGACAACAGCGGAGGACACGGGACTCGAACCCGCAGCCCCTTACGGGGTACCTCAGTTCCAGTGAGGCCGCTCACCAACTCGCTTATCCTCCGAGTGGTTCTTGAGGAACATATCTTGGAGTCTGGGACAGAATATTACAAGGTCGGGTTAACGATTACGAAAACATGCCCAATGGCGTGCCGCTGGCACCGGTGCTGTAGAACTTTCGAATGTTCGGCAGAATCGTTTCTAGATCGGCATTGTTGCCAATCCCGAACCACATCGACAATTCCGCAGCATATTGATCGACCGAAACGGTCGGAATCAGTCGGCCGCGGCCGACGTCTAGCGGACTTCCGGGCGCCAACGAGAGTGGATAGTCGCCGTAGATTCGGCCGCCATTGACGCCGCCGCCCATCACGATTTGGTTGCCGCCCCAACCGTGATCGGAACCCTGACCGTTGCCGGCCAATGTTCGCCCGAAATCCGACGCCGTGAAGGTCGTCACGCAATCGGCCAAACCGAGCTCGACCATGCTGGCGTAGAACGCGGCCAATGCGGCATCCACTTCCGCCAAGTTTGCCGCGTGGGGCCCCAACAGGTCGCCGTGCAGGTCCCAGTTTCCATAGTTGACAAAAAACGTCTGGCGGTTGTGGTCCAGCGACTCATGTGCCGCGATTGTCCGGGCGATGCGTTCCATTTGCTGGCCCAAGTACGTTTCGGGAAACACGGTCGCCAGCGTGACGTTGGCCGTGGCCGCGTTGTAAGTCAGGGCCGCTTCAATCGCTTGCTTTGTCATCAGCGAATGGGTGCGTTTGACCAAGTTTTGTTCGTTTCGAGCCAGCATCTTTTCGTGCGCGGCGCGAAAGATTCGATCGCGACTCCATTCACTGAAGTATCCGTCGCGTTCTTCGGTACCACCGGCACCGACAATATAAGGATTGGCGTACGTCGCAGCTTGAAACAGATTGGTCGAATCGATCGCGATGCTCAATGCGATCGGATCGAAACGCCGCGACGGATCCGTCAAAATGTCGGCCATCCGGCCGCCCCAACCCGTGATGTCGTCACGCGATCGCGGCATCGCCGTTTGCCATTGCCGTGCCAAGTCGGCGTGGGAGAACAAACCGAGCGGCAGCCGGTTGTCGTAGGCTTCGAAAATGGCTTTATCGACAGGCTCGACGAGGCTGCCGACGTTGGCCACAAAGGCGACTTCGCCCGCGTTGTACAACGTTCGCAATTGAGTCATCGACGGGTGAAGGCCGAACGACCGACCCGTCACGTCACCAATGGGCAACAAATTGGATTGCGGGATTGCCAAGCCACCGGCGCCCGTGCCACCTCGCGCCGTCGAATAGTCCGTGTACTCGGACGTTTCATTGGGCATCAGCATGTTGAACGAATCGTTGCCACCGCCTAAGAACAGGCACACCAACGCACGGTAACCCTCGCCCGGACCGGCAGCGACAAGTGACTCCGCCATTTCTAGCTGCAACCACGCGGATGATGCCGATGCGCCAGCCATCGCGAGGCATCGCTTCGCAAATTGCCGTCTCGACGTGCCCGGTTTTCGACTGTGATTCGAATCTGAAAAATCGTTGGTGAACATGGCGAATGCCTTTGGGGAGATGAGTTAGGCCGCGGCACCGGGGCGTTATCGGGCCGGTGAATCCTGAACGTCTGCTTTTGACCTACGGTAGAACCCAACAGTCCGGCGAACTGATCACCAAGTACAGCATCGCCGTCAGCCGATCCATCGCGTCGGTGTATTCCAATTCGATGCTGATCGATTCGACGGCATCAAGAATGTCCTGGCGAGTCTCGTCAGGCATCGTGCCGCGGCAGAACTGCAAATCCAATCTTTCTAGCAAGCCTTCGCGATCGGCATCGACATCGATCAGCATTTGCGAATAGTCGAACACCAACCGCGACGTTCGCGTCGGGATAACCGGTTCCCACATCCAGTACTTCGCCTCGCCTTGGTACAAATCCCACTTGTATCGATTGCCCATTCGGTTGTTCAACACCGGCGTCAACAACGTGAACTCCGGCGCCGTGATCCGGTTTTCGGCCAGACGCCGCGATGGCACCACCGTCGCCAGCGGTCCCGGCGGCTGGTAATCGGGCAGATAGAAATTGAACACGTTCGGGGAACCGAACGGAGATTGCGCCAAGTCCCACTGCATGCGTGGCATGATCGCGTACGACGTCGGTTCATCATTGTGGTACATGTCGCCCACCAACCCGCGAATCATCGCCAAATAATGCAGTTGAGGTTCCTGCATCCGCGAGTACTCGGTGCCGCGATCGATCACGGTGTACTCACCACCGCCACCGGGCAAGCGCTTCGATCGCCCCCGCGTCGAACGCCACGCTTCCGGATCGATCAAAATCGCTTTGATCATCGCACCGATGTCGCCAACGTTACCGTTACCGCCTTCGTTGAATGCCGTGACGACGCGACGGATGTAGCCGCGCGATGGGTTCGATCGGACCAGACGCTGAATCAAACGCCGCGCCAAAAACGGTCCCACGTTGGGATGATCGGCAAGGTTGTCTAGCGTCGCGTTGATGTCCGCCATCCCCGACCCCGGTGCGCCGGAGTGCGCCGGCAACACGGTGCCGCCGAGCAACTCCTTCGCCGCTGTTTCGTGATAATCGTCCCACATTTCCATCGGATTGAGGTAGTCACGTGGTTCGCCCCAGTGGAAATACTCGGCACCCTTGAACGTTAGTCCCGTGAAGACGCTGGCCAACGATTGGATCGTGTCCATGCCATACGTTGGGATCAGATCGCCCCCGACGTCGTTTTTCGCCCGACCATCGGGATGCAGTTCGTACAAACCGATCGAAAACAACTGCATGATTTCACGAGCATAGTTTTCATCGGGGTAGTAATTGTTCGCCGGATCGGCTTTTGCGTTGCGAAGATGCGACAAGTAGTTGCCCATCATCGGGTGAAACGTCACCTCGCCCAACAACGGTCGGTAGTTTCCAAACGCGCCGCTGACAAACTTTTCATAGAAGTTCGTGGGGCCGTACCAATGCGGATTGCCGTCGGCGTTCTTCAGCGTTTCGCCAAACCCGTCTTCAATATCGCTGATGACAAAGATCTGGCTCAACGCCCACGCGACGCGCTGGCGAAGCTGATCCGGTGCACGCAGCGCACAGTGATAGAACGCGTGGTACCGGTATTGGCCCAAATACCTCGCATCGGAATCGTCGTTTGCGGCCCCATGCTCGGCAAGTAACGCATTGAGCGTGTCTTGGTGCAGTGTGGGCGGAAGCGCCATTTGGGCATCGATCCACTCGACACACGCCTGCCGGGTCCCAACTTGAACCATCCGCGTGGCCAACTCTTCGATCTCGTCGATCGTGGGACCAAACGTGGTTCGCGACAGAAACTGGGCCGCTTGAATCCGCTGTCTTACCAACCGCAAATCGCGGTAGGTTTCGGAAGTGAACGTGCCCGCCGAAACAACAGACAAACCGACGCACAGGCCCAACACGGCCACGACGAAGCGCAACATTCGACCGCCCTCCTAAGAAAGCGCACAGATGACGGCATCCTGCCCGAATAGATAAGGTCGAAGAACATCCGTCTCCGATGATCTTGAAGCTATCGGTGAATCGCGGATGCGTCAATCGAATTCTCTGGCGCTGCCGAACCTTTTTCGGGGGGAACCCGGCGTCCATGTATAGGAACATGGACGCAAGATCGAATCAGCCTAAAGCGATGTTTTCGCACCACTGATCAGCTTGATGAACTCGTCGTTGCTAACGAATCGCCCCAATTGCTTGGTCAGCTGTTCCATGGCGTCGCACGGGTGCATGCTCGAAAGCGTCCGCCGCAACATCGTGACGGCCTCGTAAGTCTCTTCGTCGTGCAAAAGTTCTTCGCGACGTGTTCCACTTTGCGAGATGTCGATCGATGGCCAAACGCGGCGATCGGCCAACTTGCGGTCGAGGACCAATTCCATGTTTCCGGTTCCCTTGAACTCTTGAAAAATGGCTTCGTCCATCCGACTGTTCGTGTCGACCAAGCAAGTCCCGACAATGGTCAGCGAACCGCCTTCTTGGAAAGCACGTGCGGTTGCGAACAACTTCTTGGGAATGTCCATCGCCTTGATGTCCAAACCGCCCGACATGGTTGCGCCGCCGCGACCACCGCGACCGACCCATTTATTGAATGCACGAGCCAGTCGTGTGATGGAATCCAGCATCAAGAAGACGTCTTGGCCCATCTCGGCAAGGCGTTTAGCTCGATCAATCACCAATTGGCTCAATCGAACATGGCTTTCGACATCCATGTCCAACGAACTTGCGATCACTTCGCCACCGACGATGTTTCGCTTCATGTCGGTCACCTCTTCGGGCCGTTCGTCGATCAGCAGCACCATCAATTTGACACCAGGGTGATTTTCGGCAATACCGCTGGCAATGTCTTGCAACATGATCGTCTTGCCGCTTCGTGGCGGTGCGACGATCAATGCTCGTTGTCCCAACCCCATCGGCGCCAAAAGGTCGATGACGCGGTTGGTCACCGGGCGTTGGCCCCGTTCCAGCCGCAACCACTTCTCTGGGTTGATGGCCGTTAAGGTGTCGAAGTTGGGGACTTGGGGATAGTCATCAGGCTTGACACCGTCGACATCCAGAATTTCGCGAACACGAGGCCCCTGTTGTCGACGGGCTTCTTGGACCATTGCCTTGATCTGAACACCCTGACGCAATCCGAACTTTTCGATCATCGTGCCGGGAACGAACGGATCCGACCGTTCGCGAGAATAATTATTGTCAACGGTACGCAGGAATCCGTATCCGTTGGGATGCAATTCGAGGATCCCCTCTCCCTCGAGCAGGGGTGCATCATTGTTGATTTCAGGTTCGCGATCGACTCCGCCATTGGCCGAACCGTTTCCGCCGCCGCCGTTCCCACCGCCTCCGCCTCCGCCGCCACGTCGCCGTCGCCGAACACGAGGTTTACCGTTCTGGCCACCGCCCGACGGTCCACCGCCGCCATTGCCGCCGTAACCCCCTCCTCCGCCGCCGCCGTTACCGTTGCCACCGGAGTTGCCATTACCAGAATTACCGGAACCGTTCCGATTGCGATTGGTGCGTTTCTTTGCCATTTGTCATCCAGAAGACTGAGCATTTTTGCTGGTCAGGACCAAGCGATCATTCGATCGATTGCGCGGGATAACCGCGTGCGCCAGCAGTGAGTTCAGCGAGATTTGAAGAAGTACCGCATCGTTAGAAAAACAGGAGTGAAGCTCCGAGTCGGGAAAGTGCGGTGCATTCCCATCGAAGAAACGGTGTGGCCTATCGCCGACCTGAGAGCGAACGGTGACCGCGGAATCAACATCCGCAACCCCCACCATCGCTATGCACCCGAAGGGCACATGCCGAACCAAAACCGGGTCGAAATCAAGTTTTCAAAGGAGTTTCAAAAGCTAGCCATCTTCGGCCGGCGGAAACAACTGAACCAAGCAAATCGGTGGAAGACTTTCTTCACCAAAGAGCATCCATCGTTGAAGCGCGGCAAACTGAGCCGCTTCCCATGCTTCAAGTTGATCGGACCTGGCCGGCGGTCTCAATTTCGATCTCCTGCCGTTTTCCTCAGCAGACTCTTCACAAATTCGTGAGATCGTGCGGTCGCGTCAAAATCCAGGTCGCGGGGTCGCGTATTGAGAGGGACGTTGCCAGGTCGTCCGGGGAGAGGCATCGGTCGAGATTTTTACGCGACGTCGATGTCAACGAGCTTCCAATCTCGAAGGAGTACCTTCATGACTTTGTTGAAATATACCCGTTTGCGGACACATGTCAAGTCGAAGGGTGGTTCGGGGGGGAAGTTCTCGATTTTGTGCCCGAGCAACGCATCGCCGGAGTCCATTGCTGTGCCCATCCCAACAGTTAACGACGAAACCGGCAAATGCAAGCATTTCATGATCGCCGCTTGGGACACCTGGTAATCGTCAAAGTCAACTTAATCTGCACTTTCGACAGAATCGTGTGAAGTGTTACCAGCGGGATGGCCGAAACGAAAGAAGCGGAAAGTGTTTTCGCCTCCCAAAACATTCTCACGATGCCGATGGCCGATTAGGAAGTAGATTTCATGAAAGCGGTAGCCCTCACACTGTTGACCACCTTGGCGATCACGCTTGTGGTTTCCAGCCCCGCCAACGCCGAAATCGCTTGGCAGACCAACCTTCGCACCGCACACGCCCAGGCGCAAGCGGAAGGCAAGTTGTTGCTGATGCACTTCTTCACTGACAATTGCAGTTGGTGCGACAAGCTGGAAGCAGGTGCCTTCAAGGACGCAAGCGTCGGTGGCGCGATCAGCCAGAACTTCGTCGCAGTCAAGGTCCACGCCGGCCAGAGCCCCAAGCTCGCCGAAATGTTCAAGGTCACGAAGTTTCCCACGGACGTGATCGTGACGACGGAAGGCAAAACGCTGGCTCACGGCGTCAGCCCCCAAGAACCATCACGTTACGTCGCAATGCTCGCCAGCACGCTGCCGAACTTGCCAACCCAAAATCCGGCTGCGTCCAATTCGATGATGGCATCGAACCCCATGCCGAATCCGCATGTTCAAAGTGCTCCGGGTTACGCATTGGCACCAGCCGCCGCGCCGACTCAACAAGTTGCCGCCGAATCGAATACGGGCTGGGAACTTCCAAGCGGACCCGCGTCGATTGCAGAAGCCGGCAAGCTGGCCAGCTCACGTACCGAGAACCTGTCGCTTTCGTTGCCCGAGCAAGTTTCGGCTCCCACTCAAAAGCAAACCACTGCACCTGAGATCAACGTCTCGGTCCCCAATGTGACTGCGGCTGCTGAGAAAGCGGTTGCCACGACGAAGCAGAAAACCGCCGATGCGGCCGCCAATGCAAAGAAAGCGGCTGCGGCTGCTGTCGCCAGCGTTGCAGGTGCCGTCGCTGGTGTACCGGCTGAGCCTGAACTTGCAATGGACGGATATTGTGCGGTCACCGTTGTCGACGATGCCAAGTGGGTCGAAGGCAGCCCCGAGTTTGGCGTCATCCACTTGGGCAAACTGTACTTGTTTTCGACTCAGGACAAGATGAAAAAGTTCTTGGCTGAACCGATCCCATACACTCCCGTGCTGAACGAAATCGACGTGGTTCGATTCTTCGAAGAACGCGTGATCGTTCCTGGCAAGCGTGAATACGCCATGCAGGATCCGACCAACCGTCGCATGTTCTTCTTTGCCGACGAAGCCGCCATGCTGCACTTCGAAAACACCTATGACCGCTACGTCGACGCGTCGCTAAAGGTCATGGCCGAAGCCGTACAAGAATCCAACCCACAGGGTTGAGACTAGGTTACAGGTGCCAGAGTACTGACGCTCGCGACAAAAACGAAGCCTCGTGGATCACGGTCCACGAGGCTTTTTTCGTTTTACGGTTTGCTGCTGCCTGTCACTTGTAACATATTTCCCGGTTACCTATTCCCGACTTGCTGTTCGGCATAGCTGGGTCGGATGCCGCCCAGGATGGCGACTCCGGATGAGAATGCGGCGACTGCGATTGCGATCCACACGCCTCTTGCGACCGGCTTGCCGTACCGAGCGCGAACGGCTCGGATGCTTCTCAAATCGTAGGGCTGGTCCCACGGGCCGACCGCAATGAATGTGGCAATCATCGAAAGGGCAATGGACAAGCCACCAACGAGAGGTTCGTCATAACTCATGGAAGATTTCCTCTAGGCTGTCAGGAAACAGGTCTTGTCCAAGATTTCGAACGGACGGCCTTTTCAGGAATCGTTGGCCTGACGCAACTTACGTTCGATGATGCGAATTTGGGCTCGCGCGTTTTCCAGATCCGGACAGATTTCCAGTCCACGCCGCAGCGCCGAAATCGCCGCCTCGCCGTCGCCAAGCATCAACCGACAACGGGCCAAACCCTGCCACGCCGGATAGTGATAGCGGCAATGCCAAAGGCATGCACTGTAGGCGGCTTCGGCCTGATAGAAGTTTTCCAGCCCATGCCAACAGATTGCCAACTGATGATGTGCTTCGGCGTACAAAGGTGCCTGGTCAACCAAAATCATGGTCGGCGCCAAAGCGCCGGCATGCTCGCCGCCGTCGTTGAGGTGCATGACCTTCAACAATTGCTGATGGTGCAACGGGGCAGCATCGCGAACCAAAAGGGCGCGAAAGGAATCGTCCGCGGCCAAGCGTACTCCACGATCGGAATCACTTAGCGCCCGACCGAGTGGCTCGATCGCAGAATGATCGCCCAACGTTCCCAACGACAACGCAGCCGCGCGTCGCAGTTCCACGTCGCCTCGACGAAGCAACGACGTCAGTGTTGATCCGCAGTAGTGCTCGTCGACATCGGCGGCAAACGAAGGAGAATCGGCGGAATCCAAATAGCGGCGATAGGCGGACGCTAGGCGGGTGGTACGAACCAAGGGTGAAGTCACAGTCTCTCCGTCTTTTTGTTTACGCATCGTCTCGCACGTTTGACCGTCGCGAATCCGAACCTGTCGGACAAGCACCGTTCAAAACGACTCTGGTGATTCACTGACGATGGGCATCGTATTCGCGTGCAAGCGGTCGGCAAGCCTGCACCCCCTGTTCCGCCTGAGGGATGCCGATCGGCTGCTGCCAAAAAATGCAGATCTTACGGACATTAAAAACGTTTAGCGGCATCGAACACGCCATCGCGATTTTCGTCCGTCACAACCCCACCTGGTTCGATGATTGTTTTGCCGAACCCGTTAGCCGATCCCAAGGGACGCCGCAGCCATCGATTTTCGTGAGCTATACTGGGCGAGCATAATCACGCCCGATGCGTCCGGCAAGCGAAGGAATGCGACGAAACAGGGGATTTTGGCTTCGTTTTTGAAGTTACGAATCGCCAAGCTGGTTTCGATGACAACACCGACGCCGCCCGGCCGACGAATAGTCGAGGCATCGGACGGTGGAACGAAGACGCGATCTAACTCGCCCCACTTTGCCTATCTATGCATGGATGGGCGTTGCTCTCTAGCAAAGATGAGAAAGTGGTCATGAAAAAACAAAATTGCCAACGAAAAAGACCTTCGATGCGGCATTTCTTTGTCGGACTATTGGTCACCATCGCCACTTCGGGTGCCGTACCGACGATCGCGGACGACACGCTTTTGAGTGCATTGGTCACGAAAGTATCGATCCAGGACCCCATCGCGGCCCGCTTGTCGGCTCCGATGACAGCGATCGTCGACGGGTTGCCGTTGCGGGCGGCGATCGATCGCTTGACCGGCCCAGCTCAGGTGAACGTTTGTCTCAGCCGTGATGTTGACCCGACCACCCCAATCCAGCTGGGTCCGGTCGGCCCGACCAGCTTCGCCGCAATCCGGCAAGTTGCTCAGTCGGTTGGTTGCGAAGTCGATTTTGTCGCCGGTGTCGTCGTGATTGGAAAAGCCACGTGGATCGACGGAGTCGCGAGCCGGTTGAGTGCCTTACCCACCGCGTCGCCGAACGCTGGCCGAAACAAGAAAACGGACTTCCGTGACATCGGGTGGGACCGGCTCGCGACGCCGACCGAAGCGATTGCCTTGGCATCGGGCGAAACGTCAACTAACGAACTGATTCATGACCTCTGGCCGGAAACGCGTTGGATTCGAATCGACCGTAGCGTCGCCGTTACGTTGGTCCGCAGTCAGATCGAGCCGCCGCCGCCGGCAGCTTCCTTAACGCGAAGTTATCAGTCATCGGCACCGGGCGAACTTCGGGCGTCGGTGGAATCGGTTGATTCGCGAGCGAAGGCGCGAATGGTCGACGGCAACCTTGTGGTGCAAGCGTCGCCGGCGGCCCACCGCGCCGCAGTCTTCCAATTGCTGGGCCAACCGCCGGCCGGGCGCGAGTCCAACGATGCACCGTATTCGCTGAAGTCGACAACATCGGCGCGGAACGCACTGACTCAGCTAAGCCAAGCCGCCGGCCGAACGTGCGTGATCGAACCTTCCGCGGCTGATGCGTGCGAAGCGATCATCTCGATCGAAGAAAAGGACGTGACCCTTAAGGTCCTGATCGAACGAGTCGCAATCCTGGCCGGCGTGACAATCCAATGGAACGACAAGACCGTCGTCGTGACTCGGGAAGGTAATTAGCCAGCCCCTCCCTGCGACGGCTCCTTTTACGCTGGCACGATTGCGTTGTGATAGACGTCTTGGACGTCGTCACAGTCGTTCAACATCGATAGGAATTTTTCGAAGTTGGGCAGGTCGTCGGCTGAGATTTCCGATCGAGTCTGAGGGATGAACGTGATTTCATCGACTTCCAATTCTACGTCCGGCATCGTTTCCATCAGTGCGCCGCGAGCCTTGGCGTACTCGGTGCTGGGGGCGAACACGATCACTTGTCCATTTTCGGATTCCACATCGGTCACGTCGACTTCCGCCGAAAGCAATGCTTCCAGGATCTCGTCGCCGTTGTCGCCCTTGAACGACAGCACCGCTAAGTGGTCGAACGAATGGGCGACCGACCCCGGTGCTCCAAATTTCGAACTGGTTTTGGTGAAGCAATTTCGGACGTCGGTGATGGTTCGATTGTTGTTGTCGGTCAGACAATCGATAATGACCGCACAACCGCCGGGTCCGAATCCTTCGTACCGGGCCGAAACGTAGTCTTCGCCGCCCGCACCGCTGGCTTTTTCGAGAGCCCGGTCAATCACGTGGGCCGGAACTTGATCGCGTTTGGCTTTCTCGATCAGCGCCCGCAGCGAGGAATTGCTGGCCGGATCGGCGCCGCTGTTTTTGGCCATCACATAGATCTGTTTCCCGTACTTGGAATAGACCTTCGTTTTCTGGGCCGCGGTTTTGGCCATCGAGACTTTGCGAACTTCGAAACTGCGGCCCATGGCGGGTACTCAGATAAGGGTGCTGGGGAGAAAGGAGTAACGAGTATCCTACTTTCAAACGAAAAACGGGACAGAGCCCTTTTTTCAAAGTGCTCTGTCCCGAATCGTTTTTCGCTCACGTCCAGCGAACCGTTTCGATTATGTCTCGCTCTCGTCGGCGAACCGCCGAGAGCGAGTGTTCTTCATCACTGGTCAAGTTGACCGGGTGATTAGCAACCGCAACCGCATGCTGGTGCAACGTCGCAGCCGCTGTCGCAACCGCAGTTGTTGCCGTTGAAAACCTTCTTCAACATGCTCTTGATTGGGCCGTCGCAGCGAGGTGCTGCACAACCGCAACCGCAATCCGATGCAGCAGCGCCGCATCCGCAATCGCTGCCCATGCCCGAAGCCGAGCAAGGATCGCAGCAAGTTGGTGCTGGTGCACAAACTTGAACTGGAACTTGCTTGCAGACAACTCGTGGTACGCACTTGGTGACGGTGTAAGGTTCGCAAACCTTACGGCACTTGGCGACTTTGATCGTCTTTGTGAAGCACTCGGTGCGGCACTTGGTTTCGCAAACAGTCTTGGTGCGGCATTCTGGGATCATCTTGCACACTTTGTAGCAGATGGTCTTGGTGCGGCATTCAGGAACCATTTTGCAAGTCGTGTAGTTAACAACTTTGCTGCGTTGTTCGCAAACAGTGTTGCAAACGGTGTAGTTGCAAGTCTTGGTACGGCATTCGGGAACCATCTTGCAAGTCGTGTAGTTGACAACCTTGCTGCGGTTTTCGCAAACAGTGCTGCAAACGGTGTAGTTCACAACTTTGCTACGGCACTCGGGAACCATCTTGCAAGTCGTCCAGTTGACGACTTTGCTACGGCACTCGGGAACCATCTTGCAAACGGTGTAGTTAACAACCTTGGTACGGCATTCGGGAACCTTACGGCAAACGGTGTAAGGAATTTCACGAGTGCGGCACTCACGAGTGTAGGAAGTGCAGCACACTTCTTTTTGCTCGCAGGTCGGGACCCAAACCTTCTTGCAGACAGTCGTTGGGCAACCTTGAACGCATTCTGTGCGGCACGAGCCGGGGCAGTAAACGTTCTTGCAGGTCGACGGATCGAACGTCCAAGTGCCTGGTTCACGCACGGTGCGCTTCATCATCTTGCCAGGAACTTCTTCGGTGATCGTTTCCCAATTTCCACCCTTGACGGTGACCATCTTGGTCGTCGTCACGGGAACCACAACGCTGTAGTTCTCGGTACGAGTCTTTTGTTCTTGAACCGTGTTGTAGACCGTGTAGTTGATCGTACGCGACTTTTGTTCTTGAACAGGCACCATGACGGTGTAGTTGACCGTCTTGCTGTGGTTCTCGCGAACCGGGTTCATGACGGTGTAGTTGATCGTCTTTTGGCGAGTTTCCGATACTGGAACCTTGACCGTGTAGTTGATCGTCTTTTGGTGAGTCTCGTACACCGGCTTGTTGACGGTGTAGTTGATCACGCGAGTCTTGGTTTCGTAAGTCGGAACCTTGACCGTGTAGTTGATCGTCTTGGAATGGTTTTCCATGACTTTGTTCATCACGGTGTAGTTCACTTCGCGAGTCTTGGTTTCATACGAGGGAACCATGACCGTGTACTGAACTTCACGCGATTCGGTGTAAGGAACGTTTCGCGTTCCCGACACTTCTTTGTCTTCGTAGTAAACTTCGTTACGTGAACGGTAACGAGTTTCTTCGACTTGATCGTAGACAGTCTCTTGGACCGATCGCATGACGGTGTAAGTGCCGCCGGCAACCGGTGCACCCATCGAGCCGCCATCAGCCATCATGCCGCCGTCGGCAATGCCGCCGTCAACAATCACGCCTTCGCCGGCAGCCATGCCACCGTCAACAACGTTCGAACCACAAGAGCTACAGCCTTGATAGCTGATTGCGCCGCAATAAGCAGCGCTAGCGGACTTGGCCCCCGTAACGATCGCGATGATCGCAACGGCAGGCAACAACCACAGCCTTTTCATATTCAATTCTCCACAGGAAGCAACCGTTAGGTTGCATTGGACGTAGCAAAAAACTTCCGATGCTCCGGCATCGGTGACACACATCGCTGTTTCCCCTGGTGCAAGTGGCACGCTGATCGTTGGCGACTGAGTGTTCTCACTCACGACGCTTCGCTGATCCGGCATCCCAACCCGGCAGTTGCACTTCAACACGGGCATACCGACCGCGTAATCTGTGCTCACTAGCAAAGAGGAACTCGATGCACTGGATTCATCGGCTGGGCATGCCTGGATAAGCACGCAAAACACAACGCCAGGGAAATTTGCGACGTCTACGCAGTTTCAGAGGGCCGACGACATCGCCTTTGACGGTTGTAGGAGCTGCCGACCGAGCTCTCGCCGAGCAGTGACTCGTCAACACCGCCGAACGGCTGTTTTCACCGGTCCCAGCGACCCTCTGGCGCGGCCCCAAAACAATCTTAAATCCTACCAATCGGACCTTACGCACACCCCCACTAGCGGTACAATGCAGGCCGGCGAAGGGATTCCGTTACGTCATGCTTGCCGAAAGCGGCCTGAGGCCCTTCGGCGGCGAATCGTTGAGCACGGCACGATGGTTGAACTTGCAATGGTTGAACTTGCAATGGTTGAACTAGCATTGAAACGCTTGGGGCGAATCCCAAGACGGATGACTTTGCAAACAACGGGCCTTTCGTTCTTCCGCATGCTGACCAAGATTCGGCTGCGTCGCCAAGAAACCTGGTTGCTCGGATTCTGGATCTCTGCATTGATCAGCATGGTGGTCTTCGTCGTTGCCGACAGGCTCGTGCTCACCAACACCACAACCGTTTTGATCCAAATCACGCTGTTGGGTGCAATCGAAGTTGTTTTCAACTGCGTCCGCCACAGATCCTTCATCCAAACGGTTGAATCCAACCAACCAGATCCACACCACGACGCATGCGCGGCGGAGTTCGCACATGGCAACGTACTGGGTGTCGCAACTGGCGAAGGTCCGCTCATCTCCTTTGACGTGCCGCCTAACGATTTGCCGATCAACAAGCCGATCGAAAACGAAACGATCCAACTGGATTCTGACGTTGACGAGGACTCGGGTCTGGATTGTGAAAGCCTTGCCGACATCGGGTCGATCTTTATGGCCGAACCGGTCCCCCCGGCGATGGAACGACTGCGACGAAGCCAATCGTTTTCGGCGTATCAGTTAACGATGATCGAAGAAGAATTGAACGACTTGATGCGAGTACGAATCCATCCGACGGCGTCACTGGATATTATCCCCGGCACACGACTGGGCGATTCAGTGATTGAAAAAGCGATCGGCCGCGGCGGCGAAGCACACGTGTTCGCGGGATCGATTGTCGACACCGGCTGTCCCGTCGCCATCAAAGTACTTACCAATCCGAAGCTGGCGGATCGTTTTCGCCGTGAAATGCGGTTGATGCAGTGGATCGATCACCCCAATATCGTGGCCTCGTATGAATCAGGGGAATTTCATGGATTACCGTTCATCACCTTGGAACGGATGGAGGGGCCCGATCTTTGCAAGCTGGTCCGTACGTCTGGAACTCTGTCGGCCGAACGATCGCTTCGGTTCATCCACTTGACTGCGGTCGCGTTGTCTTACGTCCACGATCGAGGACTTGTGCACCGCGATGTGAAACCGTCCAACATTTTGTTTGACGGAAAAGAGGGCGTAAAATTGGCCGACCTGGGGTTGGCGTCTTGGGTCGACGATCGAACGTGTCGCCGTGTCGACCCCGACGGATACAAAACCATCACCGCACAAGACCTATCGGATCGCAAAGTCGACCCGACGCATTCGCCAACCGCAGACGGGTTCTTGGCGGGCACGTTGCCGTTCATGGCTCCCGAACAAGCCTGGTCACTGAACGCAGCCACCGAGCAATCCGATATTTATGCGCTGGGTGCGACGTGGCACTATTTGGTGTCCGGTCGATCCCGACTTGCTGGAAAAGGGTTCGAGGAACAACTAAAGAATCTGCTGATCCATCGCAAGTTCACCGATCGGAGCGCGACCACGCTTCCGCCCGCCATGCATGCCATCTATCGACGCATGACTGCCTACGAAGCGGGTGACCGATACCGATCGTGCGAGGTGCTGATCCGAGACCTGGAAAAGGAACTGGGACCGATAGCGCACTTTTCCCATTCTGGCAATTCAGACCGCTGCCAAACCGTGCCGCGACGCCCTCAGACGCCATAATCACTACCTCGCATGTTCCGCAATACTGATTCTTGACAATTCCTCCCTGAATTCACTTTTTTCCGGTTGCCTAACCTTACCTGATGGGTAGGTTAGTAACGTTGGGGGAATTTCAGGATGGAATGATTGGATTCCAAACACAGTGTTGCCGCCGATCGGCGGTGACCAACATCCTTGGCTGGGCATCGCGATTTAGGCCTGGCCAGCTCTCAACGAGCGTCGATTTCCGACGATTGGCCTCGAATGTTACCGTTCGAGTGATTCGCAAGTCTTGAGCTACCTACCCTTTTCTGCGACCAAGAAGAACATGATTCGTCATCTCGCTTTCGCTATTACTGCATTTGCTTGCTTCACGTCGGTTTCGCAAGCGACGGATTGGAGCGACATTGCGTTCCCCGTCAAAACTCACGATTTTGGCACGGTCGCGGTCGGCGCGAAGACGGAGTTCCCGTTTTCGGTCGTGAACACGATGAGCAGCGGTATCCACATTCAATCGGTTCGTGCGAGCTGTGGATGTACGACGCCGATCGTCGTCGATCAGTACGTCGCACCAGGCGCAACCGGTACCATCTTGGCCCGGTTCAACACCAGCACGTTCAAAGGCAAAAAGGGCGCGACGTTGACGGTTGTCATCGACCAGCCGTTTTACAGCGAAGTTCGCTTGCGAGTCGACGGCTACATCCGCAGCGACATGGTGTTCTATCCCGGCTCGATCGATTTCGGAAAGATCGCGCAAGGCGAAGCCACTTCGAAATCAACCAAGGTGCTTTACGCCGGCCGCAGTGATTGGCAGATCGTCGACATTCGCAGTAACAAGCCGTGGCTGATGCCGGTGATCAAAGAAACGGTTCGCGAAGGCGGGCGAGTGAATTACGAATTGAGCGTCGACCTGCGTGAAGATGCACCGACGGGTTCGTTCTTGGATGAACTGGTGGTCGTCACGAACGATCGATCGATGCCCAACGTCCCGCTGAAGGTTTCTGGGCAAGTCGATTCCGCATTGTCGATTTCACCCCAAGCAATCGCTTTCGGTTCGATCAAGACGGGCGAAGCATTTACCAAATCGTTGGTTCTGATGGGACGTGAACCGTTCCAAGTCGAGTCGATCACGGCCGAAGGCTGGCAAATCGACTTCCAACCGACCACCGAATTGAAGAAGATGCAGATGGTCAGTGCGACCTTCAAGTATGTTGGCAACGGATCGGGCCCGCAAAAAGCCTCGTTCGAAATCAAGACGTCCGGTGCAAACTCGGTCACGGCCAAAGGCTTGGTGACCGCGGACATCCGCGTCCAGTAGTTCGGGAATCACCGGACAACGTAAATCTTCTCCAAAGCCCCGCGAAACCATTCGCGGGGCTTTTTTTTTGCCAATGAGCAATATCGGGCAACCTCACGTGGCCCCGCGACTCCGCTCGCAGGGTGTACGGTATCTCGTTAACTGCTTTGCAGTTAACGTCCCGCGAGCGGAGTCGCGGGGCCACGCAAGGTTGCCCGTTTGAGTCCCGGTGAACCGATCATTCCGTGATCTCGTAACGTCCGCTATATTCCCACTGCTGCTATGAACCCCGTCCTTGGATCGAACAGGAAACGAATGACCGAGACCCAAACGCCCCGTCGCCCAATGATCGAAGCGGTGGGATTGAGCAAGTTTTATGGTCCATTCGCGGCAGCTCGTGACGTCACCTTCTCGGTGGGCGAAGGCGAGTTGGTCGCTTTTCTAGGACCCAACGGTGCTGGCAAAAGCACCACGATGAAGATGTTGACCGGCTACATCGCCGCCAGCGAGGGTACCGCCCGGATCGCCGGCCACAACATGATGGAAGACCGCATCGAAGGATCGCGTCACCTTGGCTATCTACCCGAAAACGGGCCGCTTTATCCCGAAATGACGCCGCTGACGATGCTGGAGTTCTTTGCCGACGCCCGTGGCATGTCCAAGGCGATGAAGAAAGACCGGATCGAAAAGGTCGTCGACATCTGTGACCTGTCCAGCGTGCTGTACAAAGCGATCAGCAAACTGTCCAAAGGGTTCAAGCAACGCGTCGGCATGAGTCAGGCTTTGTTGCACGAACCCGATGTGCTGATCCTTGACGAGCCGACGGCCGGTCTGGATCCGAACCAGATCCGTGGCGTGCGGGCGACGATGAAGCGACTGAGCGAGACGAAAACGATCCTGCTTAGCACCCACATCTTGCAAGAAGTCGAAGCGATGGCTGACCGCGTCGTGATGATCAACGAAGGCCGAGTGGTCTACGACGGCGATGTTTCGAAACTTCGCGAAATCGGCACCGGCGACCTCGACAACGCGTTCCATACGCTGACGACTCCCTAGTCGTGAAAACGTGCTGAGACGCTGACAACGTCCGAACACACTAGCGACAACGTAAGCCGCGCGGCGCGTCCCCGCGCCCTCGGCTTTTTCCCTGACACTTGTAACCTGTTACCTGAAGCCTTCTTCCATGGCGCTCAATAACGTCACCACCGCATTGCTAAGTCTGCTGGTTTACGACCTGATCTTTTTGTTGATTTTGGTCGCGATCGTTGCAATTCTTGCTGGCACGAAGCGGGCCGCCTTCGCGGTCATGAAACGCAACTTCGTCGGCTACTTCAGCAACCCGACCGGCTACGTGTTCCTGTGTATCTTCGTCTTCCTGACGTCGGTCGCCGCGTTCTGGCCCTACGAGTTCTTTAACCAGAACTTGGCCACGCTGGACCAACTCAACTATTGGTTCCCACTGATCATGCTGGTATTCATCCCGGCGATCACGATGAGCATCTGGGCAGAGGAAAAACGCCAAGGCACCGACGAATTGTTGCTGACGCTGCCCGCCGACGACTTTGACATCGTGATCGGCAAATACATGGCCGCCGCGGCGATTTTCACCGCTTCGCTTCTGTTCAGCCAAATCAGTACGTTCGTCACGCTGGCGATTTTGACCGAAGGCCAGCTCGACACGGGGCTGATTTTCACCAGCTATCTGGGATACTACTTCGTCGGCCTGGCCATGATCGCGATCGGCATGATTGCATCGTTCTTGACCGGCAACCTGACCGTCGGCTTCATTCTGGGTGCACTATTCAATGCACCGTTGGCTTTCGCGTCGCTGGCCGAATCGGTCTCGCCGAACCAAGAAATCGCGTCTTGGTTGGCCGAAAGCGGGATCGCTCGCCCCTTCGATGACTTCGGCCGCGGCGTGGTCAGTTCATCATCGGTGGTGTACTTCGTCTTGGTCGCAACGGTCGCCCTTTACGTTTGCATGGTGCTGATCGGACGACGGCACTGGACCGGCGGCAAAGACGGCAACACGATGGCGTGGCACTACATCGCTCGCGTTTTAGCACTGATCGTGATCACCACAGCTGCGGTGACCTTGTTCCGTAACAAAGACGTGTACCGGCATGACTTTACCGAAGGCAAGGTATCGTCGCTGGCACCGGCGACAAAGAAACTGATCCGCGAACTGGACGCCAATCGCCCGATCGTGATCGACGCGTTCATCAGCAAAGACATTCCGGAAGTCTACGCCAAGACGCGATACGAGCTGATCAACCTGTTGAAGGAGTTCCGTAGCGAAGCCGGTGCTCGCGGCCGAGAAATCGAAGTCAACTTGTATGACGACATCGAACTGTTTTCGGACGAAGCCGCGTTGGCCGAGGAACGATTTGGCATCGCCCCACAAACGCGTCTCGTCAAAGAACGCGGATCGTCCCAGCAAAAGCAATTGATCATGGGCGCGGCGTTCAAGTCGGGACTCGAAAAAGTCACCGTGCCGATCTTTGAGTACGGAATTCCCGTTGAATACGAACTGGTCCGCTCGATCAACACGGTCGCATCGGGAGCCCGGAAGCGTCTCGGCATCGTGTCCACCGACGCTCGATTGATGGGCGGTTCGGTGATGAGCGGAATGTCGATGCAACAGGTGCCGCGACACATGCTGATGGACGAACTGGGCAAACAATACGACGTCGAGGAAGTCGATTTGAATTCGCCTGTCTCGCCCGACGTTTACGCGGCGTTGCTGTGCGTGCAACCATCGTCGTTGGGTCCGCCGCAATTTGAGCGACTGCTCGAAGCCGTTCGCGCAGGCGTTCCGGTCGCGGTGTTCGAAGACCCCGCGCCGGTCGGAGCCGGATACATCACGCCGACAGGCCAACCCAAGGAAGCGCCGGGCGGAATGTTCGGCGGCGGTGGGCAAGCCCCGAAAGCCGACATTCGCCAATTGTGGGACCTGCTGGAATTGGATGTCCCCGGTCGCGCAGGCATGCAAGGCATGTTCTCGCCCGATGTGGTTTGGCAACAACACAACCCGTACCCCACGCTGGACGACCAAGCCAACGAATTGTGGATCTTCATCGACGAAGAATCACCCGGTGCCGGCGAAGGTCAAGCGTTGAGCAACGACAACGTGATCACGTCCGGGTTGAAAGAAGTTTTGGCGATCGTCAGCGGTGCCGTCATGGCAAAGGGCGATGCCACGATGACCCACACGCCGCTACTGCAAACAGGCGGGCTGAGCGGGTTGATCGGCGGTGACAAGATGCGAGAAATCATGACTCGCCAGACCACCGTCGCTCGCGAAACGCAAGGATTGAAACCGTCGGTCCCAATCGCGATGGCGATCGAGGGCAAAGCCGTCGCCGCCGAAGAAGCGAAAACGGAAACGCCCGCCGAAGGGGAAGCCGCGCCGCCTGCGGCGAAGCCGATCAAGGCCGTGTATATCGCCGACACGGACATGATGTTGCCCGAGTTTCTGATGATTCGTGCCGACCCCAACACGGTTACCGAAGCCCGTTTCCAATTCCAGAACGTAACGTTTGTCTTGAACGTGATCGACTGGCTGACTGGCCAATATGACTTCATCGAAGTTCGCAAGCATGAGCCGATCTTTGCATCGCTGCGCATGATCGATTCGGTCAAAGAAGAAGCTCGCACGGCCGTTCGGGAAGGAAGCAAGGAGTTCCAGACGGAATACGACGCAGCGATTCGCGAAGCCGAGGAAGCGCAGCAGTCGCGAATGAAGGAACTGCAAGAAGAAGTTGAGAAACTTCAGAAGCAAAACGCCGACGGCAAGGTCTCGCGAGCCGAGTTGCAAGCGAAGCTGCAAACGTTCCAAACCCAGCAGGAGCTCGAACAACGAAAACTCGACGTTCGACAAACCAAACTGCAACGCGATCGTGAGTTGAAGGTTCGCGACATCGAACGAACGGCTGCGGATGAGGTGACCAAGATTCAAAACAAGGTCAAAGCCGCCGCCGTGACGCTGCCATGCATTCCGCCACTGGTTGTCGGCGTGATCGTGTTCGCAGCCCGACGACTGCGTGAACGCGAAAACATCTCGAAGAGCCGCCTGAAGTAGGCAACAGGTTTCAGGCGACAGGCAACAGGAAAGAATGCTCGATCCTGTTGCCGACGACCTGATCCGCGATGCTACTTTCGAATTCCTGAAACCTATAACCTGTAACCTGATATCTATTCCCATGAACGAAGGCAAGAAAACTGGACTCTTTTGGGTCATTGCTGCTGCGACGGCAACCGTCGCTACGTTTGTTTCTTGGCCCCGCGCGGTCGTGCAAACGGACAACGGTGCCGGCCAGATGCTGTTCGAAAAGTTTACCGATCCGTTGGCCGCGGCCAGCATGAAAATCGTGACGTTCGACGAAGCTCAGGGGACGCTCGATACGTTCGAAGTACGCAAGGACAAAGAGTCGGGACAGTGGACGATCCCGTCGCGTGAAGGCTACCCAGCCGATGCGATTGAACAGATGAAGGACGCCGCTAACTCGCTGGTAGGCGTAAAGATCCTTGATATCCAGACGTCCAACGCGGAAGATCACGACGATTTGGGCGTGGCGGAACCGGCGCTCGAAGATTTGGAGGTCGGTGATGACGGCGTCGGCCGCTTGGTGACGTTCAAAAACGACGCTCAAGAAACGCTGGCGTCGCTGATCATCGGAGATCCGCTGAAGGATGATCCGACCAAACGGTATGTGCGAATTCCCAACCAGGACCCGGTCTACGTCATCAAGTTCGATGAAGCGCCGCTGACGACGAACTTCCGTGACTGGATCGAAGACGATTTGCTGCAGATGAGCAGCATCGACATCGACACGCTTGAGATCAAAGACTACACGGCGACGCTAGGCCAGGGCGGCATCTCGCTGAGCCGAAAGTACACAGCCGACGTTGCTGTCGAAGGCGCCCAATACAGCCTGACTTCAATGCTGGAGTTCGACCCCAACGACCCTCGTGTTGAAGCGAAGAAAGTCGACGCGCCGGCCGGGCAAACGTTGAACAAGACCAAGCTGAACGAAATGAAGAACGCGCTCGACGATCTGAAAATCGTCAATGTGTATCGCAAGCCCGAGGGTGTCAGCGCGACGTTGAAGGCCAGCAAAGACTTGCTTTCCGACCAGGACGCAATCACTTCGTTGGCACAGCGAGGCTTTTACCCCATCGATGTCGGCCCCGATGGCGAAGCAGAAATCTTGTCGGCCAACGGCGAATTGAGCGTCTCGCTGAAGGATGGTGTCAAGTATCTGATTCGCTTCGGAAACATTGCCGGCGTCAGCGAAAGTGGCGGGAGTGACGAATCGACCGAAGGCGAGGAAAAATCGACGGGTGGTGTGAACCGCTACTTGTTCGTCACGACGATGGTCGACGAGTCGAAATTCCCGGTGCCCAACTTGCGTGCCATTCCGCAAACGCTGGAAGAACTTGACGCGATGCTCAATCCACCCAAAGTGGAAGAGCCGAAGGCAGAAGAACCACCGGTCGGCGAGATCAAAGAAAATGACGCCGCACAATCCGATGAACCGGAGATGAAGGAAGAGGAAACATCTGACGAGTCGCCTGCGGAGGAATCAGAAGCCAAATCGGAAACTACGGAATCCGACGAGGCCGATGAAGCAGAAATGAAGGAAGAGTCCAAAGAGTCGAGCGAGACCGAAGCCACCGAAGACACGGCGGCGGAAGAGTCCGGCGAAGTGGAAACGGAAGGCGAGGGTGAAGCGACAGGGAAGGGCGAGGCTCAAGAAGAAGGCGATGCCGCGGCCGAAGTGGAAACGGAAACGAAGACTGACGTCGAAGCGAAACCGGCTGATGAAAAGTTGACCGACGAAGAATTGCAAGAACGCTTGGAAGCCGAGCAGGAGAAGATCACCAAGGAAAACCAACGCAAGTTGGATGCCCGCAAGGATCAACTCGAGGCGGCACAGCGGAAGGTTCGTGAGCTGAACGAACGCTTCTCGGATTGGTACTACGTCATCGCCGAGGATACGTACTCGAAGCTGACGATCAAACGAGACGACTTGTTCGAATCCGAAAACGCAGCCGCGGCGGCAGAAGCGCCGGGCCAGGGCGGACCACAGTTCAACATTCCAGGCTTCCCCGGCAATTAGCGCGACGAAATGCAAAGCCCCGCATCAGCGACCAACGTTGCCGACGCGGGGCTTTTTTCATGCGCGGCCGGAAAAAACGCTTGACACCGCACCCGTACACGCGTACTATCACACCAGTACACGCACCTGCCTGAACCGGGCAACACTATGTGGCCCGGCGCCGCCGTTCTCGGGAAAGGAACTGCTTTGCAATTCCTATCCCGCCACGGCGCACCTCGGGAACACCGTACCCCTTGTATCCCTGTCACGGCGTGCCAGGGGCACACCGTACCTCTCACCTCACCTTGGGTGTGACTATGTTCTTTTCGATTGACCCATCGGGCGATACGCCGATCTACGAACAGATTGTTCGTCAGGTCAAGTTGGGCGTGGCTGACGGAGTGCTGGTTGGCGGCCAAATGGTGCCAAGTGTCCGTCAACTTGCGAATGACCTAGCGATCAACCCCAACACGATCGCGCGGGCGTACACGGAACTTCAAAACGATCACGTTTTGGAACCGCTGCGTGGCCGAGGCATGGTGGTACGCCGCGACGCGATCAGTCGTTGCACGAAAGCTCGCAACGCTTTGGTGGCCGATGCGGTACGCCGTGCTCTGGCCGACGCGATTGCCGGCGGAATGACGTCGGACGAGCTTCGCACGCTCTTCGAGCTTGAACTTGCAAAACAATCCACTGCACCGGAGTCATGAAGCATGGGAAATTCAGTCATTTCGCTGGAAAGCGTTTCGAAGCGATACGGTCGCACTCAAGCGCTCGATCACGTTTCGTTGGAAGTTCCCGAGGGTGTCGTGTTCGCATTATTGGGCGAAAACGGTGCTGGGAAAACAACCATGATTCGGATTCTGACCGGATTCGAAAATCCCGATTCGGGTCACGCACGCGTGCTAGGTCATTCCACGACCGATGCGGCGATGGAAATACGCCGAGCGGTCGGGTACGTGTCCGACGCACCCGCCCTGTACGACTGGATGCAGGCCGAAGAGATCGGATGGTTCACGGCGGCGTTCTATGACGACGCGTTTCCGATGCGTTACTTAGAACTATTGGCCGCGTTCGATGTTCCGGCTGGCGTCAAAATCAAGAACATGAGCAAAGGCCAGCGGGCAAAAATCGCATTGGCGTTGGCGACGGCTCATGACCCGAAGCTGTTGATTCTGGATGAACCGACCAGCGGACTGGATCCGATGGTTCGTCGACAGTTTTTGGAATCGATGGTCGATCGTGCGGCACTGGGGCGAACGGTGCTGTTGTCGAGTCACCAGATCAGCGAGGTGGAACGTGTGGCGGACTGGGTCGCGATCGTTCACAAGGGCAAGCTGAAAGTGTGCGAGCCGCTGGAAGCACTGCGAGCCAAAACATTCATCGTCACCATGACGCTGGATCACTCCGATTCGACGGTCGCGGTACCGCACGGCAAGGTTTATTCCGAGGTCCAAAACGGCCGGCAATTGCGGTTCGTCGTATCGGACCTTCCCGAGGATTGGCGATCACAGTTTGGACCCGAAAGCGGCGTGAACGACGTGGTGGCCGTGCCGGCGTCGTTGGAAGAAATTTTTGTCGCTGTATGCACTGATGACAAGGCGATCGCTTAGCCGATTTCGGCAGCCTACTTTTCTATCTATCGATCGGCGAGAACGATGAATCTATCACAGGTTTGGCAACGACTGATTTGGAAGGACGCGACCATGATCCGTCCTTTGTTGCTGGCGATCGGCGTGGCAATAATGGCGATGCCGTTTTTGGCGGCACTGATCGCTGCGGTGGCAGATGATCGTGGTCGCAGTGCGGCGACGTTGTCGGTGATGATGTGGATTTTGCTGCCCAATTTGATGGCGATCGGGCTGCCTCCGATGTTGGTCGGCACCGAAGAAGAGAACGGGACGCTGGGATGGCTTCGTACGTTGCCGGTACGTTGGCAGTCGATCGCGGATGCAAAGTTTGTGTTGGCCGCGATCAGTGTTGTGGCAGCATGGTTGTTGGGTTCGCTGGCGTTTTGGCTGGCGTCGTGGGTTTGGCACGGTGCGTCGCCGACCCGCGACTTCACGGGATTGCTGACCGCGCAAGGCATCGGCCAGGCGTTCTTCTTCACGTGTTTGTTGTTGATGCTCGGGTTCGTAACGACCTACGCGATTAAGTCGCCGGTGGCGGCATTGGTCGCTTTGTTGCCGACCGCCGCGATCGGCTGGTGGCTGGTGTATTCGATGATTGTCTACTTGCTCGATCATCGCTATGCGACATCGATTGCATCGATCGACGCGACCGCTGCCCAGTGGACGCAAGCGATCACCGCGGGCTTTATGGTCTTGTTGGGTTTGTTTGCTCTACAGCGTTGGTTGGCGAAACGCCGTTTGTCAGACGCCAAGTGGAATCTAAAGAACTCGACCGAAGCGATGATGGTTCGCCACGCGTACCAACCGCCACCGCGAGTGACGGTCGGCCTGGATCGACCAACGCCCGTTTTCGCACTGTTGTGGCAACAATGGCGTCAGGTTCGCGCCGTGGTTTTGTCGTTGTTTGCGATCACAACGCTGTTCATCATGCTGTTCGCCGCGACGGACTTTCAAAACCAAGGCTCGATCAACCAAGGGACGGTCGGATTGATCATCCCGGTCGCCACGTTTGCGTTCTTGTGGATGGGCGCGACGACGTTCTACGGGGATTCGGTTCGCCGACGATGTGCATACTTCGCCGATCGAGGAATTAGACCTCGCCGGGTTTGGTGGACGCGAGTACTGCCGACATTGGTTCCGGCGTTGGTGCTGTTGTTGATGCTAGTGTTTTTCGCGCCGGGGATCGATCGGAATGCTGATTCGACCGTCATTCGTGTTGCGGTAGCCGTCTACTTAACGTGCTGTTACGGGTTCGGCCAATTCGTATCGATGTGGGTGAAGCGACCGACGCTATCGTTCTTTGCTGCTCCGGCTTACGGGATGGTCGCGACGTTTGCCTGGGGATGGTTTTTCGTTCCCTACTATCGTTATCTGGCAGCCGCCTTGGTGCTGGCGCCGATGCTGTTGATGGCGACGCGCACAATGACGGATCGATGGCTGGACGGCCGGATCGACCGAGCGTTCCATTGGCGAATGGTCGGCTGGACGGTCATGGCAATCGCAATTCCGATGCTGTTGGTGCTGTCGATTCGCTACGCAACAACGCCCGCCGAAATGACCGATTGGCGGAAACAGATGATGGCGGTTTCGCTACCGAAACTCGAGCGATCGTCGACCCGCTGGGAAGGTGTCCCCAGTTCTAGGCTGGTTTCGCCCGAGGCGATGGAGCCGAAATATGTGAGCAATGTCGCTTTGCGTCCGAAAATCGGCGAGCGATTGATGCTAGAGCTCAACGAAAAAGAGACGGTCGGCAAACATGTTTCGTTCGCGGAACTTCGATCGCTCGTTCAAGGGCAGTTTCTCGGAAACGACATGGACGGCGAATGGACGGAACAGGAGGGCGAGCCGATCTTCGACGACCAAACCAATACCACGGGCCAGGACGCATTGATCGCGCGGCGACAACGTACACTCGCAATCGAAGTACTTTTGAAGTGGGCCAGACAAGTTCGCCAAAATGTGGCGGATGGGGAAGAAGGCTTGATCGGGCTGATCCGCATCGCCGCGCCGGCGGAAGGGCTAGCGGTCGCTTGGGTGGAAGCCTACCGGGATTTGAAGTCGGAAGTCTCGGGCGAATTTCTGATCGATAAAATTCCATCGGAAGATGTGCGGAAGAGGTCGCGCAGGATTGGGGTCATCGGCGAATGGCAACGATTCAACGAACGAGGCTGGTTCAGTCGTGGCTCGAACCCCATGAATGAGTTCGCGGGTGCATGGATGCTGTCGGGGAGGACTCACAAGTTCGCGATCGAACGTCGTCGCGCCGAACGTCACATCGATATGTTTACACGCCGGTTGTTAGAAATGATTGACACCGACGCATACGGAAGTTCGTCCGCGATTGCGGCCTTGAGTGCAGACCTGGGCCGAGCCGTGAATGGGGCTTCTTTCGATCCCAAAAACAATCACGTCGAAAACGATCTGATCATGAACTGGATCAGGACCATCCGCAAATAGTAGCCATCCGCGTGATGGCTACTTTTCACGCACCAATTCGATCGCACCAAGGCTGATCATTTTCTCGGTGATTCGGCTGGCAAGTTCCAGCGCCGCCGACACGTCGTCCTTGAAAGCAATCTCGTCTGATTCGTCGATGCGTTGTTTGCCGTCGGGGCTGAGTGCGACGGCTGACATTTTCAGTTGGCTGCCTTCGACGTTTGCGTATGCGGCGATCGGCGCTAAGCAACCGCCGTGCAATCGCGACAGTAGCGTTCGCTCGGCCGTCACTGACGCTCGTGTTGGCAGATGGTTTAGCTGGTTGATCGCATCGAAAGATCGCTGGTCATCGGCGCGGACTTCGATGCCCAACGCGCCTTGGCCCGGCGCGGGCAACATTTCATCCATGGTGAAGTGGTAGCGCGGCAAGTCCACCATTTCCAGTCGAACCAAACCCGCATCGGCCAGGACGACGGCGTCGAAGCCTTCGTCTAGTTTGCTAAGCCGCGTCTGCACATTCCCTCGAATCGATTCAATCTGTAAATCTGGTCTTCGGCTCAGCAATTGGGCCGCGCGGCGACGGCTGCCGGTGCCCACGCGAGCTTCAGCGGGCAGATCGGCAAACGCGATTCCCGATTTCGAGACCAGGCAATCGGCCACCGTTTCACGCTCGGGCACCGCCGCAAGCGCCAGCGACTCGATCACTTCGGTCGGCAAATCCTTGAGCGAATGCACGGCTACGTCGGCTTCGTCGTCTAAAAGGGCCTGCTGGATCCGTTTGGTGAACAGCCCGACTTGGCGGGTCCCGTCGATGGGCCGCATGTCGGTGTCACCGCTGCTGACCATGGGGACCAATACGGTCTCGATACCCAACATTGCCAAGCGAGCGGCGACATGTTCGGCTTGCCAGAGTGCCAGGGGGCTCTGGCGAGTCGCAATTCGGAGGGGCATGAATAGCTTTTAGGTGCTAGATATTTGGGATAAGGTTCGCATTCCGGTCGGCTATCATAGGTGTCGACGGCATTTTCTAAAACCTAACACCCCAAACCTGTGCTGCTTCGTTGTCCTCATCCAGCGACAATTTGCCGATTGCCGACGAACCGACGCGGGACGACGCCGGGTTTGACCATGACGTCGACAGTCTGGGCTTCTCGTCATCTTCGGATCAGGATTCCGATTGGACCAGCAACGACGTTCCCGATCGCATCGGCGGATACTCGATTCGCGAGCTGATCGGTTCCGGCGGCATGGGAAATGTCTATCTGGCCGAACACACTCGGATGCAGCGGATCGTCGCGATCAAGATGCTGCCGATCGATCGGATGAAGGACGAATCAGCGGTTCAGCGGTTTTACGACGAAGTGCGTGCGGCTTCGCGGTTGATGCACCCCAATATCGTGACGGCATTCGACGCCGGCGAATCGGACGACGGCATTCACTATCTGGCGATGGAGTATGTCGACGGCGTTACGCTGACGCGTTTGGTTGCGATGCGAGGTCCGTTGCCCGTCGGTGAAGCTGCTGCGATTATCCAGCAGGCAGCGCTGGGGCTATTGCACGCACATCGCGCGGGCATCATCCACCGCGACGTCAAACCGGGCAACTTGATGCGAGCGAGCGACGGCACGATCAAGGTGCTCGACCTTGGCTTGGCACGAATCAGTGAAGCCGATCTGAGCACATCGCGCAGTTCCAGCAAAATCGATCACGAAGACCCACTCAAAAGCTCGAAAGGCAGATTGGTCGGGACGTTGCCATTCATGTCGCCGGAACAGTTGGAAGACCCGGATCAAGCCGACGCTCGGAGCGATATCTACTCGCTTGGCGCGACGATGTATTTTCTGTTGACCGCCAGTCCGCCTTTCGTCGGCGAGTACCTTGACCAAGTGTACGGCCACCGCCATGGCGAGATTCCGGACTTGATGCAAGTTCGCAGCGATGTGGATCTGCACTTCGCCAACATTTTCTCTCGAATGATGGCGAAGAAACCGGACCAACGGTACGTCTCGCTCGATGAAGTCATCGACGACTTGAGTGCTTACACCAGCCAAGTTGACGCGCCGGTTTGGTTGGCCGAGTTCGCGCAGCGCCGCGGCTCTGTCGACTCGCCTTCGGCGGGAAGCAGTTCGACGTTCGCGGGCGGATCAACTTCCACGGCCGCATCAAAAGTCTTCGCGATTGACTTTGGCATGTTTTACTCGGCCACCGCTTCCGCATCGCCAATCGGCGGGGTTGAGTCGTTGGAATCGGGCGGCCCCAAGCGACCGCTGTTTCGCATGGCAATTGCGTCCGATGAAGACCGGTTGCTGTACGGACAGGACGCGATCGATCGACGCAGCCAGTTTCCGCAAAGTCTGTTGCATTGTTTGCCCATGTACATCGGCAAACCTGTGGTAGATCGCAAGGTGGCGGGTCGCGCGTGTCCACCCGAAGTCCTGATGGCGATGCTGATTCGGCAAATCCATAAGAACGCTTGGTCCGGTCGCAGCCAACCTTTGGCGACAGCAATCACAGTACCAGCAAGTTACGACCAATTGCACCGGAGAAGTATTCTGCAGGCCGCCAAAATGGCCGGGCTTGAATCGGTTCGGCTGGTCGACCGTTCGCTGGCAGCGGTGCAGTCGCTGTGGATCGAGTCCGAATCCGCCATCGCGGGTGAATCGCTGCGGGAATCGAGCCTGTGTGATATTGAAACCGATCATGACCAAACGGTCCTGTTCGTCGGAGTGTCGGGCCAGGCGTCCGAGATTGCATTGATTCGCCGAAACGGCGCGCGACTGAATCAACTCGCCAGCGGCGGACACTGGCACCAGGGAACGTTGCCCTGGCTGCACAGGCTGGTCGACTTGGCGGCAGCTCGGTTCTCGGTGAAGCATCATTTCGATCCGCGCGAGAGCCTGCGGACGGCGGCACGTTTGCAAATCGCTTGCGAAAAAGCCATGAACACGATGTTGCTGGCCCAATCCGCACTCATCAAGATCGAAACTCGCGACGGACTGAAAACGGTTTCGATTGATCGCGATGACTGGGTCGACGCTTGCGACGATCTCGTTGTGGCGATGGTTTCGGCCGTCCGTCGAACCTGCGCGGATGCGTCCGTTCAACTCTCCGACGTCGACGTTTGCGTCACGATGGGCGCGATCATGCGAATCGGTCGTGTCCGCGACGCGGTGACCGAAGGCTTGTCGGCGGATGTACTTCGCCGTGTGACGGACCGGTCCGATGTGGCTCGTGGCGCGGCCGCTTGCCTAGCCGCGGAATTACCCGGTCGCGGCGACGTCGCGATGCCGCCACGCAGCGTCAGTGGTCAATCGATCGGAATCGTGATCGAAGACGCGAAGGGGCGGCGCCGGATTCTGCCCATCATTCCGAAAGGCACCTCGCTTCCCGCGCGAACGAACCGACGTCTGACGATCGGAAAAGGGCGTTCGTCAATGACGCTATCGTTGGTCGAGTCGTCGGGAGTCGTCGGCGATGATTGGCATTCGCTGGGTCGCTACGAATTCGGCGGCTCGAACGCGAAAGGCGGCGACAACGATCGCCCCATTGCGGCTCAGACGATTGGCTTTGAAGTCAACGTGAACGGTCTACTGACCGTCCGCACGCGATTGCCCGGCACGGCATCGAGCACGAAGTTGCCGCCATTGCCAACGCCCGTCATCACCGATGAATCCATGAAAGAATGGACCAAGTGGATCGACGGTTTGCGTTGACCAGAACCGACCGAAGTGGACCGGTTCAGAGTCAGCCGATTCAAATCGTTATTTCGTTGCCTTTGATACTCAGCGATCCGCCGACTCGGCAGAACGTTCGTCCAAGAATTCGCAGCACGATGCAGGTTCCCGCGGTTCGTCGAATGAACGGTGCGTGAGCCGCGATCGATGCTTTATTGGTCGGATTGATGGATGCAAAGAGTGTTTGCTTCTGACTGGCAACGACGTGCCATAGCAGTCGTCGATAGATTCGCCGGCGCCGGTGAGCCTTGGCCACCATCGCTGCGAAAATCCACGATTGGTTCTCGGTCAGCAAAATGCGCACTCCCAATTCGGTTTCATCAAAGTAATCGTCGCCGATCCATACGCCGCCGATCGTTTGGGTCCCCATCGGTTCGTCGGTATCAATCGCTAAACATGCTCGCTTGGGAGACTCGGGGCCCTCGCCGCCGGATTCCGATTGGAAATACGTCAACGATCGAGCCTGGGCAAAATCCTCGTCGGTCTCGCACCAGCGGAAGGTGATGCCGTCTGGAGCCGGAATCTCGATCGCTTTTTCGGTCGGCAATCCGATCTCGAAAATGCGGAAGATTCGGAAACGAAAAATACGCTCGGGAACGACTCGATTGAAGACGATTCCGAGCGAATACAGCAGTCCTCTAGACTTTAAGCGGTTGAGCACGTTTCCATTCACCTTTCGCAAAACATCGTCGCGGGCAACACTATATCGATTCAAAATGCCAGAATAGGATCCAAGGCGCCTCGAAACGCCTGCTCCCGAAGACTTACCGAACCCCCTGTTGGAATCAAGCCCAGTGTCTTTATTTGTTGGCGTCGATGTCGGTGGAACCACCAGCACCGTTGCGATCGGCGATTCCGATCGTCGCGTTTTACGGATTTCAAAACAGTTTCCGACGCGTTCCATCGACGGGCCGGATGCGACCATCGCCGATATCGTGAACCAAATTCGTTTGGAATTGGACGGGATGGGGCGGTCGGCCGATGAGGTTACCGCGATCAACCTGGCGACGCCGGGGCCGGCAACCAAAGAGGGAGTCCTGTTGTCGACGCCGAACTTGGATTCACGGTTGTGGAATCGTTGTCCGATCCGCCAGATGCTGCAGACGGCGTGGAAGACAGCAGGATTCGATGCGCCCGTTTCCTATGTCGGTGACGGTCAAGCGGCTGCGGTTGGCGAATCAGCGATCATGACAGGGTTGCTGCACTGGGACGAATCGCCGGTGGGCGATACCAGCGATACATTCGATTCGCTGTTCTTCATTGCTGTGGGAACGGGCCTGGGCGGTGGCGAGGTACGCTTAGGCGTGCCGGTGCAAGGCAGCCGCGGCCGGGCCGGTCACGTCGGACACTTGATGTTGCCGATCCACGCGTTCCGTTTCGAACATGATCGCAATTTGAAGGTCGGCAACGCTTACTGCACTTCCGAAAGTGCGATTTCGTTGACTGCCTTGACGCATCAATTGGCCTATCGATTGACGCTCGATGCCCATGCAAGTCACCCGTTGAATAAACAGACCTGCAGCATGAAGGACAAGGCAAAGCAGTTGCGAGAGTTGGCCGCCGACGGCGATGAATTGGCGGTCGAATTGTTGGATGATCAAGCCAAAGCACTGGGGATCACCATTTTGATGGCGAACTACTTGGGCGATTTCGATCGCATGGTGATCGGTGGCGGCGTCTGCGATTTGTCGCCGGCACTGCGAGATCGCTACCTGTCGCTGGTCCGCGAATCGTATTTCGAGAACGCTTTGGACGGATTTCGAGACTTCGACCAAATCAGCTTTTCGGTCTGCGGCGACCAAGCGTCCGTGATTGGTTCGCTTGCATGCGCGATGGACGAAGGATCAAGCGGGAAATAGCAAGCGCATTTTTTCGCTGACGGCGGGGGCCAGTCCCGCGTTGAGGGCGGAGACGGCACGGCAGATCAGTTCATCTCGGCACCCAGCCACGGCCTGGCAGCGGTAAATCCATGCTTGAAACGGATTTTGCCGTTCGGAGCCACCTCGTCTCGCCAGCGGCTAAACTGATGGGCCCACAACCCATTGCTCTGTCGCGAGATCCCGCCCGTGAAACGCTTCGTCCTCTGCCTTGCCTCGTTTCTGATGTTGATTGGCCTGACCGACGCCAAACAGCCCAACATTCTGTTCGTATTTTCCGACGATCACGCGCCGCAGGCCATCGGAGCTTACGGTTCAAAGATCAACCAGACTCCGAATTTGGATCGGATCGCCAACGAAGGCGCCATCTTCCGCAATTCGTTTTGTGCCAATTCGATCTGCGGCCCCTCGCGAGCCTGCATTTTGACCGGCAAGCATTCGCACAAAAACGGATTTCTGCATAACGGAAACCGCTTCGACGGGTCGCAGATGACGTTCCCCAAGCTGATGCAGGAGGCCGGCTACCAAACTGCGATCATCGGAAAGTGGCATCTCGGCACCGATCCCGTGGGCTTCGATCACTGGGAAGTCCTGCCCGGACAAGGCAGCTACTACAACCCTGACTTTTTGCAAATGGACGGCAAGAAGAAACGCTACGACGGTTACTGTACCGACATCATCACGGAAAACACGTTGAAGTGGTTGAAGGAAGATCGCGATCCCGAAAAACCGTTCATCATGATGTGCCAACACAAGGCGCCGCACCGCAACTGGTCTCCGCCGCCTCGGTACTACTCGCTTTACAACGACGTCACCATTGCCGAGCCCGACACCTTGTTCGACGACTGGTCCGGTCGCAGCGAACTGCTGAAGCAAAATGAAATGTCGATCGCCAATCACCTTAGTTGGTCGCACGACATGAAGTTCCACGGCGAAAACTATTTCCCCGCGCACTTCTCTGGCGCTCACAACAACGGCGAATACAACCGGATGACGGATGCCCAAAAGGCGGCCTGGGACGAAGCGTACGAACCGCAAAACCAAGACTTCATCACGCGAATGAAAGCGGGCGAGTACACCGACAAGCAGGTCATCCAATGGAAATACCAACGCTATATCAAGGACTACCTGCGCTGCATTCAAGCCGTCGATGATTCCGTGGGCAGTCTACTGGGCTACCTGGACGAAACGGGATTGGCCAAAGACACGATCGTTATCTACAGCAGCGACCAAGGTTTTTACTTGGGCGAACACGGCTGGTACGACAAGCGTTGGATGTTCGAAGAATCGCTGCGGATGCCGTTCCTGGTCCGCTGGCCCGGCATCATCGATGCCGGAGTCGACTCGACGGCGATGATCCAAAATATTGACTACGGTCCGACGTTCTTGGATGTTGCGGGAGCCCAGGTGCCAGCCGAGATGCAAGGTCGCAGCATGGTTGAGCTACTGAAAAACCAGGGCAAACCGTCGGCGAATTGGCGTGACGCGATTTACTACGCGTACTACGAAAACGCCGCAGTCCACAACGTTCCCCTGCACGACGGCGTGCGAAACGATCGCTACAAACTGATGTTCTTCCCGCGAACGAGAGAGTGGAACCTGTTCGATCTGCAAACCGACCCACAGGAAATGACCAGCGTCCATAAAGACCCGAACTATGCGAGCATCCTTGCAGGATTGCAAAAGCGTTACCGCGACTTGCGCCAGTTCTATGACGTCAACACGGCTGTGATCCCGGGAACTCGAGGCGATGAACCCAATTGGGCGAAGCGTGATCGCGAAATGACGCAAAAAGCCAAGCAAGGCAATGTTGATTTAGCGTTCATCGGCGACTCAATCACTCAGGGATGGGAAGGTGCTGGGAAGGACGTTTGGGAGAAGTATTACGGCAAACGCAAAACGATCAATCTCGGCATCGGTGGTGACCGGACCGAGCACATCATTTGGCGTTTGACGCACGGCAATCTTGGCAAGATTCAACCCAAAGTTGCTGTGCTGATGATCGGGACCAACAACACGGGTCACTTCGATCAGGATCCTGCACAAGTCGCCGCGGGCGTTCAAGAGATTCTGAACATCTTGGCGGATAAGTTGCCGGACACGAAAGTCGTTTTGCAGGGGATCTTCCCGCGAGGCGATGGGCCGCTGGATGCCAAACGATTGAACAACATCGCGATCAATCAGATGATCCGCCGAATGGCCGATGGTTCTCGCGTGCATTTCCTAGAAATAGGCGACCAGTTCTTGGAAGCCGATGGCACGATCAGCAAGAAGATCATGCCGGACAAGCTGCACTTATCGCCCGAGGGCTATGAACGGTGGGCAAAGGCACTGGAGCCAAGCTTGGTAGAGCTAGGCCTGTAACGGGCAACCCCATGTTGCCCTGCGACTCCGTCGCAGGGTGTTCCGTGTTTACTCAGTGGACTAACCGGCCAACCGTGAGATGCGGTTATGGGGCTCGGCCAATTCTTCGGCGCTTGCTTGATAGCGGTATTGCATCAGGTAGGCGTCTTCGTCGGTGTCTTCATAGAAGTCACGTAGAACCGACACAGCGCGGAAGCCAATCTTTTTGAAAAACAATTGCGCTTCGAGGTTCGTTTCACGGACCTCCAACATGATCCGGTTTCGTCGCTCTTGCGACAGCTTGCCGAGCAACTTGCCGATCATCGCCAAGCCGACACCGTTGCGGCGTTGATCTTCGGCGACGGCGAAATTGAGAATATGGAGCCGATTCTTGTGCAGCTCGTAAATCATGAAGCCGACCACTTTGTCGCCTTCTTCGGCCACCATGCCGATGCAGTTCCGTTGGCGAAGGCAGCGGATGAAATCATCCTCCGTCCAATTGAATTCGAAACTACTGTTTTCGATCCCCAATACGGCCGGCATATCCCGACGGATCATCCAACGAATGTGAACACAAGTACGTGTTTGTTCGGTTTCCACCCTGGGACTCCTTTCCAGCGAAACAACCTGCGAACGAAAAACCTGAACCGTTTTTCGAGCTGCCCCTAGCCATCATGGCTGAGCGATTCGGAGATTAGCAGATGACCGAATCGGGACCAAGATTAAAAAGCGAAGTTGTTGCGAATGCCGTGAAACGTGCATGAAACCGCACCTTGGCCAACGATACAGAGACGAGATCTAGACGCGACAAAGACGCGAATACCAATAAAAAAGCCCGGGCTGCTGGTCGCAGTCCGGGCTTTCGCGATTCAATTTCTTTGCGGCCTTGTTAGCCAGCGATTCGTAAGTTGGGCTTCGCTGCGACGCAAAGGATATCCTTCAAACGATCGAACTCGTCCGCATCCGTAAAGTGGATCGTGATCTTGCCGCGACTGCGGGCCGACGATTTGATCTCCACTTTTGTACCGAAGATCATCCGCATCTCTTGCTGCATCGCTTCGATTTGCGGTGACACCGGACGACGCTTTTGACGCGACGCGTTGACGACCTTCTTGCCGGTATCTTCGTCTTCTTCTTTCTTGAGAAGTTCAGCGATGTGCGTCTCCGTCGCCCGTACGCTCCAGCGATCGTCCATGATCTTGCGAGCGATGTTGACTTGGATTTCTTCGTCACCGACAGGCAAGAGGGCTCGTGCGTGGCCTGCGCTGATTTCGCCGGCGGTCAGCCAATCGAGGATCTGTTGAGGCAGCTCGAGCAGTCGCATCAGGTTGGCGATCGTACTGCGATCGATACTCAAACGACGAGCCAGGTCGTCTTGTTTGCACTTGTGTTCGGTGATGTAGCGTTTGAACGACATCGCTTTTTCGATCGGATTCAAATCCTTGCGTTGCAAGTTTTCGATGATCGCCAATTCGGCAACCAAGCGATCGTCGGCTTCGCGAACTTCCGCGCGGATCTTGGTCAGACCGGCGTGGATGGTCGCCCGCAGTCGGCGTTCGCCGCTGATCAGTTGGTACTTGCCGTCAACGATGCGAACCAGGATCGGTTGCAATTGTTGGTGGCTCTTGATCGACTCGGCAAGCGACGCGATTTCGTCGGTATTGAATTCGCGGCGAGGTTGGAACGGATTGTTCTCAACCTCGTTGACGTTCAATTCGATCGACTCGATCCCGTGGGACGCGCCGGATGAGGCGCCTGCACCGTCGCTGCCGCGAGGTGCATCGTCATCCATCGAATCACCAAGAAGAGCGGCAAGTCCTTTGCCTAGTCTCCGGTCTTTATTGGTCGTTGCACTAGTCACGTTGGAGCACCTCCATGCACAGCTGGGTATAAGCGAACGCGCCACGCGATCGCGGGGCGTATTGGAACACGGTCTTGCCGTGACTCGGTGCTTCGCATAGCGAAACGTCCCGAGGCACGACGTTATCAAAAACAATGTCTCCGAAGAAATCCCGAACTTCTTCGTCAACTTCGTGAGTGAGTTCTAAATGCGGGTCGTACATCGTCAGCAGGATGCCACCGAGCGTGAGTCGCCCGTCGGTGGAGACCATCACCTTCTTGATGGTCTGGATCAACTGCACGACGCCTTCCATCGCAAAGTACTCGCACTGGATCGGCATCAACACTTCCGTGGATGCGTTCAGGGCGGTTTGAGTCAAAGCACCGACGCTGGGCGGGCAATCGATCAGCACGAAGTCATAGTCGCTGATCGCGGCGTCGAAGTGGCGGCGAACGAGAAGCGATTGCTTGTCGTCGCTGTTGGCCATCTTGTCGACGTCGTGGAAGGTCCGGCTGCCGGGCACGAGCGAAAGGTTGTTTTGGCGTGTATCGAGTATGTGGGTCGCCAGGTCATCGTCGCTGACCAATGCGTGTCCGTCGGAAGGTGAAATGCCCAGGGACGACGTCGCATTGCACTGGGGGTCCATATCGACCAGCAGCGTCCGCTGGCCGGCAAGAGCCAGCGCGGCAGAAAGATTGACGGCAGTGGTGGTTTTGCCCACGCCTCCTTTCTGATTGACCACGCAAAGTATCCTTCCCACCAGGGATGTTCTCGTTCTTGAGAATCTGACAATTGGCGAGATCCGAACCGGACTCGCTCGACAGGTGGCAAAGTAGGGAAAAGGTTCCCCATGAAACAAGACTGGTTTCACAAGAAACTACTCTTGACAGAGATGGGCGGTTCTGTGGTCGGGAAGTGTTAGGCCACCCTACGTGGCCCTGCGACGGCGTCGCGGGTCCACGCGGGGTGGCTGGTTAAACGCCGACGATTTCGGGCAAGTCCATGGCATATTGGCCGGAACGCAGATTCGGTTTTGCTGGATTCGAAGCGATGTAGTTTCGTTATTTTCGGAAATGCTGCTCGTCGCGAACGAGACGATCGAAGCTGTCGGCTTGAAACAAGTGGCCCAAGCGCCCTAGAAGCGAATGGACCTGAACCGCCTGATCGTGCTTCCACCGACAGCATTGATCGAGCATTGTTCGGTCCGGGCTGATGCGGACCAAAAGATGAGCATCATTTGGCATCACGACGAATCCGCCTAGGATGTCGTGGTCCCCGTCGAAGTGCCGCAGGTTGTCTGCCACCACGTCGGCAAGCTCCGGCCCGTCACGCGAAAATCAGCGTCCGGATCAAAGAACGAGAAGTCCGATATCCACAACATTTCGGGTCACCCGGCTTGGCCCGATTTTAGACTGCTTTGCAGTCTACGTCCCGCGAGCGGAGTCGCGGGTCCACTTGGGGTTGCCCGCTAGGCCAGTGGGTTGAAGGTTAGACCGCTTAGCAGCTTGGGGTAGAAGTACGTGCTCTTGGCCGGCATTCGTTCTTTGTGCAGGCTGATCTTTTCGACGTGCTCTAACTTCGCGGGCATCACGAGCGCCGCCAGCGTGTAGGGCTCGTCGGAGTCACTCTCGGCTTGACTGCCCTGCCCTTTCAATCCATCAATCACTTCCGCGACGTCGTGCACGTAGGTCGGCTTGGGATGCCCCTTCGCGAACAGCAAATCGTCGATCACCAAACGATGCAGCAGGCTGACCCCAAGCCCTTGCCAATCCTGGCTCTGGCTGGCAGCGATCTCGGCCATTTTCGCCGCAGCCTTTTCCGTGGCCTTGCACAGCAACCACGTGTCGTCCTTGACCGCGTACAAGCCGATCCATCCCTGCTCGTCCGCTTCGTCCATCAATCCCCAAACCGTGCCCGCCACATCGATACCGCCCATCACGACTTCACAATCGAAGTAGCCCGCCAGTGCCGCGGTGATCTCGGCGGACGAGAACCGCTTGGTACCACGCAGCAGCCGGTGCGTCGGCAGAACAATCATGCCCGGGTCACTCATCCCCACCAGCATCGTCATGACGAAATTCGCGGGGAGATCCTGGGGCATCGAACCACCCTGCTCTGCCGCCACTTGATCCTTGTAGTTACAGCTCGTCTCGTATCGATGGTGCCCGTCGGCGACGAACATCGGCCGATCAGCCATCAGCGCGTCGACCTTGGCAATCACCGCCTCGTCGGAAACCGGCCAAAGCGTGTGCCGCACGCCCAAGTGATCGGTGGCTTCGATGGGCGTGACGCCTGCGGTCGCGGCGTCCAGCAGGTTGATCACTTCGTTGTCGGCGTCGGGATAGAGCCCGAAAATCTGACTGTTGTTTTGCTTGGTCGCCGTCGTCAGCTTCAGCCGATCAACCTTCGCTTTGGGGTGCGTTTCTTCGTGAGGGTAGATGTTGCCTTCGCCGAAGGGAGTCGTCCGAACGCGGCCCTGAAAGCCTCGACGCGTGACCGCGACTCCGTCGACTTCGAACGTCTGATGATAGACGTAGTAGGCAGGCTTTTCTTCACGGATCAGCACCCCTTCGCTCTTCCACTGAGCGACGAATTTCGCCGCCCGAGCATACTTCTCGTCACCCGTGGTATCGCCCGGTTCGGTGCGATTGAGGATGATGCGAATGACGTTCGCGGGATGCTTCTTGTAGAGCGCGTCCTGCAGCGCCGGGTCGATAACGTCGTACGGTGGGGCGATGACGTCGGAGAGGGCGCCGACGTGATCGAGGTTGTAACGGAGAGCGGCAAAGGGCGAAATTTGAGGCATTTTTGCGAAGCCGGGTATTTTTTGCTGAAGTGACCGTGAAACCGCCACGGTAACAAATTGGAACAGCCCGATGTAACACGCTTCGGGCAACCCGATGTGGACCCGCGACGCCGTCGCAGGGCGTAACCTGTTCCTAACAGCCTGTTGAAACAGGCTGCTAACCCTCTGCTGCTTTGCAGCCGACGGCCCGCGATGGCGTCGCGGGTCCACGTGGGTGGCCCGCTTGGCTACGAAAAAACCCGAGCATTGTTTCCAACGCCCGGGTTTTCGTTTATTCGCGATTCACTTTCGGCCTAGTACCGATAGTGGTCTGGCTTGTACGGGCCTTCGACTGGCACGCCCAGGTAATCGGCTTGCTCTTGTGTCAGCTTGGTCAGCTTCACGCCAACAGCCGACAAGTGCAAACGCGCGACTTCTTCGTCCAAAGCCTTCGGCATCAGGTAGACCTGAACCTTGTACTTGTCGTTGTCGCGGTTTTCCCACAATTCCAATTGAGCCAACACCTGGTTGGTGAAGCTGGTGCTCATCACAAAGCTGGGGTGACCCGTTGCACAACCCAAGTTCACCAAGCGGCCCTTGGCCAACACGATGATACTGCGTCCGGTGTCATTGAACGTGTAACGGTCGACCGCACCGACGTCCGAAGGCTTGATTTCGCTGACGCTTGCTTTGCCAGCGCCAACTTGCTTGTCGATCCAGGCGATGTCGATCTCGGTATCAAAGTGACCGATGTTGCAAAGGATCGCATCGTTGGGCATTTGCGAAATGTGGTTGCCCAGGATGATGTCCTTGTTGCCCGTCGTGGTGACGAACAAACGACCTTCTTTGCAAGCTTCGTCCATCGTCGTGACTTCGAAACCTTCCATCGCCGCTTGCAGTGCGTTGATGGGGTCGATTTCAGTAACGATCACTCGGCAACCGTAGCTCTTCAGGCTGTGCGCACAACCCTTGCCCACGTCGCCGTAACCGCAAACGACGGCAACCTTGCCGGCCAACATTACGTCGGTCGCTCGCTTGACACCGTCCGCCAACGATTCGCGGCAACCGTACAAGTTGTCGAACTTCGACTTCGTCGCCGAGTCGTTGATGTTGATCGCCGGCACTTGCAGACGTTTTGTCTTATTTAGAACTTCCAGGCGGTGGACGCCCGCCGTGGTTTCTTCGCTGATGCCGGCGATGTCGGTCAACAGTTCGGGGAACTTGTCGTGAACCATGGCGGTCAAGTCACCGCCGTCGTCCAGGATCATGTTCAGCTTCTTACCGTCGGCGAAATCAAGCGTTTGCTCGATGCACCAATCGAACTCTTCGTTCGACATGCCCTTCCAAGCAAAGACGGGGATACCGGCGGCGGCGATCGCGGCAGCGGCATGATCTTGGGTGCTGAAAATGTTGCACGACGACCAGGTGACTTCGGCACCCAGTTCAACCAGCGTCTCGATCAAGACGGCGGTTTGGATGGTCATGTGCAAACAACCGGCGATGCGGGCACCGCTCAGTGGTTTGGTCTTGCCGTACTTCTTACGAAGAGCCATCAGGCCGGGCATTTCGTTTTCAGCGAGTTCGATTTCTTTGCGGCCGAATTCGGCCAGCGAGATGTCTTTGACCTTGTACGGTAGTCGGTCCGTTTCGACTTGTGACACGTGTGTCTCTCAATCTGTGGGGTACGAAAATGGGGAACGTCAAACCTGGTCTCTTTGACGTGACGGACCGAACACAGGGACTCCCGCTGATTCGCACTTCGTTTTCCAGGCCACCTCATGATAGCGGACGATCAAGGTTTTTACAGTGCTTTGTCGCTCACTTCCCGTGGGTAGATCCCGGCCAAGCCCGCATAACGCGGGAAAAACGGCGAATCAGATCCGTTGACTTCGTCCCTTTGGGAGATTCGACGCCGCTGGCCGTATCGACACTCTGTGCGGAACTGGCACGAATTGCTTCCGACACATTGTCGGGCGTTAAACCACCCGCCAGCGTCCAGGAGGCCGACGGGCTTCGCGCCGCCCAAGAAGCGATCGACGGCCAATCGAGCGTCTTGCCGCTGCCTCCATGAGCGGCGCCGGCGTCGGCGTCAAACAGCACGTGATAGCCAGCATCGATCCACGGTCGACAGGCAGCATCGATTTGGGTTACCGACAACGTCCCGGTGGGCAATTTGATCGCACGCAGCTTGCGACCCGAAACTCCGGCCGCGGACTCGATCGTCTCGTCACCATGCAACTGGACCGCGTCCAACCCGACGTTGGCGACGACTTCCGCGATCTTCAAAGGCGTTTCATTCACAAACACACCGATCCGAATCAGCCCCAACGATCGTGCGAGTTCCGACAACTCGCGCGTCGCCGCTTCGGCCGGATCGACGTAGCGAATGCTGGGCGGAAAGAAGTTCAATCCGATCGCATCAGCACCCGACTGACCGACGGCTTCGACGTCTGACTTCAGCCGAACGCCACAGATTTTGACTCGAAACACGATTGCGGTCCTCGCGACCTGAAAAATTAGACTATTCCGAACCACCCGGGCATTCCGATATCTAGGCGTACAGGTAGATAACGTCACAGGAAAACCGAAGATGGCCAAAAAGACTTCTTGGATGCCGCGACTCGACATCGCGTTCGTATTCACGACCGCATTCGTAATCGTGCTAGCAAACTTGCCAGCGCCGATTCCGCACCAAGTCGTCGAGGTCGAATCGCTCACCGATTCGGCACTGCCTCAACAGTACTCTCTTGCCGTCAACGACCCAAGGCTGCGGAAACTTTCCCGACACATCGAAAGGTACGGCAAAACCAAGCCGAACCAGGCCGTGGGCAAAGCAAAATGGATGGCCGAAACAGCCGCCATCTACGCCGAACGGACCCAAGAAGATGTTGCCAAAGTGGCTGCCGCTTCGAAACGCACCACACCGATCATGATGGTTTCCTATGTGCCGTCCGGCGACGTGAAGCCCACGAAGACCGACTTGGTTCAATACTGGTCCGGGTTTAGCCAGAAAAGTGAGCAATCGATCGAGTCGATCCAACATAACTGGCAAGCTCGCATCGACTCGCTCGGCCCGCCCCCAGTGGCGTTGACGCGAACCGTTCCCGGCGTCGTATCGGGCGCGACGCTTTACGTAGCCTCGATTCTGGCATTGTTTGCGACCGTTGTGATGACGGTTTGGCGATCGTCGTACCCGACGCGGCGCCTCAACCATCCCGTGGGCTTGTCGGCTGGCGACGAAGAACCGCAATCCCATTCGGATCTCGCCATCGTTTTGCCCGCCGACTCGGTACGGCTGCATCAGCCGATGATGGTGCACTTGCGCCGCCTGACCTACGTCGCGATGCTGGCCTTGGCGATCACCAGCTTGGTCTAAAAACCGTGGGATAGGCTTCCAGCCTGTCAAGCCGTCGGCGAAGGATCCGCCAAGCGCGAAGCTGTTCCCGTCTCAGTGATGAAGCAGACGCTTGCCGTCGGCTTGCGTGATTCGGCCAAAGATGTCTCGCAGGATGACTTGTTCCAGCGATGCGTCGCGGCCCAGCGGGATCCAGCCCAACGTTTGCGGGCTGTCGTCGTAGCCGTCTTCTCGACGTACAACGGTTCCATCGTGGCGAACCGCGGCCGTGGATTCGGTTGAGTATTGGCTGCGATCGGTGTCTTCCAAGTCCTTTTGGACGATGACTTCGATCGTGTAGGCGGCCCCGCGAGGACGAACGGTCACGGTGGCCCGACGACGGATCGATTGCAACGTACTTTGCAACCGTTCAAAGCCCGCCGTGCTGTCTTTTCGCCACGGTTCCAAAAGCGAAGCTCCGATCCGGTACGACGTTTCCAGGCTGCCATCCAGGATGATGCCGTCGGAGTTTTGGACGGGCTGCTCACGGACGATGCGAAAATAGTCGTCGACCGAGTCAATGACCTGTGACCAAACGAATGCGTCGTTCGCCGGCGGCAACTCTAACGGGTTGGGCACAAACGTGTCAGGAACATCGTTCTGCAACCGATACGCAAGCTGCCCACACCCTCCGGTGCAAGCGATCGTCATCAACGACAACATCATCGTGCGTCGCGAGATCGAACGGCGGAACTGATTTGGCAACATGCGAATGGGTGTAGATCCAGGCTTACTGGAGGCGGGCGACTCTGATGGGCAGCGGCTGGGCTCCCGGAACATCGTCAGGAAAAATCGACCAGATAGCGATCCGGTGTTGCATCGATTCGAGAACATCCCGCTGTGACTTGCTGATCTTTTCCTCGCGAATTTTCCCGCGAATTTCGTCCTGTACTTCGCTAAGCGTCACCACACCGGCTTCTTCGCGATCCAGCACTCGAATGATGTGATAGCCATCGTCGTCCTCGATCACTTCGCTCATCGCGTTCGTCGGGATCGAGAAAATTTGGTCCTCCAGCTTCGTCGATGCCAACGAACCTTTGGTCGTCCAATCGTGCAGTCCGCCTTGGCTAGCGAACGGTTCTTGGCTCTTTTCGCGAGCCACGGCTTGCAAGTTGCCGCCAAAGTACGCTTCGCGGCCCATTTCCCAAATCGCTTGTTTGGCTTCTTCGCGGCTGGGATAGCGGTCGAACATCACCGACATTTGTTCCCACCGCGCACGCGTCGGCTTGTAGAACGCTTCTCGGTTGGTTTGGTAGTACTCGTTGATTTCGGCGATAGAGACCTTCGGTTCTCGATCGACTTTGCTGCGAATGTAGAGGTGCCCGAGCATCTGGTCGACGAACTCGCGTTGCCGCGACGCCAACGACGTGCCCTTCTCGCGAAGCAGACGGTCCAGTTCGGCGCGGTCTTCGGTTTTGTACTGTTTGGCGAGTTCGGGATACTCAGACTCGAAGAACATCATCCGGGCTTTGGAGGTCAGCGTCGCATCGGCTTCCGCTCGCTTGTCCGCCGCCTGAGTACCGACTTGGTCGATCAAGAAGGCTTCTCGCATCATTTTGTTTTGGATCGCCGACGCCAACAGCGGTCGCATCATGTTCACTTTCGCAGCCTTCACGTACTCTTCGGGGATCTCTTGCCCCGTCTTTTCGCTCACTTCCGCGATCTTTGCGTCGATCCGAGGCATCAAATCGCCAAGCAAGATCGGCGTCTGTCCCACAACCGCAATGATGGCCGCAGGGTCTTCGGGCAATTCCATGTTGGCGCCACCACCGGCACCCGGTGCTTGCGCACCAGTACCCTGGGCCGACACCGTGGATGCGACGGAAACGAATAGAACGAGCAAGAATTGACGCGGCGACATTCCGTATCCTGCGATAAGGCGACGGGTAAACAACGAGATTGAACTGGCTTTTAGGCCGACAACTGACTCAAAGGCAATAGAGAATTCAATGAAACGGCTAAGTCGTTCGGGTAACCCAACGTGGCCCTGCGACGGCGCCGCGGGTCCACGCGGGGTCTCAGCTTTCGGGGTTGCCCGTTTTCAAGCTTTGCTTGACTTGGCTAGCGTTTTTTTCCTACCACCCGCGTATGGTCCGTTCGCGAATTCTCGTTGCTGCCGTTCTTCTGTTCACATCCGGTTGTCGGATGGGAGCCCAGGTCGTCGTTTGGCAGCCACCGCAGATGGAATCCGCCGTTGGAAAGCGAATCGCTGTTCCACCCATCGTTGGCCCGAACGAGATCACCGAACCGATTCGCGAGAAAATGCTGACACTAGCTCCGCGCGATGCCGGCCGCCAACTGGTTGCGGTCGCACCCGAAACGTTGAACGCATCCGAAAGCATCCGTTTGGTTTCCGGAACTGATGACGTCAACGATATCGCTCTGGCCTCCGTCGCTGAACAAGCAGACATCGACTACGTCATGAGGGGACGGATTCTGACGGCGCAAACGGGACAACAAGCGGGCGAGAGCCGAGCGTTTGACCCCAATGTGCCACTCGCCGTTTCATGGCGGCTGACGTCGGCAAGCGATCATCGCCTTGTCGGTGGCGCGCCGGTTGTCGTGGATTTGAAGTCCGCGATCGAAACGTACCCAGACTTGGCATTGGTCGCTGACCCGAACGAAGCGTTGGCGACGGCGGCAGTGCGCGAAGCCTATCGGCTGATCGCTCCATCGTTCACGCTTCAAGACGTCGAACTTGCGGCCCCCTACGCCCTGCCGGGAAGCAAGGCGATTCGTCGCGGCAATGCGCTGGCAAAGTCGGGACGCTGGGGCGATGCCCAGGCGATCTGGGAAACCACGCTCGAGAAACACCCGACACAAACGGCCGCGATCCACAACTTGGCCATCGCCGCAGCGGCCGGGCAGGACTTTTCCAAAGCCAAGGCACTGATCCGGCGCGCGATTCGGCGCCAGCCAACAGGTTTGTCCAAGCGATCGATGGCGTGGATCGAAACGATGCAGCGGCAATACCACAAGGCATTCGATCTGCCCGACCCGCCCGAAGGTTGGTTCATCACCAACGAAGACGGATCGTAAAAGGCCGCGTTACTTGGCGACCATGAAGAAGTAGATCAAGCCCGAAATCGCTGCCACCAACATAGCGACACCGCCCAAGACAGCCATAAAGATCAAGACTCGCAAAGGCGCCGCACCGTCGCCACCACGGTTGATGGAAAGCTCGGGCGTGAACTCGGCCGCCGATGTGACTTCTTGTGCCGGCCCTAACCAAACCGGCGGTTCGGCGATCAGATGATTGGCATGAGCGGCGATGGAGTTCGCAGCCGGCGGCGCCAACAAACCTTCGCTGCGAGCATCGGCCATCGAACGCCACGATGCATTCAATCCCGGACGCAGCTGGTCTTTGTCAAACAACCGCCCCTCGTTGTACCAGCCGACGATGGTGACTTGGTCATAGGGTCCGGCGACGTTACTGCCCCGGGCGACATACCAAGGCTCGCGAGAAAACCGGCGCATTTCGATTTCGGGTTCGACAACAGACGTCGTCGCGCCAGCGATCTCGTGCGCGTCAAAGACCTGTCGCTGGCGTACCAAGTTCGCTTGACCGATTCTGGGAAACAACGAATCCACATCACCCGCCGAAAACCACACCAGCCCGTCTTCGGATAGTTCGTCGTGCCGCGCCAGCACAAAGTCGCGGACCATTTGCCCCAATCGATGTCCAGCGACGGCTGGTCGTTCGACGCCCCGTGACCGAATTCGGTACATCGTGTCGTCATCAATTTGGAAACTCATCGCGTCTCGACTCCCGATTCCACCGCCAACCAAGCCGGTCGACCGACGCGAAACGCTGCGTCAGGAATGCTGTCGTTCAGAATCACCGTCCCCTCGCGGACCGAACCAATCGTCACCATTTCGCTCTCACTCGCATCTTCGGTGCGTGCACTTGTAGCGCGAGGCATTCGGACAAGCAGTTTCCCCGAGCGTCCTGATGAAGTGATTCGATCGGGCGATCGCACGATCCAACGTCCCGACGCTTGGTCGATCCATCCGTAGGGAACATAGTTGATCGAGAAATCGAGCGAGGACTGCATCGCAGAGACCGTCGACGATGGGTTCGTCAAAGGCAACTGGGCGAGTTTTTCCAATGACGTGGCCGCGAAATCGCGAGTGGTGGTAGCTTCGGAATCCGCCGGAGCGATCCAATTGACTTCCCGGCTGATCGCCTCCTGTTCAATGATCTGCAAGTGATCGGCGAAAATCGTCGCCAGTCGCCAACTACCTTTTGCGCCAATTTGCAACAATCCAGTCGCCAAGTAATACCGCACGATCGGATCAACCGACGTCGCTGCCATCACATCGCGATAGGCATTGCCGAAAACCGAATCCCAGCGATCCGGATTGTCGGGCAGCGTTTCCAATTGTCCGGTGATCGCGTGTGCGATCGGGACGTGAGGCGCCCACATCGGTTTTTCGCCCGTCAGATAGGCTTCGCGATTGCTTGCGAAATCGGACGGCAACGCAATCTTCGACGCAGACACCGAATCAGCCCGTTCTCGGGTCAACGCCAAGTCCGTCAACGCATCGATCCGCAGCAGCCCGGTGCTGCTTTCCGACACGGAATCTGCCGCGGTCCCATTGGCGGCGACCTTGAAGTAATACCAGACCGCGTACTGATCCGATTGAGCCTTCAAGCGGATGGCCCCGATATTATTCATCTTGGCGGACTTGAGCTGTGCCAACAAAATGTCCAGCGTCCGTCGGTTGCGCGCTACCATCGGCGTCGCCACTTCGGCGGCGGCCAAGAATTTTTGCGCCGCCGGCAGATCCGACAAACCTGCGTTCTTGATCGCGTATGCGGCCTTTTTGACTTCCGCAGCCGATTCGACGTTGGCATCCAACAATTGACCGAGCTTCCATTGGCTGGCGATTCGATTCCATTGATCCAATCCCTCCCACAGCGACCGTTCTTCGTCGACAACCCTGGCCAGCGACAAGAACTTACCTGTCACAGCCGGGTCCATTCGGTCAGCCGCGTTGCCCAGAGCCGCCCATGCCTTCCAATCGCCGACCGAATCGGTGATTCGCTCGATCGATTTCTCGACCGTCGATCGTTGGGCGACTAAGTCACGCTGGTCGGCCACTTGGTTGCTGGTGATCGACAACTCCGACACCAATTGCGACTCACTTCGAACCCAACGATCGGAGAGGGCCGTTTGCAGTTCGATGTTCCAGTCACGCAGTTTTCGGTTCGCATTGCTGTCGGGCGCGAACGATTTCAACTCGCCAAGAATGCGTGCGTTCATGGTGCGCGCCGCGGCGATCACGGCATCCAAGCGGTTCGTTCGCGACGTCGCTAAATCTTCCACCAACTTTGCGGCCACCGATTCTTCGTCCGCCGTCTTGGCCCGATCGGCGACGTCGCCGACTTGGGTCCTCAAACGGTCGAACTCCGACACGTCATCGGACGTCGCGAACTGAGCTCGCAGGGATTCGACGTCCGACGTGAAGGCAGCCGCCCGCGTTCGCTCGACCAATTCCAACTCGTCTAACCGTTGCCTCAGCGGCGCGAACCGATCGTCCGAAACCGGCGCGTTGCGGAGGATCTGGGCCAAGTCTTTGAGGTCTCCTTTTTTCAGCGCGTCTTCCGCCGCGTCGACCTGCAACTTCACCGCCGCTTCCGCCCGCAGACTGCGATAGATCATTGCCGCAACCGTTACCGTCACCAGCATCGCTGCCGCCGCGGCGCCCGAAATCAGCATCGCCCGCGTCCGTTTCGCCTTCGCGTCCGACTTGACTTTTTCGACGTAGACCGATCGCACGTCTTCGGGGACATCCGCCCCCGTTGCCGCAATCTTTTCCATCACCTCGCGGATCTCGCCGGCTTCGGATTGGTCGGACAAGTGGTTGACCTTCGACAGCGCTTGTTCCTGGGCTGCGGCAACTTTCTGTTGTGCCAGATCGTTCTCGTGCCACTGAACCACCGACATCATCGGCCCCATCGCATCGCCGACCGAAGCGGCATCGACGTGCTTTTCGATTTCTCGAAACCGTCGCACCAGCGGCCCGATCCGCGTCGCATCGCCGCTGGCATAGGCGTCCTGCAAATGCTCGGCAATGACGACGGCTTCGGTCGTCGAATCGCGATTCTGCAGCTTTCCAATCGCACCGGTCACGGTATCGACCAACGACTTTGGGACCGGCATCACCCAGCGGGTACCCTGCAATTCCGACATCAATTGGTTCAAACATCGCAGGTCCGCCGCCCGGGTCGCCACACTGGCGCGTGCGACCAACTGCTCGATGCGGATCGCCTGGCATTCGCCCAGCGACTTGGTCCATTGCAAACTGGACGGGTCCGCAGCTGCTAACTGCGAAAGCGTTGCGATCCGTTGACGCAAGTTGGCACGGCCGATCGAGAGCGTGCGGTGACGACGCAGCAGGTGTTCGAGTTGATTCTCGGCGGTGTAGGCACCGTTAAGCAGCGATGCCAAATCGGTTCGAAGCGGCACGAAACGTGGCAATCCGAATTGACCGGTGTAATGTTCCCAGTCTCGGATGATCGCCGAATCCAAACTTGCGATCTCATCCAGAACGTGAGGTGGCCCCTCGGCGATCTCGATCGCTTCAGCCCTTCGCCCGCCCGCGATCAATTGGTGTGCCTGAGTCAAACGTTCATTGACGCGGCGAATGGCGCTGGAGGCTTGCGTGTGCGCTGCCTCGACCTCGGCGCGGGTCGGCTCGGCCGTTTGCGTCAGCAAGGCTTCCAGATGCGAGAGCAACTGCAAAGAATTTGGTCCGTTTCGCATCGCACTCACTGGCCCGCTCCCACCTGGTTTTCATTTCCAGACGCCTTACCAACGTCTGCACCTGAATCCGCCTGTGTCTGCGGATCCACTGCCCTGCCCCAAAGAATTTTCCGTTCACCGACCGTCGCGTAAAACTCGATCTCGCAACGAATCGACGCTTTCCATTTCGCGATCGCTTCCCGTCGATCGCTGGCGTTTAACAATCGCCGCTCGGTCTGCTTTTTGCCCTGCTGGCCCTTGTTGTGCTTGGAAGTATGTTCATCGATGACGTCGCGGACGTTTTGCCAGGGTTGGTCCTGTTTTCCGCACTTGAGCATCAGATTCGATTGAAAGACTAGTTTCCAATCGCCGACCGGTCCAATCGTTTCGGCAGCCACAAAGAACTCGGCCTCTTTGATCAGCGGATCGTTGACCTGTTCGATTCGTACCTTTGCACTCTTGGGCTTGACTTCGTTGCCGCGAGGCAGCGCGGCGACATCGTTCAACACGACCGGCTTCTTAAAGAATTCCGAAGAGTACGTCACCTTCATCGTCATCGGGTACTCGCGCGACAACCACACGGGCATTTCATAGTCCTTGGGCCGCGTCGGCACCGGCGGGGCGTCGTAGAGGACCGGCGCATCGACATCGAACATCAGCGTCGTTTCGGCCACGTCGTCGACGATCAGCATCGCATGGGCCAGCGTAAAAGCTCGAGCCCGGTTTTCGTTCTTCTCGATCCAAGCAAAGCGAACCTGATCTTCCTCGGTCTCGACGCTGGCCAAGATCGATGGCTCACCCGCCGTGTCTTTCCAAACGATGTCGTAGAACCCCGACGCATCGGGCGTGCTAACCGTATACTCGCTCGGGTCCGCCGACTCGGCGACTCGGATCAAATCGATGCGATTGACGTTGTCAGCCTGATGGATGGCTTGCCAATCGTGATCGAGCCCGAAAGTGGCCCGCGGCAACCGGAGCTTTTCCGACGCCGTTACCGGTTTCGGTGGAGCCTTGGGTTTCTCGGGTTCTTTCTTTGGCGGCGACTTTTTCTCGGGCGGCTTGTCAGGCTTTGGACGGTCTTTGCGTGGTTTGCGAGGCGTCTCGACCTCGACCTTTTCCACGGGCGGCGGCACGTCCGGCTGGACCGACTTTTCCTGCTCGATCTCGTAGTTGCGAACCGCTGCAACCGGCTCGGGTTCTCTCGCCGCTAAATAGATGATCAGACCGCAAAGGGGGATCATCAGCGACACTGTACCGATCATCGCCCATGTGACCATCGACGCCGAATCGTTGGTCGGCGGCGGAGGCGGAAGAGCAGTCGCAACACTCGTCGGAGAACCGAAATCGACGCCCGACGTTTGCGAGTCCATCGAAGCTTGGCGCGGCGCCGGTGCTGCGGGCTTCGGCGAACCCGAGGGAGAAGACGCCGCGCGGACCGATCGCCCGACGACGGTGCCTCGACGTGCGGCATCCACGAGCGCGTGGAACTCGTTGCCGGCGCCGGCCAGAATTTCGGCGCCGCCGCGGCGCAGGTCGATCATCACGTCGCTGCCCATCCGTTGGACCTGTTCGCACAACGGACTGTCATCCAGCACCCAACGAAGTTGGCAATCGATACTCTGCGGCATCGAGTGCGCGTAGGTTGCGAAGGTGAAGCTCCACCGATCTGCACCCGGCATCAACGCCAACATTTCGTCCGTCATCGCCAGCGCGTCCATCGCCGCGGTCCGAATGACGTACAAGGGTCGGCCCGGTGATTTCTGCAATCGCCCCAGAACCACGCCCGCCAAACCGGCGTCACCCGACGCGGCTGACCATGACGCACAGACTCGCGGCATCGACGGTGTTCGCAAACGCCCCGGCGACGACGACGCGGGTAACTTTGCGACTTTGCCCGACCAATCGCTGCGCAGCGGTCCGCCGTTGCCCAGCAGCATCATCGGTCCCTGGACCGGCAATTCATTCGGCGCCAAACACACGTGACTGGCCAATTTGTTCGATCGCCCCGAGAACTCGCCCCGCATCGGCGAAACTCGCGACAAGACGTGCCGCGAACCACGGATCGTTTGGATCCTCAGGTGCATCCAGTTGATTGTCCCCGAAGCGTTTTGGTCGTACGCCGACAACGACTCCAGCGTGTCCATCGTCTCGGTGGGCATTCCGTCCGTCATCTCGACCGTGCAAAAGCCGCTCGAGCCCGGCATCAACCCCTGCGGCGCCGACGTGTATACGAGTTCTTCCATTGGACTATGCCTTCCGTGCTGGCAACAGTTTGGGAGCCGCGTAGTGCATCGCCAGCAACAGCGGCGCGTCGGCCCATCGAGGTGCAATCGTAGACGGCCGCACCTTCAACAGATTCGACGCCGTGTCCCATTCGGGGCTGATTCCCTGGCTGCTGGTGGGCACATAGAACACCTTTTCGGCTTGACTTTCCGCCGCGTGAATCATCTCGGGACACGACGACTTCAACCACGCCCGCACGCGATCGGACACCATCTGGAAGGCGTGCAAGTCGATGCCAGGGCGGCCGTTGATGTCAACGATTCCCAAATCATCCGGCAACGGATGACCCTCCAGCGACTGTACCCAAACGTCCGCCTTGGTGACCGCGACAATCAAAGGGAACGAGATTCGGTCGACGCCCGCGACACCCCGGCGACGGCGGACTCGTTCCAAGACTTCGTCCAAGACTTCGGCCTGCGAGTAGTTTCGTCCGCTGGCGGACAACTGGGGATCGTCGGAGACTTCTTTCAATTTCGGTCGCAGCGGCGCGTGCTGGGTCGGATCGAATAAGAACAACAACGCATTGGACCGCCGCAAATGGTCGGTCGCAAAGCTGCCGGTTCGGTTGCTGCCGGGCAAAAAATGTTCGCCGGCGTTGTCATACAAACACACAACGCGTCCCATCGACGCCCGCTCGGCATAGGCCGGATGGTCCATCGCCGGCAACCAACGGAAAGTGAACGGTTTGGGAAACCAAACGTCTCGCCCGCTCAGGTGCACCGATTGGTAAAGATTGCCCTGCGGTTCGGTTTTCGGCAACGCGACGGGCGAATCCGGTTGATCGCTCCAAAACAGCAACCGCCGGTAACCCGAAAGCACCGTATTCAAGTCCACCTGAGCATCGCGAAACATCATGTCGTGTTCGGCCAACCGGTGACAGATTCGCTCGACCGCCGACGCCAAAAAATAACTCTTCCCACTGCCCGGCGCGCCGACGACGCTGATGAACGTCGGCTGCAATTCGATGATGGCACGAGGGATCTCCAAGTGGCATTGCGGGCAAGCCAATTGCGAACACGAATCACCCGCCGCATCAATCGCGTCGCCCTCGGCGGTGAAAGCCGATGCCACGAACCGCCGCATCGCTTCGGCGCCCATCACCGAATCGCCACGCAGACTGGTGTGTGCCGCGATCCAGCGGACCTCGTCGGGCGGAAACATTTTCCAACAATGCGGACAACGACACTTCGCCTGGATCGGTTGTCCGGCCGATTCGGGGGGCACGATGGTCGGTCGCGGCATGTCCCACGATTCGAATGCATCGGCCGACCGGAACGTTCCGTTTCGACCGCTGCGAACGACGACGCTGGACAGCGAGTTCGATGCAGCCAGTCGCCGCATTTTCTCGGTCGTAAACGGGCCACCCTTCTCGTCGCCATTCACGCTTTGGACGTACCAACCGTTTTGAATCAAATTCAAGAATTGGCGCCGCACGTCATCGGATGACGTCCAAGGACCGCTTTGCGACGTTGCAACGCGAGCTCCGTTGCCCCAGCGGCTGACAATCAAACCCTCTCGCAATTCGAACTCGGTCATCGGCCCAATCAGCAGATCGTTCGAATCGGTTACGAACCACGGTGTCGCCGTGATGGTGGAATCGGTCACAGGTTCATCAAGAAAAGGCGGGGGGATACTGGATGCCTATTGCGGGAGTCCCCTACGGTACTCCGACGCGATGTCCACCGCAACGCTGGCGAACGGCTACTGTATCGATACCCAGCCTAATCCAAATTCTGACAGAACCGCCTTGAACCACCCCCTGAATCACCTCGATTCACTCCCCCGCGGATCGCTGCTCAAGCTCGATCCAGCATCTCTTGGACCCGCTTTTCGATCTCGGCGGTGATCGTGGTCGTTTGCCCTTTGATTTTCTTGTCACCCACCACCTCGACAGCTTCGCCAAATTCGACTTTGACGGATCGACGGGCTTTGATGGTCGCGGTGAATTTCATCAGAACGTCTTCTTCGAACTTATCGATCGTTTCCGCCATCCGCCCGATCGACGGTTTGTCGACGACATAGTCGCCCGGATAACTGAACGATTGGACGACCAGGAACAGATCTTCCAAGTCGTTGTCGAGAGTCGACTTTACGGTATCGGTCGCATCGTCGGCCGTTCGTTTCTCGATGATCACTTTCCGCGCCGCCTTCACTCGCTCGGGAATCGACTTCGTACCCTGGCTCAGCTCGTGCCTTGCTTCGACTCCGTCCAAGATGAAGTCGCCAAGACCACGAATCCGCTCGGGAAGACGGCCGGACTTGGTCTCGCCGAAATACTCCAGTTCCTTCACCGCCAAAAGGGCTTCGGCGAACCGATAGATCCGTTCTTCCAACGGCCGCTCGGTTTGGCGGCGCCAAAAGATTGACTCTTCCAATTCGCCCATCGTCGACAACAGCGCCGGCGTGGGGTCGTCGACGTAGCTGTACGAGATTGCGCAGGGAACGCAAACGATCGGCCGATCGGACTTGCGCGCCGCAGCCACCGCAATCGCCGCAGCGCCTTCGCGAAACGGAGTCACTCGATCGCTGCAGTGATAGATTTCGCCCTCTGGAAAGATGACCAGCGGTTCCGGTTTCTCTTGCAGCAAGCTGGTCGCCATCTTGAACGCGCCGATATCGTTGGCTTCACGATCGACGCTGAAACAACCGTGCTTTCGAAGCAGCCATTGAACCAACCGCGACTTGTCATGAAAGACGTGCCACGTCGCCATCAGGTAGAGGGCTGTCCCGATGCGATCGGCGGCTGCGTAAATGACGTACGGATCGGCATGCGAAGAATGGTTTGGCATGATCATGACGCCATGACCGGCGTCCAGATGACCGCGCACATGAGAATCGCCGATGATGTCGATCGACGAGATCTTTACTTCGCGATCACATTGCCGATGTCGTAGCGTACGAAGCCAGTTGACCAACGTCGGGCTGAGCGAAGGTGTCCAGACTTGCGGCGCGAACCGCATGCGGTATCGATTCATGGTCAGTCACTCTTGTTGCGCGAAACATGACACTCGATGTGTCACCCTATGTGGACCCGCGACGCCGTCGCGGAACGTTAGCTGCAAAGCAGCTAACGCAGCAGAAAACCGTACACCCTGCGACGGCGTCGCAGGGCCACGTAGGGTGCTCCAAATAGGCTAACCTGCTAGCTGTTTAGTTTCTTGAGTGCCAACAGCAACGCTTGCGTGCCGCTTTTGGCGTGCCCCTGCGCCGCCACGGCCTGGTAGAGCTGGTGTGCCAGTGCCAACCCAGGCAGACTCAAGTGCATCCGCGCGGCTTCCTCCAACGCGATGCCCATGTCTTTGATGAAATGTTCGACATAGAAACCCGGCGCAAAATCACCGCCGACCATGCGCGGTGCCAAGTTCGTCAGCGACCAGCTGCCCGCCGCTCCACTGCTGACACTCTTCAGGACCGTTTCGACGTCAAGCCCCACCTTTTCGGCATACAGCAACCCTTCACAGACCGCGACCATCCCCGATGCGATCAATGTCTGGTTCACCATCTTGGTGTGTTGGCCCGATCCGGCTGGCCCCTGGTGGACGATCGTTTTCCCCATCAACTGCAGCAGTGGATCGATCGCTTGCACCGCCGCCGCTTCGCCGCCAATCATGATCGACAAAGCCGCGTTGCGTGCGCCCATGTCGCCGCCACTGACCGGTGCGTCAATGGAATGAACGCCTTGTTCCGCGGCACGTCGAGCGATTTCGACCGCCAGTGATGGCTTGCTTGTCGTCATGTCGACGATCACCGTGCCTTCGTTTGCACCGGCGAGCACTCCGTCGTCACCCAAGATCACCGATTCGACGTCGGACGGGAAACCGACGATCGTGAATACCACGTCGCTAGCCGCGGCGACTTCCCGCGGCGAACGGACCAGCGTCGCACCGGCGTCGACCAAGTCAGATGCCTTTTCAGGTGAACGATTGAAGACGGTCGCACGATAGCCGGCCGCGATTAGGTGGCCGCACATGCTGCGGCCCATCACCCCCGTGCCGATCCAACCGATTCGAGTTTCTGGTCCTACGGAGCGAGGCGGCGGGAGAGCGGTCATTTTTATTGATCGGCGGAAGGGATCGAATTATCGCCCAGCGAAATTGCCGTCGCCCAAGGCGGAAGCGGTTGGCGGTTGTCACACAACCCGATCACCAATTCAGACCTTGCTCGCGACGACGAACCATCGGGCCGACCGATCGACGAACTCAGTTCGATCGAGTGGGATGCTGGGGTGTCGCCACGAAGCATCCGAGTGATCTTCGCCGCTTGGCGGGCCGCCATTCTATCACCAATGACCGCCGAAATGCCGCGTCCGGTACGAAGCCAATCGATCCGCACGGTTCGGTCCGTCCGCGAAGCCACGGCCGAAACGAATTGCCGAAAGAACTCTGGCCGAAATGAAAGGTACGACGGCGTCACCAGGACCGGCGTGGTGCCGCCGTGGACGGAAAGTCGAACAATTTCTCGAGCCAACAGATCAAGCGACATGATCAACGTGTGGGTAAGGGGATGTTCCTAACGAATGTGTCCGATGCCTTGCGACCGCTGCCTAAGTACCGGTTCGCATGCGTGACAACATCGATTGGAAATCGATCGTGACGTTTCGTGGCGACGCGTCCGACTTCTTGGGCGAATCCGCTCGCATCAGTTCCATTTCGTCTTCGATCACCAACAAGTCGCTATCGTCGTCGTTCAAACGCAGCGACTGGGCCTCTTCCGACTGGGTTTCTTCCGCGTCTTCCTCGACCCGCAACAGATGAAGTCGCTCTTCTTCCATCTTCGCTTCCGCCAACTCTGCTGCAGCTAGCTTTGATTGGGGCGCGGTCGGTTCGGGCAGAATCGTGACGGTCTGGTCATAGGTCGTCATACCAACGATTTCTTGGTGCAACATTGCTTCAAAGTTGTACCGTGGCGCCGCGACCGCTTCGGAAGCCGCTTTCGCAACCACCTCAGCCACCGCTACCTTTGCGGCGACTTCTGGCTTAGCGATTTCCTTTTTCGCGACCACTTGTTTTGTCGAGCCGTCCAGCTCGACGTCTTCTTCGATTTCGAAATCGCCGAAGAGTGCCGATGGCAACGCCGCTGCCGAGACACTCTTGAAGGCTTCGTCGGATTCGTCCATCCACATTGCCGAACCGATTTCGGCATCGTTGCTTGACTGACCGCAGCCGCCTTGGCCGTGGCTTCCCAGATCAACGTCGGCCAGGTTTTCCAACTCGATGGCCGGCTCTTCGAGATCCCATTCGCTCTCGGAATCTTCGTCCGCGAAGCCCAGCAATTCGTCGTCGGCTGCCTTCGATCGATTCGGTTTTTTCGCGGCGACCGGAGCGGCATCCAATTCGCCGAATTCGATCGACGAACCGCCGGACGACTTCAACGAAGGTTCGTCCAACATCGGACCAGGCAATTGTTGCAGCGTTGCCCATGCCAAATCGACGATCTGTTCGGTGACCATCGTCTCGCCCGCTTCTTCGGCCGAGTCGATCGCTTGCGTCATCATTTGGTTGACCAATCGCGGCACACCGCTGGCGGCATGATGGATCGCGGCAATCGCTTCGTCGGTGATCGCGTCGGACGGATCGGCTCCGCAACCACGAATCGTTTCTTCGATGAAGTAGCGCGTTTCGTGACCGTTCATCGGATGCAAGTAACAACGTGTCGAAACACGCTGGGTGAATGGTTCTAGCGACGAGTCTATCAACAATTCGTCCAACTTCATCGCACCGCATACGACGGCCGAAACTCGCGGCTTACCCTTCTGCATGATGTTGGTGACCATGCGAATGGACTCCAGCACCTCCGCCGACAACGCTTGCGCTTCGTCGAGGATGATCAACAAACCGCCGTCAGGACCGTTGGCCCGACAAACTCGGTCGACCAATGCGAGATGCAAGTCGTTTTCGGGAGCTTCAAAGAAATTGACGCCCAGGTGATGCAACAGGTGTCGCAGGAACGCCGCCCGGTTCTCGATCGTGGTGTCGCCCAAGACGACAACGTCGTGCGTCTCTTTGTACTGTTCGACCAACAGACCGCAAATCAGACTCTTGCCCGTCCCGGGTGGTCCGATGATCAACGAAATTGCTTCCTGAGCATCGATACTTCGGCTGACTCGCGTCAACGCGTCTTCGACGCTGCCCAGCGCGACATAACGCGTGACGGCGGGGAACGCGGGAAACGGAGGAACGGTGTAGGCGTTGACGGGTTTGGTTGTGGTTTGCATCGTATAGCCCGCAAGCGGTGGGGGGGAGATCGTGTTTCGCTACAATCGGAGTAATCGGCACATCTTGCCGAGGCCTTGAGCGGAATCGAATTCCCGGCGACGTTTCTTTCACGCGTCGTGGGCTGGCTGCTGTGCGGATGGGCCCCATAGCGGCGCCGGCGTATCGATGCCGCGACGGCTGAATTGGCGAGAATGAAAGTTGCTCCCTTACGTCAAACGGCACAATCGGCATCGCTTGCCGATGGAGTCGCCGCGATTCCTTCACTCTTTTTTCCGTGCTAACGTCCCACGGTTTCCGCGCCGATACCGACCACTGCCCGGCGGTCATCAACGGTTGGTGAACGGTTGCCATGGGCACTTCATACTCTGTCGCCCCCTAGGAAGTTTATGATCGGTTTAACGCCTCGGCGGATCGATTTTCCGACGCTTTGCGAGACCATCGAAAAGCGATTGTGCGATCTCGGCCACTTGGTTCCGAATCAGTTCCCGATGACCCAGCGTGAAGTCGTGCGATCCAACAAGGTCGTCGGTGTGTACTTTTGCGTTCACGGACCACGTAGCGTGAAACTGACTGCAATCTGTGACTTCACCAAGAAACAAGTCATCTTCTACGGCAGCGACGGTATCCGTCGCGAAAGCATGCCTGTCGCGGTGCAAGCCCCGGCCGCGATCGCCGTTTGAGTTCCAAGGTACGGCGTGTCGCCGATACGCCGTCACATTTCTAGCACGGCGTGTCCCCGGCACGCCGCCGCAACGCGTCGATCCGCCTTGCCGGTTTTTTTTCGCTGGAGTGATCGGGGTGACTGTGCCGATTATTCCGAATGGAAGGCGCCCATGGGTGCGTTCTTCCTCCAATCACTGCGAATGATTCCCGGACGGACACCGCCATGCGATTCTCGATAACTCGATACCTGACCGCGGCCGCCACCGTGGCAATTGTCACTTCCACAATCGCCAATGCTGCGGAACCGATCCCGCGTGGTGCTCGTCCCGTCGTTCCCGGCACCGGCAGCGAAATCGTGGGTGTCGCCGATGACTTTGAGGATCCGAATTGGGGCTACGTTCCCCGTGATCCCAAAAGCACCGAAGACATCGACGAAAACCAACGAAGCCCCATGGGGCGAAGCACCAATGGTCGCTGGTACGAGGGCATCAAACGGGGCCACCCCGACATTGTCAAACGCGTGTCCACACCGTCGGGCGGATTGCCCGGCAGCACCGGATCGCTGTTGATGAAGAGCCTGCAAACCGGCATTCCCGGTCAGCCGTCCAACACCATGCACCAGGACGACTTTGTCGCCAACGTTCAATACCGATTGAAGCGAACGATCAACGTTTCGGAAGCTCCCAGCGTCACGACGCGAGTCTATTTGCCGCCGGTGGATAGTTGGGAAAACCGCAGCGGGCCACACTTCGGATTCCGCTTGGCGCTGGAAACCACCGCCATGGTCGACAAAGAAGTCGGCATCGGGATCTTCAAACGCACCAAGAAAGAAATGGGCAACGAAGTCTACTGGCCCGGACTGTTCGTCGAATTTGAAAGCCGCAGTGAATCGGGCAAAGATTCCGACTATGCGTACTTGCGAGTTCGCAGCAATTCACGCGGCGGCGATTTCCGCGGTCCTCAGATCACCACCACCGGATGGTGGACGATGGGCATGAGCGTGACGCCGGACGGCATGGTCCACTACTACGCTTCACCGGGCGTCGATGAGTTGACCGAAGCCGACTACATCACCAGCCAATTCCCCTACGATTATCGCTGTGAACGCTTCCGAACGTTCTTCTATAACATCTGCAGCGCCGACGACGGCCGACGTTGGAGCACCGCATTCATCGTCGACGATCCGAAGGTCTACGTGCTGCGTCCCCAAGGACAAATGGCAACACGCGACAGCAACTCGCGCCGCTAACGATTGCCCGTGGATCTGTGCGTCAAACTTCGCGCAGCGTCGCCTCGATCGCCTGTTCATACTCGCGGTCGGTCAGATCCAATAACTTCTGCATCTTTGCGAGCGTCTTGATTTTCACGTCGCTCGGCTTGCCTTCGGCGGTCGCGGCCAGAAACATGGCCTGCAACGCCTGCACCCGCTGCGGCTGGTTCCACCGCTTCGAAACGGTCAGCACGTAATTGCAGGCCTCGATTTTGTTTTGGCCGGCGATCGAGCAGAGCCGTCCGATCTCATCGCGTTCGACTTCTCGGCCCAGCAATCCCGCTGCGATATCCTGCAACGTCTCGATTTCGAGCTGGCTAATGATCCCATCCACTAGCGCGACCAAAACGGCCGCTCGGATCGCCTCGTCGATGAATTTCTCCTGCGCCGCAGCCTCGTGAGTCGCCTGGTCCATCTCCAAGACGCTCGGATCCCACGTTTGCTTGCATTGGTCGCATTGAACGAACAGTTCGGGATTCCCGATTGGGATGGTGGGAATGAGATAGAGCGTCAACCACGGCCGGCGGGCTCGCAAGCGGTACGTTTGCGGAACCCCGCATTGGGGGCAAAAACAGTTCCCCCGATCGCGAGTTCGTGTCAGATTCATGGTGCCGATAAGGATCATGCTCCGATTATATCCGCTGGTCACCCTTTGTAGCGTGGGTGATTTGATTTGGCGAATGTTGGTGAAACATTGCGTCGATAACAGACGACATGCCTCTATTGCCAATCTCGACGACGCGAACCAGCACACCGCTGACCACCCAGCGGTTGTTGTTTCAATTGAACAACGACCAGTTGGCGATTCAGCGTCAGTACGACCAATTGAGTACTGGCCAGCGAGTCTTGCGATTGGGCGACGATCCGGCTGCGGCAAACCGCGCGATCTCGCTGCACCGTGGCATCGACCAATCCAACCAACTGGTCCGTAACGCGACCAGTACCCGCAGCTTTTACCAGGCCGCCGATGATTCGTTGGCCAATATCGATGACGCCCTGATCCAGGCCCGTGCCGTTGCCGTTCAAGGTGCCCAGAACGTCATCTCGGATGACGAACGTGCTGCCCTCGCCGCATCGATCCAACAATCGATCAACGCAGTCTTCTCGGCGGGAAACTCGATGTTTCGCGACCACGAGCTGACCGGTGGCTTCTTGAACCCCGGCGAATCATTCAACTTCGACGGCAACGACATTGTCTTTTCCGGAAAAGGTGCCATCGGCCGTACCGATATCGGCTTCGGAAAACCCGTCGACATCAACGTCAACGCCAACGGCACCCTTGGCGCCAACGCAGTCTTGGTCGAAGGCAAACCGCTGAACGCGTCACTGGACCATGAAACTCGCTTGGTCGACCTGCGGAAGGGTCTCGGCGTCGTGCCGGGACAGATCAAGTTGTCCGGCGGCGGCAATTTTGTTGACGTGGACCTGCGTTCGGCCGCCACGATTGGTGACGTTGCGGACGTGCTTTCAACGGTGGTTCTGGACGGGCGAAAACTATCGGCCACCTTAACCGACGACGGCATTCGCATCGAATATAGCGATGGTTTGGCGGGCACGTTGGCCATCGAAGACGGCATCGGCAGCACGATGGCCCGCGACCTTTCGATCAAGAACCCAGGCGGTGTAATCGCGCCGCCGGTGATCGGGGATCGATTGTCGCCACGAGTCACGAAGGCGACCAAAATTTCCGACCTCGCCGGCGGTTTGGGCGTGGACCTTTCGGCCGGTTTGCAGATCAAACAGGGTGACCGAACTTTCACCATCAATTTTGATGGCGCCGAGGACCTGAGCGACGTGCTGATCGCGATCAACCGCAGCGACGCTGACGTGAAGGCTGAATTGGACGAATCGGGCGGACGGATCGTACTGCGTTCGCTTCGCAGCGGCGTCGACTACTCGATCGGCGAAAACGGTGGCCAAACGGCCGCCGCATTGGGGATCCGCTCGGCCGACGGCGACACCAAACTAACGTCGATCGGACGCGGTCGCGGAATGACGCTCAATTCCAACGGCCCCGACCTGACCATTTCTCGTCCGGACGGAAGAGTCATCCAGCTAGACCTCGACGGTACAGAGACGATCAATGACGTCATCAATCGGATCCGAAATCACCCTGACAACCAAGATACTCGTCGCATCCTTGTCAACCTGAACGATATCGGCAACGGCATCCAGTTGAAAGCGCCGCCCGGTGCCAACAAGCTGACGGTGCGACAAATCGGGATTTCCGATGCCGGAACCCGACTGGGTCTGATCCCGACCGGCAAGAGCGAAAATACCGGCGGTGTAGTCGGTTCGGTGGATACCATCATTGGCACGGATTACGCGACTCGCGACGCCGGCGGTGCCCTCGACACGCTGCTGAGGTTGAAAAGTGCGGTCGCGACGGGTGACGGCAACGAAATCGAGCGACTGCAAGCCAAAATTGACGTCGACCTGGACCGTGCCAGCCGGACCCGGGGGCAAGTCGGCGTGTGGACGCAAACGCTCGACCAGTTAAAAGCAACCACCGAGAGCCGCGTCATCCAATTGAAGGGCCAGCTATCGGATGAAGTCGACGCCGATTTGACGACCGTCATCAGCGAATTGAGCCAGCGACAGGTCGCTTTAGAAGCATCAATGCGAGTGATCGGCCAGACGTCGCAGATGACGGTGCTGAACTACTTGTAACGATTTTGCCGATTCTGTCGATTCGGATGCCCGAAACGTCGATAAGTGAGATATCAGAGTGTCTCCACTTTGATTCTTTTGAACGGTATCGAATCTAGACCATCGGGTAGACATCATGCGGATCGACACGCAACGCTTTGGCACCTTGCGGCTCAACGCGAACCAATTGTTCCTGTTTCCGCAGGGGCTGATCGGCATGGAGACGCTGCGGCAATGGGCGCTGCTTCCCGATCCTCAAAACGAATCCGTGGCTTGGTTGCAAAGTGCTTCACGTGGCGACCGTGCGATCGCTCTGATCAGCCCTCGCGCGTTCTTTGAAGATTACCGCGTCCATGTGACGCGCCGCGAATTGGCGTGTTTGCACATGCAACCCGGTGCCGAGATGTACGTGATGACCACGGTGTCTGGACACGTCGGCAAGTTGACGACGAACCTGCGTTCACCGCTCCTGTTGAACCTGAGCCGCCGTCTAGGTTGCCAAGTCATCACCAGTGACGACCAACCCATCCAAAAGGCGTTACCCTTGGTCAGTGCCGCAGCCGCATCCATGGTTGAAACGCTTCGCGCTGCTTAAAAGCCGTCCAACCGTTGCATCCCAATCGGAACAACGATGCCCGCGCCGCGACATGAACCGCGGCCAATGGAATCCCGACGTTCGCTAAAACCGTATTGAGTATTTTTCAATACAATAATCGCGTATTGACGTCGATTCTTTGTGATCGGGTCGTCGGGTAAACGGCACGATCGACACCAGCGGACTTCGGTGCTAGCGTTTCAATTTCGCACACTGTGTGGTCGATCAATCCCTTGTCGAGATGTTGTTGCTCTGGGTTCCTAAAACGTTGCTGCTAAGTCAGCTTCGCATTAGAGATGACGAGTCGGCGATCGAAGACGACCATCATTCTCGGGGCGAACGTGCGCTTCCCGAACCAAGTCCCCATTCCCATATAGATCACCACGAGGACACCATGCTCGTCCTTTCCAGGCACCGCGACGAAAGCATCATGATTGGCGACGATGTCGTGGTGACGATCGTCGATATTCGAGGCGACAAAGTTCGTCTGGGTATCGAAGCACCACAATCGATCCCGGTCCACCGGCAAGAAGTCTACGACGCGATTCAACGTGAAAATCGTCGTGCAACGCAAACTGGCACCGGCGCCACCAAAGATGTTCAACCGCCAAAGAATTAGCGTTCGAACGTAACTTCGCTATCTCCCGTCCGGGGACGTAGCGATTCGATCGGCAGGCTCTGACTCACCGTCGAGCGGCCGCACATCAGATACTCGGAACGAGTGACCGTCCTCGCCCGTTCCGAAACGGTAAGGCAGTTCGATCTTTGTCGACACCGCCACGACCTGGTCAATCGACCGGTCCATCGCTTCGGCCATTCGATAGAGTGGCCAATCGGCATCGCCGTCATTGACGCGGTCGACAACCAGCAGCACGCGATGCTGTGTTTCATCTTTTGCCGACACCCGCGATCGGTAATCCCGAACGGTCACAACGGGAATCGCAGGCAAGTGAGCCTTTAAATTCCCAGCTGTACGCACGTCCGTCGCCACAATCATCGCTGGCCGCTGCGGTATCAATTCCAGCCGCTCGGCCAATCCGCTGTACGGCACATTCAACCACGAGTAGTCGCCTCGCATCGATGCCGAGATCGGTCGCCCGACCATCACTGACAAGACAACCGCGCCAAACACGCCCGCCGTCGTCAAAATCCTCGCGCCGCCGATCTCGTCCATCGCCACGAATCGTTTCAAACGCAGCACCAAATAGATGGGCAGCAAAAACAAGTACGGTTGCAACCAGTGGTTCTTTGTTTCAACCGCATTGCCCGACACGGCCAGCATCACAAGCAGTAACGTGACACCGATGATCGTCCGTTCGATCAACTCAGTCGCCCGGCCTTCATCGATCGTATACATCGCCAGCTCGCTGCGTCGCGATTGGCTCCACCACACTCGCCCAAGATCGCGAAACGCGATCGCGAAAATGACGATCGTCACCGCGCAACAGGAAAGCGTGGACCAGACCAACCGAATCAATCCCGTCGTGATCCGCTCGCCCATCGGCATCCATTCGCTGGGCACCAATTGGGTCAGTGCCTTCGACGATGCCGTTTCCCAGTGATGGATCGCCCACCAGTAGTGAGGCCCGATGCAGATCACTGCCAACACGATGCTGACGATGATGCGGCGATCGTAAAGCCGCCGGCGAAAGCTCTCAATCGACAGCGCTGCCGCAATGAAAGCGACCAAAACGATCGCGAAGTTGTACTTGAACAGTAGTCCGGCGGCTGTCGCCAATCCGATCGCCACATAGTTCACCATCGTGGGTCGCTGGTGCACATTGATGATCGCTAGCAACAACCACGACGCCGCGAATACGGCCGCAACGGTGTGCGATAGGTCGCGGTGACTTTCCCACGCAATCTGTGGCATCGTCAACATTGCCGCAGACGCAACCATCCCGGCGGACCGGCTTTGGCAAATCCGCGTTACCGCCGAATAGACGCAAAGGTACGTTAGGAACAAGAACGCATTCTTGACCAACGGCAATGCGATCGATGCGCGGCCGATCACTTCCAAAAGGGGAGTTTGAACCCACGTGTATAAGGGAGGTTGGCCGTTGTATCCGATCTCCCACCACTGGGACAAATAGACTTGTTCGGCTTCATCGAAAGTCAACGACGACGACAACATGCCGCGAACCAGCACGTGCAATCCGAAATAGACCAACAACAGAATCGGGAACCGATACTCCGTCGCCGCTAACCAACGCAAGAATCTCATGCTGCGGCATTTCGTTGGACAGGAGCTGGAAACGGCGTCAAATTCACCGGCAGGCCTGAATCGCGATAGCCACCATTTTCAAAATCCTTGCGGATGACGTAGTTCCCTTGACCGGGAAGTTCCAAGTAAATTCGCGAAACCATCTCGGCCAAAATGCCGATCGCGATCAATTGAACTGCCGTGCAAAGCGCAAAGGCACCCACGATCAACATCGGCCGATTCCCAATGTCCTGGCCCAGCCCGAACTTCGCGAAGCCGACGATCGATAACATCGCCATGCCGATCCCAGCAAGCACCAATCCGACGGAGCCGAAAAAGTGTCCCGGCCGCGCCCGGTAACGCATAAAAAACAGCACCGACAACAGATCCAGCACCACGCGAAAGGTCCGCGAAATACCGTATTTTGATTGACCGAATTGTCGAGCGTGGTGCCGCACGCCGATCTCGCCGATCCGATCGGGTGAAGTGATCTTGGCGACCCAAGCGGGGATGAACCGGTGCATTTCTCCGACAAGTTTGACGTCACGGATGACTTCGCCGCGATAGATTTTTAAGCTGCACCCGTAATCGTGAATTTTGACGCCGGTCACGCGAGAAATCAAACGATTGGCGATCCACGACGGGATCTTTCGCAGCACCACCGCGTCTTGGCGTCGCTCGCGGCGGCCGCACAACAAATCGAGGTCATTATTTTCCAAGTGCCGAACCATCCGTGGAATGTCTGCCGGGTCGTTCTGTAGATCACCGTCAATGGTGGCAACAATACGGCCGCGGGATGCGTCGATACCAGCTTGCATCGCAGCGGTTTGACCAAAGTTACGACGAAGCGCAATCACGTGGGTCGGCGTCGTGACGGATTGGCAAACTTGGACGGCGGCATCGTAGGTCCCGTCATGACTGCCGTCATCGACCAGAACAATCTCGCACATCCCAACCGACGGCTCAGCATCTCGCAACGCCGTTTCGATCTGAGCCACCAACGGGCCCACCGATTCAGATTCGTTGTAAAGCGGAACGACAATGGAAAGATCCACGATCCCAGTTTCGGAAGACATTCGCGGGGCTCGGGTACTTGTAGACGGGAAAGGCAGTTTGCAACCCGTCCGATATCAAAACCGCGTTTCACGCAGCAAGAGGAATCAAGCACACCCATCGAGTGTGCTCCACCCCATGTGGTTATGCGACGCCGTCGCAAGGTGGACGGTGCCCTTCCCCGTCTGCTGCTTTGCAGCAAACGTCCCGCGAGCGGAGTCGTGGGTCCACATGGGCTCTTTGGATTCCGGTTGCCCGCTACCTTGGGAACACCGACGACAGTACCGAACCGTTGTCCTTCATATCGGTGTCGCCGATGAAGATGTAGCCTGCATTCGGACACGCATCGCGGTCGGCGGGCGAGAAGTTTTCGACGGCGGTTGTGATCACCAACTTCAATCCGCCTTCGAATGAAACCAGCGCTGGGCACGTGTTCTGTGGCGAACCCGGCGTTTGCCACGTGCACTTCAGCTCGCCCGACTCCCGATCGTACAACCGGGTTTGACCAAAGTCCGCGACTCCCGGGTGGAACATCGCCACGATGATTCCGGTTCCGTCGGGCGTCAGGATCATGCCGTCCGGAACGGCCGGGTCACCGTCGAAGTCGATGACTGTCATCGGGCTGCCCAGTTTCCCTGCTGCGATATCGATAGGATATCGAACGATCTTACGCGTCGGCGAGTCGATGTCGAACAGCGTTAGGTTTCCATCGTCGCCTTGAATGATCGCCTTCCCGTTGCTGCAGATCTGGTCGTCGCGCAGCCGAATCAGCTTCGAATCGCTGCCGCGGTACAGATACAGCCCCGCCTTCTTGGTCGCAAATTCCAGATCCTTGGTGCCGAAGATCAAGTTGTCTTCATACACCAGACCGTCGTTGATGATTGTGTTGGTCACATCGTCGTCGACACCTTCGCAAAACGGCATCCAGTCGTTCGTCAGCGTGTCGAAAATCCCTAGCGTCCGTTCGCAGCCCACGACGAACGATCCGTTGGTGCGACACGGCAAGGCAAAACCGGGACGCCCTGGCAACTCAAACGATCGATTGTTCCGTGTTGCGAAATCGTACAGGTTCAGACTTCCGACCTTCGAATCGCCACCGTGTTGGATGCCGACCCAGCTGAATTTACCGGGCCCGATCGGAATCGGTCCCTCGGGCAGAAACCGAAGCGAGTCGGTGGTCGGGAATCGCAGTGATCGGGCTTGGCGTATTTCGGTCATCGAACTTGAAATCGGAAACTTGAGATTTGGATGAGATGCGATGCCCGTTTTAGAGCGTTTGGCAGCAATGAGGTAGCCGCTATGCTACCGTTTTGTTGATAGTTCTCAACTCGTTCCCCGAAACCCAACAGGCACTCTGCCCGATGACGTCCCTCTCCATCATGCGACGCTTCTCGTTTTGCGCTGGCCACCGATTGGTCGGCCATGAAGGCAAATGCCAGAACCTACACGGCCACAACTACGTCGTCGAAATTTACGTTACTGGACAAGAACAGGACTCCGTCGGCCGCATCCTGGATTTCAAGCAACTGAAGCAATCGATCAACGGATGGTTGGACGAGAACTGGGATCACACGTTCATCTTGTGGGACCAGGACGAAAACGGGCTGGCGGCGATCCGTTCGTCGACGCCTCACCGAGTCTACGAATTGGATTGCAACCCGACCGCCGAGAACATGGCGATCCATTTGCTGGATGTCGTTTGCCCCAAGGTGCTCGGCGGCAGCGGCGCGACCGCGTTCAAGGTCCGGCTTTGGGAGAGCGAAGAAACATGTGCCGAGGTTTCCAGATAGGCCCACACGATGAAAGTATTGCAACTCAACCACGTCGCGCTGCACGTCGCCGATGTCCCTCGCAGCGTCGAATTCTATCGTGACACGCTGCGGTTACCCGTCATGCCACGGCCCGACTTTGACTTTCCCGGTGCCTGGTTTCGATTGGGCGTCGACCAAGAATTGCACCTGATCGGCGATCGCATGGATCCCGTCTATTCACACCACCGGGGCGGTCATCTGGCACTGATCGTGGATGACCTGGATCCTTGGGAAACGCACCTCGACGCGAAAGGTGCGACGCGATTGCCTCGCAAGACGCGGCCAGACGGCGCCCTGCAAACGTTCGTCCAGGACCCCGACGGTCACTGGATCGAACTCTGTAAACCGGCTTCCGCAGGCGAATAGTCGGAGCCTAACGGTTGTGCCTACTTGTGAGGCGTGTGGCAGGCTTTGCAGTTGGCGCCTTTGGACAGCATTTCGCCAGCGCCGTCGGTGCCGTCGACCGCTGCCTTACTGGCCTTGACCAACGCGGCCGTCATCTTGTCCCAGCTCTCTTGTTCGCCTTTTTTGGGCGTGTTTTTCGACAGCGCAACCATCATCGCGTGAAGCTCTTTCTTCTCTTCGTCCGAAGCACCGCCTTCGGCGACCTTCTTCAGCAGAGGGCCCTTCATCGCCTTCTTCATGATTTCTTTGGTCTTATATTTCGGCGCGGCATCATCTTCATCGGCCGCACGCGAGGGCATCGCGGTCGTTGCTGTTAACATGCCAGCGACGGTCATCAGGGTCCAAAACTTTTTCGACATCAATGGGCTCTTTTTAAAGGGAGGCAAAACAGGAAAACAAAAAAGATTTTCTGGCAATCAACTGGCAATCCACGAACGCAACGTTTCGAGGTCCGACTTCATCGCGGCCAAATGCTGAGGCACCAATTCAGGCTTCTTGTGGTCCAGGTATTCTTCGTGCAACGAAATCGGGCCGTCAAACGCACTCAGGTGCAACGACTTGACCGCTTCCCGATCCACGCGACCTTCGCCCAAGGGGACATTGACCAAGTCGTCCCCGTCCCAGCGAAAGTCTTTGATATACATCGCAGCGATCTTTGGTCGAATCAATTCTAGCGAAACCGGCCACGACATGCCTGCTTCGGCCATCGCGTGACGCAGATCATAGGCGACACCGATGGCCGACGGGTCGATGCCGTCCAAACCGAGGTGAAGATCCCAAATCGCGGAGCCGAAATACTGGTTCCCGGCATGGTTCTGGTACAGCCCCTGAACGCCAAAGTCGTGATTCATCGCCGCCAAATCGCGAAGCTGCGGTTTCCAGGCCTCGATTTGGCCGACAACATCTGCCTTGCGATCGTATCTCAGATACTGCATCCGGTATTTCGTGACCCCCAACGTCGCGGCCGTTCGCAGCACTCGCTCGGTCAGCGGATCTGATGCGTCGTTGATGTCGGTGGTAAGCATTGCAACGGTCATGCCGTGTTTGGCCAGGGCTTCGACCAGTCGGGGCAGGTCGTCCTCGACCGTTTCCGGTTCGACGTTGCCGCCCTTTCGCACCGGTGCTTCGATTGCGTCAAAGCCAGCCTCGGCAAGGGCGTCGGCCATCGCGTCGAAGGTCATCGAATTGAGCGGCTTGGTGAAAACGCAAATTTTTTTCTGATCAGAATTTTTTTCTTGCGGTTCACCTTCATCGGCGAAAGAGATCGTCGAGCTTGCGACGGCGACACAGCTGAGCGAAGCGGCAAAAAAATCACGGCGAGACGGATTCGATGACATGGTGTTGGTAGCAGTGGGGCAGGGGTCGGAGGAACTTTGCCGCCCATGATAACGTGGCCGGCTTGAGACAAAATTTACGAAACGAACAACTTTTAGGGAACTTTCGATAATTCGGGTCGTTCTTACTTACCTGAGCAACCGTGCCGGAGCAGTACCTATTGGGGGATCACAACAGAATGCCAAGCCGACCGATCGTTGGACTTTTGATCCTCGGTTTCGTCGAGTTGCTTTGGCATACCCGTTGGCACACCCCCTGCTGCTGCCCCCTCTTTCGGTGGACAGGGACTTTTGATCAGCCGTTATTTTCGGCATCTTTGGCTCCACCCACTTTTGCTTTTGTGGGGTTGCCCAATTACCCTCAATACCCGGCGAGCGTCCACCCCTGCGCCGTTGGGGGCTGGCTCATCCAGCGTTTGCATTCTTTCCTAAATTTCTATCCGCAGAGCTATCCCACCCATGGTCCAACCCCGACCAACCGCGAAAACGCGGCGCCAGCTTCGTACCGAGAAACGACGTTTGCAGTTGGAGTCGCTTGAGCGACGCGAGCTATTGGCGGCTCAGCTAATGAGTTCCGACGACGTCGCCCACGCAATTTTCGCGCCCGACACGCCTCAGGATTACATCGACCAGTGGGAAAATGATCACCAGCAGGGCACGACGTCTCTGGGATCCGAATTTATCGGTCCGATCAACTTGGGGGGATCTCGGTGGACCAGCCCGACCGGCGGCGCGGGCCCCGATTTCGGCGACGGAGCAACGATTTCGTGGAGCTTCATTCCCGACGGTTCCGAAGTCGCGGGTGGCGCGGCGCCTGCCAACAGCGATTTGGTCGCGTTCCTTGATGGAATTTACGGCGGCAGCGGCAACTCGATCCAATCCCGGCCTTGGTTCCCGTTGTTCCAAGGCGTGTTCGACGAATGGGAAGCCAATTCGGGTTTGACGTTCGTTTATGAACCAAACGATGATGGCGCGCCGCAAGGCGGCGGCAATGTCGGCGTCACTGGCGTACGCGGCGACATCCGTATCGGTGGTGCGAACATCGACGGTAACTTCAACACGTTGGCGTATAACTTCCTGCCCACCGGCGGTGGAAACGCGGGCGCCGATGGCGACATGGTCATCGACACCAACGATTCGTTCTATCAATTGAATTCGAACGGTGCCAATGGCGAGAACCGCGCCTTGCACAACGTGCTGATGCACGAAGTCGGTCACGGTTTGGGACTGCGACACGTCACGCCCGTCAATCGCACCAAGCTGATGGAACCCACCGTCACGCAGGCGTACTTTGGCGCCCAGCACGACGATTTGTTGGCGATCCAAAGTCTGTACGGCGACCGTTTCACCGATAACGACACCATCGATGTCGCGACCGACCTGGGTATTCTGGCCGACACGGCGATCCAAGTTTCCGACGTTTCGATCGACAGCAACACTGACATCGACTGGTACAGCGTTGATCTGGACGCTGGCCAAGTCTTGACACTTGCGCTGTCGCCTCAGGGTCAAACCTATGTCGTCGGTCCCGACGATGGAAACAACGGCGTCAACGATCGCACCGTCAACACGCGTCGCAACAGCGACTTGAGTCTGGAGTTGTATGATCCGTCGGGCGTTTTGGTGCTCTCACGCAACGCTGGCGGACTTGGCGAAAACGAAGTCGCCGCGGCGGTTGCGATCACCGAAGCCGGAACGTACAAGGTCGCCATCATGGGCAACTCGCCCAACGGCATGATCGCCGGCGACGTGACCCAGACCCAGTTCTATACATTGACGGCCCAGCGGTCGGAATTGGCCGACCCCCGACTGATCGCGGTTGCGACCAATGGTGGCGACCTGTTTGACTTGGATCCGCCCGATCAATTTGAAAACGTTCGCCAAGTCGCGCCGAACGAATTGACGCTAACCTTTGGCGGTACGCACGCGATCGATCCGGCGTCGTTGGGTGCGATGAGCGTCCAGTACAGCGAATCAGGCAATTTCGCCGTCGACTCTGTGGAAGTACCGATCGGCTACGTCGGGCTGGACAGTGCCGGCCGAAACGCCGTGCTGCGTTTTGCCGAAAACTTGAAGGACGGCTTTTATCAGCTTTCGATCACCACCGAATTGACCAGCTCCTTCGGCGTTCCGTTCTTGCCGTCGTCACCGGAACCCGTGCCGGGCAACCCGCTGCTGACTCGCGAAGTGATCGCGTTCGAAGTCGAATTGGGTGCGAAGGTCATCGCCGTCGTTCCGCAACCCATCGTCGGCAGCACGCCGACCGCGAACCAGATCGAAGTTTACTTCGACGACGCCGATTTGTTCCGCGCCGGTTCAACGATTGGTACACGGGCGTTCTATCAGCTCGTCGACACTCAAAACACCGCAACGACCGAAGACGACTCCATCGTGATCCCGACGACGGTCGCCGTCGACGCGGCCGCGCGCAAGGTCACGTTGACCTATCCCAACAACTTGAACACGTACGTCACCGATGGCGACTCGCTGCGATTGCGCGTCGGTGACAATTCCGACTTCACGACGATCAACGTGAACCAGCAAACGATCAGCGGCGCCGAACCGGGACTGACCAAAACCACCGCTCGCGTCGTGACCTCGGCCGCTACGGGAAATTGGTCGACCGTCGTCGTCGGGCAACAGATCAATAACGTCGGCGCGGTCCAAGTCACTCCGATGGTCGACAACGCGGGCGGCATTCTGGAACCCGGCCACCGTGATATCGAAGTCGAAGACCACTACATCAGCCCCGGATCACGCGACAGCAACAACGCGATCACTACGATCCCTTACACGTTCTTGCGTAACACTTCGTATGGCGTGAACAGCCAAGGCGACGCGCTATTCAACCAGATGAACGCGGAACAAGAAAAACGTTTCCTCGAGATTCTGGACATCTACAGCGCTCGCTTGGGCATCGATTTCTACGAAACTGAGGACACCGGTCTGAAGCTGATCGTCGGTGACTTGTCGACAGCCGACCCGACGACCGTCAGCGGTCCCGGTGGAACCGCCGGTTTGGGCGGACCGGGTGGCGTGACGATGGACGCGCTTGACTTCACCACTTCGCAATCGAATCAGTTCGGTCAGAGTTTCTTTGACGTCGCGCTGCACGAGATCGGCCACGCGATCGGACTGGGTCACTCCTACGACCTGGTGTCCGGAACGGTCCAGGGTTCCAATGGCAATTACCCCGATTCGACACGTCCCGGCCCGGGAACCGAGTGGGAATTCCCAGGCGAAGCGGACATCATTCACGGCACGTACTTGCACCAACTCGAATCGCTCGATGTTGACCTGTACCGTATCAACGTTACTGAAAACGGTGTCTTGAAGGTCCAAACGATGGCCCAACGTTTGGCCGACGCCAGCTTGCTGGATACGCGTTTGGCACTGTATCGCGAAGACGCCGCGGGTAAGTTGCAACTCGTTTCGTCCAACGAAGACTACTTCGGCAGCGATTCGTTCATCGATATCTCGGTGACCCCCGGCAACTACTTTGTCGGTGTTTCGTCGGAAGGCAACTCGCTTTACGATCCCAATTCGGGTCTGACGTCGGCCGGTGGTACCAGCCAAGGTGCCTATGAATTGCGAGTCGATTTCAAGAGCGAATCGGCCACGACGATGACCGACGTCGACGGCAGCCTGATCGACGGCGACCGCGACGGCATTCAGGGCGGCATCTACGACTTCTGGTTCGAACCGATCGATTCGTCGACCATCTATGTCAACAAAGCCGGCGGAGCGGGCGGCGGTGCGCTCGGATCGTTGACCAATCCGTTCACCAACATTCCCGACGCTTTGGCGGCGGCCGAAATTGCGGTTGCCGCAAATGGTGGCGACGGCGTTGTGGTGCGGCTGTTGCCCAACGGCGGCGCCGACAGCGACATCACAACGGCGGCGGACAACTTGGCCTTTGAAATCGGCATCATCCAATCGCTTAACCAAACGCTGGATGACGGCCGAAATTTGATTCTGCCCGGCGGAGTTCACTTGGTGATCGACGCGGGTGTGGTGATGAAGTTCTTGGACAGCCGCATCTCCGTCGGCAGCGACGACGACGGCAACGACCGCAGCGAAGGATCGATCTCGGTCCAGGGTACGCCCGAAGTCCCGGTCTACTTCACCAGCTACAACGATCGCACGCTCGGATCGAACAGCAACATTTTGAACACGACGTCCGGCCCCGGCGATTGGGGCGGTATCGAAATCCGCAGCGACGTCGACCGCTTGCAAGGTCGCAACGATTTGTCGCGTCAAGGGATTTTCCAAAACTACATCAACCACGCCGTCTTCTCGTTCGGCGGTGGTACCGTTTCGACAATCTCGCGCGGGATCGACCCGATTTATTTGTCAGAAGCACGTCCCGAGTTGTCGTACAACGTGGTCACCAACAGCAGCGGTGCGGCGATTTCGGCCGACCCGAACACGTTCGAAGTCACGACTTTCACCGAACCGCGATTCCAACGTTCGTCCGTTTCGGGCAACGGATTCGCATCGGACTATGAACGCCTAGGTCCAAGCATTTTCGGCAACACGCTTGTCGATAATTCGACCAACGGCTTGTTCGTTCGCATCGACACGCCCGCCGGTGGCGAGTTGGAAACGTTGACCTTGACGGCTCGTTTCAATGACACGGACATCGTTCACGTGTTGGGCGAAAACGTCTTGATCGACGGCAACGCGGGCGGTCCGATCGAAGAGTCGCGTCGTCCCAGCCCGATCATCGGTGTATCGCCGACAACGGGCGGATCGATGGCTGCGGGAACGTATCAGTACAGCTATACCTTCGTTGACCCGTTCGGTTACGAGAGCCCCGGTTCGGTACCGCAAACGGCCGTCGTCGCCGCCGGCGGCGCGGTCGCGTTGACCAACATCCCGGCTGCCAGCGGTCGATACGTCGCTCGACGATTGTATCGCAGCACCGGTGGTGCTCCGTTCCAACTGGTCGCGGATCTCGACAAGTCAGGCCGTGATTACAGCGACACGGTCGCCGCAGCAATCGCATCGGCACCGGTTCTGAACACTGCCGATCCGGCCGTCGTTCACGGCCGCCCCGACGGAACGTTGGTGATCGATCCCGGTACGTTGATCAAGAACCAGGGTGCCCGAATCGAGCTCGGTTTCGGCGCGACATTGATCGCCGAAGGCGTCGAAGGTCGCGAGATCGTGATGACGGGGCGCAGCGACGATCGCTACGGAGCCGGTGGGACATTCGACACCAACGGCAACGGCACCAGCACGGGATCGCCGGGCGAATGGGCGGGCATCTACGGTGCACCGACCAGCCGTTTGAGTATCGACAACGCATACATCGCTTTCGCCGGTGGAGTCACGGGCGTCAACGGTGGTACGGCATCGTTCAATACGGTTCAAGTTCATCAGGGCGAAGTTCGTATCGCCAATTCGATCTTCGAAGACAACGCCGACGGCGTCGGTTCGATCCAAGGGAACGCGCGTCGCGACTTTGCACCCAACGATCCTGGCACGCTGTACTTCACCAGCACCCAGCCGTCCATCGTTGGCAACACGTTCATCAACAACGAAGGTTCGGCGATCAGCATCAACGTCAACTCGATGACGTCAAACTTCAAGACTGATCCCGGTCGCCAAACCGGCCCCGCCGATATCTATGAAATTCCGCCGGCCAACAACGGACCGGTATTCCGCGGCAACACCCTATCGGGCAATGACGTCAACGGGCTGACCGTCCGCGGCGAAGTTCTGACGACCGAAATCGTCTGGGACGATACCGACATTGTCCACGTGCTGCGGAACGATATCGAGATTGGCGACTTGCACACGTTCGGCGGCATGCGGTTGGAAAGCAGCTCGACCGAATCGTTGGTCGTCAAAGCCGAAAACGCCGAAATCTTGGCGACTGGTCGCTCGCTCGACATCGACGATCGCATCGGCGGTCGCTTGATTGTGCTGGGACAACCGGGTTTCCCCGTTGTGATCACGTCTCTGCAGGACGACACGATCGGAGCCGGGTTCACACCCAGCGGAGCGCCGCAAACCGAAACCGTCCCGACCACCAGCGGTGCCCAGTCAGGCGATTGGCAAGGACTTCGTTTTGATGAATACAGCAACGATCGCAACGTTGCGACGGCGACCGAACGCGAAGGCCTGATCACGGGCTTTGGTGACGCCAACGCTGAAATCGGCGCCCACCAAGAACTCGGCTTACTGGCGGCGGACGAAAAATCGGGCGACGAAAACGTCCGCTTGGGATTCACCGTTCATGGTGCTATCGCGGCCGATACGGATAAGGACCTGTACAGCTTCGAAGGCGTCGCAGGCACCGCGGTTTGGTTGGACATCGATTTGACCGATCCGCGTTTGGACACGGTCTTGGAATTGATCGACGGCAACGGACGAGTGCTGGCGCTGAGCCAAAACTCGCGAACCGAAGCTGCCGCTGGCGCGTTGACTTATACCAACACGACGTTGATGCGGGCCGGATCGGCGCTGCCGATGCAGAAAGCCCTTGGCGCATTGACCAGCGCGACCGGTGACTACTTGGACCTGTATTCGACCAACGACGGCGACTCGGGCATGCGAGTGATCCTGCCCGGTACGACCGGAACGCGCAACACGTTCTATGTCCGTGTTCGCAGTGCCAACCCGGCATCCAGCTATTCGACGTTGGCGGGCATCAACAGCAGCCTAGTTGCCGGTGGTAAGACGTCCGGTGGCTATCAACTGCAATTGCGACTGCGTGAGACCGACGAGTTCTCGGGAAGCGTCGTTCGTTATGCCGATCTGCGCTATGCGACCACCGCAATCGTCGCGACGGGATTGCCCGCCCACTCACCGATCGCAGGCGAACTGAACCATCCCGGCGGCTTGTTGGATCTTGGCAGTTTTGCCAATACCGACCGCGGGGCGATATCGGTTGCCGGTTCGTTGTCGACCGGTGCAGGCGGCGTATCGCCGCCCGACGTTTACGCGTTCACCGTCGATCGCGACGGCCTGCAAGGACTGGTTCCGACGACCAACAATGTATCGTTGATGATCGACGTCGACTTTGCCGACGGGCTGACGCGCCCGAACACCAGTGCTTACCTGTTCAACGGGACCACGTTGATCGCGATCGGTACCGATTCGAATATCTCGGACGACCGACTGACGCCGATCATTCCTGGCCAGCTTTCGACGGCGAAGGATTCTTCGCGTGGGTCGTTTGGCGGACGCGATGCCTACATTGGCCCGCTCGAATTGAACCCCAACGGTGATTACCAGTTGCTGCTGGCCGGTCCGGAACAAGTTCCGGCCGACATGGCTCAGTTCTTCAATGCCAACGCGCCCAACACGCTGGCTCGCCTGGAACCGATCGACTCGACCGTCCGAATCATCGACGACCGTTTCGACTACAGCCCGGGCAACGGAGCCAATGACACGCCAGTACCAAGTGCGGTACAAGGTCCCGAAGCGTTGCAAGTTGGTTTTGCCGACGACGGCAGCAACGTCGCTCCTTGGCAGTTCGGCGACATTCCGTTGATCGCCATCCGCGAAGATGCGAACGCCGCCGGCGAAGCACGGATTTCGATCTACAACCCGATGACGGGTCGTCACGACGCGGTCATCGAGGACTTCACCTCGGGCGCGGCCTTAGGCGCTGTCGCACAAACCACCGACGGAAGCATCATCGGAATCCGTAACCGTGGAAACGCGGCAACCCAAAACGATGCCAACACATCAACGACGTATTCGATTTCGAACGAAGGCGTTGTCACAGCGCTTGGCAATACCGGAATCGGTACGTTCGAGTTCTTCCGCACGACGGGTGCGAACCCGGCCAACACCAACCGCTCGGACAACGAGGGGATGGAGTTCGTCAGTTTGGCGTTCTATGAAAGCCCGTTAAACGAAAACCGATTCTTGTACGGGGTTGCCAACCGAGGGCCGTTCGACGGCATGACCGTCGGCACCGATCCGGCCAACGGCAACAACGTCAATGGGCCCGGCGAACTGCGTGACGGCGACAACCTGATCTATCTGTTGAACGCCGATACCGGGGCCGCGATCAGTCGCCGCGGTCGCAATATGATTGGCGGATTCGAATCGTCCGATCCGTTGGACGCCGATTTGCTTAACGATTTCAACGGCAATAACTCGGGCAACGCTTACTTCCCCGACGAAACGCCGTGGGCCGGGACAGATGTCGTCGCGCAGATCCAGATTCCAAAAATCTCGCCTGCGACGGGACTTCCCACCGGGAATGTCACGACGATCACCACCGCGGTCGGCAACGCCAGCACGTTGTATGCATTTACCGATTTGGGTGCCGTCTGGGAAATGGCGATCACGACTAACGCGAGCAACCAGTACAGCCTGGGCGATATCAACGGCGCGGCGGCGTTGACGTTCGATCCAACCTTGGGCCAAATCATCGCGGACACCCAAGGCAACGCGATCCAGTTCGAACAGATCACGCGCGGCCCGGCCAACTTTGTCGATGTGACGAATGATCCGATCGGAATCAGCGGACTGCTGTATGGTGTCGGACGACAAGTCGGTGAAGCAGACGCCGTTCGTCGCTTCTATGCGATCGACATCGCGACCGGCGCGACTCAGCCGATCTTCGCCTTCGGTGGCGACAATGTCACGGTTGACGACAACCAAGCAGCCGGTGAATTCGCCGGTCTGTTCTTCAGCCCGCTGGATCAATCGCTGTGGCACATCAGCGACACCGAACGCACCACGGCCGGCCACGGTTACGGCGCACTCGACGATCGTCCCGCGGTCATCGGTGGCGGATCGCTGCGATTCGGTTTCGACGCGCTCAATGACGACTTCAACCACTTGTCCAATGACATCGTCAGCGGTGATTCGGACGGCAACAACGACTTGGACGCCGACGATCTGCAAGGCTTCACCGGATACAACTTCATCGGTGGTGCGCACGGCAGCGTGCGAAGCAACACGTTGGACTTGAGCGGTTTCTCGTCCGACGATTTGCCGACGTTGTACTTCACGTATCTGCTCAATTCTGAAAACGTCAACGCCGACGATAACCCACAAGGCAATTTCAATGCCGCCGGACTCGACGACGTGATGCGAGATTCGCTACGCGTGATGGTGGCGGGTGAGGACGGCATTTGGCGGTTGGTTGCAACCAATAACATGGACGACAACATCAACAACCGTGTCTGGGATGACAGCCGTGGCAACGTCCACGAATACGATCCCGTCGGCAGCAACGGTTATACCGACGTCGGTGACCAACGGTTCGTTCAAGAACTGTTCGATGGTGACACGTTCCGCCAAGCCCGCATCGATTTGGGTTTTTGGGCCGGACAAGAAAACGTTCAGATTCGATTTGAGTTCTCGACGGCCGGCGAAGCCCGCCCGGACCAAAGTGAGATCCAAGCGTTGCCCGGTGATCAGATCGTCAACGGTCACATTCTGACGTTGACAGGACTCATGCCCGACTCGGCCGTCACCAATCAAGGCGATGCGTTGACGGCGGGAATTCGCAACTTCGAATTCAACCAAGGTCTTGTCGTGCAAATGCCGACCGGTGCCCAGGTGATCGCCGCAGGCGGCGCCGGTGTCGAATTGACACGTCCCGGTGGTTCGCGAATCGTGATCCTGTCCCAGACCGCGCAAGCCAACGGCGTCGTCGTTCTGGCGACCGATTCGGCCGAACAAGTTGCGACCAAAGTTGAGACTTTCTTGGGTGCTTCGGCCGCTCGTAGCTCGTCAAATCCGGCTTGGGTTGGTTTTGGAAACGAAACAGGTACCGGCACTTACGCGTTTGGCGCACTGAACCAGTTCGTGCTAAGCACGCCAAACGTTTCGGGTGGGGCCGATGCGATCATTCCGATCACCATCGAGATGACCGAGATCGAAGTTCGCGATGCCATCCAAAATACGATCGCAAACAACATCAAGTACGCCGACGCGCCGGCAAGTCTGGCTGCTTTCCCCGTCGTCGGAAACACCAACGCGATTCGCGTGTACGACTTGGCGGTCTCACAGAATTCGACGACGAATCCCGTGTCGAATCCAGGCAATGACACGATCGCCACCGCCCAAAGCTTGGACGGAAATCGCTGGACGCTGCAGAACAATCCTCAGATCAATAGCAGCACTTCGCGGCCTCACCAAACGATCAATGGAATTGGCGATGGCACTTACGACTATTTCTCGTTTACGGTGCAAAACGCCGGGGACGTCGCGACGTTCGACATTGACGCGGGTGCGTTCGATACCGAACTGCACCTTTATGATGCCGCGGGAAATCCGCTCAATGGAAATGATGATGCGGGCGGTGATCCCGGTTCGACCAGCAATCTGGATTCGTTCGTCACGCACACTTTTACCGCTCCGGGAACGTACGTGATTGGCGTCGCGGCATTCTCTTCGGATACGACCCCTGGCGGAATTACCGGTGCCACCGTTCCCGCGGGTGGTTTCTATCGCTTGCACGTCTCGCTCGATGGCGCTCCCGTCACCGGCAATACGTCGGGACGCTCGTTGACACTGATCAACGGCGAGAACTCGGGAGGTTCGAACTTGCCCGGTGCCCAGTTCGGTGTCTACACCGGCGGCAACTCCCTTGCCGAATTGCTACGCGCAGGTGAACGGTCGCGCGGACTCGGTGGCGCCATGGGTGTCTATCTGGACGACATCGTGATCGGATTGGCAGACCGTGGCGAAAGCTTCACCAACAGCTCGCAGGGAACGACGCTTGTCGATAGTCCGTACTTCGAACCGTTGTTCTATGATGCGCTCAGTGACACTGTGCGACCCATTACCGTCGAAACGACCGAAGGTGCGTATCAGGTCGAATTCCGACTCGGCCGCGAATACCTGGGCAACGACAACACGGGCAAAGATGCTCGAGTTCAAATCAACGAACGACTGGCCGAAGGGTTCAACATTGTCGTCGAACACACCGGCGCCGAAATTGTTGACGGCGACACGTTCACGCTGTCCAACGGTTCGGAAACGTTGACATTCGAGTTCAACGATGTGACCGTCGCCACGCTGACGTCGGCGCCACTGTCAAGCAACGTTCCGATCAATTTTACCTCGTCGGACTCGGCCGGGGACGTCGCCGATAAAATTCGCAATGCGATCAACAACTCGTCGATACAGTCGGTCTTGAATGCCATCGCAACTTCAAGCAGCGGCGATAATAATGACCCGACCGACCCGACGATTTTTATTCACGGTTACCTGGCCGCAAATGTGTTGGGCGGAATCAACCTAACGTCGCCGCAAAGTGGTCAGACTCACTTGACCGGTGTGATTACGGGTGGCAACGTTGTTCGCGGCGTCGACAACGGCGATAGCAACCGAACTCGCGATCAAGGCGTCTTCATCGTCGACTCGAACGTGATCAGTTTCTCCTCGGGCACGGCGATCGACATCACAGCCGGCGATTTCGGTCCGGGTGTCAAGGTTCCTGACGAAGGCAACCGTCCCAAACCGGGCGCGGTCGCCAACTTGCCGACCCTTTCGTCGGAAGACTTGGTTCACGGCGCAGTCGTGCAAAACAACTTGCTGATCAGCAACGGTAGCGGCATCAATTTGGCGGGTAATGCAACCGGCGGCGGCCCGAACGTCTACTCGCGAATCCTGAACAACACGATCTTCAATTCCAACGTCGGAATCGATATCGGTAATCGCGCAGCACCGACGCTCCTGAACAACGTTCTGGTCGACAACAACATCGGACTGCGTGGAATTAACGAAGGGCCAACCGTCATTCGTGCGACGGTCTACAGCGGCAACGGTCAAAACTCGACCGGATTGGGCGGCAACGGTACCGAAGCGATCGTGAATCCCGCCGGCCCGTTGTTCGTCAACCCGAGCGACGCCAACTTTGGTTTGGCCGCCGGCAGACCGAACTTCTATCCCGCCGCCGGCAGCGTCTTGATCGATAGCAGCATCGGCAGCCAATTGGACCGCACGTCGATCATTGACGTGAAGGATTCGCTAAACATTCCGCGCAGCCCGATCGTGGTGACCCAGCGTGACTTGGCGGGCCAGATCCGCGGTGATGGTAACACCACATCGGGCCAAGGCAGCAACGTCAACATTGACCGCGGTGCGCTGGACCGTTCCGACAATATCGGCCCAACCGCAACGATCATCGTTCCCGGCGATAATGACTCGGCCATGATCGACATCGATCGCACCGACACGTTCTTGCAATTGAGCGAAGGCGTTTACAACTTCTTTGAAGTACTGATCAACGACGTTTCCGGTATGGGCCCCAACGCGGGCACGATCACGCCGGACCAAGTCGTGCTGATCGAAAACGGCCGTCGCCTGATCGCTGGAACGGAATTCACATTCGCATACAACGTCGCCAACCGAACGATGCGTTTGACACCGGCCGCCGGCATTTGGCGACCCGATGCGGTCTACGAAATCGTGATGTTGAACGAACTGCTGACGCAAACCGACGGCAGCACGGTCAACCCAGTCGCCGACTTGGCGGGCAACCGACTACAGCCCAACCGGGCCGACGGTCAAACTCGATTCACGATCGTGATGCCCGACGTCGAACTGGACTTCGCCGACTCAACATCGCCGACCGATACCTATCGATCACTGTTCACGAACAATGGTGCTCGTCACGCGTTGGTCAACGAAAACTCGCCACGACTGGGCAAGTACGTTGATGCCGAAACCGATCCGACGGCCGTCGATTCCGATGACATCGCTGCGGTGCTGTCGGTCGACGGCAATGTTCGCGAAGCCGGAAACGGTCCGTTCACGGTCACCAGTGCATCCCCAGATGTGACAATCACTTTGGTTTCGCTGCCTGCGGTCGGCGATAACATTTCGATCACTGCGAACGGGTTCACCGCGACGTTTGAATTGGTCGAAGAAGGCGGCACGGTCGCCGTCGGCCGTATTCCGGTCGCCTACCCGACCGGTGCGACCATTGGCGAAATCACGGATCTGCTGGCTGCGAAGATGGAGACGGAACTGCTTGCACGAAACGTGCAGGCCGTCCCCGAGCATATTGCCGGCACCGCCGCAATCACCTTGATCGCCCAAGGCGACGAAGACGGCGCGTACATCGGATCGTTCGACGTTCCCGGATCGGGCACGATCAACGGTGTGTTCTTGGATCCGATCACGGGCGAAGTGATCAGCTTCCTGAACCCACTGGCACCCGGCGGATCCGAATTGTTTGTCGAAGTCATTGGCGAAGGCCTGCTTGATGCTTGGGTCGACTTCAACGGCGACGGTGATTTCAATGACCTCGGCGAACGTGTCTTGGCCAACGAACCGGTTGTCAACGGCCTGAACTCGGTCACGCTGTTCACGCCTTTCAACGCCGGTGTTTCGAACAACACCGACCTGTCGGGCTTCACCCGTGCTCGATTCCGACTCAGCACCGACGGCAACTTGGCCGCAAACGGCTTGGCGGTCGACGGAGAAGTCGAAGACTACACCGTCGTGGTGACGCAGGCGGCATTGCCGATCACCACCAACGACGCGTACACGTTCGACGAAGACGTGTTGTTGGACCAATCGGGCGCTGGCCAGGGCGTTGCGATTAACGACAACGACGCCGGTGCGACTGGCATCGTCTACGACGTCGTCGAAAACCCGATGTTTGGAACGTTGACGCTGGATCCTGCAACGGGCCAGTTCACCTATCAGCCCGATCCGGATTTCTACGGCGATGATTCGTTCACCTATCGAATCGAAGGCTTGCAAACGGTTGGCACCGGCGCCTACCCCGTACGCAGCGAAATCGCGACCGTCTCGTTGACAGTCACGCCGCTAAACGATGTTCCTTTCGCGACCGACAAGGCCTATGTCACGACGGAACTGAGTGATACCAACACGCCAGCGCCGATCACGATCAGCAAGGCGGATCTGTTGGTCGGCGCCTTGCCGCAAGACGACGCGCTGCTGCGAACGACGCCTTGGGACGAACAAGAACAAACGTTGACGGTGATCCAAATCAATGTTTTGGATGCGACCGGTGCGAGTGTTGAAATCGTCCCCATGGTCAGCACCTTTGTGCCGAAGGACGGTATCCACGAAGGCACGTCCTACGTCGCCGACGGCGTCGGCGGGTTCATCGAAGCGGGCAATTTGTCGGTCAACGTGGTCAACAACGAAATCGTTTCGGTCGAATACATCCCCGCGGCTCAATACAACGAAGACAACCCGCAAACCGGCGGTGTCCCGTCGCTCGACGCGTTCACGTTCACCGTGGCCGACGACGGCAAAACGACGCTTCCCAACGGGAACCCGGCTGCCCCAGCCTTGTCGCCTGAGATCACCACCGCGGTCGTGACCATTCAGGTCCGTCCGCAAAACGATTCGCCGGTCGCCAACGACGACACGATTCCGTCGACGACGTTGACTCCCGGCCCGGTCGAAGACATCGACTTTGTCATCCCGGTTGCGTTCCTTTTGTCCAACGACACCGCGGGTCCGACCGGTTCAAGTGGTACCGGCGCCGATGACGAGAACCTTCCCGTTAACGGCAACGATGCAGCCGTCCAGTTGGTCACCGATGCTCCCGTCGGTACACCACCGGCGAACTTCCCGGTCGGCTTCCAAGCCTTCCCATTGACGACAACAACCGGTGCAACGGTCTCGTTCGATTCATCGACCAACACGCTGATCTATTCACGCAATGACGATTTCTATGGCGTCGATTCGTTCGAGTACACGATCGTCGACAATGGTTTCGACGTCGCGATCGATGGAACGCGCACCAGCAATCCGAAGTACCACACCGCGACCGTCACATTAACGGTCGACCCGGTCAACGACGCTCCCCTAGCGGTCGATTACTCGGCTCAAACGTTTGAAGACACGCCGATCACGATCACTAAGACTCAATTGATCGGATCCGCTGTCGCGGATGCTTCGACGGTACAAACAACGTCGCCGCTGGACGAAACGAATCAAGTTCTCGAGATCACCTCGCTGGACATCGATGGCGTCGTCGTGACGGCGGCCAACGTGGTTGTCGGACAATCGTACGATACACCGAACGGTTCGATCGTTCCCAGTTTCGGTGCCGACGGTTTCTTGATCGATGTGGTCTACACACCCGTCGCCGATTTCAACGCCGACAACCCGTTGGATGCGGGCAACCGACGCTTGGACTTCTTCGGATTCACTGTTACCGACGACGGCATTTCGCCGTTGCCGCAAGGCGGCCCCGATGCGACCAACGCACCCGAGTCGTCCAGCGCGACGGCTCGCATTTTGGTTCGACCGATCAACGACGCGCCGGTCGCGGTCGACGATTTGGTCAGCGGCACCAGTTCGGACTGGTTGGCATATTTTGCCGGCTTGCCGACGCCGACTGTCGCTCCCGTTCCGACCGAAGACATCCCGTTTGTGATCCCACGCGACTTTGTCTTGGCCAACGATCGCAATTCGCGATTGGCCGGCGACGACCTTGTCGATGGCACCAACGACGAACGCGACGGAACGAACGACAGCACCGATTTGGCAATCACCCAAACGCCGATCACCACGGCTCTGGGCAGCACGGTTACGTTCCTGGCCAACGGTGATTTGCAGTACACGCCGGCGCTGGATGTCTTTGGCATCGACACGTTCGTTTACACGATCACCGACTCGGGGATCAACGAAGACGCAGCGGGCAACCAGACTGCCGCACCGCTGACCCACTTTGCGACGATCACCGTCAACTTGGCGGCCGTCAACGACACGCCGCTGCTGGATCCGATCAACGACGTTGTGACAATCGAAGACACGGCATCGTTAACGGTTGTCCTATCAGGTATCGATTCGGGCGGTGGCCCGGGTGAAATCCAAGACTTGCGCGTGATCGCGACCAGCAGCAACACGGCGCTGATCAATGATCCCGCGGTCACCTACACGTCGGCCGATACGGCCGGCACTTTGACGGTTGTCCCCAACTTGAACGCGGCCGGAACGGTCACGATCAGCGTCACGGTGGAAGACGCAGGACTGGACGGCGATTTTGCAACGACGGCGGACAACTTGACCGTCACGCAAACGTTCGAGGTTCGCATCCTCGCTCGCAACGACGCTCCGATCGCGGCCGATGATACGATCAGTTCGACGTCAACGCGCTGGAACGACTTCTTCGGTGGCGTTGGCCCGGTTCCGACCGAGGACGTGCCGCTGGATATTCCTCGTGACTTCTTGTTCGGCACAAACTTGGATCCGAACAACGACACCAACGGACCGCTAACGGCGACCGACGAATTGACCGGCATCAACGACGGACCGATGACGATCCTGCAAGTGCCGATCACGACGACGCTTGGCGGCAACGTGATCTTCTTGCCCAACGGCGACCTGCGATATCTGCCACCGGCGAACTTGTCGGGTGTGGACACGTTCACGTACACCGTGATCGATCAAGGCATCGACGAAGCCATCGACGGAACACGGACCCTGGTTCCGATGATGTCGACGGCGACCGTGACATTGACCGTTCTGCCGGTCAACGATCCGCCAACGATCTCGCCGATCGGCAACTTGGTGATACCCGAAGACACGCTCAGCCGTGTCGTTCCGTTCGCCGGTGTCAGTGCCGGTGGCAACGAATCGCAACCGCTTCGCGTCACCACGCTTAGCAGCAACCCGACGCTGATCAACAACCCGGCGGTCACTTACACGTCGGCCAATGCAACAGGATCGATCAACGTCGTTCCGAATCCGAACCAAACCGGAACGGCACAGATCACCGTCTTGGTCGAAGATGGTGGACTTGACGGCGATTTGGCAACGGCCGCCGACAACCAGATTTCGTCGACCGTGTTCACGTTGACTGTCACGGCGCTGAACGATGCTCCGATCGCAAACGACGACGCGTTGGACGCGACCGAAGACACGACGCTGACGATCACCGCGGCGTCGCTGATCGCCAACGACTTCAACGCGCCGGCCGATGCAACCGACGAGTTGACGTTGATCAATGACGGTGGATTGACGATCCAACAGCAACCGATCACGACGACCCTTGGCGGCACGGTAACGTTTGTGGCGGGCGGTAATCTGCTTTACACGCCGCCAGCCGACGCGTCGGGTATCGATACATTCACGTACACGATCTTTGACGAAGGTGTCCAGCAGGACGAGAACCTGAACAAGACGGTCTCGCCGCTTAGCGATACAGCGACCGTGACGATCACAATTGCTCCGGTCAACGATGTGCCGACGCTGAACCAGCCCAATGCGGTGACGATGTTGGAAGACACCGTCCGACCCGTCGTCTTGACGGGCATCACGGCCGGTGGTGGTGAAGTTCAACCCGCCCGCGTTTCGGTAACCAGCAGCAACACCACGCTGTTGCCAAACCCTGTCGTCAACTACACGTCGCCCAACGATACCGCTGCGTTCGACTTGGTCCCCAACGCGGACCAATTCGGCGTCGCCGTGTTGACGGTTGTCGTCGAAGACGCCGGTTTGGATAACGACTTTGACACGGCCGCCGATAACTTGTCGGTCACGAAAACGTTCATCGTGCGTGTCAATGCGGTCAATGACGTTCCGTTGCTCGACACGATTGCCGACCAACAGATCGATGAAGACGCCGTGGGAGAAACGGTTACCTTGACCGGCATTGCGGCTGGCGGTGGCGAGTCGCAAGCTCTTCGCGTCTTGGCAACCAGCGGCGACGCAACGTTGGTCGCCAACCCAACCGTGACCTATACGTCGGCGGAATCGACCGCCACGTTGACGTTCCAACCGGTCGCCGATCGATTCGGACAAACGCCGATCACGGTGACCGTCGAGGATGCAGGTCTGGATGGTGACTTCACCACGGCCGCCGACAATCGAACGACCACTCAGACGTTCAACTTGACGATCAATCCGATCAACGACGCTCCGTCCCTCGACGCGATCAACTCGGTCACGCTTGACGAAGACGCTGATCAACAAATCGTTGCTTTGACCGGCATCACGGCCGGTCCAAGTGAAACGCAAACGCTTCGGGTTCGTGCAACCAGCGACAACACGTCACTGGTTCCCAACCCGTCGGTTGACTACCAGTCGCCGCTGAGCACCGGCACCCTGAACTTTGTTCTTGGCCCCGACCAATTCGGTACCGCTACCATCACGGTTACGGTCGAAGACGGCGGCGAAGACAACGACTTAGTAACGCTGGCCGACAACTTGACATCGTTCCAGACCTTCGTCATCACGGTCAACCCGATCAACGACGTACCGACGATCACTGCGGTTGCGGATGTGACGGTGGCCGAAGACGCCGGACCGCAATCGGTTGCCCTAACTGGCATCTCCGCGGGTGGCGGCGAGACTCAACCGCTGCGTGTCAGCGTGACCAGCGACAACATCAACGTCGTCCCAACACCGACGCTGACCTATATCGATGGTGCAACAACAGGAACGTTGGATTTCACGTCGGCCAGCAACGCATTCGGTGCCGCGACCATCGTGGTCACGATCGAAGACGGCGGCTTGGACTTGGATCTGGCCACGGCAGCGGACAACGGGATCACCACCGAAACGTTTGTGATCAACGTCACACCCGACAACGATGCACCAACGCTCGACGCGATCGCCGACCAAACGATTGCCGAAGACGCGATCGATCAGTCCGTCACACTGTCGGGTATCAGCAACGGTCCTGGCGAATCGGGTCCGATCCGAGTCACCGCGACCAGCGCGAACCCGACTTTGATTCCAACAATCAACGTTGCGTACACGTCGCCTGAGGCGGGTGCCGTTCTGAGTTATGTATCGGGTACCGATCAATTCGGTACAACGACGATCACCGTAACGGTCGAAGACGGTGGCGTTGACGGCGATTTGGCAACGACGGCTGATAACGGCACATTCTCGCAATCCTTCGATGTCACGGTCACTCCGGTCAACGATGCACCAACGATCGATGCGATCACCGACCTTTCGATTGACGAAGATTCACCCGAGCAAGCGGTGTCGCTTTCGGGCATCACCGCCGGCGGTGGTGAATCGGGACCCCTTCGAGTGACGGCGACCAGCGACAACACGTCGCTGATTCCGAATCCGTCGGTGGTTTACACTTCACCCGCGGCAACCGGCACACTCGCATTCACGCCTGTGACCAACGCATTCGGCAGTGTCACGATCACCGTCACCGTCGAGGACGGAGGGCTGGACGGCGATTTGGCGACGACCGGCGACAATGCAACGACGACGCAGTCGTTCGTAGTCAACTTGGCGAATATCGATGATTCGCCGGTCGCAGAGGACGATTTCCTGAACGTCGACGAGAACACCGACATCCGCATTCCTGCGGCCGCACTGTTGGCCAACGATACCGATCCTGACATTGGCCCGGGTACGGGTGAACAATTGTCGGTGGTGCCGATCACGGAAATGACGTCAACGCAGGGCGCGATTGTTACGTTCAACACGTCAACCAATGAGTTCACTTACGATCCGCGACCGGCGTCCGCATTGCAAGCTCTTGCACCGGGCGAAACACTGGTCGATTCGTTTACCTATGCGATCACCGACGTCGATGGTGAAGACCCCAATCCGATCGGCACCGTGTTCTTGACCGTATCGGGTTTGAACGATGCTCCCGTCGTCGTTGACGATATCGTTCCAACGCCTGCATTGGTCAACGCAACCAATCCGATCATCATCTATCCGCTACGAAACGATTTCGATCCTGATGGCACGCTGGTCTTGGATTCGTTGATCATCACGCTGGATCCCATGTTCGGCTCTCTGGCGAAACGAGTTAACAGTTCGGGCGAAGTCGAATTGGCGTACTCGCCGTTTAGCACCTTCACCGGCAGCGATTCGTTCCGCTACACGATCAGCGATAACTTGGGCCAACAGAGTGCTCAAGCGACCGTGACGATCGCGCCGAATTCGACGCCGGTTACCGGCACCGATGCAGCGGGTGGCGTTCCCGGCGACTTGATCAATGTGGACGTTTTGGCCAATGACGTGCCAGTGGTCGGCGAACTCGATCGTTCATCACTGACGATTTCGGCGCAAGCCGGCAACGGTGTGGCAACGGTTCAATCCGACGGTACGATCACGTATGTGCCCAACGACGGTTTCTTTGGCATCGACACGTTCCAGTACATCGTGACGGACACCGAAGGAAACACCAGCGATCCGCAAACGGTGACGGTCAACATCGTCGCCAGCGGACGTGAGAATCCGCTGCTGTTCGGCGACGTCAATGCGGACGGTCGCGTCACAGCGTTCGACGCTCTATTGGTCATCAACCGACTCGGACGCGGTGGTGGAGCATCGCAAATCCCCGTCGTGGCCAGTGAACGCGGTCCGAACTTCTACGACGTCAGCGGAGACCAAACGATCACAGCTCGCGATGCTTTGCTGGTCATCAACCACATCGGATCCCAAGCCCCGATCATCAGCGGTGAACAAGTCGATGGTGACTTGATGGGCCAACCGATCGTTGCCGATTTGGCGTCGACGCGAGGCGGCACGCTGGTGCCTTCGATCATCGAAGCTCCGTCAGCCATCAACGACGCGTTCCAAACGTGGGATGATTTCGACGCTCCGGTCATCGGAACGCCAGCACCCAAGTTCGCCGGATTCGCAACGTATGATGCCGACGAAGCGGTGGACGCCGACCTGATCGATCTGATCTCGCAAGAGGTTGCCGATGACGACGATGGTGAGTCCGCCAACTTCGACCTGGCGATCCTGGGGCTGATCTAAACGTCGCAACAAGCTAGGGCAGGCTTTCGGCCTGCCCTAGTGACCGCGGAAATTCCTTGGATTTTCTTGTACGGATTTCGGGCCGGGTTGTCACTAATTTAGATAGACAACTGCGGACCGAATTTTGGCGAGAGAAAATCGATGCGACTGACACTGCGAACACTGCTGGCTTACCTGGACAACACGCTCGAGCCTCAGGATGCGGAGATTCTTCGCACGAAGCTGGCTGAGAGCGGTTTTGCAACGCAATTGGTCCAGCGTCTTCGGGCCGGACTGATCAACCCGTCGCTGGGAGCACCTCGCCCAGACGCAGTCGGCCCCAATGACGATGCCAACGTGATTGCCGAGTATCTGGACAGCACGTTGCCGACCGAACAGGTCGCCGAGATCGAGCGTGCTTGTTTGGAATCAGATTCGCGTTTGGCGGAGGCTGCTGCTTGTCACCAGATTCTGACGATGGTGTTGGGCAAGTCGGCCGACGTGCCTCCGGCGTTGCGGAGTCGGATTTACGAATTGCCCGAACGAGAAATCGAGCGGATCGCAGCATCGAGCACACGATTTTCTTCGCTGACCATGGACGGGCCACCGCCCGTGACCGTCGACGCGCTCGGCGGAGCGCTGAAGAGCGGTTTGGCGCCTTTGACGGACGTGAGTGAGTTGCCGACGATGGATTCGCCCCTGACGCATACCGGCGATCCAGTCACACCGGTGGGCCCGGCTGACTCAGGTGTTTCCGATGCGCCGACACGACTGCGCGAAGCCGGCGTGACAGCGACGGTTGCCTCGAGCGGCGGAAAAGGACCGGCGATGGCCGGATCCAAGAAACGCGATCCTAACGACACAGCGATCTACGGCGGTTTGGTACGAACGTCGCGAATCACGCCATGGTTGGTGTCGCTGGCCTTGGCGGGCGTGCTGCTGTTCGCCCTTTCGCGGATCTTTGCACCGCTGCTGAACCGCGACGACTCGGTGGCACAACTCGACGGTACGAAGACCCTTGACCCCAGTGGACTTGACCCCAGTGGACTTGACCCCAGTGGACTTGACCCCGCTGGATTTGACCCCAGCGAGATCGATGCACCCATCGACATGACGCCCCCGATGGAATCAATTCCGACGCCCGAAAACGCGATCGACGACGAAGCGTTTAGCGACGCCGAAATGCTGCCGCCACCTGCTCCATCGCGAGACGTCGACTCAGAACCCAACCTCGGTCGCGAGAGGGCCGCGCAGCCTGAGGCGGAATTCGAGATGACGGACGATTTCGATGACGCTGAGTTCATGCCACCACCGAAGCCTTCGGTTCTGGCAAGCCCCACAGCCGACGGTGTTGGCGACGACGAAGCGATGGAAGTTGAACTGCCCGGCCCTGCGGCGTTACCGCCCCCGGAAGCAATGGCAAGCATCGCTGCGGATCCCCCCATGGCCGACGAACTGCCTTTGGCAACGGATCCCCCGCGACTTGCCCAACCGGCGACCGAAGTAGCGACGATCACGACCGAAAACTCATTGATCGCGACCAACAAAGGCGTTGGGGGCGGAGCCCCGAAATGGGTGCGATTGAAGAAAGGCATGACGGTCGTCCCAGGCTATCCCGTCGTTTGCCCACCGACATTCCGCGCAACCATGACGTCGGTATCTGGCTTTGATGTAACGTTGGTCGGACCGGCCGAAGCTGTTTGGGTGGCGGACGAAGAAGGCGAGTCGGCAATCGCAATCGTAAGCGGGCGCGTCTTGATCAAGTCGAATCGCCCGAATGCGCGTATCGACATCGCATTGGGCAACGAGCTGGTCACGTTGTCGTTTGCGGAATCAGCATCGGTCGTGGCGGCAAGCATCAAGCACTTTCGCGCGCCGGGGTTGGACCCGTTGGAGGCGGATAATCGGATCGAGTTGGCGGGCGTGTTGGCGGTCCAAGGTGCCGTCGGATTGAGTTCGGACAATGACCAATCCGAGCTGACCACGCGACAACAATGGGTCAAACGCAGCGGCGGCAAACCCATGGTCTCACCCGTCGATGGCGTTCCGCCATGGGTCGACCCGGCCGATCCGGCGGCGACGTCGATCGAAGCCGGTGCACGGGAAGGCTTGTTGGAACTGATTGCGTCCGACCAACCGCTCGAAATCACGCTCCGCGAAGCCACGCTGTTTCGACGCAGCGAAGTGGCTTCCTTGGCCGCTCAGACTCTGCTGCACATGGGCCAAGGCGACGTTTACTTCGGCAGCGACGGGATCTTGTCGGAAACGAAACAACGGGCGTACTGGCCACAGCATTATTTGGAACTGCTTTCCGTCGTTGACCGCAGCGCCGCGTCGGCAAGCCAGCTCGAAAAATCGATCGTTCGAATGGACGCAGCCAATGCGGTACCGATGTTTCGTCTGTTGACGGGCTACTCGCAAAAACAACTGATCGAAGGCGGTGACGAAGAACTGGTTCGGTTACTCGATTCCGAAGCGATGGCGGTACGCGTGTTGGCGCTTGAAAATCTGCACAAGATGACGGGCACCACGTTGTACTTCCGCGCCGAACAGGACAACGCCGTCCGCCGAGAACCGGGCATCAAAAAGTGGGTGGCGCGACAACGCAAAGGCGACATCCGATGGAACGAAGGTGGCCAGTGAGCTGACACGAGTGTGACAGCCGGCGCCAGCCCTTCTGGGTGAAACGGACGACTGCGTTAGGGGCCGTAACTTCCCACAGTCTCGGAATCATGTTAACTTCCGCCCCCGTTTCTTCCCAAAACCCAGAAAACGATCGTCTTTTGCTTTGACCTTGCCGAATCAGGGTGTAAACGAGTAGATGGACGCCAATGTTTCGTCACTTGGCTAAAAAAATGGCCAGGGTGACTCCCACCAACATTCCCACCCTCATTCACGATTTTGGCGCTTTGTCGCTGTCACTTCGTGGGAGATGCAATTTCATGACGACGACCGAAATTCAGTGCCGTGACCAACGGATGCTTCAACGGATCGATGGTGTATTGCGATTCGACAGCGAACTGTCGCTTCACGCTGCCGACGTGCAAGTGTCGATCGAATCGTCACGCGTGGTTCTGAGCGGCTCACTTCCGTCGGCCTCGCTGATTGATCAGTTGGTGCCGGCGATTCGCAAAGCGGGCGTGCTGAACCAGATTTGCAACAACGTTCGCGTTGCCTAGCATTTTGTCGTGTCTCGGCACGGGACATTGACGCGGTTAACGCCTTTGTGTAACCGACCGGCCAAGATTAAGCTGACGCATTCGGTTCCTATTCCGCTTGCGTGACGGTAACGACGTGCCCAACTCTCTGCCTAACTCGATGAAAAAATCCGTGCCTGCGGACCTCGAGGTGAAAGATGCCCAGCTGATCTTCAACTCGGTTTGGAAGGAGATGGAAGACGAGCGCGGCCGCAGCAATATGCGGTTTCCCAAAGAGCTGATCCTGCTCGGTGGTGCGCCCGGGGCCGGTAAGGGCACCAACACCGACTTCATCCGCAAAGTCCGCGATATCTCGACCAAACCGATCGTGGTAAGCGAGCTTCTAAACAGCCCCGAAGCCCAATCGATCAAGGCCCAGGGCGGGATGGTCGGCGACCGCGAAGCCGTCAGGATCGTTTTTCGCGAACTGCTGAATCCACAGTATCAATCGGGCGCGATTCTGGACGGGTTTCCGCGGACCAAAGTTCAGGTCGAGTGCCTGAAACTGCTTTACGACGCGATGATCGGGTTGCGACGCGAATTCCAGGACACCCCCGACGTCGTCCATTTCAAGCAACCCATCTTTCATATCATCCTGCTGTTCGTCGACGAAGCCGAAAGCGTCGCTCGACAAATCAAACGTGGCCGACAAACGATCGCGCACAACGTCGCCGCCGAAGGGGACGACCAAGCGTCGAAGGTCGAAGAACGACCGACCGACTTCAACGAGGAACTGGCACGGAACCGATACCGTGTCTTCAAGGAGCGAACCTACGACGCGCTCGTCTCGCTGAAACAGATCTTTCACTACCACTTCATCAACGCCCAAGCGCCGTTGGATGTGGTGCAAGAGAACATTCTGCGCGAACTGGAATACCAGAGTTCGCTGGAATTGGACCCGCGGACCTTTCACACCCTGCGCCGGATTCCGCTGGCCAGCGAGATCATCAGCCACGCGCGACGCGATTTGGTCACGCGGCTGGATACCTATGAAATCGAGCAACCTGATTTGTTCCACCGTGTCGTGGACCAAATCGAAGCCAAGATGATGCCGATTATTCTGCGGCACGCGATCTCGGGCCGCGCTAGTATCAATTCCGACGACGCGATTTGGGAAGCCACCGATTCGTTACCGATGTTGATCGACGTGTTTTCCGAACGAGGCTTCCACGCTACCGTCGATATCACCAAGCACAGCACGCCGACGCGATTCGATCTGCAAACGGGCGAAATCGAGTACCAACAACGGAAGGTCTACCACATCGCCGTTCGATTCAAAGGATCAGAAATCCGCCGCGGCTAACCGGTCCGCTAAGTGGAACCGATTGACCCAGTGGAACCGATTGACCCAGTGGAACCGGTTGACCAAGTGGAACCGTTCAACGGAACCTAATCGACAAAACCGTCATCTTTTTCCTGGCCGCGCCGTCGGAATGTGGCATCTTTGACTTGGGCGCATTTTGCCCTGTCACTGCAATTCCACTTTCCTGCGTCATCGCCATGATCAAGCGTTTCACCCTGGCCGCCCTGCTGGTTTCCGTCTCTGTCGCGCAAGCCAACGCCCAAGACCACACCAACCGACGCCGCGGGGCGATTCTGGGCGGTCTCGCCGGTGCGGCCATCGGTGTCGCAATCGGCGATAAGGGCAACAACGAAACCGCCGGCGCGTTGATCGGCGGCGCCGTCGGCGCTGTTGCTGGCGGAACAATCGGCGATGCTCGCGACCAACGGATCGACCACGATCGGCGTTACCACTCGGGTTATCCGACTTACCCGTCGCAGATCCCCGCCTATGGTCCACCCACCCACGCTCAACCGGGATATCCCGCCTATCGCGACGGCCAACACCGACAAGACTACTACGCGCCCCGCGTCTACGATGCGCCGCCGGTAGTCTACGGTGAACCGACCATGGCAGCTCTGCCGGCGCAACCTACCTTATCGACCGAAGATGTCGTCGCGATGGTTCGAAGTGGTCTGAGCGAGCCGATGATCGTCCGCCAAATCCAACTTCGTGGCGTATCACGGCATCTGGCCGTTTCGGAAATCATCGCGTTGCACCAACAAGGCGTTAGCGAGTTGATCATTGACGCGATGCAGGGCGTTTTCGCAGAACCTACCGTGTCGTCGCCCAGTGATTTTGACCGCAATGGAACGTACCGCAGCAATGCGACGCCCACAGTCGAAGGACGCTCGTACCGATACCCGACCGAATCGCCCGATTTGTACGGTCCCAGCCTGCTGGCACCGCGAAACTGAGCCTGCTGGCACCGCGAAACTGAGCCGATGCTTGGCGACGGTCCGCCCGTTTCGACGGATGCTGGCCAGCCGGAAGACCTAGCAATCGACGTGGACCTCCCATGCGACGTCCCACTCGACACCACTAACGGCCACAAACGAACCACCCCACGGAGCCGCGATTCGGGCTTTTAGGTGTACATGCGTAGCGTTCTTTTGGCAGAATTTCGACTTTATTTGGCTTGAAGTGAGCCAACACCCAGTTTGCCCAGTTGCTGCATTCTTCTTGACCCTTAGAATCCCGCACTTCTCAACCCCTTGTTCAGCCCCTAGGAGGCAGAAATGAAGTCGATTGTTTTGTTTGCGATGTTCGCTTTGGTCGGATCGATCGTGGCTCCGAATTCGGACGCAGGTTGCTTCGGCAAGTTGTTCGGACGTTGCAAGGCTGACGCTTGTGCGCCAGCTTGTGCTCCCACATGTGCTCCCGAACCGGTTTGCTGCGAAGCACCGGCTCCTGTTTGCGCTCCCGAACCAGTTTGCTGCGAACCAGCACCTGTTTGCGCTCCAGCACCCGTTTGCGCACCAGCACCAGTTTGCTGCCCTGAACCGGCACCGACCTGCTGCGAAGCTCCTCGCCGCGGTTGCAAGCTGATCCAAAAGCTTCGCGCTCGTCGTGCAGCAAAGAACTGCTGTGCACCAGCGTGCGATCCTTGCGGTTGCTAAACTAGTCAATAGCACGGACTAAAACACAAGAGGCGACCCGCAACCGATGCGGGCCGCCTCTTTTTTTATGCAATTGCCGTCTCTCGGAGCGGAAAATAAGTGCCTGCCCCCTTTTGTGCGAAGCACCCGAAGGGCCGGTTCCCGGCAAAAGGGGTCGGACACTTTATTCTCGCCACTTTTTCTACACGTTCCCTACATCGATTCAACGATCGAGCGGCGCAGCCACAACAATTCGCTGGCGATGTCTTCGGCCAATCCTCGTTTTCGCATCGGCTCGGGTAAGACCGACCACGCGTACGTTTCGATTTCCAGGTGACCAGAAAACTGAACCTGGTCGTTCGACACCAACGCCCTCAGGCAGTCCAGCACATCCGCATGCGTCGTCGTCAGGTGCCCGAATCGTTCCAAGAAAATCGGCACATGGAAGTGAACGACCCAGCGATCGTCGCCCCATACCGGATCACCGTCTTTAGCGATCTTGGCGATCAGCTCCGGCAAGTCTTCGGTCAACGTCGTTTGCCCCGTCGCACTCAGCCGCATCGTTTGATGCAGATAGCGATCCTCGGCAAAGTGCTTCAGTTGCTCAATCGCCTCGCGACGTCGACCAATGGCCATCGATTGCCAATCCGCGACGACGGCGCTGCTGACCTGGACCTTCCCCACCATGATGCCCGCGTCGGCATATTGAGCGATCACGTCGGCTTGACCTTCCATCATCACAGCCGAGTGGCACACGTCATGGCACACGGTCAGATACCGGCGGTGGTCGGCTTCGGGCAGTTCCTTGGCAAAGAACGCTACGATGTCCGTTGCCGTGTCCAGCAAACAACCCGGCTCCGGCTCGATGGCGACGACGATTCGCCGACCGGTTCGCGATTCCAAGTCCTTCAAGTAGTTCGCCAATTGGCGAAACTGTTTTCCGGCTGCGGCCCAACGATGTGCCGGATCGGCGGCTATCCCATCCGCACCGGTCGTCGGCCAACCGATCGGCAACGTGCTGATCGATCCGATCGCTTCCGCATCGCCGTCCCCACCATCACTGGGCGGCAAAATGGCCGCCAGGATCTCTGCCAATTGTTGGGTGTATTCCAGCCGAGACACGTCTTCCCACGTCGGTTCGTAAACAGCGTGTTTGACGACATTTTGGTGGAAATTGTCGTACGGAAAACCGTTGATCGTGTACGGACGCAGATTCAATTTCCCCAAGAATGCGGCGAAGTCACTCGCTTGACCGGCCAACTGGGCCGCCGCCGTCGCGGGCAACCACAGACCGACCCCGATTTCGTCCATCCCCGCTTCGATCCGAGCCGGCACGGCGAATCGTTCAAGGTTCTGCTGGATCGACTTCATGTCGGTCCCCGCATGCACATTGGTGCAATAGCCGATGGTCCACTTCGTTGGGTCTATATTCGTCACAATACGTCGTTGCTGACTGAGGATGATGCGAAACAAGTCGTTCATCTTACGCGCTGACACGTGTTTGCCGCGACCCGATTAAGCTGAACAATTCTGAACCCCTTACGTTCGGTTCCCCTTAAGAATCCCACGCCCCACTATGCCAAAATTCTGCCTGACGATTTTGTTTGTTTTTGCTGCCCTACAACCCGCCTGGGCTCAACCGCTGGACAATCGCAAGCACGCCGATTCGGCGGACCGCTTCTATCAGATCGACCAATGGTTGCCGACGCCCAACGCGTTCCGCACCGCGTCGGGTGCACCCGGTCCAGAATATTGGCAACAGCGTGCCGACTATGACATCGACGTCACGCTTGACGACGCGAACCAGCGAATCCTGGGCACCGTCCGAATCCACTACCACAACCTTTCGCCCGATCCGTTGAACTACGTTTGGGTGCAATTGGACCAGAACCGATTTCGACCCGACTCGGATTCCAACAACGCTTCGCCCTCACCATCGCTATCGCCAAAGATCACCTTCGACGCGATCAGCGGAATCTTGGCGTCGATGACATTCGACGGCGGCTTCGACATCGAATCGGTCACCAAGTGGAATCCTTCGTCGCAGCCGAATCCGGATCCGACGACAAAACGAGTATCCGACGACGACGTTGCCCTGCGTCACACGATCAACAAAACGATGATGCGGATCGACTTGAACGAACCGCTCGCCCCCGGCGATTCGATGGGCTTTGCGATCAAGTACCAATACAACATCGTCGACGCAAAAGTCATCCGCGCCCGCGGCGGCAGCGAGTACTTCGACAAGGACGACAACTACATCTACGAAATCTCTCAGTGGTATCCGCGCGTCGCCGCCTACACCGACTATGCCGGATGGCAGCACAAACAGTTTCTCGGTCGCGGCGAGTTCACGTTGGAACTGGGCGACTATGACGTTCGCATCACTGCGCCGGCCGAAATGGTTGTCGCGGCGACCGGAGAACTTCAAAATGCCGACGATGTGTTGAAGGACCCGTGGAAGCAACGCTTGGCAGAAGCCGCGAATGCCAAGAAGCCCGTTTTTGTGATCACGCCCGACGAGGCAAAAGAGAACCAGTCGCAACGGACGGACAAGACCACGACGTGGCAGTTCCATGCCGACAACGTTCGCGACTTTGCCTTTGCCGCCAGCCGAAAGTTCATCTGGGACGCGATGGGTGTCGACGTCGGTGACAACAAAGTCATGGCGATGTCGTATTACCCCAACGAAGCCGAACCGCTGTGGAGCCAATATTCGACCGAAGCGATCGCCCACACGTTGGAAGTCTACGGCCGTTATTCGTTCGAATACCCCTATCCGGTCGCGATCAGCGTCAACGGACCGGTGTACGGGATGGAGTACCCGATGATTTGTTTCAACGGACCGCGCCCCGAAGAAGACGGGACCTACACGCGCGACACCAAGTACGGATTGATCTCGGTCATCATCCACGAAGTCGGGCACAATTTTTATCCGATGATCGTCAACAGCGACGAGCGTCAATGGACGTGGATGGACGAGGGACTCAATACGTTTCTGCAATACTTGACTGAACAAGAATGGGAAACCGATTACCCGTCGCGGCGCGGCGCCCCCGAGAAAATCGTTCCCTACATGCGAGGCGGAAACCAACGACCGATCATGTCGGGCAGCGAAGAAATCCTGCAATTCGGTAACAACGCCTACGCGAAACCCGCCACGGCGCTGAACATCTTGCGAGAAACGATCCTGGGCCGCGAACTGTTTGATTTTGCGTTCGCCGAGTACGCCCGGCGATGGAAATTCAAACGACCAACGCCAAGCGATTTCTTCCGCACCATGGAAGACGCATCGGGCACCGATTTGGATTGGTTCTGGCGAGGCTGGTTTTACAGCACCGATCACGTCGATATCGCGATCGAAAACCTGAAACTGTTCCAGATCGACAGCGGCGATCCTGACACCGGCGCCGAACGGAAACGCAAAGAACGTGACGACGAAGAACCGACGTTAAGTGAGGAACGAAACAAACAACTGCGGAAACGGATCGAGTGGCAGGCGGGCTTAAAGGACTTCTACAACAGCGACGACTTTGACGAACACGCCGTCGAAGAATCGGCGCGCAAGGCATTCACCAAGTTTGTCGATGGGCTGACCGAAAAAGAGCGAGCGATGTTGCGCCGCTCGACCAATTTCTATATCGCTTCCTTCCGCAACGTCGGCGGGTTGGTGATGCCGATCATCGTTCGGATCCACTACACCGACAACACGAACGAATTGGTAACGATTCCAGTCGACATTTGGCGAGCCAACGGTAACCGGGTCGACAAGCTGTTCGTGACCGACAAAGAAATTTCGCGTCTCGAATTGGACCCGCGCCGCGAACTCGCCGACACCGAAACGTCGAACAACGATTGGCCACCCAAGATCGTCCCCAGCCGTTTCAAGCTTTACAAGGACGAAAAGAAGCCCAACCCGATGCAGAAGCTAAGGGATAAAAAATCCGGCAAGGACACCGATGAAGATGACGTTGCCGAGGAAGAAATCACGGAAGCAGAGTGAAACGAAGTCGAACGAACCGATCCGGCTACTGCATCGGTGGTCGCGGATCGTTCGCAAACTTTTCCTGGTCCGCTTTGGCGACTTCCTCGTCCAGTCCACCGTCGTGCAGGATGACGCGATAGTTTAGTCGCATGTGTTTCCCGGCCGGCAGCACCACGCCCCGGGTTTTCTCTTCGCCGGTGAAATGAGAAACGCCGAACGGGTTGGCCGCGAACAGGCCGTAGGTGCGTACGTGCCAGCGGCACGGATAACCGTAACTGCTGGGATGATCGTGAATCGTGATGCCGGCCGTCTTATTGTTGACCGGTCCCGAGTAATCGACCCACGGCGCCGCCTTGCCCCACGCTTTGCCGTTCGTATCGCCGTCGGCGGTAGTGATGACGCCGCCCAACTTCGCGTCGACCTTCATCGTGCCCGCAACACGGACACCGAACGTGCCTTCTTTGGTATCACCAAAGTGAACGTCACCGTCGGTCGCTTTCAGAATCACGTCGCAATCGATCACACGCCGATCGCCCGATCGAAAGAACGTGAATCGACGCGTGTCGGACATCACGCGTTCGCCTTTCGGTGACATCCAATCGTTCTTGGTCATGATGAAAGCGGCGCCGTCGTCCGTCACACCCGTCGATGCGGATCGGTGGACCGTGTCGCCTTCGTTCTTTTCGTCGGCCCAAAAATCAAAGTCGTTGACTTCCCCATGCGTCATCCACATCGACCGATGATGTTGATGATCCTTCGCCTCGGTCGCCAGCGCGTCCTCGATGGGATACTGGCGTGTCATCGCTTGGCCGCTGGGACCGATGACGGGATAGACGACGGGCTTACCGTGGCTGTCGATCAAGTAGCCGGCGACCAGGGTATCGCCGTCGTAGATCTTCCACCCAATGGCTTGGCCCGCGTCGTCATTGTCGGCTTCGATCCGCATTGTCGATGTCGCCGGCTTGTCGCCGAGTAGAGTCGTCGAAGCGGACGTCAAAACCCCCAAACTCATTACGGTCGTTAAAAGGGGACGACACATACGGTCAAACCAGCGGGGGATGGCACGGTTCACGGCAGGACTTTCGGGTCGGAGGGCGGGAATGGTGGCGTCGGTAAGGGAGAATCGACTATCATAGTTTGATATCGGCGGCGTGACGTGTCCCCTACTGGCCGGCGAATTCTCTTCTTTTCTGAGTTGCGTGCAAATGCGTTTCCTTCGTCGAACTGCTGTTGCGAATCTATTGATCATCGCTGCGAGCATTTTTGTCAGCATGCCGACGGCCGCGATCGCCCAGAATCGCAATGCGAAATCCAACCGTCCCGCCGCCAAGCCGCCCAAGATCAACTTACCGGCCAGCGTCACCAGCAAGCCGACGTTGAAAATGGACGTCGCCGCAGTGAACGCGAACTCACGCTCATCCGTCGCGTCCGCCGCCGATCGTTTGGACTCTTTGGTCGAAGACAAGTTGCGAGAAAAAAACGTCGCACCCAATCCGATCGCAAGTGACGAAGTCTTTTTGCGAAGGGTCTACTTGGACGTTGCCGGTCGCATTCCCACGCTCGGTGAAGCAAACGCGTTCTTGGAATCGTCGGATTCCGAAAAACGCGAACAATTGATCGATGACCTGTTAGGCAGCCCCGACTACGTCAGCAACTTTTACAACTTTTGGGCCGACGTGCTTCGCTTGGTCGAGCGCCCCACAGTCAATAATGTCGCCGACCCCTATTTGGGTTACGTGAAGGATTCGATCCGTACTAACAAGAAGTACAACGCCTGGGTGTACGAAATGTTGACGGCCGACGGAAAGGTTTGGGAAAACCCGGCGACCGGATTTCAACTGCGCGATGATGGGATGCCGCTGCCGTACATCGACAATACGGTTCGCGTTTTCCTGGGAACGCAAATCGGATGCGCCCAATGTCACGACCATCCGTTCGATCAATGGTCGCAGTACCAGTTCTATCAATTGGCGGCGTTCACAGCCGGCACACGCACGCGACTTCGTAAGGGCGACCCTGGATTCGAGAAGACGAATCCGGCAGCCACGCTGATCAAAGAGGCTCGCGGAAAATTCGAAAACGGTCGCGTTCCCGGTCCCTTCCAACGTCTCGCCCAAGCCAACATGTACGTGGTATCGGAAGTCCCGGCCAAGCTGCGATTGCCGCACGATTACGCCTACGAAGATGCAAAGCCGAAAGACATCGTCACGCCCGAGGTGTTGTGGGGCGAGATCCCGACGTCCGCGTCGAAATCCAGTCCACGGGAACAGTTTGCGGCATGGTTGACCAGTGCCGACAACCCGCAATTCACGCGAACGATTGCGAACCGACTTTGGAAGCGATTCTTGGGAGTTGGTTTGGTCGAACCGATCGACGACTTCCGCGACGAGAACGCTTGTGTCAACGAACCGCTGCTGGATTACCTGGCCGAAGAAGTCGCGCGCAGCGATTTCGACATCAAGGAATTCATGCGGATGATTCTTTACAGCAAGACCTATCAACACGTGTCGACGGACTACGAATTGACCAGTGGCGAGGAATACTATTTTCCAGGACCGGTGGTTCGGCGGATGTCGGCGGAACAGGTTTGGGATTCGATTCTGACGTTGGCCGTCAACAATCCGTGGCCGTTCGAGCGACCAACCGCCAAGGATTTGGCACCGGTGATGGACGTCGACTTCAAGAAAACGAATTACGAAGCATTCAAGAAACAAAGCGAACGCTACGGCGAAACTTACTTTGACAACACGTACAAGCGGTCGCTGAACAAGCATGCGTATCAGGGCAATGTCCTAGCGCGGGCCAGCGAGTTGCCATCGCCGGTTAGCGCCGATCACTTCTTGCGGCAATTCGGCCAAGGGGATCGCGAAACCATCAATGGCTCGCAAACCGATCCGACCGTGCCTCAGATTTTGGCGATGTTCAACGGCCCGATCACGCACGTCATGCTGGAAGCTGGTTCCGCAATCGTCGACGACGTTTTGGCGATCGATTCGACACGTGACCGCATTGACGCAATCTTCTTGAGCGTGCTGGCACGGAATCCGGATGCGTCGGACCGCAAGGTCGCTGCGATGGAACTTGGCCGAGTCCGACAAGACGGTGTTGGATACGGCAATATCATTTGGGCACTCCTGAACACACGCGAATTTCTGTTCGTTCAATAACACTCTCTTCTCGCCGTTAGAATCGAATCACTATGGCTCGACCAGATTTTTCGCCCGCCGATCGCCGGCAATTCATGCAAAATATCGCCAAGCAAACGCTGGGCGTTTCGTTCGCGGGTACCGTGCTGACACCGGGCCTATTCGGCGAAACGTCCGCCCACGCCGCCGCCACGCCGGTCGGCAAGGCCAAGCACGTCATCTACATGTTCATGGATGGTGCGATGACGCACCTGGACACGTTCGATCCGAAAGTCGGTGTCGAAGAAGCGGGCGAAACCAAACCGATCCAGACTCGGGTTCCCGGCATGATGTTCGGTGACCGGTTTCCCAAATTGGCGTACTTGGCCGGCGCGATTGCCGTTGTCCGTTCGCTCAGCACCGAAACGGGTGCACACGACCAGGGCAAGTACCTGATGCGAACCTCCTACAAACAACTCAACAGCATCCAGCATCCAGCGATGGGCGCATGGATGGTTGCCGAACAAGGTCGCCTTAACAAAGAATTGCCGGGCAACTATGTGATCGGATCGGGCAATCGCCACCCGGGGGCCGGTTTCTTGGAAGCCGCCCATTCGCCGGTACCGATTCCGAACCCGGCAGCCGGATTGCAGAACACGTCGCTTCCGAACTACTTACCGGCTGAATTGTTCAGCCGCCGTTTGACGCTGGCCGGAAAGTTCGACGAAGCGTTTCAATCGAAACGAGAAAACACAGTCGTTGCCGCTTACAACCAACTCTACAGCGAGGCCCGTCGTTTGATGGGCAGCGAACACTTGAAGGTGTTCGACATCAAGCAGGAACCCGAGAAGGTTCGTGAAGCCTACGGCAACAATTCGCTGGGCCAGGCATGTCTGTTGGCGCGTCGACTGGTGCAAGGCGGCGCTCGATTCGTCGAAGTGAATTCCGGCGGATGGGACATGCACACCGAACTGTATTCGTCGATGGACACGAAAGCCGAACAGTTGGACACGGCGCTGGGCAGTCTGCTGCGCGACCTTCACCAGTGTGGTCTGCTGGGCGAAACGTTGATTGTGTTGACCACCGAATTCGGTCGCTCGCCCAAGATGAACGTCAACGGCGGACGCGATCATCACCCCGGCGCCTTTTGCAGCCTGTTGGCGGGTGCGGGAATCAACGGTGGCCAAGTGTACGGCGAATCCGACGCGAAAGGATTTTCGGTCGCTAAAGACCAAGTCTCTGTATCCGATTTCAATCGAACGATTGCCGCCGCCGCCGGTTTGCCGCTCGACGAAGAACGGTTCGCCCCCAACGGTCGCCCTTTTAAAATCGGTGGCGACGGTGACCCGATTGCCGCTCTCTTGGCTTAATAAATTCACGGGCTTTCAAACGGGCCGGGTCCATTCAACACCTGCCGCCACACTATCCCTCCCCGGACACTCACGTTGACGCTCAAACAACTCGTGCTGTCTTTGACCATCGCCGGCGTGTCGTCCAGTTCGGTTGTCGCCGAGAAACCGACTACGATGCAGCCGTATTCCGATCGACTGGAACACACCGACTTGGCGATCGAGATGGTGCCGATCCCCGGCGGCAGTTTCAAAATGGGCTCGCCCGAATCGGAAGCCGATCGGAAAGACGATGAGGGCCCGCAAGCGGAAGTCACCGTGTCGCCGTTTTGGATAGGCAAGTTCGAAATCACGTGGGATCAATACGATACCTGGGGTGAACAAACGGACCAACTGCGTCGCAAGATGATGTCCGTTGACCCGAGCGAGCGTGACATCCTGGTCGACGGAATCTCGAAGCCGACTGAACCGTATACCGACATGAGTTTCGGAATGGGCAAGGGTGACTTCCCAGCGATCTGCATGACCCAGCATGCCGCGCGAACGTTCTGTGAATGGTTGTCGGCCAAAACGGGACACTACTATCGATTGCCCACCGAAGCCGAATGGGAATACGCCGCTCGCGCGGGCACCACGACGGCATACTCGTTCGGCGATGACCCAGCCGATCTGGACGATCACGCGTGGTACTTCGACAACAGCGACGATACCTATCACGAAGTCGGCGAAAAAGAACCGAACCCGTGGGGGCTATATGACATGCACGGCAACGTCGCCGAGTGGGTGCTCGATCAATACGATCCGTCAGCGTACCAATCGGTCGCCGGCGCGGTGGACCCGCTGAGCGTCCCCAAGACTTTGTATCCTCGCATCGTTCGCGGTGGCGGTTGGGACGATGACCCGGACATGCTGCGCAGTGCCGCCCGCGAAGGTTCCAGCGACGCCTGGAAAGAACAAGATCCACAGTTACCGAAGAGCATTTGGTATCACACCGATGCGCTGGGCGTCGGTTTTCGTGTCGTTCGACCGTTTATCGAACCCACGGCCGACGAACGAGCCCTAAAGTGGGACAAGTGCGAACCGAAACAAGTGGATTCCGATTGAACTGATTTCCTTTCCCGCCCCAATGCTCCCGCCCGCCCACGAAGGCCGACCCATGACCCAAACTCCATCACGTCGTCAATTCTTACAAACCACCGGACGCGTCGCCGCGGCAACGACGCTGGTTTCCGCCGCGACATCCAACGTTCACGCGGCGCAAGATTCGACCATCCGCATCGCGCTAGTGGGCTGCGGCGGACGCGGAACGGGCGCGGCCTTGAATGCGCTTTCCGTCGATAACGGGCCGATTGAGTTGGTGGCACTTGCGGACGTCTTTGAAAACAACATCAAGAGCACCCATGCCGCATTGTCAGGTCACGCGAAAGTTGGATCCAAAGTCGACGTTCCCGACGAGCGACGCTTCCTCGGATTCGATGCCTACCGCCAAGCGATGGACGCGTTACGACCGGGCGACGTTGTGATCTTGGCCACTCCACCCGGATTCCGCTGGGTGCACTACACCTATGCGATTGAAAAGGGTTTGAATGTCTTCATGGAAAAACCTGTCACGATCGACGCGCCCACGTCGGTTCGCATGCTGGAATTGAACAACCGCGCGATCGAAAAGAACTTGAAGGTCGCCGTCGGCTTGATGTGTCGCCATTGCCGCGGACGGATGGAGTTGTTTGATCGAATCCAAAGCGGCGAAATCGGTGAAGTCAACATGCTGCGTGCCTACCGCATGGCCGGACGTACCGCGTCGGCGGCAGTACCGCCCAACGACGGTTCGATGAGCGACTTGGATCACCAGATCAAAAACTTCCACGGCTTCCTATGGCTCAGCGGCGGCGCCGTCAGTGACTTCCTGATCCACAACATCGACGAATCGTGCTGGATGAAAAATGCTTGGCCCGAAAAGGCGATCGCGGTCGGCGGCCGTCACTACCGCGACGGTTGCGTGGACCAGAACTTCGACAACTACGCGATCGAATATACGTTTGCCGATGGTGCCAAGTTGTTTGTCGATGGCCGAACCGTGCCAGGATGCAAACAAGAGTTCGCAAGCTACGCGCACGGTTCCAAAGGAACGGCGATCATCTCGACCGCTTCCCACACGCCGGCAAAGAGTCGATTGTTCACTGACCAATCGATGAGCAAAGACAAGATGACGTGGGCGTTCCCGCAACCGGAACCCAATCCGTATGACTTGGAATGGGCGGACCTGATCGACGCGATCCGCGAAGATCGCCCCTACAACGAAGTCGAACGTGGTGTGATGGCAAGCGCGGTCACGTCGATGGGTCGCATGGCGGCCCACACCGGCCAAGAAATCACGCTGACCAAATTCATGAAGCATGACCACGAATTCGCGCCGGGCATCGACCAGTTGACGATGGGCGGCGATTCACCGCTGATGCCCGACGACCAGGGCCGGTACCCCGTACCCATGCCGGGCTTGGTGAAGAAACGCGAGTACATGGACGCAAGCTAACGACTCGCCGATCGTCGCGTCGACTTATCGGCGAAACGCGACGGGAAAAGTCATCGCTCTGGATGCACTCCGGGCTTGCGATCAGTTACCGAACGGGTCGGCACCGAATGGGTCGGCCATGGCGTCGCCGCCACCACCGAATGGATCACCCGAAGCGCCACCGGCACCGAACGGATCGCCACCGGCGCCGAACGGATTCATCCCACCGGCATCGAATGGGCTGGACGATTCCTTCTCTTCCACCTTTTCTTCTTCGGCTTCGACGATCGGTTTCGGATCCGGTGTTGTATTGAACTTCGGCAACTTCGAATTGAGCGGCCGCAGACATTGAACAGCCCCGGAATCACTGACCAGATAAAGCCGATTGGTTTCGCGATTGGTCAGTTCCCGGGCTGGTCGAACTTCCGTGAAAGTCGACACCGTGTTTCCTGTTTTACGATCGAGAACCGTTAGCGAACCGCCCATGGTGACGGCATAAACATGGTCACCGAAACCACCGATAAGACGTGCGATGTTGGTCGCCGGCGCGTCCCAAGATAGGTCGCCTGTCTCGACGTTCATCGAAAATACACGGCCATACGTTGACACCAACATGACCTGGTCTTCTACAACCAGCGGTTCGGCATAGAAGGGCTCGCCGAATGGAGTCACCCACGACACGATACCGCTGCGGGTGGCGCGAATCGCGTAGACTTGGCCGGCATCCGACCCGAAGAAAAAACGATCGTTCGAGGCAGCAGCGATTCGACCCGTGATCATCCCGTCGGTGTCCAGTCGAAACAAAGTCGATGGCTTGCCCAACAACTCCATCACGTAAACCAAACTTCGGTCGGTCGCCCATGCAGTTCGCGATGACGAAGGTGACTTCGTCGGCGACGCCAGCGCACGACCGTCAACAATCTCGCGGAACGGATCCAGCGACGGATCGGTAAGCGGGTAACATTCCAGGCCACCGCCGATGGTAACCACCATCGCGAAGTCGCCCGAGTTGATGGCGCCGAACTGGGGCGCGTTCAGCGTTCTCATTTCCGTCGTCGTATCGCCGTTCGCCGCATTGACTTGAATCAGGTTCGCACCGTTCATGACGGTCACAAATTCTTCGCTGACGCCCAACTGTCCAAAATGCAAACCTCGTTGACCGACGTGAGTATTCCAAATCGCCCGGCCGGTTTCTGCGTCCCTTGCCTCGAGACCACCGTCGTCGGCGATCGAGTAAATCACAACTCGCGGGACTTCCGTCGTTCGCATCGTTGCCGTGACACCACGACGTTTGAGTCGTCGAATTTCGTTTGAGGCAAGACGCTCGGCTTCTTTCAGGTCGATCGAGTTGCCTGCCGCATCAGCCGTATTGACGGTGATTCGCATCAGCACGTCATCCTGGGCCGCCGCCGCCGCCGCGGTCGCCGTGTCGCCGGCGTCAGCACTGGTTGCTGCTTCCGCATCCGCTGGTTTCTTGGTATCCGCTGGGGCTTTCCCAGCCGTCACGATTTCGACGTAAACCTGGGGATTGTTGCGGTGCACGAAAATCTGCTGGTCCGCAATCGATACAGCTCCATTGGGCGCCGAAATGCCCCGCTGCCAAGCTTCCACCAGACCCAGTCGTTTGGCGACACGGTCGGGCATCAGGGTTTCGTCGGCAGAGACGGTTTCGCAACGGAATGTGATGGCCGAAACGACGCAAGCCAGGGCGAGAAAGCGATGCATGAAGGTTCGCGGGTGCTCGAGTAGCGAAAGAAAGAGGTCCAGCCTTAGTCTAACTAACCGCCCAGGCTTCCGCGAAGGAAAGAAACGTCGATTCTCGGACTTCCGTGGTGAATGTGCCGAGTGTCCGGATTTTGGCGATTTGCCCACGCAAAGGTCCACGTCGGGCCCCAGCTTTCGGGCAACCCTACGTGGTATACCCTGTTCATAACCCTGAACGGCTTCGCAGCTGACATCCCGCGAGCGGCGTCGCGGGTCTACGCGGGTCTAAGCGGGGCTCAGCTATCGAGTCACCCGCTTTTCGCTACGGTCGCTAAATTAGTCACTACTGACCTCTCGTCCCGTCCCTCCACATTCCTCCTTCCCGCAATCCGTTTTGCCATGAAAAAGATCTTGATGCTCGTTGGCGACTTCGTTGAAGACTACGAAGCGATGGTGCCCTACCAAATCCTGCTGTGCGCCGGCCACTCGGTCGACACGGTTTGCCCCGGAAAGTCGGCTGGCGACACAGTCGCCACCGCGATCCATGATTTCGAAGGCCATCAAACGTACAGTGAAAAACCGGGACACCGATTCGCCGTGACGGCGGATTTCGCAAGCACCGATCCGGCCGGATACGACGCATTGGTGATCCCCGGCGGCCGGGCGCCGGAGTACCTGCGGCTGAACGAAGAAGTATTGGCGATGGTGCGGCACTTCGCGAGCGCCAAAAAACCGATCGCCGCAATCTGCCACGGACCTCAAATCCTAGCTGCCGCCGGGGTTCTCAACGACCGTCACTGCAGTTGCTATCCGGCGGTCGCGCCCGAGATCAAGGCCGGAGGCGGAACCTACGTCGAACCTGCCGCGACGATGGACTCAGCTCACGTCGACGGCAATCTGGTCACCGCACCGGCTTGGCCGGCACACCCGGCATGGATGCGAGAATTCATGCGAGTGCTGGGCTAACAGCCTATTGAAAAAGGGGTCTGACCCTTTGGAGACTGACCCTTTGGAGACGTTGCTGAAACATTGAGAACTCGAAACGCCGGAGAGGGTCAGACTCCTTTTTCAACGGGCTGCTAACCGTCCCCCCGCGAATCCGGTGCGTTATTTGATTTCGAACTTCTTGTAGTTGTCTTCAAACAGCTTCGCCAACTTGGCCGCGGCGATGTCATAGGTGTCACCCGACGCCCATGCGTCGCGTGGCCAAAGGATTTCGGATGGCACGCCCACGCACTTCGTCGGCACTTCCAAACCGAACGTCGGGTCCGTTCGCGTTTCCGCATCGGCAAGCGATCCATCGTGGATCGCGTCAATGATCGCCCGTGTGTGCTTCAGACTCATTCGCTTGCCGACGCCGTGTGGACCACCGGCCCAACCCGTGTTGACCAACCATGCCTGGGCATGATGGGCGCGGATCTGGTTCGCCAACAACTCGGCATACTTCAACGGATGCCACATCAAGAACGCGGCCCCGAAACAGGCGCTGAACGTTGCCGTGGGTTCGTTGACGTTCATTTCCGTGCCCGCCGTCTTGGCCGTATAGCCGCTGACGAAATGGTACATCGCCTGTTCAGTCGTCAACTTCGACACCGGTGGCAGAACGCCAAACGCGTCGCACGTCAAAAAGATGATGTTCTTGGGGTGAGGACCGACGCAAGGAATCTTCGCGTTCTTGATGAACTCAATCGGGTAGGCGACGCGAGTATTTTCGGTGATCGACGCGTCGTCGTAATTGACCTCATGCGTCGTCTCGTCGAAGACCACGTTCTCTAGCACCGCGCCGTAGCGAATCGCGTCAAAGATTTCCGGCTCGCTGTCCTTGCTCAAATGGATGACCTTCGCGTAACAGCCGCCTTCGATATTGAAGACGCCGTTTTCCGACCAACAATGCTCGTCATCGCCGATCAATTGCCGCGCCGGATCGGTCGACAACGTCGTCTTGCCCGTTCCCGACAAACCGAAGAACAACGTCAAGTCACCGGCGGCGGATTGATTGGCGCTGCAGTGCATGCTCAGCACGCCCCGCTTAGGCATCAAGTAATTCATCACCGTGAAGACACCCTTCTTCATTTCGCCGGCGTACTGGGTGCCCAAGATGACGAATTCGCCCTGCTCGATCGACAAATCGATGCTTGTCGTGCTGGTCATCTGCGCGGTGTAGGGATTGGCGGGGAAAGCACCCGCGTTGAAGATCACGACATCGGGTTCGCCAAAGTTGGCCAATTGATCGGCGTCGGGACGGATCAACATATTGTTCATGAAAAGAGCGTGATAAGCACTCTCGGCGATCACACGCACCTTGATCCGGTGATCGGGATCCCAGCCGGCAAAACCGTCGAACACGTAAATCTGGTCGCGAGTATTCAGATAGTCGATCGCCCGTTGGCGGTTGATCGCGAACGATCGATCCGTCAATCGCATGTTGATATCGCCCCACCAAATATCGGCTGACGAATCGGGATGATCAACGATACGTTTGTCTTTGGGGCTGCGGCCCGTTTTGTCACCGCTGCGCGTGGCAAGCGCACCCGACGCAGAAATCACCGCGTGTTGGCCAGTGATCGCGAACTCGTACAACCGGGCCGGCGTTGCGTTGTGGATGATGTCGGTTACATGAATTCCGTATCCGGACAAATCAATGGGATTGACGCTCATCGGGGGCACCAAAAAACAGACGAAGATGGGGGAAATGTGATTCGTCTGAGTCTAGCGCTGTTATCAAACGCTGGCGACCCGGCGTCGACGTTTGCAAGCGATTGCCCCGCAAAATAAAAGTGCAATCCACGTCGACGGCTCCGGAACCGCTTGGACGGGCGTGGCAAACGTTGCGAACATGCGGGGTGCAGGAACCGAGGGTGAACCGGCCGCAAGAAACGAGGTTTGCGATGTGAATCCCGTGTTGGTCAAGTGGACGTTGCTGTCCGTGCCGGTGGTCAACAAGTTGCCATTGACGTCGATATCGATGTCGTACAAATCGTTCGCACCGATGATGCTTAAAGAACCAACAACTGCGCCGCTGGCGTCCAGCCTCAAAACCGAGCCGGTGCCGATCACGGCAAACATGTTACCAGTCCCATCGGCCGCGACGCCGCGAAGGCTCATCGCTTGCGTCGCGCTGGGCAAAACGATTTGGTCAACCCTGGCCAAACTGTTGGGATCGTAAACGTTGATGTGCCCCGGTGACGCCGTTGCGGCCGGCGATTCGGTACCGAGCGCATACAGTCGACCATCGGCGCCAAAGGTCAAATCGTTGGCAATGAAATCCGTTCCGAAACGAGTGGTCGCGAACCCATTGCCCGCCTCGAACCGAATGATCCCCTTCTCGTTGCGTGCACCGATCGGCGCATCGGCAACAAAGACGTTGGACCCGATCGCTGCGATACCGCCTCGATTGGTCGCATTGGCCGACGCGAAACCCGTGCCGGGTCCATTTCGGTCGACTTGAGCACTGGTGACCTGATTGATGGTCGACAACGACGGAGTGAACGTGCCGTTGAAGACGTGCATGTTGCCGATCGTATCGACGACAAGATCGCGAGGTACGTCGGACGACCCTGCGCCCGCGGCCGGCGACACGGCAAAACTCTGCACGAACACGCCGCTGGTCGAGAATTCGCGAATGCTGCTGGTCGTTTGGTCCATCACCAGGATGTTGCCGGGCGTTACCACCGCAGCCGTTGCAGGCCCTGCAAGCGACGCAATTGTCAACAAACAAGCGAAATATCGAGCAATCATCGGCGTGACTCGGGGTGGGCGGGGACACAAGCGAGGCCCCATTCTACTCCGTCACGACACCCACGGGGGCGATTCAGGGCGAGACCGTGCCCGTCACGATGCACGTGGCCGACTTGCCGCCCGACAGACTGGTGACGATCCGAATTTCTTGAGAAATCGGCTCGGTCGAGCCGTCACCGGTGTAAACCAATTTGACCATATGTAGCTTCTTGGAACCGACAGGCACCTCGAACTGGAACCGCTCGTCGGCGCATTCCACGTCACTGATTTCGAACGGCTCGTCACCGCGAACGATCAACTTCTTTTCCGCCGAACCTTCGGCCGTTGTCGTGCCCAGACTTACCGCCTCGGGCGAGATGCTGACCGTCGGACGAACTCGGCCCGAGATCGCCATTTCGGTCGTTGGAAAGCTGCGATCGTTGCTGATCAACGTCAAGCGTTCGCGAATGTCGCCCTCGGACATGTCGCCGTTCATCCGGACCGCCATGCGATAACGGACTTGGCCCGATGTTCGCTCGGCGGGCTCCAGCCGGACGCGAAGATCGCTGCAGTGGCTGCGGACGTCTAGGATTTCCCAGTCGGTGTTTCCGTTGTGGGTGATCATCACCTCACGCTCCCGTTCTTCCCCGGACGGAACTTCGCCAAAGGCAACTTCCGGCGGGTCGAACGTGATGTCCGTGCGAATGAAACCACTGACCTTCAATTGGACTTCCGCGTACTTCGGACGATCGAAAACGACCGTGATCGTCGCCGCTTTTTGACCGATGAACGTGCTGGTATTAAACGTCGCCACGACTGACGCTTTTTCATGCGTCTTCAAGGTATCGGCCGACAACGTCGGTGTCGTGCATCCACAGCTGGTGCGGACGGCCGCGACGTGGACTTCTTCGTTGTAGATGTTCGTGAAATCGAAGTGATATTCGCACTTCGTGCCCCGGCCCACGGTTCGAAAATCGTGGGTTTTGACTTCGAACATCTTGTCCGCGTAGTTATCGGCCGTTGCAATGTTTGCGAACCCGACGATGCCTAGGACCATCGTCGCAGCAATCAACCAAGCGGGTGAGATTCGAAAACAACAAGAACGCACCATCATTCCATACCGGTGTTAGTGGAGGGAAAACTTCATCACGCAACAGACTTGAGCGTCTGGGTAAGACAGGTTAGCAAATTTGACCAAAATTACCCAGGCGGTTCGGTTATTCCGGTAATAACGGTTTCGGCAATTGAGTCGAACTTTTCCAGTAATTCTGCCAAACGCTCCATCGGCAGGCCCACCACGTTGCTCTCGCTGCCCTCACCGACGATCGACAACCAATCGTTGCCGTCCTGATACCCGAACGCGCCGGCCTTGCCCTCCCAAAGCATCGAATCCAGATAGCCCTCCAGCATCGAATCGCTCAGCGGTTGCATCATCAGCTCCGTTCGCACGACGTCAACGGTGCACTTTTGAAGTTTCACGGACCAGATACAGACGCCCGTATAGACATCGTGGCGACGCCCACTCAACAACCGCAACGTCGCCTCGGCGTGATCCTGGTCGCGCGGCTTGCCCAAAATCTGGCCCACGCACGACGCGACCGTGTCCGCCGCAATGATCAATCCATTGTCAACTTTTGTGGCCACATCGGCGGCTTTCCGGTACGCATAACGGGCAACCATTTCGGGCGCCGTTTCGCGGCTGCACATCCCACACTCGGCTTCGTCGGATGCAACGATCACCGAAAAATCGTAGCCCGCCGCTTTCATCAATTGCGCACGTCGCGGCGACCCGCTGGCCAAAATGATCGGCTCGTCGGTGGGAAGCGTCGCGTGAGGCAAATCACGCATCAATGGCAAGTCTTCAGAAGCAGACATAGAGCGGAAACTACTTGAGATCACACAGGTCAACGAGCGAACCGATCACGCCGTCGGAGGCGTGGGCGGCGGCGGATCATCACCGGGCGGCGGCGGCAGAGGCGATTCACCGGGCGGTGAATTTGGACCCTGATTATTCGGATCCTGTGTATTCGGATCCTGTGCGTTGGGCAAATTCGGTGGCGGATTTTGTCCTCCGCCGTGTTGCCGTTGTTCCAACTGCTTGACCGCGCCGCGCAGCGAATCGAGCAACCGTGGCACTTGCCCGGCCGCAACGAAGACTCGTGCACTGACGGCGGACTGCGGAAAGAAACTGGTCAAGAAATCCAAACCAAATTCGCTGGCACCGTGACCGATCATCACTCCGTTGGCATACACGCCGCTTAGAACTTCATCGGGCAACTTCAAGTCGTCGTAAATTTCTTGCGGCGACGGACGACGCTGATTCGGATCGGGCGGAACAACCGGCGGCGCCGATGGTGCCCCGAAGCGCTGTTTGTACAGTTCCAAATTCGTATTCAACGCCTCGATGAATTGTGGCATCACCGGATGCGGAATCACGACGCGTTTGGCCACCTTATGAGGACGTCCGATCGTTTGCAAAAAATCGACCACGTACTCACTGGGCCCCGTCATCACGATCGCGCCGGTGCTGAAACATCCATCCGCAACGCCGTCCGGCACACGTGCTCGAACGGCCGGATTGTTGTCACCCGATTCGGGTCGCCCAGGAGACGGCAGGTTGGAATCCGATGTCATGCGGTAAAGTTGGGAAAGAGAAGACGGTCGGCAAGGGTCTGGCCCCATTCTAGGCGCTCGGTCCAAACGTCTACACCCCGCCTAGCATTCCGAGGCAGCTTGGTTTTTCGAGATGCCTCACAAACGGGCCACCCTACATGGCCCCGCGACTCTGCGAGCGGGACGTAAGCTGCAAAATAGCTTTTGGATCAAAGTACACCCTGCGAACGGAGTCGCAGTGCCACGTAGGGTTGCCCGTGAAATCCTGAGCTTGATTTTCAAGAAGGCGACGTCGACGGTTTTTCCAATTCTTGTTTCACCCGCTCTGGCATCGCCGTGCGACGAGGCATCACGATCCCCGGTGACGCCATGACGGTGGCGAAGAACCCGATCGTAACAAACACCAAAATCGTTTCAACGATGTAGTTCGTGTTGGATCGATCAAGAATCTGGCCCAACGTCCACACCCAATTCGTGATCTGCCACGGCGAGTATGCATATGAACGATAGTCGTTGTAGTGCAGACCGATCGAATACGGCACGAGCGCCGCCAACATCGCCACGGCAATCATGGCTGCCAAACCGACTTCGACACGCGGGTGGTTGCGTATGCGAACCGCCGCGACCACCCAACGAACGATCGTCAAAAAACCGACCAAGTATGCCGAGTAGGCGACGCACAACCGGCTGAGCATCGAAATTGCGGACCGGGGCGCAAACGAGTTAAAAACGGCTTGCTCAGCGGCCAACTGAATCACCAAAGCTATGGCGATGTTGACGATAAAAATCGTCACGACCGAAAACACCAATCCGCTGACGGGCCCGGGCGTTAACCAAGTCAAAAACATCCGAGCCAACAAACTGCTAGGCAATTCTCGTCGAATGCGCGGAGTGATGGTCGACGACTCGGCCACCATCATGCTGCCTGTGACCGTCCAAAGCCCGGCCAAGAACAACGCCAACATGAACGACAAACCGATACCGACTTCTTCCAGCATCCGAATGCCCAACACCGCCACACCTAGAACCACCGTCGTTAAAAACAGCAACGAGACTCGCAAATGAGTCGATCGGTTTTCGCTCTCGGGAGTCAACTGGGCCGCCGTTGCGGTCAGCAACAAATGGCCGATCGCGAAAGCAACCAACAACGTCGCGATGACGGCAAACAACATGCCGTTGGCTGACATCGGATTGCCTTCCAAGATCATGCTGATGACCATGTAAGCTAATCCCCATTCCGCACCTAGCAACAACATCATCACCGCCAACAGCGTCGTGATGCGTCCCGTCCGCGTTCGCGCAAGTGGCGCAAAAAATAACGCCACGATCGTCAACACGATCCCGGCAACCAATAAGATCCCCATGATCAAAAGCGTCGTCGGCAGATCGACGCCTCGCAGCGTGTACGCGTACGCGACGCACGGAAATAGCGCGACGAAGTAAAGCAACATCTGCAACATCGCGCTGGCCAACTTCCCAAGCACAATTTGCCACGGACTTAGCACCGTGATCGAAAGCAACTCCAACGTGCCATCATCGATCTCGCCCTCAAGCGATCGGTAAGCCGCCAGGGGAACGACGACCAACATCGGCAATGCCAACACCAAGTAGTATCCGATCAGCATCCGGGGAGCCGACGGCGACGTGTAGATCTGCGGCATCATCGAAAGGCTGCCGATAATCGTCCACGCAAGCGCCGCAACCAACAACACCGAAAACGTGCCGACAAACTGACGACTCTTCAACGCTTGCCGCGTCTCTTTCACCAAAATCGGATTCAACGAATCGCCGATCCGTTCGCACCACGCGTCCAGCCGATCCAGTCGGCTAGGCGTCGGCGGGACCGGAATTTCCGTGGCAAGAGTTGTCATGGGAGATGCCATTCGAGAACGCGACTATCCAAATTCGATCAACGGTGGTTGATTGTGCCACGCCCCAAGCCGCTGTGCCACTACGGAGACCAGCCGTCCAGGGTAGACCCCCGCATGGTTCGGCTCTCGGATGCCAAATCACACATTCAACGACGGGAATCGTCGCAGCGGCAAACCCATCCGGCTACAATCGGGGTGCAACGACCCATCCGGGACCGCGCTCCCCCAATCCCCCAACTCGCGGCGACCGCGAGCCGACAACCTCAAAGGCTTCCATGAAGACTCGACTGACTTTCGCATTGTGTATCGCCTTGGCGAACGCCTCATTCTCGATCGCCCAAGACGCTGCGCCCGTTGCCGATGCGCCCGTTGCCGATGCGCCCGTTGCCGATAAGACTGCTGCCGTCGCAACCGCCAATGATTCCAGCGCCGACGCGCCGCAAGATTCACATGCCGCCGCGATCGAAGAATTCTTGGTCACGATGCGAATGGAAGAAACCACGCGCCGCAGCATTGACCAAATGCTGGCCATGCAGATTCAGCAGAACCCGCAGATGGAAATGTTTGCCGATGTGATGAAGGCGTTTCTGCAAAAACACCTTTCGTTTGACAAAATCAAAGGCGAGATGATCACCATCTATCGCGACACGTTTACCGAAGATGAAATCCGTCAACTGACCGCGTTCTATCAAACGCCCGTCGGTCGAAAAGCCGCCGAACGCTTGCCAGCCCTGGCCGCCGCCAGCGCCCAAATCGGTGGCAAGCGAGTCCAAGCCAACATGGCCGAACTGCAAGCAGCCATGGCCAAAAAGCAAGCCGAAATGCAAGCCGAAGGCATTAAAGAAATCGCGCCCGAATAGTCGCCAAGAGGCGAGAAAAAAGTGCCCGACCCCTTTTGTGCAAAGCAACGGAACGGCCGGTTCCCGGCCAAAGGGGTCGGACACTTTTTCTCGCCGGCGTTTCGCCTTTCATGCTGACCTTCCCCAGTGTCAAAACGTTTGCAAAATCTGAGCGACGGATTGGCGAGTATCCCAACCGATCGCTCAAGATGAAACTTCTTTGCTTCCTCGCGTTCCTGGTCACACTGGCTTTTGGCGCGTCCCATCGCGTATTCGCCCAATCTCCAGGGAACGCGGCGCCGATGAACGTGGTGTTCGTCCTTTGTGACGACCATCGGTTCGATTGCTTTGGCGCCGCCGGCCATCCGTTCTTGGAAACGCCACACATCGATTCGCTGGCCCGCGACGGAGCGATGTTGACGCGTGCCTACGTGACCACGTCGCTGTGTTCGCCCAGTCGTGCGTCGATTCTGACCGGTCAATACGCGCACAACCACCGCGTCGTCGACAACTACCACCCCGTCGATCCGACTCTAGTGTTCTTCCCCCAACGACTGCAAGCATCGGGCTACCAAACCGCATTCGTGGGCAAATGGCACATGGGTGGCGAAGTCGACGATCCCCAGCGAGGGTTCGACCACTGGATATCGTTCAAGGGCCAAGGCACCTATTGGCCCGACGGACACGGGACCACGCGTGAAGTGCCTCAAACCACGTACGACGGGTTGAACGTGAATGGGAAACGCGTCGAACAAAAGGGCTACATCACCGACGATTTGACCGACGAAGCGATCGACTGGATCGATAAAACCGATCGATCGAAGCCTTTCTTTTTGTACGTCAGCCACAAAGCCGTCCATGCCGATTTCGTTCCGGCCGATCGCCACCGCGGTCGCTACGAGAACGAAAAACTGCCAATCGAAATCCCAACCGTCGCAGCGATGGACGCCGGGAACATGCCGATGTGGGTCCGCAACCAACGCAATTCGCGTCACGGCGTTGACTTCGGTTACAACCTGAAGGACTTTTCGCCGGAAGTCTATTACCGCCGCTACTGCGAATCTTTGTTGGCAGTCGATGACGGTGTCGGCCGTTTACGCAAGCACTTGTCCGATCGGGGTTTGGCCGAAAACACTTTGTTCATTTACATGGGTGACAACGGGTTCCAGTTCGGCGACCACGGCCTGATCGACAAGCGAGTCGCCTATGAAGCCAGCGCAAAGGTGCCGCTTTTGATGGTCGCGCCCGGACGAGTTCCCGCGGGAACCGTCTTCAACGACCTGGTCGGGAACATCGACATCGCACCCACCATCTTGGATGCCACGGGAACCGATCGACTTGAAAACGTCGACGGCCAAAGCTTTTGGAATTCGCTATGCGGCAACGCGGACAAATCCACGTCACGAGAATCGTTGCTCTACGAATACTACTGGGAACGCAACTATCCCCACACGCCGACGCTGCACGCAATCATCGGCGGTCGATGGAAATACATCCGCTGTCACGGACTGTGGGATCGCGACGAACTGTACGACCTGGAAGCGGACCCCGGCGAAATGAACAACCTGATCGATGCACCGGAGCACGCACAGCGTATCGCCAGCATGAACGAAGAACTGTGGTCGATGATTCAGTCCACCAACGGCAACGAAATGCCGCTGTTGGAAGATCGCGGACCCCTGTTCCCGCTGCGCGATTCAAGAAAGTCGAAACAGGCGGCGTTCCCCGCCGAATTCATCGATTAGCGAATTCATTGACGAAGAAACCCCACGGACGCCCGCGGGCGTAAGGCCCGGTGGTCTCTCAACTATCGACGCACGTTTCCAAGAAACGAGCCAGTCGGTGAAAATCGCTGTCCGTTTCGATGTAGCGGACCTTCGTGACCAGCGTTTTGGGGTCAACCAGTTCTTCGAAGGGAACGTAGTGCAGGTTGAATTGACCCGATACCGAAACCATCACGCCGTTTAGCTTTTCCTCGACCAGGGCTCGGTAGGCGCCGACGCCCAATTGCGATCCAAGCATCACGTCGTAGGCGTGCGGTGGTGCGCAACGTGCTTCGTAGCCCATTTGCAAGCCGTTGACCTTGCGGACTTTGCCCGAACGTTCCTTGTAGCGATCCTTGACCAGCCCCGCCATCATCGCACAGAAGTTGATCGACGCGATGTTGATGTGACCGTGATCATCGCGACTGATGCCTTCCAGATACTTCGACGGCAAGAACTCCGCCATGCCTTCGGCGACGACGATCGTGCCGTACTGGCGCCCCTCGCGTTCGCGTGCCAACATCATGTCGACCATCTTGTCGACGACGCGGTCCATCGCCATGACCTTGCGAGTCTGGCCGGTTTCGACGTTGATGACTTCGGTGTCGGCAAGGCTGCCCGTGATGTCTTCGACCGACATCACCATCGACGCTTCGCCCGCGATTGCGGCGCCGTACGCCAACCAACCGGCACTGCGTCCCATCGCTTCGCACAAAAAGTACGCGCGTCCCGCGGCCGCATCGTAGTTCAGGTTGCGAATTTCTTCGGCCAACGTTTCAACGGCCGTGAAGAAACCGAACGTAAAATCGATCCCTGAGTAGTCGTTGTCGATCGTCTTGGGCAAGTGAATGACCGGGAACTTACGCGCACCGGCGGGTAAGTTGTCCTGAAACATCTTGATCTTGTTAGCGGTCTTGAGCGTATCGTCGCCACCGATCGAGATCAGTGCATCGACTTCCAACGAACACAGCCCTTCGTAGACACGTCGCAGCGGAGCGACCAACTCGGGATCCTTTAAGTGCTCCGGTGCACTGACATGTTTCCCGGGGTTCGTCCGAGCTGTTCCGATCATGATGCCGCGACTGCAACGTGCGTTGGTCAGCGTTTCGTGAGTGAATCGGATGTAGTCGGTGCCTTCCTGCAACGGACCGGCGGCGGTGTACTCGGCCAATCGGCTGTAACCGTGCTTGATGCCAAAGACCTGGGCGCCCTCTTCCAAGAACGAATGAGCGGCCGTGGAGATGACGGCGTTGGCGGCAGGTGCCGGTCCTCCGGCGAACAGGATCGCGACGCGTTTGATATCGAAATTGGGCAGGTTGGGCATATCGTCGTGAAAACAAAGGGAAGTCAGAGGAAATCATTCACCGGCCCCGATTTTACGCCCCCACGGCGTTTCCCGAAAGGATCCCGCAAGGCTACCGTCCGTCCCGCAAGACTGACCCAAGGGAATCTGGGCAATCCGTCGCGGTCAGGAGGTTCAGAACACCAGACTTTCGCCAAATCCAGCCATCTCCCACCTCCCCCAGAACCTGACACCCAACGTGGACCCGCGACGCCGTCGCGGGACGTCAGCTGCAAAGCAGCAGACAAAGAACAACGTACACCCTGCGACGGCGTCGCACGGCCACATAGGGTCACCCAAAACCTAACACCCACTCCCCAGCGTCAGATCGGTTCACTGAACGTCCGATGACTTCATGAACTCCCAGACGCCGGCGCGGTTTTCAAAGCGAAAGAATTGCCGCCGAGGCACCTCGGATGTGACAACAGAATCGACGACGTCATCACCGATCCAGGCGCCGCGCTGCAGTACCAGAGGTAACAAATCGGGCGCCATAGCGTATTGATCCGCCGTCATCACGACGAAGCGATCATCACTTCCGGTCGCGCCCAATTCGACCGGGTTATCGACAACCCCATCGAAGCCATCGTCGACGTTGGCAATGCCTGGCAGCCTATCCGCCCCCGCATCGACGCCAACGTAAGCATCAGTTTCAAAATGTTGCGAATGAACCAAGTCCCCCGACTCAACGGGGGTTGTCGCTGTTCCCAACGCCAAACATCTCCAGCCGGCCACCGCAACGAGCGCTACGACCGAAACGGCGGACGTGCAACGATGGTAACGATTGCCGTTGAACATCATTTCCCGAAGTGGTGAACGATTTCCGAGGTTGAAACTTGCTTTGTCGTCGGATCGTAGTTCTCAACGGTGATCTTGATCGCAGGAAGCTTGACCTCGATCGGCGGCAACGTGTCTCGGCTGACGCTACCGTTGTCAAAGACGGTCGCGTTGGTTTGCGGGTCTGTGAAATCAAATGGCAAGGCGGGCGCCGGTGGTGGCGGAATGGCTACCGGCGGCCCCACGGTGGGTGATATCGTCGCCGCACTTCCGTTGAAGACCCAATAGGTCGCACCGACATCTAAGGAGTTGATGTCATTCACATTCCCGACCGTAACCGGTGAAGGCCGCCACGTGGTGTCGTAAGAAACTTGGTTCAACGCATCGGTCTCGTAACCATTCGTCCACGAATCAAAGGTGGGTTGGATGACGAATTGGGCGTTTCGACGGAACAGGCATTTACCACTGCGACGTAGCCCGGGCCAAATTTCCAAGTATCGGTTGTTTGGGAAACCGGGTGCCGCCGCCGGCGGCGGCGGAACAAGCGAGGTGTAACGCATACCCGAGAACGCGTTACTGCAGAGCGTTCCATACTCGTTCATCAAGAACGTGCCGCTTCCCGAGTAACTCCCTTCACCACGAACATTTCCACCGGTTTGGAAAAAGTATCCGAGGTCGACAAACGTGCCCCGCGACATCGGACGCGAGATTGGCCCAGGGATCGTTGCCGTCCGCGAATCAAGGTTGCGAAGCCCGAAGAAGAAATAGGGATCATCGGGCGCAATGGCTCGGTCATCCGACAGGATGGCCCCCATCTCGTCCAAGTCGTCGACTGTACCGTTCAGGTCATCGTCAATTCCGGATCGGCCCGGATCCAAGTCAGCACCACCGCTTACAAAAACGGGTGCGCCTGTATCAAAGGCTTGAACATCAAACGAAACAATGTTGGTGGCAACCATATCCTCACCCTCCCGGCTTCCGCCGAGGGCGAACTCGGGTCGCAAGTATCCGTTCAATGTGAACTTGTCGGCAACGCCGCCGCCAAAAAGCGAGGTCGTCGTCGCGGGGGTTCGCACGACACCAGTCGTTAAGAATCGGTTGGGTGGCGATAGCGCCAACAATGGCATCGAGCAAGCAAGACTGCCCCCGCTGGCACCAAAGCTTGCCGCCGCGGGAACCGATAACGATCCGGGCATCATCACGTGCGCGAAGCGGCGATGCGGATCACGAAGTTGTTCAAGGTTGTTGGCCGAAAAGTTTACTGACGGACGCCCCGTATTTACGACCGGTATACCACCACTTGTCGCCGACGGTGCCAGGACAAAATCGCGTGCAACGGACAGGTCCATTTGCTGGCTAACCGCAGCCATCCCGACAAGCCAATTGGGTTGATCGATCCCCGCGTTGTATTCCCAAATCCCGCCCGAAGTTGCCGCTGCTGCCGTGTAGTCAGGCGTGATGAACCGGTCTGCGCGATCGATTTCAAACGCCGACGTCGTCTGCCTCAACATACATAGGGTCGGTTGATCAGCCCGCATGGTTGTGATCGAGTTTAGCGGGACCGTCGTCGGAGTGTTTTGGAACGAAGCGGCGCGAATCGACGCCGGGATATCGTTGAACGATACATTCAGGTCAGGTCGAATCAGCAGCGTGCGGCGATAAAGAACCAATTCGTCGGGATAGCCATCGGAATCGGTGTTCGCGGTGCCCGTGGGCAGTCCGTTGGAATCCACATCGATGTAGTTCGGCATGCCATCTTCGTTCATCCCGTCCGTTGCAACACCGTTGTCGGTTGCGAAAGGCGTCCCCGTCGAAATTCGCGGTGCCACCCAGTACACGACTTCGGCATAATCGCTCGTAATCGTTACCGGCTGGAATGCATCGTATCCTGCCGGAACGGTATAGGCGCCGCCCGCGCTGACGATCGCTACGGCCCGTTGAGCCTCCAAAACGCCCCACGGTACGACGCCCGAGAACGGGTTGCCCTCATCCGCCTTTGCGGTGAACGCAAGGTAGTCATCGTTATCGCCCCAACGACTGAGCGGCAAATATCCCTGGGCCGTATTTTCCGTAACGTTGGCAAATCCATAGCCAAAGAAAGATGCCGTCGTCGCTTTCGCTAACGGTCCTTCTTGATACATGAAGTACCCGACACCGTCGTCCGGACGAGTCGGATCCGTCGACGCGGTCACGGCGTTCAAATCGTTCCGCAATCGGAAATTGATGTCACGCGTATCGCTGCTTAACGAGACGGCCGCACGACTATCACGAACCGTGATCCCGATCAAGCTGAACGCACGCGTCAAGCTTGCCATGATCAACAGCGTTGCTGCTGTGGCGATCAACAATTCAAGCAGTGTGAATCCCGATCGCTTAGCCGTTATTTTTTCAGTCATCGTTTTCTTCGTCGGAAAGCGGTTTGGATGGTAAGTCATCATTTCAGGTTTACTCCAATCCACTCTTGTAGATCACAGCGTTCTCGGTGTTTCCAGGTTTGCCGCGTTCGTAGGAAACTGGAATCGAACGGTCAAGGATCGCAGTGCCACGATAGCGAACAGCTTGATTCGTATCGAAACCGTATTCCTGCCCAACCTCGCCCGATTGTGCATCCAAGCGGAAGTACCCGACCGTGAACCGCATCAAGAACACGTTGCTATGGTTGGTGGTCAGGTTCGCCAACTTCGCAGCGTTTTGATAGCGGAACAGATCGATGTGATCATGCAGCCGATCTTCGCGGTGCAGTTCCGACTGCGGACGCTCAAACAGCGGCGTGTTCAAGAATCGCGAACGCCACTCGGGATTACCCCCTAGAGCTGGTTCGGTGCGAATGTTGAATTCGTTGGGCAATGGCAACGTGCCGCCAACAAACTCGCGATCGTCCATGTCGGGGTGCGGACGAAACAGGCTCAGATCGATCCGATGCTTGTCGTGCTGGCTCGCTAGTCCCTTGTTCGCCTGCAGGTAGCTGTTGAACGACGTCACACCCGCAGCGTTGGGAACCAACGGAAATCCTTGAGCCGACATCGGCGCGAACACTCCGACAAATCGCGACGGATAGCGAGGGTCCACTTGGCGATTTTGCAACTCGATTCGAGGTGACGACAACGAACCAAGCGGTGTCGTTTGCGTGAATCCCGTTCGCGACTCGATGAAGCCTTTGAAGTTGTAACCGTACGGTGAATCCTGAGTGCTCGCGTACAGGTTCGATTCCGTTTCGATCGTCGGCAACGTTGACAAGTTGTCAATTTCCGCAAACGTCGAGAAGCCCCAAGCAAGCGATTGATAGACGGAACCATCGCCGCCAAAACCTGCCGCACCCGATGCCGAGTAGCGAGATGCGTTGGCAGTCCCGTTGTCAGGATCCGCTGGATTTTCGAGCCGGTCGAAATTCGTCACACTGACGTTCGTGCCACCGGCAACCGCCGCATAATCGGGCGTCGTGTTGGGGTTGATTTTCCCGGGGACACGATGCAGCGAAATGCTGTTGAAGGGCGGACGAAGCGTTTCGGTGATCCGATTGAAGTCGACCGATCGGAAACCGGGCGGCGGCGCGCTGACGAAGTCAACCTGCGTCGGCTCCACCCACTTTTCACCGTCCGCGTAAATGGGTCCCGTATCGGCAAAGTCAAAGATTTGCTCGAACAGCGGACGCGCCACCAACGGGTTGTAACCGGTGTCGAAGCCTAGCAAGTGCGGGAATTGAACCGTCGATTCATTCACCGTTGTTGCGGTGGACGGATTCGCGTCCAACACCGTGCCGGGGCCGTATTCCATGCCAAAGCGAACCGTGCTGGATGCCGATACCGAAGCAATCTCGATCGGCGAACTGTAATCACGGTCTAGCCAAGGTTGAATCGCGAACAACGTATTGTCTGGCAAACCAACCAGCGAAACCAGGGCCGGCGGAATGCCCGACGATGCTCGCGGCATTCCCCATTCGCGGTTCAAGTACCCAAACGTTTCGGGGAACGGGGTCGCCGAAAGGTCCAAATTCGCGCCGGGGCCGGTTTCGTAGGTGGCCGCAGTACCGAGTCCGGTTTGGAATTGATACGAAAAGTGTGCCGCGTTGGGTCCCAACGGTGGTACCAGCGTGCCAGTTTGCAGCACGTTTTGACGGTATCCCAACATCGAACGATTGACCAACGCCGTTGGTGTTCCGGCAACCGCGATGTGTGCGTATCGATCATTGGAAGTATCCGGAATCTTGCGACGCGTGTCCATGCGCATCGTGTCGGTGTAAGCAAGGGTCAACGGGTCGACCGGTTCCGGGTTTCCGGCGACCGTGACCGTGCTGCCCAGATCTTCATGTCCGCTATACACCGTCAAGTCCATCGAGTGAACATCGACGGTGATGTAGGGATTCGTCGTCGCATCATAGATACGTGTCGGATCCGCCAACCGTTGCAAGAACAACGTCGCGGCGTCTTGGTGAGTACCACCACCACGCCACCCGCGCGCCAGCAACGGTGCACCGGGCAATTCATCGACCGGTTGGTCAAGCGGATTGCCCGCCATCCCTTCGGCGTCGTAGTAAGAATCGAAAAGCGGATACGCCAAGTTGCCCGCCCCCGGATTGAGCGTGTCGTTGAGCGTTTCGTCGAACAACGGTGCCGGGTAATAGGTGATATTCGGATTCGGTGCTGAAATGTTGAAACCGAAATCCACTTGACGATCGGGCTGTGCGGCCAATTGCGTGAAGTATTGGTTCCAGTCCGGTCGCACCGGGCGTTGTGCCTGGGCGACAATGGGAAGGATACCGCGGTATCGGAAGTTACCCGGGGCGTCTTCGAAGTACTCGTTCGACGTTGTCGTGTCGTTCAGGTTGTAATACTTGAACGTCCAAGTGTTGTTTCCGTTGCCGTCAAATTCCAGCTCGAAGCGTTGATCCGACGGGTCATAGAGGAAAGCGTTCGTTTCGACTACCGATGCCTTCTCGCCAAGACGCGTAACCGTACGCGGCGCGATCACGGCGAACTGTCCCGGCGCCAAAGCGGGCGGCGCGTTCGGATTGCTGGCCAGGATGTTGCGATAGACTTGCTCGACCGCAACGCCACCCAGCGCCGCAGGGTTCAGTGCGGAAGGATCCAGGTCAGTGAACCAAACCACACGGTCCAGTACCAAAGAATGGTTATCCATTGGGTCGTTGTCTTCGAATGCCAAGAGATCGCCACCGAGTTCAAAGTCCGCCGTGTGTCGATAGCGTTCGGTTGCCTTGGCAATATCATCGGGCGTAACGATCGGAGCGGTCGCTGCAGACGGCGGCCAAGGTGAGACCGGTGCTTCGGCGAACGGATCATTCACCAAGTCCTTCAAACGACCGGCATCCATCAACCAACGCGGCACGTCATACGGAGACGCTGGCCCCGCCGGTACACCGACGGCCAGTCGCCAAACCGGAGTACGTGCGGTTCCAGTTCCAACCGTTCGCGCCAAGTGAAGCGATTCGGTGTTGATCAGCGGCGTCGTCGCATCATTGTCGTGGTCGTAACCGTAAAGCTCGTTCGGATACCGAATCGAAAGACTTCCCGTCGGAACCGGAGTTCGCGTATTGAGAAGTTCCACGAACGAACTCGCTTGCGGGATCCGCAACTGGTCAACGTCCGCATCGGGCGTCGCAGCAGCGGCGGTTCCGTCACGTTCCTTTTCTTCGGGACCCATGTCATTGGCGCCATCGTCGACGCTGGTATCCGCCGTTCGCATATCGTGGAAACTGGATGCTTCGGTGATTTGGATATCTGAAGTTTCCTTGCCCCAAACGGTTTGGAACACGCCGGTGTTGTCGGCCCAACCGTCGGCGTCGAATGGATCTTCGTCGTAACGGAACCGGGTCATGATCGCGTCATGGTCACGAAAATCGACGACGTTGACCGCCCACTGAGCCAGTCGGCGTGCCGCGTATCGGTTGGCACGCTGGATTTCGCCGCCAATCGACGCACCCGTTGCCGTAGCAATCGCGCGTGGATTCCCCGCATCAAAACGAAACTGTGGTGGATACGGGAAGTTGGGAATCAATAGCTCCATCGTAGGATCCAATGCCGCAGGGTCACGAACCAATGCGAACATCAGCGAATAGATGTTACGTGCCAACAATTCTTGAGCCGTTAAATCGGTGAAGTCATTGGTTTGACTTTCCGGTGCCACCGTCGAATCGCCAAGTGTGGGAACGTAATCCGCGATCGCAGTCGAACTGGGTGCATTGAACCCGGGGAAAGCTGCTTCGCTGGCCGTTTCCGCCGGCTCGTCGATGAACTCGGGATAGGTTCCCGCCGTCGCATCCGCACCGTTACCCAGCGGACGGTTCAGGTTCAGCTTCGTTCCCTTGCGAATCTCGATCGCAAGCATTCGCTTGACCGCCAATTCGGCGGCGTTGCGTTGTGCGGTCGACGCACCAGCCCAACGTGATGCGTAGCCCGGCATCTGTCGAAGCAAGTCGGCGATGAAGTCCGTCGCGTTTGCGAATCCCATGAATTCAGGATTGCGTTGGCTTCGGCTCTCTGTCGTGATCTTGGTTTCAAGTTCGTTGTTGCCGTTGATCAAATCGCTTTCCAGCAATTCCAGCAGGCGTGTCCGAACCGCGCCCGCGCCGGGTCGTTTGTAGTTCAGTACCGACACGAGTTCCGACAACGTGAACGGATCATCGTTGCCAAGCGACGAGCCCTTGGTCGCAATTTCATACGGGTCATTGATCGTTTCATTCATGATCAACGGAGTCGTGCCGGGAACGTTGGCATCCAGATTCTGGACGACCAAGTTACCGTTGACGTTGATGTCCAAACGGCTACGACCGTGCATGTCCATCGGAATCCCCATCGGCGCATTCTGGTCATGCAACGGGCGGCGAACCGGGTGAATCGTTTGACTGACCAAGTCGTCGTCAAACACCGTCAACACGGGCGACGTCGACGTCTCGTCAACACCGGGTGCCGAAATCGTTTGGCCTCCGCCACCGCTGCGAGCGGACAGAACCTGGAACATCAGGTTTCGATTGTTCATTCCCAGGAAGAACGGGTTCGGTTCGGTCGTTGGCGTTGCCGTGCTCCACACGAAGTGGTTGGCGCGATAGGGGTCCAGCAACAAACGTGGATTGATTTCGGCGGGACCGACACCCAACCCACGACGCATCAAACGCGGCGTTGATGCTGTCGGCGCCGCCTTGTTATCGGCGGTAAAACCTGAGAAGTGACTCGGATCGAGATCGAAAAAGTTGTAGGCCAACTGAGAGAACGAACCCGCCGTGTTGATGTTGATTCGACCATCAAGGTCTTCCATCAAAGGAGCCACCATCGGCTTGACCAAAGTACCGTCCGCCGCAGTGAATGATGGAAGTTGGAAGTCGACCCAAATGCTGTCGGGAACTCCGTCGCCGTCGTTGTCCACATCCCAAGGACCGTTCACCAACCATCGGGCCAGACGCAAAATTTGATTCGCATCGCCGTCGGGGTCCAAGGATTCGTTCAAAATTAAAGTCGGATTCGATCCGCTGAAATAGGGCGTGCCGTCGACCTGTTCGCCGTCGCCATCAAGGTCTTCGGTATTCCCCGAGAACGGCAGCGGACGCATACAAGCGCGTCGCAGTCGCCGTACCAAACGCGCCAACCGCTGAGCGTCTTGGGGTTGCGACATCGCCAACATTTCGCCGAACGTTCGTGGATTGGCGCCGTTGTTATCGGTTACGGGTTCGTTCATCAGATAGTTGAACAATGCCGGACGGTGATACGACGGCACAATCGCTTGATTGATCAGCGCGTTGACGGTCGGTTCACCCGGATGCAGGTTGTTCACGCCAACGGGACGCTCGCTAGGCTGCCAAGCCAGAAACAAGTTTTCCAGGTCGGCCGCATCGTAGGGTTCGTCCGGTTCGGATCCGATCAGTGGCCCCAAGAAACGTGAGTTCGGTTGAACCGCGTAGGATTCATCGTTTTCTACCCAACCCGAATACGGGATCACTGACGCACTTGAACCAGGAATCGGATGACGCGTGTTGCCGAACGAGTCACGAGGAATGACGGCCGTTAACTGTGAAGTCAACGGATAGGGAGGCACCGCAGCAAAGCCGGCATCGACTCCGCGACCGTTGAAGATTTGTCCGTTGATGACGAACTGGTATCCCACGTCATCGGAATCCGAAGTTCCCAATTCAAGCAGATCATCGACCGCACCGATCGTGTTGTACGGTGTTCGTTGGGTTACTCCGTCGTTTCGATCGACTTCGCCGGGCGCATTGTCCGGGCCCGGACCATACAGCAGTGCCATCGGGAATTCTCGTGCGACCGTCCATAGGTCATACGAGGTTCCATCGATCTGGATTTCATCCGTCGGCAATTCCGACAAGTCGATCACAAGGTTGTACTGAAGCATGGACTCGTCGTTCAACGTACCGGCATAGTTCGCCGGCGGTGTCGCGCTGCTGTCTTCACCGAACGATCGCACAATGTGGAACGAATGCCCCTTCAACGGGCCTTCCAAGAACGTGCAAATCCGCCCCACATACGCGTCATCGAACTGCTCGATCGTCCATGGGTCGGACGCTACGGTCGCATTGGGATACACGATCGGACCGTCGTAACCGGCCTGGTTTTCAGGCAATTGCTGCTCGAACGCGGCGTTTCCGTCATGGTTCCAACGGCTAAATCGCATCGGAAATCGAAACAGCGTCGATTCCAATTCGGGCGTCGTGGCCACGTCATAAAGTTGCCCACGAACCAGCGGTGCAATCTGGACGTTCGGTGCTCCGGTGCGTCGGTGTGCTACGCGTGTTCGCAATGAGTCGTAACCGTAGAGGTCACCCATCATGTCGTTGCCGTACGTCACCGAGTTGGGATCCGGGCTGCCGACCAGGACTTGCGTCAGGATTTCCTCCATCAAGTCGTTCGGGCGGCTTGGGGACGTCGCTTGTCGACTGATCGAAGCCGACGCTTGCCGAGCCTGGCTTGTGAACACGACATAGGTCACAACCAGGATGCTGAACAATCCTAGCATGCCCAGGGCAATCAGCAGGACGATGCCTCGATCGGGACGCCGGCGGGTTAGAGAACCGGTTCGTAGGAAGCGATAGTTTTGTGGAGTAGAAACGTTCATCGAACGCCCTCGGGAGATGAGGTTACGCGGCTGAGAAAAGTTTGTAAACGAAGCGTTCATCGCCTCGGGGTCGTGTGTCAGTTATTCAAGGTTCACTGTGATCGTGCGATCAAACACCGCGACGGCTTGTGGCATGTAAACCGCGAACGTGTCGTCGGCGACGATCGTAAAGTCCGGCGTCACATTGCCACTGTTTTGTCGGGCACTGTCGTCAAAGATCCACGGCGGTCCCTTCAATTCGAGCTGAGTTCGCCACACGTCACGGTTGACCGTTGTATGCACCGGATCAGGTATATTGACGGCTTCGGGTTCCTTGCGGACTTCGACGATTTCGAACCAAGCAAAGTTCAGTTGCTGTGGAGGCGTTGGCGTGAGGGAGGCCAGTGCGGTGGTTTGATAGGGCAGATATTGGTTTCGAATCAGCATCAGCAATTGACCTCGTTTGAATCCGGGCGGATCTTGCTCGATGTCACCGGTTGGCACGATCGCACGGTGGGTCACGACTTCCACGGTTCCACCAAGGCCTTCGGCGAATGAGTTTCCGCTATCGACGCCGCTGACATAAAGCAATTGCTCGCCCAAGTAATAAGGACGATCTCGGTAGTCAAAAGTAAACTGCCGCATATCGAAACTTGCTTCGCCGTCCAAGGGAGTGTTCGGCGCGGGTTCGGTGTAGTCGTGAGCGCCCGGATTGGTCAGCAGTTCACGACGATCGAAGACGACCGTAGTGATTCGCACATTCGTCGCATCAAACGCGTCCGACTTGACGAACGACATGGCCGAAAAGCGACCGCTGTCCAAGTCTTTGATCAGGTTGCCGGCGCTGTCCTTGGCATAGAATCGACCGGCATCCAGCGTGTCGTCTTCGGCGATGACCAAGGATGGATCCGACGACTGGCTGGCACGGTCTCGCTCGATCAAATACTTCGGCGATGTTGGCACGTTGATCGTTACGGCCGATCCCGTCGGACGGTACGAAAATCCCGAGTGACCGATCGCCACACGCGGCATCCGCGGTCCACCCAATATCCCCGTAGCGTTTGTATTGAACCACCTTTGGTTCGCATTCGTCGTGCCGGGGCCATTGGGCGACGTTAAAGGGTTGAAAAGCGGCGTGAAGCATGGGAACAAGGATCGATCGTGCGGTGTTCCGCCCGGCTGAGTTGCTGTGAAGTCAAACCGATTGTCGGCGGCCGTCAAGAAATACGGATCGACACAGAAACCGTTTCGCAACATCGTTCGCGTCACGTTGACATTGAAATAGCTTTGTCGATCGGCAGTAGTTGCCGTATTGGGTGACAAGAAACCGCTGCGCGTACCTGCCTCCACACGAGCAACCGTTTCGTCGATCAGGTTCTGCACCGCGACGCTGGACTTGTCGAACTTGACCGCATCGGACGATTGGTTCGCCCCGACCGGGATCACCGAAGCGAGCCCCAGGATTCCGATCAGCAGCACGCCGATGGCAAACAGGACTTCCATGATGGAAAGGCCCGTTCTTGAAAATCGTTTGCCAGAACTGTTCATGTTAATTGTCATTTCACGCTTCTCCCGGATCGAGCCAGACGGCGTCCGTCGATAACGCGCTGAGTGAGGATGTCCACCTGTGATTGACGCAACGCGCAATCGACACCGCTAGGCGGACTGAGGGTTCGGGCGGTGTAGTAGGATGCTTTGTCTTCGACCGCCGGTGGTTGTGGGCTCATGCCCACCGCGCCGCTGTTCCCACGTACGGTGACCCAAATGGTTTCGGGGTTCGCATAGTTGGGCAGTTGGCCCTTGTACAACTCGGCCGTGTCAAACGTGTCAACGTTTTCGAGTTCTTCCACGCCATCGGCCCGACCGATGGCAACGTAGATCGTTCCGATCGACTGACGACCGACCATGCGATAGATCGATGCGGTGGTGTCTCGTTGTTCATAGATGACTTCGTCGAGATCGCCTTGACCATCGAACATGATCATCACTTGATCGAAACCGGCATCGGCATAAGGAGTGGTCGTTCCATCGCATCCGATGATCTCGCGGTTGAATTGCAAACCAGCGGTACCGATTCCGGAAACCGAAAGGTCAACAACCGCGTCACCCGACAGGTTCACCGAGGGCAAAAATGATTGCTGTGGAAAACCTTTGATTTCGAACGGGACCGATGAATAGTTCGGTCCTGCCGTCAACGGTAAACTCTTGTTCAACGGCGGCGAATTCGGCCACGGATAGGCGACGTCCATGAACGTGCCATCCAAGTTTGTTCCGCCCACGTTCAACGTCCCCGTTCGAATCCGCCCGACTTGCATCGGCCCAAAATCCTCGTCCAACGTGATCAACGCACCATCGCGAATCACGACACGGTTTCGTTGTTCGGCGGTCAGCGAGGCATCGTTGAATGACGTAGCGTCGCGATGCATCCGCGCCGACAGATTCGGCCCCGTGGACGGAAAGAACAACACGTAAACATTCGTCGATGCCGTGTAGCTGACGACATAGGCGACCGACGAAACCGAATCGCCCGAGTATGTGGGGACACCGGTTGCGAACGACATTTGTTTGCAATAGTTCGCACCCACCCCATCGGTCGCGGTGCGTTTGAGCACAACACCGAAAGGTCGGTTTTGGCGAATGGCTTGGGCACGCGCGTTCAAAAAGTACTGGCGTACCACTTCCGCGTTTCGCGTCACCGTATGTTGGCGCAGCGCTTCCTTCGCCGCCGGTAGGGCCACCAGCGTCAGGATGGACGCAATCATCAATGCGACCATCAACTCGATCAGCGTGAAGCCGCTTGGTTTGTGAAGTCGCATCAACGAGCCTTCAAGTTAGTGATGTTGTCTTTTGTCTCTTCCAGCTTCCCGGTCAGAATCGAACCGAATCCGCCGCCCTGGGGCGTGGACCGGCTGGCGTTGTAACGCGATCCGCCCGACGGGTCGTCAATGAAGTAGTTGTCGTTGGACGCGACTGCATCGCCGCCGAGATTGTGATAGGGATCGGGATAGCGATAGTTCGCGTCCGTCGGATCTTGGACGTCGGCGTACGCAAAGTCAGTTGTCGTTGTGTCATCGAACGAGGCGGGACTCGAATACAATCCGAACTCTTCGTCTGGGCCACCGCTGGCAATCAGCATCGTGGTGCGGAACGGACGATTCGAAACGACCGGGTTCGAGAATCGAGGATCCACTTGCGTGAAATCGAAAGGATCCGCTTCCGTTGACGTTTGACTCACGTGCCCGACCGGCCACCGAATGAACAGCAATGGCTTGCCCCACGGATCAATGATCTCCGGAACGAGATCACCGTCAGTGTTGCCGACCATGTCGTTCCCCATCAACTCAAGCGCCGGAGTGCCGTTGAACTCGATCACTGACAAAATCAGATACAAGCACTCGGCCGACTCGTGTTGGCGTGTCCAATAATTCTCAACATCCACTGGCGTATTGTCGTTCGCCGGTGTTGGGATGATGCTGGACGTGCTGTCCGCAAACGCACGCCGCGTCAGCATTGGCGGCGTGAAAGTGAACCCGCCGGTCCAAGTAGGACCGGTACCGATTCCATAGATGTTCTCCAGAGACATCGCGGCGGTCGCAAACGGCGGCAAAGTAACAGTGCCATCCAGACTCAACCGTGAACGCATCCGAAACCACAGATTCGGTGGTCGAATCTTCGACGGCGAGGCCGCTCCGGAAACCCCAACCATCAACCGTGCGGGTGGCATCAGCAAGTCGCCGCGACGATCGGGAAACGCCATCCGAAAACGATCGCGGTTTCCGATCATCAACGTTCGAGCCGTATTCGTCGTGCTGGGTGCCCGCACCAATGCGACGGGCGCGAAACTCATTTCGTTGAGCTCCGACAGCAAGATCTGCTCGATCGTTTCGATCTGACGCTTCGCCTTCTTCTCTTTCGCGTCTGCTTTCGCACCGGTAAGCATCATGCCCGTCATGCCGGACAGAATGCCCAACAGAACGATCACCACCATAAGTTCAACTAAGGTGAATGCCGATCGAGGATGATGAATGTGGTTTGACATAAAAGATAAGCCTTGGAAAACGCGAATGAGCAAAACGACCTACTTGAGCGCGGCTTCGAGCGTGGACTCCGTGAAGTTGGAAATGTTGTCGATCAGCGGGTTTTCAATGTCACCGTTAATCGAATCGATTTGATACTTGTCGACGCCGCTGTAGATGCATCCCGCCGGTGCGATCGCGTCTTCGTTTGGAGCGATCAGTTTTCCTGTGGGGTACTGGAAGTATGCCGGCTCCGGCGTACCGTCCGTGTTGATGTCAACGGTAGCAACCGATCCAAAAGTGTTGTCCAATCCTCCTGACATGATTTGGAATGACTTGTCATTCATGAAACGGAAAGCGGCCAACGCCGCCGTCTGCGAACCGTATGGCGTGGTCACCGAACGCGGATTGGGAAGATCGGCCATCATCGGACGCACAATCCCACCGGCACCTGCGTAACCATTGAAGTCACCAACGCCGGCGTCGAAGAGGTCGTAAGTACGCGAATCGAAGTACACGAACGGAGTACTCGTCTCGTCGCGACTGAGGTAGGTCATGAAGAGGTCAGCCGCAAGACCCGGTGAAAACGTGTTACGCGACTCATCGGTTGACACATACCGGTTAGTGAGCGAGAGGGTCGCTGCTGAATCAACGGTGCCAAGGGTGTACTGACCCGGCTTGAAGTTGAATAGCCCGTTCGTTCGCCCTGAATTGATTTGGTAGATCGTCGATGTCGGCGTGGCGGTCCCAACAAGACTCAGAGGCCCTCCGTTCCCAGTAAAGGGAAGCTCCGGATCGCTGCTGAATCCGCCCAACGCCCAAACCAATGCTTCGGCGCGATCCATTCTCGTTGGGTTGTGAACCGGATCGATTGCAACGGTAAAGTCAGTGTCATTCGGCGGTGTATCGTCGTCCGTCAAACGACGCAACAAGTCCAACTCCGATTGAGCGATGTTGGGAAACGCGCGTCGGTAGTGCTTCTCCGCGATTGTCCAGCTCGAAAAATCAGGCGGATAATCGCCGTACTTCAACTTGTACGATTCGATCGCCTGGGACATGCCCTCGATTTCAACACGGATAGCCGCGTTACGAGCGTTACGCAAAGCTCCCGTGATCGCAGGGATACTGATCCCCGCCAAGATGCCGATGATCACGATCACCGTTAGGATTTCGACGAGCGTGAAGGCGGCTCGCTTTCGGATGAGGTTTGTGTTCATGACAGGCTAGGGAGTAGGGGAAAAATAGGTGACAGGTTTCAGGTGACAGGGAAATCGTCGTCGATTAGTCGGTGATCGTGTTGGGGAAGTTGGGGCAAAGCGTTGAGGTTGGTTTGGGGTCGTTGGGCAATGATTTTTCGTAGTAGCTCATGCGGCCGTCTTCGTCGCATGTCCAGCACTCTTGGGCGCCGGCGTCGAAGTACAAGCGAAACTTGTTTTGGATTTCTTCATCACTGTTGGATGGGCTGAGAATCTCGACGCAAATTTCGGGTGACGTTTCCAATACGTTCTGATCGCCAAGGTCCGAAAAACGTTCTGGCGACAACCAAACCACATCGACCACTTTCACTCCGTCGCCCGTGATCAACCCACACTCCGTCGCCGAATAGCCACGCATGGCCACTTCCAGTTGACTGGCAATCTTTGACTGACGGCGACTGTGAATGAATCGTGCCGGTGGTGTCATGACGATCTGTCCCCAAGCATTGGTTTCAATCCGTTGCCCCAGTCGGGCCAGATCGCGATCACGCACGACTTCATCCCATCGCCGGCGATGAAAATCCATCGTTTGCTCGCGACTGGGTAGGTTGATGATCAATTGCATGGGAGTAGGTAACAGGTTTCAGGTAACAGGAAAATGGTCGGTGATTAGTCGGTGATCGTGTTGGGGAAGTTGGGGCAGAGCGTTGAAGTTGGTTTGGGGTCGTTGGGCAATGATTTTTCGTAGTAGCTCATGCGGCCGTCTTCGTCGCATGTCCAGCACTCTTGGGCACCAGCCTCGAAGTACAGGTTTCGTTTGTGTTGCATTTCCGCTTCCGTGTTGCTGGGGCTGATCACTTCGACGCAAATCTCGGGAGCTGTCTGGATCGTGACTCGGCCTCGGGCAAGTTGATACCGTTCATCCGAAAACCAAGCCGCGTCTGGTACTTTGATTCCGTCCAGCGTTTCAAGCGGCACGTCCGTTCGGCCAGCCCCACCCAACAACTTCTCAATCAACGCCGCAATCCGAAATGCGCGGTCGTTGTGAAAAAAAGTCGGTGGCGGATTCACAATCAATTGTCCAAACGAATTCGTTTCAAACTTCCCTTCCACCCCACTGAGCCTCGCGTCGGCAATCGCTCGCCCCCAACAGTCGCGAGCAAACGCAACGGTCTCTTCGCGACTGGGTAGGTTGATGATCAATTGCATGGGAGTAGGTGACAGGTGATAGGTGACAGGTGATAGGTGATAGGTGACAGGTGACAGGTGACAGGTGACAGGCCTTTTTCTGTGACCTGTCACCTGTTCCCTGTAACCTACTCCTACGTCAATCCGGAGATCAGTTCGACCAACGGCATGAATAGGCTGATGACGATGAAGCCGACCGCGACCCCTAGGAACACGATCATCAACGGTTCCATCAGGGCGGTCAGGCCGTCCGTCATGACTCGCACTTCTTCGTCGTACGTATCGGCGACCTTGTACAACATCGTGTCCAATTCGCCGGTCTCTTCGCCGACGTCGACCATGTTGACGACCAAGTCATCGACGACGCGTGATTTTGCTTTCGTTGCGCCGAACAACGCGGCCAGCACGGCGCCACCGACGGTCGCTTGCACGCCCAGCATCGTCAGCGTTTGGACCATCGTGCCGTCGTCCAACTTGGTGCCCTTGGCAGTCAACGCGACCGACAACAGGATCATGCCGGGGAACGAACCGAACAGTGCCCAGAACACCAGCGACATCGGGTTCAAACCCATCAACGAGTGTTCACGCAGCGGTTTGCTGATCACTTCACCTTCGCGAATCGCTTCGTTGGTCTTCTGAAACAACCGTTCGAACATGCCGTTGCCGGATGTTTCTTTGGTGATGTTGATGGCTTCCAAAATCGGTACACCCGATGCGACCAGGGTGCCCAACGTCCGCGTCGTTCGAGCCAGAATATTCTTTTCGATCAGGCTGCCGAAAATCGGCACCTTGATGATGAACATGTCAAAGCCCATCCGACCGTGCCGGAACTTGCGCATCAATTTGACCAGGATCAACAAGCACACCGGCATCGCGATCAACAGGAACCAATACCCGGCGATGTAGTTACTCATCGCGATCAACAACAGCGTCGGCGCGGGCAACGTCAAACCGAATTCTTCGAACATCGTTTCGAACGTCGGCACGATGAACAACATGATGAACGTCAAAATCGACGCGGCCACCATGACGACGATGACCGGATAGATCAACGCACCTTTGACTTTACGCTTTAGCGATTCGGCCCGTTCCAAGAAGTCGGCGAGCCGTTGCAGAATCGTTTCCAACGCACCGCCGGCCTCACCGGCCTTGATCATGTTGACGTACAGTCGACTGAACACTTTGGGTGATTTCGACATCGCTTCGGACAGCGTTGAACCGCCTTCGATTTCCTCGCAGGTGTCCATCAACGCGTTCTTCAGCTTGCCCGGCTTCTGGTTGTTTTCCAGAATCTTCAAGCTGCGAAGAATCGGCAGACCGGCGTCTTGCAGAATCGACAACTGACGTGTGAATGCGCAGATGTGTTTGGTCTTGGCGCCACCGATCGCGAAGGCACGTTTCTTGCCGGACTTGCCGCCACCCTTTTGCCCGGCCGCCTGTTTCTTGACGGAGATCTTCGTAACGAAGTATCCCATCTGGCGTATGGTGGTTTGCGCCTCTTCTTCGTTGGCGGCATCGATCTCGTCCCGGATCTCTTGTCCGGTCGCGTCCATCGCTTCAAATTGATAAACAGGCATTTGAATAGGCTTCAGGTAACAGGTTTCAGGTTACAGGTCTTGGGTATCAGGATCATTGATCCGAACGTGAACGGACGGCCGAGGTAAAACCGGACAGCATCCGCTTGACTTCTAACAATTGGTCTTCGAGTTGTCGGTGTAGTTCCGTGTCGATGTAGTCGAGGTCTTTTGCGAGGATGAGCTGATACTCAGATTCGCATGCGGACCCCATCGCGATGTCACAAAAATGGGCAAGGTCTCTATCTGTTCTGCGTCCACAGCCTTCGGCAAGGTTTGACGGAACCGAAGCCGACGATCGGCGGACCTGAGATGTCAAGCCATAACGTTCGTCGTCGGGGAACCGGCGAGTCGCACGGTAAACGCCCAGGACGAATGCATGTGCTTTCTCCCAAACCTTCAACTCTCGAAAATTTCGCATGACCGTGACGCCTCCTTATTACCTTTTTGATTCGTGCTACTCTGCTTTGCGTTTCCTGATGCCTGTAACCTGACACCTGTAACCTATTTCAGTCTTCCACGGTTTCTCGGATGACTTCGTCCAGTGTCGTGATGCCGTCGGCGGCGACGGCCATGCCGAAGTCTCGCAGCGACACCATGCCGGCTCGTTCGGCTTCTTCTCGCAATTCGTCCGTCGACGCGTTGGCCAGCACCATCTCGCGTAATTTGTCGTTCAGCAACATCAGCTCGAACAGTGCGATGCGGCCCTTGTATCCGGTGTTGTTGCAGGCGTCACAGCCGGTGCCCTTGAAGAACTTCTTGCCCGCGATCGCTGACTTTTCGATCCCCAGATCGAACATCATTGCCGAACTGACTTTTGATTCTTCGCGGCACTTGGTACAGATCCGGCGAACCAATCGTTGAGCCAAAATGGCTTCGACGGTCGCGCAGATCATGAACGGCTGGATGCCCATGTCTTTCAACCGCGTGACGGTCGCCGCGGCGCTGTTGGTGTGCAACGTGCTGAACACCAAGTGCCCTGTCAGCGCGGCTTGAATCGCGATCTCGGCCGTTTCCAGGTCGCGAATCTCACCGACCAGGATGGTGTCCGGGTCCTGTCGCAGAATCGCTCGCAAGCAACTGGCGAACGTGACGCCGACGTCCGAGTCGATGGGGATCTGGATGATGCCGTCGATGTCGTATTCGACCGGGTCTTCCGTTGTGATCAGCTTGTCGGCGATGTCGTTCAATTCCGACAGCGACGAATACAACGTCGTCGTCTTGCCCGACCCCGTCGGCCCCGTCACCAACACGATGCCGTTGGGTCGGTCGATGGCTGCACGAAAGCGGGCCATCATGTCTTCGTCCATGCCGACGTTTTCTAGCGACAGGTTGACCACCGATCGGTCGAGAACTCGCATAACGACCGATTCGCCAAAGATCGTCGGCAACACCGAAACGCGAAGGTCGACCGGGTGACCACCGACCATCAATTCGATCCGACCGTCTTGCGGCATCCGTCGTTCGGCGATGTCCAAGTCGGCCATGACCTTGATACGTGTCGTGATCGCGAACGCCAAGTGACGCGGCGGCGGAACCATTTCGTAAAGCACGCCTTCGGCTTTGATGCGGATCCGGAACTCGTCTTCGAATGGTTCGAAGTGGATGTCGGACGCGTGGTCCTTAATCGCCAGCAATAACACCATGTTCAGCAGCTTGCGGACGGGCGCCGAGTCGGCCAGTGCGGCGGCGTCGGTGATGCTGAACTTTTCTTTTTCGAGAGCCGAGACCATCGTCTTGAGCTCTTCGTCGTCGGCCAGCGATTGAACAAGCTTTTCGACGCTCTCGGCTTCGCTGTCATAGTGACGCGTGATGGTTTGCAACAGGTCACGCTCGGTGGCGATGACCATGTGAATTTCGTAGCCCAAGAAGGTACGCAATTCGTCTTGGATCGAAAGGTTTTGCGGATCGCACGTGGCAACGGTCAGCGTGTTGGTCTTTTCGTCGAAAGCGAGCGGAACGATGCGGTACAGCTGTGCCATCGTTTCGGAGATCTTCTCCAGAACACCTTCTTCGAACTTCGCCTCCTCCAGCGACACCGTTTGCATCGACATCTGTTCGGCGAGCGCCTGGATCAACTGCTCGTCCGTGATCAGCGTCATGTCCTCGGCGATCTTGCCCAGCAACGTCCCCGGCTGCTGTTCTTGTTCTTCCAAAACAATCACGAGCTGCTCGTCGGTCAAAAAACCGAGGTCGACCAAGATCTGTCCGATGCGTCGTGTTGCCATGAGAGTAGGTTACAGGTAGCAGGTTTTAGGTGACAGGAAAAAGCAATCAGTGTGTGGCGGGGATCAGCTATCGAAAAAACAGTCGCAAGGGCGAGGCTCTGATGCAGGAACTTGTCTTTCCTGTTGCCTGACCCCTGTTACCTATTCCTCTACTTCTCTTCTGGGATTGGGATCTGCTCGTCACCTTCGCCTCGACGACTGCTGACGATTCGCTTGGCCAAGTCGTCGGGGCGGTGCGCCTTGCCGAGCACTTCTTCGACGGTGACCATCTCTTTCTTCCACAAGTCGAACAGTGTGTCGTCCATCAACTGCATTCCGAACTTCGCTCCGGTTTGCATGGCACTGTTGATACGGAAGGTTTTATTTTCGCGGATCAGGTTCGAAATACCGGGCGTCACCACCAACACTTCGTAGGCCGCCACTCGACCGCCACCGATCTTTGGCAACAGCGTTTGAGCGACCACGCCGATCAACGTCGACGCCAATTGGGTTCGAATTTGGTCCTGCAGGTTACCGGGGAACGCGTCGATGATCCGGTTGACCGTGCCCTGAGCACTGTTGGTGTGCAGGGTGCCGAACACGACGTGACCGGTTTCCGCAGCACTGATGGCCGCCTCGATCGTTTCCAAGTCACGAAGCTCGCCGACCAGGATGACGTCAGGGTCCTGCCGCAACGCCCGGCGAATTGCTTCACTAAAGCTGGGCACGTCGACGCCGACCTCGCGTTGGTTGATCGTCGATTCTTTGTGGTCGTGATAAAACTCGATCGGGTCTTCGATCGTGATGATGTGGTGGTCAATGGTTTCGTTTAGCAGATTGATCAGCGATGCCAGCGTCGTCGACTTACCCGACCCCGTCGGTCCGGTAACCAGAAACAGCCCCCGCGGACGGTGAACCATTTTGACCACCGCATCGGGCAACCCCAACTGCTCGGGCGTCAGTTTGTCGTTGGGGATCTGACGCAGCACCATCGAGATGAAGCCACGCTGTTTGAATACCGAGACCCGGAACCGGGCCAGGTCGCCGAACGCGAACCCGAAGTCCGTCGAACCGGCTTCCTGCAATTCTCGCTGGCACCGTTCGGGGGTGATCGACTTCATCAACTGGACGGCATCTTCGCCCTCCAGCGTCTTCGTTTCCAGCTTGCGCATCCGACCGTGCAGTCGGAAGACCGGCGGTTGCCCAACGACGATGTGAATATCGCTGACGCCTTGCTTGATCGCAGCCTGAAGCAGTTTGTCGATCAGGACGGTTGCCATGGGAGTTGCCTTCCGCGGAGAGAACAGGTTTCAGGCATCAGGTTTCAGATGACAGGTCGAAACGCTGAATGATTGCAATTTGAGATAAGAGCCGAGTTCGGTGAGCCATCGTGGCCTCCGCTCGACATTGCCATTATTGCTATGAAACCCGCTGAGGCCAGAAAAACTGCCTTTGAACGGCAAGAAGGCACGAAAATTCGTCCGGTGACGGGAAACGTCGCCAGACGACGGGGGCACCCTACGTGGCCCAGCGACTCCGCTCGAGGGGTGCATGCACCCGCCGGAAAATTACAGGCACTGAGCAAACCCCGCGACGGCGGCGCGGGACCACGTCGGGTTGCGCGCAGAGCAGACACGACGGGACGAAAACCTGTCCTTAAAGCGAGTCCAGGTCCTTGACGATGTGGCCGAACGCCAGATGCTCTTGCTCGGTTTTTTTGGCCACCCGATAGACCTCTTCGAAGCTGGTGATTCCGCGCGTTGCTTTCAACATGCCGTCGGCGTAAAGCGTTGACATACCGTTCTTTATGGCTTCAATCCGCAACTGTTTGGTGTCGGCGTTCTTGAACATCAGCTCACGCAATTTGCCGTTGATCAACATCAACTCGTAAATGCCGATTCGACCCCGGTAACCCGACCGGCCACAGTACGCACATCCCTTGCCCCGCATAAAGGTCGCACCCTTGATCATCTCGGGCGGAAGCCCCGTCTCCTCCAACACCGCAGCAGACGGCTTGAAGGGCACCTTGCAGCGGGGGCAAATCGTCCGCACCAACCGCTGGGCCAGGATCGCGATCACCGAACTTGCTACCATATAGGATGGTACACCTATGTCCACCATTCGAGAAACAGAACTGGGCGCGTCGTTCGTGTGCAGCGTACTGAATACCAGGTGTCCAGTGAGTGAAGCCTGGATTCCCATCGATGCGGTCTCGTGATCCCGCATCTCACCCACCAGGATGATGTTGGGGGCCTGACGCAACATCGCGCGAATGATCAGAGCAAAGTCGAGCCCGATTCCGTGCTTCACTTCGACCTGATTGATGCCGGGCAAGTAATACTCGACCGGGTCCTCGGCTGTGATCACTTTGCGGTCAGGACGGTTCAGCGCGTTCAGTGCGGCGTACAGCGTTGTGGTCTTTCCCGAACCCGTCGGACCGGTGACCAGAATGATGCCGTTGGGGCGGCGGATCAGCGAGTTGAAGTTCCGGAAGTCACGTTCGGACAAACCGAGCTGGCGAACACCGACCTTGATATTGTCCTTATCCAGTAGACGCATGACCACCGACGAACCGTGGTTGGTCGGGATGATGCTGACCCGCAAATCCAGCTGCTTGTCGCCGACGGTGATCTTGATCCGGCCGTCCGTGGGTCGCCGCTTCTCGGAAATGTCGATCTTGGCCAGAATCTTGATGCGGGCCACGATCGCGGACAGCATCCGGCGGGGGGCGTTTTCCCGCTCGACACAAACGCCGTCAATTCGATAACGGATCCGGACGCGATCCTCGAAGGGTTCGACGTGGATGTCGGACGCCCGCAACTGGACGGCTTCGGCGATCATCAAATTGACCAGCCTGATGACGGGGGCCGAGTTGTCGTCGACTTCCTCAGACATCCCTCCATCGGCGTCGGAATCGGTTTCGGTGAAGTCGATGGCCGTGTCGGTGAACTCTTGCAGCATCGAGTCGGCGGACTCACCCTCGACCTGTCCGTAGTACTTGTTGATTGCCCCCAGAATGGCGGACTTGGGCGCCAGCGCGGTCTCGATCTTTCGGTTCAGGATGAATCGAAGTTTTTCGATCGTTTCGAGGTCAAAAGGGTCGGCAATCAGGACCCTAAGGGCTCCGTCGGCCTCACTGAACGGAATCACGTTGTTTTCGCGGGCGACCGATTCGGGCACCAATTCGATGACGTCGTCCGGGATCGAAACGCTGCGCAGATCGACGTAGGGAATCTTGTGATGCTTCGCCATCGCCTTGGCGACTTCTTCGGGCGTGCAATACTCCATCTGGATCAGCACGTCACCGACGTTCGCGTTGGTGGTCTTGGCGACGCCTTCGGCCTCGGTGAGCTGGTCGAGGCTGATGATTCCCGCCTTCAGCAACAGGTCGGTGAAGTCTTGCATCGCTTGAGCCATGGCTGGAGTCCTATCGAAAAATTTGAAGAGTTACGGCCGTGTTTGCCACCTTTCTCTAGGATACCATCGGGAACTGTGAAAGTGGCATACGAAGTTTAGGTGCAATCCATGAACGAACCGACGGTTGACGCGTTGACAAAGAAATCGTGCGTCCCTTGCGAGGGAGGCGTGCCGATAATCGACGCGGCGGCGGCAAAACCGTACCTGGCTGCCCTGCCAGATTGGTCGCTGGACGAGGCGGGGACGATGATTTCGCGGCAGACCAACTGCGGGAACTTCGTCAAAGCGATGAAGCTGTTGGGCCAAGTCGCCGAGGTGGCCGAGGACCAACAACACCACCCGGACCTGCATTTGACCGGCTACCGCCACGTCCGAATCGATCTGACAACGCACGCGATCGGCGGTCTAAGCGAAAACGATTTCATCGTGGCGGCAAAGATCGATGAAGTGCTGAAGGGGTAACCAAGCCCGCAACCCGATAAAGCAACCACTCCGGCTGCCCGAGCCCCAATTCAAGGTCGTGACTTTTATCAGGGGTCGTTCCATCCGCGCAAACTTCACTCTCCCTCCGGGAGAGTCGAGCGTCGGCGAGGAGAGGGCCCGGTGATGGAATCCTCCCCTCGCTTAGGCTCGACCCTCCTTGAAAAGGAGGGTCAAGCAAATCCATTGAAAATTCCGCGGTCGTTGAATCGGCGTTCTTCACTCTCCCTCCGGGAGAGTCGAGCGTCAGCGAGGAGAGGGCACGGCGCTGGAATCCTCCCCTCGCTTAGGCTCGACCCTCCTTGAAAAGGAGGGTCAAGTGAAACCATTGAAAGTGGTGGGGCATCCTACCGTCCCGCCTTGCGAAGGCTGAAACGATCGACGGCAGGATGGGAGGTCGATTCTGGGGGTTCGCATTTTGCGGGCGCGTTGGCCTCGGTCGCCGGCTTGGCGAAAATCGTTCATACTGGCGACTTCTCGTTGGAAGGACGTTTGTTGCATGGACGCATTGTTTGGCGATCAGCCGATCTTTGGTTTCGGACCGGACCCGCTTAGCCCTCACCCGGCCCGGCCGATCGATGCGGTTGGCGACGTGCGGACGGACGGGCTTCGCGAAAAGATCGTCCAGTCGTGCCCGCGTGTCCCCGGCGTGTATGGAATGCTGGACCGGAAGGGCAACCTGATCTATGTCGGCAAAAGCAAGTCGCTGAGGTCTCGGTTGCTTAGCTATTTTGCGGCGTCGAATTCTCAAGAGAAGGGCGGCCGGATCATCGAGAGTGCTCGGGCGATCCAGTGGGAAACGCAGCCGAGTGAGTTTGCGGCGCTGGTCCGCGAACAGCAACTGATTCGCCGGTTCGAACCGCGATGGAACGTGCAAGGAGTGCCCAAGCGGCAGCGGCCGGTCTATTTGTGTCTGGGCAAAAAACCGACGACTTTCTTCATTGCGGGCAAGCCGCCCAAAGACACGAAAGTGAAAACGACCAGCGACTGTATCGCGGTCGAGGGTCCGTTCTTCGGCGCGGCCCGCATGAACTTGGTCGCCGACACGTTGAACAAAGTCTTCAAGCTAAGGGATTGCGGCGAAAAGCAGACGTTTCGGTTCGCCGATCAACTGCAATTGTTCGACTTGGAATATCGGCCGGGGTGTCTGCGGCTGGAGGTCGGCACGTGTCTGGGCCCGTGCGCGTCGGCGTGTTCGCGGGCAGCCTATGACGACCGCGTCAATGCGGCGGAAAGTTTCTTGGACGGATTCAATCACGAGCCGCTGGACTCGATCCGCCACCAAATGGAAACGGCTTCCAAGAATCAACAGTACGAATTGGCCGCCAGAGCATTCGAAACGATTAAATCGCTGGAGTACATCGACCGGAAACTGAAAATGCTTAATCAGGCGAGGCGGCGATTCACGTTCATTTACGCGGTCCCCGGAATCGACGGCTGTGGGACGTGGTACTTGATCCACAGCGGCGAGATCGCGGATTGCGTCGCGGCACCTCGTAACGCGGTGGAGCACCGATTGCTGGCACCGAAATTGAAGTCATGGTCGGCGATCACGGCGAACCAATTGGACCGAGGCCACGGCGCCCATCCACACACGCTGTCGCTGGTCGCGTCGTGGTTTCGCAAGCATCGCGAAGAACTGAACCAACGGACGTTCGCCCCGCACTTGGCAGCGAAACACGCAAACACCGCAGCGTTCGACCAGCCAACGGCGACGATCGCGACAACCATTGCGGCAGGGAAGACCGACGAAGCTCGGTCTCCACTGCCCTGATCACTTTTAAACACCCCGATCTTTTTCAAGTGTCGATCAAGTCTTCGGGCGACAGGATTGGGACGCTATTCTCTTCCGTCTCTTGCTTTTCGCGCCAGGGCTTGGACTGGTTGTAGGTGTCTAGCTCTTCCTGCAACTGTTTCAGTTGGCTTTTCTCCTTGTCGTCTTCTTCGGACGCCAGATCAACCGCCTTCTTGCTCCACTCACGCGCCTTGTCGAAGTCACCCGTTTCGGCGTAACCGGCCGCCAACGTACTCAGGATGTGAGCCTCCTTGTACAGCGTCAACTCGGCCGCCGTCGTGGCTAGCTCAACGGCTCGCGTGCCGTTGCGAACCGAATCGTTGGGCGACGTCGACATCACCCATGACAAGTTGTTGTAGATGCCCGATGCTTCCGACTTTTCTTGATCACTTGCTTCCTCGGTATCGAGATTCCCGATCGCTGCGATCGCTTTCTCGTAGTCATCGATCGCACCGGCATGATCACCGACGCTCAGCAACGCATCGCCACGAGTCCGCAGCACGGCGACATTCTTGGGCTCGTCCTGCAAAATACTTGACAAAATATCGATCGCTTTTCGCGGACGATCGTCGATCGTGTAGAGGCTGGCCAAACGCAGCCGGCGGAAAAGATTCCCCGGATCCTTGTCAACCAGAAGCTGGGCGTCGTTGATCGCGTCGACCATCCGTTTCTCGGCGACGGCGATTTGCAAACGCAACTCAATCGCTTCGTCAGCACCTTCGATTCGCGGTTCGATTTCCAGCGCCGCAGCGAAATCGGCCTTAGCCGACTTGATGTCATCTCGATCAAGGGCAAGAGCCGATCGCTGCATCAGCGTCATTGGATCTTTGGGGGACATCGCGATCGCCTTGTTCAGGTCGGCCATCGCTTCATCGCTGTCGTTGTTGGCGCGGTGCAGAATCGCCCGCATCCGATACATCCCTTCGCTCGGCTTGGTGGCCAGCATCTTGGTGATCAACGCCATCGCGTCGTCGAGTCGGTCCAACTGCACGAGCTTCTGGACCGCGGCACCGGCGATCGCTTGGTTGGTCGGATCCTTGGCCAAGATGACTTCCAAATCCGCAATCGCACCTTCGACGTCATTGGATTGCAATTTTAGTGCGGCCCGAGCCTGGCGTGCTTCCATGTTGTCGGCGTCGGCTTCGACCGCCAAATCCAAATCCTGAAGTCGCTTGGTTTCGTCATCTTGCGTCAGCGCTCGAAGCACGAGCGCCGCGCTCTTCTCTTTCGGGTCGTCGTCAAGCAGTGCGATGGCGTTGGTCGTTGCTTCCGTGATCTGCCCGCGATCGCCACCCGGCAGAAGATTCAGTCTTGCGATCAACAAAAACGCTTCGACCAGTGTGGGATCGTATTTGACGGCCTGCTTCAACACGATGATCGCTTCGTCACGAACATCCTCACGTCGACGACCACCGGCCTGGACGATCGATTGAGCCAAACCTTCGGCACGTTGGAACAGCACCGAACCGAGCATTTGCTTTGCGAACGCAGCATTCTCTTCGTCCAGTCCTTTCTGGATTGACGACTCAAGCAATGCGGCAACCGATTCAAGCTGGGCTTCGCTTTCGGCGTCAATTCGCTTGATGATGGCTTCATCGAGCTCGGCCTGACCCCCAGAAACTGCTGGCGCGTTCGCAACCGGCGCGGCCGTTTGGGGCGCCGCGACTTCCGTCTGTGCCGCTTCGGGTGGCGCCGCCGTTTCTTGCCCGATCGCGTTGCCGGAACAAGCGAGAACGAACACACCGCTTAGGAGGGTCGGGACAATTTGGCACAGACGGGATCGGTCGAGCATATCGAGAAAACGCAAGGTCATGGGGATTCGGCTCATCACGTGAAGGGTCAGATGCTTCTCATTATGGCCGGTCGGCTAGCGCCGCGCGTAGACCGGAACGACAGAATTGTCTGAATTGCGCGGACTATCCGAACCCGCTAAGATGTGACAACGTAGACGGGCAATGCGATGGTCGGCACTCGCCGGCGCGAACAATCGAACCATTCCAACAAGCCGGCGCCTCCGGCGGGGCGCTGAACGATGCTAGCGGTCGAGTCGCTGACGAAAACCTTCTCTCTGGACGACAGCGACTTGTGCGCGGTCGATCATTTGTCATTCCAAGTTTCGCCTGGCGAAGTATTCGGATTGCTGGGCGCCAATGGTGCCGGCAAGACGACTACGCTGAGGATGATTCTGGGGCTGCTTGAACCCGACGAAGGCTATGCCGAAGTCGATGGAGTGCGAACGGCGGACGATCCGATCGGAGTCAAGGCGCGGCTGGGGTTCGTTTCGGCCAGCGACGGCGTTTATCCGTGGTTGTCGGTCCGCGAGATGCTGATGTATTTCGCCGATCTGTACGCGGTTGACCCGAATGTGGCCGCCGATCGCTGTGAATCTCTGGCCAAGTTGATGGGTATCGAACCGCTGCTCGAGCGGCGGGCGGGCACCCTTTCGACGGGCCAACGGCAACGGGTGACACTGGTTCGCGGCTTGATCCACGATCCGCCGGTGATGTTGCTGGACGAACCGACGCGAGGCTTGGACGTGGTCGGCGTGCAAACGATTTTCGAATACATCGAACACTTGCGCGACGTCGGCAAAGCGGTGATCGTTTGTACTCACCGACTGGACGAAGCCGAACGACTGTGCGACCGTTTCGGACTCCTTCATCGTGGCCAAATTCGGCACATGGGTACGCTTGATCAGTTGAGAGCATCAACGGGACAACAACACTTGGTCGATATGTTCGTCGAATTGATGAGAGGCGTTTGATGACGGAATCTCAGGCAACGACTCGACACCACACGCCGTCGGTCCTTGGACGACTTTGGCGGTTGTGTCAGAAAGAATTGAAAGAAACCAGCCGCGATCGACGCACGATCGTGACGCTGTTGCTAATGCCGCTGTTGGTCTATCCGCTGTTGAGCATGGCGATGAACCGCTATTTGCTGACGTCGGACGCGTCGACGGATGTTAATTACAAGGTCGGCGTCGCGTCGGATGACGTGGGCGGGCGGATGGACGCGTTGTTATCTAGTCCCGAAGCCACACCGCCCGAAGCGATCTTGAAATCGAGCAGCGGCGAAATGGCGGGATTCGCCTTCTTCAACACCACGGATCCGACCAACGACGACCCGCTTCCTCCGGTGCAAGCTCTTGCGCGCGGCATCGTGGACATCGCGATCAGTGTCACCGATCAACCCGACGGCCAATCCGTGGTGACGGTCACCTCGTTCGATGGGGATGCGAACAGCCAGAATGCGCGTCGCGTGGTGGTTGAACGGATGCAGTGGTTGAAAATGGCGTACGCCGAAGCGTCGGCCAAATCGACGGATCCGGACTTTCGCCAACCCATCAAATTGGTGATCGAACAGGTCGGCGAACCGAAATCGACACCCATCTTGGCAACGATCGTGCCGTTGGTGTTGGTGCTGATGACGATCACGGGCGCGGTATATCCGGCGATCGATTTGACGGCTGGGGAACGCGAGCGGGGCACGATGGAGGCGCTGATGGCATCGCCGGTTCCGCGATTCTATGTGCTGTTGGCTAAATACGTTGCCGTGGTGACGGTGGCGTTGTTGACGGCGATGGCGAACCTTTTGGCCATGTTCACGACACTGTGGTTGGGCGGATTGCTGCCGCTGTTGACGGGTGGTGAACCGGGATTCCCATGGCTGGCGGTGCTGCAGATCCTTGGGTTGCTGGTTCTGTTTAGTGGCTTCTTCTCGGCGGTATTGTTGTCGTTGACCAGCTTTGCACGCTCGTTCAAAGAAGCCCAGGCTTACTTGATCCCGGTGATGTTGTTCGCGATCACGCCAGGGATGCTGTCGTTGATGCCGGGTGTCGAGCTGAAGGGGCCGTTGGCGATCGCGCCGCTGATCAACATCGTCTTGCTTGCGCGTGAATTGCTGGGCGGCACGGTCCAACCGGCTGCGGCCGCGGCGGCAGTGTTTAGCACGATCGGATATGCGGCGGCCGCGTTGGGCATTGCCGCCAAACTGTTCGGCAGCGATGCGGTGACACGCACGAGTGAGCAGTCGATTGCATCGCTGTTTCGGCGGCCGCGAAAAGCGACCGACGTGGCAAGCCCTCAGGCGGCGGCGTTGGTACTGGCCTTGTTGGTGCCGATTTACTTTGTGCTATCGAACGTTTTGATGCAGTACCTCGGCGGCATCAAGGCGGGGATGCTGTCGGGCGAAACCGATTTGACGGATGCACAAGCGGCGAACTTGCAAATCCGCAGCATGATCTTGAGCGCGGTGGCGTTGATCGCGGTCTTCGGTGCTGTTCCGGCGATTGCGTCGTGGATCGGTCGCAATCGCCCGCGAACGACCTTCCGATTGTCGACTCCACCACTGACCGCGATCGTCGGTGCGATGGTGATGGGGCTGGGGGCGTGGGCGGTCGCACACGAGGCGTTCGTATTGGCGGAATACTTTGGCGTGGGCGGTTTGAGCGAAGAGCGGATCCAACAGACGCGAAAGGTGCTGAAGGCGTGGAAGCTGGTTCCGCCTTGGATCTTGCTGCTAACGTTGGCGGCTACTCCGGCGATCATCGAAGAACTCTGCTTCCGCGGATATCTGTTTTCGTCGTTCCGCAAAGTCATGAAGCCATGGCAAACGATCGCGCTGACCAGCGTACTGTTCGGCTTGTTCCACGTGCTGACGGGCAGCGCGTTGCTGATCGAGCGGTTCGTGCCGTCGACGTTGCTAGGTTTCGTTCTAGGCTGGATCGCGTACCGCAGCGGCAGCGTCTTGCCCGGCATGGTGATGCACTTTGTCCACAATGGGCTGTTGGAATTGGTCGGGCACTATCACGAAAAACTGGAGTTTTTGGGCGCAGACTTTGACAACCAAACTCATTTGCCAGTCACCTGGATCGTGATCGCGACGGGCATCGCCGTCGTCGGCGCGACGATCGTATGGGCGGGAACTCGAAGTTCGGGCAACCCTATGTGGCCCCGCGACTCCGCTCGCGGGGCGTAAACCGCAAAGCAGTTCACAAAATCCAACGCACACCTTACGAACGGCGTCGCAGGGCCACGCAGGACCACGCAGGGGTGCCGGTTTTGGCTTCAATAACCCCGTTGCTCGATTAAACTGGCGTCTCGCTCCTCATCCCACCCACCAAAGAATTCGATATGCGCCGTCGTTTTTCCGCATTGTTGATCGCATCCACGCTTATCAGCCCCGTTTTTGCCGCTGATCCCGAAGCCAAACCGGGCAAAGGTCCGGTTCACACCGAACCGCCAACCGACGACGCCAATTACCCGCTATTGGGCGAATTTGTGGGCGAAATCACGGTCAGCGAAGGAAAAACCGAGCGAATCGGCCTGCAAATCCGGCCGGTCGGCGGCGACAACTTTGACGCCCTGTCGTTCACTGGCGGATTGCCGGGCCAGGAAACATTCGGCGGCAAGCCGATGCGGTTGATCGGCCGACGTAGCGGAGACACCGTGATTCTGTCGGGCGGACCTTGGGCGATTTTCGTTTCCGCTGAAGGATGCACTCTGGTCGATCGCGAAGGCACCAAGCTGGGGAAACTGGAACGCACCGAGCGGGTCAGCCCGACAATGGGTGCCCCGGCTCCCGAGGGTGCCACCGTCCTATTCGATGGCACCAACGTCGACCAGTTTTCGAAAGCATCCATGACCGACGACGGTTTGCTGATGCAGGGCGCGGACGTCAAACCGATGTTCCAGGACTTCAACCTGCACGTCGAGTTTCGGTTGCCCTACATGCCCGAGGCGTCGGACCAGTCGCGCGGAAACAGCGGCTTGTATTTGCAGAGTCGATATGAGTGCCAGGTGCTCGACTCGTTCGCCCAAGACGCTGTCTTCAACGGTTGTGGCGCTCTTTACCGTTTCAAACAACCCGACTTCAACATGTGCTTGCCGCCGCTGGTTTGGCAAACGTATGACATCGAGTTCACGGCGCCACGCTGGGCGTCGGACGGATCGAAGCTCCGCGGTGCCCACATTTCATCGTGGCTCAACGGCGTGAAGGTACAGGATAACGTCGAACTGGCTTCGCAAACCGGCCACGGCCAGGAAGAGCAACCGTCGCTGTTGCCGATCAAATTGCAAGATCACGGGGACCCAGTTCGTTTTCGCAACGTGTGGGTGATCGACCGTGGCTTGACGACGGTGACGTTCCCGATCGAACCGACGAAAGAACAAATCGAAGCAGCGGAGAAAAAGAAAGCTGACGCAGTGACGATGGCGGAAGCTGAAAAGAAGGCGAAGGCGGACGCCAAGGCAAAGAAAAAAGCGAAAGAGGCAGAGGCAGAGGAAAAAGCCAAGGCGGAAGTGACAGAAGAAGCACCAGCCGAAACCGCATAACTCGGGCCACCCGATGTGGACCCGCGACTCCGTTCGCGGGACATGAACTGCAAAGCAGTTCATGATCCGATCATCGTACACCCTGCGAGCGGAGTCGCAGGGCCACAATTTTGGATGGATGGGTTACTGCTTTTTCAGTTCTGCCAATCGCAGTGCTTCGGCCAACTGTTGAATTTGTTGGACGTCCAGCTCTTCCGCTCGCGCCGTTTCGCCGTGGCCGAGTGTCTGCAGGACTTCATCGACTTCGCCCTTGTCCAGTCGTCCCTTCATCGCGCTGATCACGACCGAGCGCAAGAATTTTCGTCGGTGAAAGAACAGCGATCGAACGGTAGCGTGGAAGTGATCAAGGTCAGTGAACGCGGCTCGCCGCTCGGGTCGATGGTCCAATCGGATGATCGCGGAATGGACCTTCGGACGTGGCCAAAACACCGTCGGCGGCAGAATCCGCACGATCTCGGCATCGCAGATCGATTGCACCCAAACGCTTAGCGCGCCGTAGTCTTTGGTTCCAGGACCTGCGACGATGCGATCTGCCATTTCTTTTTGGATCGTGACCACGATCACATCCGGCGTTGGCGTCTCGTGCAACAGATTGCTGATAATCGGCGTAGCGACGTTGTACGGAAGGTTCGCGACCAGCAAGAACCGTGACTCGGGACCCAGTCGGGCCATCGCGTCACGGATGTTCTCCATGATTTCGGGTCGCAGCGTGTTCTTGTTTTTCAACGCATCGCCGTGGATTAGTTTGACGTTGGGGCGACCCGACAACTCTTCGCTTGCCATTTGGTGCAAGTTGTTGTCGATCTCAACCGTCAACACCGCACCCGCTTGGTCACTCAATCGCGTCGTCAACGATCCGACGCCAGTGCCGATCTCCAGCACCACGTCGTCCTTGCGAATCTCGGCCGAGCGAGCGATCAGATCGACCAAGTTCAAGTCGATCAAAAAGTTCTGGCCGAACCGCGACACCGGCCGAAGCCCCGCCGCGGCGAGTCGCTTGGAAAGATACGTCGCGGTTTGTCGAGGCTGGTCGGACATAGAGAGGGGGGGGGATTGGTTTTAGGGATTGGGTGTTAGGTATTAGGAAAGATCTGTGTTTTGCGATAACGCTCGCTGGACGTATTTGGCCAACAGATCGGTTTCCAGATTCACTCGGTCGCCAACTTTCCGGCCGCCCAGTGTGGTGACGGACAAAGTGTGAGGAATCAAGGCGACGGAAAACGAATCGTCCGCGACGTCGACCACCGTCAAGCTGATGCCGTCGATCGCAATGCTGCCCTTGGATGCGACTTGGGACGCCAAGTGTTTCGGGATGCTGAACCGCAGGTTGGCCCACGGCGGATCATCTTTTCGCTCGATCAATCGTCCGACGGCATCGATGTGGCCGGAAACGTAATGTCCGCCCATCCGATCGCCGACCGCGAGTGAGCGTTCCAAATTGACGTGGCTGCCGATGACCAATTCGCCCAAGTTCGTCCGCGACAACGTTTCTTCGCCGGCTTCGAAATCCAGTTTCGTTGCTTCGACACCCACAACCGTCAAGCAACACCCATTGATACAGATGCTGGCCCCCATGGTCGCATCCTGGGCCACTAACCCGGCATCAACGGTAAAACGCTTGCCCGGGGATTGATCGACGACGTTGACGAGGGTGCCGAGAGTTTCGACGAGTCCGGTGAACATTGGCAGTAGGTTCTAGGTGACAGGTATCAGGTGACAGGAAATAAAAGTCCTGATGCCTGTTACCTGACAACTGAAACCTATTCCCGACGCCTAGCCAGTTTGGCAGCGATGCACCAAAATGCCAGCCCGGAACGAAACAGACCCTCCCAACTCTTAAGTTTTCACGAGACCTCCCATGACTTTGATCGAAGCCATCCACGCCCGCCAAATCCTCGACAGCCGCGGAAACCCGACGATCGAATGCGAAGTTTTGCTTTCCGACGGATCTCACGGTCGCGCCGCCGTACCTAGCGGAGCCAGCACCGGGATGCACGAAGCGTGGGAACTCCGCGACGGTGACAAGTCCGTCTACATGGGCAAGGGCGTTCTGACGGCCGTCGACAACGTCAACGAAAAGATCGCCGAAGCACTCGAGGGCATGGACGCGACCGACCAAGCCGGCATCGACGCGGCGATGATCCAAATGGACGGCACCCCGAACAAAAAGAACCTGGGCGCCAACGCGATCCTGGCCGTTTCGCTGGCCACCGCCCACGCCGCTGCGTCCTGCACCGGACAACCACTTTACCGCTACCTCGGCGGCGCCGGTGCTCGCATGTTGCCCGCACCGATGATGAACATCATCAACGGTGGCGAACACGCCGACAACAACGTCGACGTGCAAGAGTTCATGGTGATGCCTTTGGGCTTCGAACGATTCAGCGACGCACTTCGCTGTGGCACCGAAATCTTTCATAACCTGAAGAAAGTTCTGACCGACAAGGGCTACAACACCGCGGTCGGCGACGAAGGCGGTTTCGCACCTGATTTGAAGAGCAACCAAGAAGCTCTCGACGTCATCATGACGGCGATCGACAAGGCAGGTTACAAGGCCGGCGAACAAGTCTGGATCGCACTCGACGCGGCTTCGACCGAATTTTACGACAAAGATTCAAAGACCTACTCGATCGACGGCAACAAGATGTCGGGCAGCGAGATGGTCGATTTCTTGGCCGGTTGGTGCGACAAGTATCCGATCTGCAGCATCGAAGACGGTTGCGACGAAGACGACTGGGACACCTGGAAGAAGTTGACCGACAAGATCGGCAAGAAGGTCCAGTTGGTCGGTGACGATTTGTTCGTCACCAATGTTGATCGCTTGCAACGCGGTATCAACGAAGGCATTGCGAACAGCATCCTGATCAAGGTCAACCAAATCGGAACGCTGACCGAAACGATCGACGCCATCCAATTGGCTCATCGCAACAACTACACGTCGATCAGCAGTCACCGCAGCGGCGAAACCGAAGACTCGACCATCGCCGACTTGGCGGTTGCCCTTTCGACCGGCCAAATCAAAACCGGTTCGGCCAGCCGAAGTGACCGCATGGCAAAGTACAACCAACTACTTCGCATCGAAGAAATGCTGGGCGACACCGCACAATACGGTGGCCCAGTCTTCGCAGCAAAGTTGTAGGAACAAGTAGGTAACAAGTAGGTAACAGGTAACAGCAGTCGATACAGCAGTCGATACAGCAGTCGATACAGCAGTGTGATAAGATTTCGGAGTGGCACCTCGTGCCCAACTCGCGAAAACCTGTCACCTGAAACCTGTTACCTATGACCCATCCCCATGCCTTCTCTTCTTGCCGAGCAGCCTTGGATCGTTTCGTTGATGCTGGGCATGCTTGGCGGCGGGTTGTTGTTTGGTTGGCTGCAGACCGGCAAGAAGGCGGCCGCGGTGATGGGAATCATCGCGTTGGCTTTGATTCCCGTCGCGTTCTTGGTGGCCTCGAAGTGGGAAACCGATCGCGAGCAGATCGAACGCGTCATTTACGAAACGGCTGATGCGGTTGAGAAAAATGACTTCGAAAGAGCCTACCGAATCATCGGCGACGAGAAAGCCGAGGCAATGGCGCGGCTCGAATTGCCACAGTTCGAATTCACCATGGCTCGCGTCAATAAACTTCGTTCGATCACGATGATCGAAGGATCGTTTCCCCCCGAAGCCGACGTGGACATGTCGGTCAAGGTCGACGTCAGCAACCAACGCGGCGGAGTGCGGAATCTGCGCGTGGTGCGACGACTGGAACTGCGGTTTCAAAAGGTAGGGGATCGCTGGGTCGTGACCGAGTATCGACACTCGCCGGTTGCCGGCGGACCGGACCAGTTCACCACCCAATGATTAGCAGCCTGTTGAAAAAGGGGTCTGCCCCTCTCCGACGCTTCAAATTCACAATATTTCAGCAACGTCTCCAACGGGTCAGACCCCGTTTTTAATAGGCTGTTAGCCCCCACCGACCATGAACAACCCGCCCGAAGATCCGTCCGCATCACCGTGCATCCAAGTTTGCACGATCGACCAGCAGGGCGTGTGCGAGGGGTGCCACCGCACGCTGGACGAAATTGCCGCGTATTCCCGGCTCAATCCCCAGCAACGTCAAATCGTCAACCAGCGGGCCGCCGCGAGAAGGAAAAAGTAGACTGCGCAGCCAACGCAGCTCCCGTCCAGTTTCCCACCCAGACGGGGTCGCTCGCTCTTTACTTTCACCGCCCTAGCGGCGACAATCCTCGCGTGAGCCTTTTGTGGCTCATCCCTCCAAGAAAAATTTAAAACCTTTCCCCGCACCGGGAAAGGTTTTCTTTTTGTCGAACGTCGAACTCAAAGGACTGGTGCCATGATCGAATCGGTACCCATGACCCGCGCGGGCTACAACAAGATCAAAGCCGAAATCGAACGCCTGGAAGTCGAGATGGCGGCTTGCACCGATCGGATTGCCGAAGCACGTGCCGAAGGCGATTTGAAGGAGAACGCCGAGTACCATGCCCAGCGTGAAAACCAAGGCATGATCGCGGCCAAGATCTCGCAACACAAAGACAAGATCGCGCGCGCCACGATCATCGATATGGCCACCCTGCCCAAGGACGAAGTTGTCTTTGGATGCACCGTCACGGTTGAAGACGTGGCGTATGGCGACGAAGAACAGTTTACGTTGGTCGGCGCCGGCGAAGACGACGTCAACGCCGGCAAGGTGTTGGTGACCAGCCCATTCGGCCAAGGCTTGATCGGCAAGAAGGTCGGCGAGACGGCTGAGATCGATGCGCCGGCGGGTAAGCTGAAGTTCAAAATCTTAAAGATCGAGTTCTTGGATTGATGTCTGACGAATCCGCCGACCCTGAAGCCGAACGGGAACCCGAACTCGAATCGGTTTCACCGGAACAACCAACGACCCCATCGCCGACTTCGCCGCCCCAGCCGCCAACGAAAGGCGATGATGGCCCTGGTTGGATGCCGGCGATCTTGGCCGCGACCGCGCTGATGGGCATCGCCGGCTTTGTGTTCTGTGGATTCTCGACTTGGTTGCTGTTTCAAAAACGAACCGAGTTTGCGATCCGGACGCTTCGCGATGCGTACATCCCCGAACTGGAACAGAGCCTGCTGGAGCCTGACGAGAAGCAACTGGTGATCAAACAGGTCACCCGGTTGGTCGATGAGATGCAGCGTGGCAAATACGAGAACTGGCAATCCGCGGGAATCCTGCAACGGCTACAGCGATTGCCGGTGATCCAGTGGGGTGAACTGTACGCCGTCGATGCCGCAGCAACGAAGAACGCGTCGCCCGAAGTGGCGGCCGAAACGTCGAAACAGTTGTCGCGATTGCGGCGATCGGTCGAAGTCGGGAAGACGACGTCGTTCGATTTCGAAGACGTTTTAACACCGGTCTACATTGCCGATAGCACTCGCCCCGGTGGCCACCGACTACAGCAACCGATCGACGTCGATGCGATCATCGATGTCGTCCAACGGGCCAGACTGGTGGCGGATCGCGAAAAGGTTCCGGACGAGAGTTTTTCGAATGCGCGGATCGAAGCGATCGTCCGCGAACAAATCAACGCGGGTGTGGCCGACGGCGGCTTTTAGCGCCCCGATTGCCGGTGCGCTAGAGTCCAATGGTCTGGCGGAGTGTTCGTCTTGTACACGACGCCCGGGAATGTGGATGAAGCACTAGGAATATCGAAGTTGTCTGAACGAAAAGTGGTCATCGTAGGGGCCGGCCCCGGCGGATTGGCGGCGGCGATGCAATTGGCTCACGCCGGTTGTGATGTCACGGTCTTGGAAAAGAGCGACCGAGTTGGCGGTCGCACGTCGGCGATCGAAGCCGACGGATTCCGGTTCGACTGTGGGCCCACGTTCTTTTTGTATCCCCGCGTGCTGTCGGAGATCTTCGCCTCGGTCGGCCGCGACTTGATGGACGAAGTCCCGATGACTCGACTGGATCCCCAATATCGGTTGACGTTTGCGCAAGGCGGCCAGCTCGACTGTACCGCCGACATGGACGAAATGGATCGCCAGATCGCGAAGATCTCGCCCGCCGACGTCGGTGCCCTGCGTCGGTACATGGACGACAACCGCGTGAAGTTGGCCAAGTTCCGGCCGATCCTAGAATCGCCGTTCAGCTCCGTCACCGACTTGATACGCCCTTCCCTGTTGCCCGCGGCGCGGCATCTGCATCCGATGCGTTCCCTGGGCACCGAATTAGAACGGTACTTCGACGATCCTCGTTTGGTGATCGCGTTCGCGTTCCAAGCCAAGTACTTGGGCATGTCTCCGTTTCAGTGCCCGAGCCTGTTCAGCATCCTTTCGTTTTTGGAATACGAATACGGCGTTTGGCATCCGCAAGGCGGCTGCAGTCGGGTCAGCGAACGGATGGCCGAAATCGCGGAATCCATGGGCGTCAAGATTCGATTGAACGAAGCGGTCACGTCGGTGGAACTGGTGGGCAAGCGTTTAAAGACACTTCACACCGACGTCGATCGTTATGACGCCGATTCGTTCGTCGTCAACGCCGACTTTGCTCACTGGATGACGAAGACGATTCCGAATGCGTCGCGAAAGCGATGGAGCGACGAGAAACTGGCTGGCAAGAAATACTCGTGCAGCACCTTCATGCTTTACCTGGGCATCGAAGGGATTTATGCCGACCTTCCTCATCACAGCATTCACATTGCCAACGACTATGAAAAAAATCTGCGCGAGATCGAAGTCGAGCATGTGCTCAGCAGCGACCCGTCGTTCTATGTTCAAAACGCCTCGGTGACGGATGTGTCGCTGGCACCACCCGGCCACAGCGCTTTGTATGTCCTGGTCCCCGTCACGCACCAACACCCCAATGTCGACTGGAGCGTCGAATCCGATCGCTTCCGCGAATTGACACTCGACAAGTTGGCCGCGATCGGGCTGACCGATATCCGCGACCGTATTCGGTTCGAGCATCGGATCACGCCGCACGACTGGGAACACAAGTACGCGATCTACAAAGGCGCCACATTCAACTTGGCGCACAACTTGGGGCAGATGCTGCACAAGCGACCGCACAACCGCTTCGAAGAGCTCGACGGTGTCTATTTGGTCGGCGGCGGTACCCATCCAGGCAGCGGGCTACCAGTGATCTACGAATCGAGTCGGATCTCCAGTCGGCTGCTACTGAACGATCTCGGCGTCAACACGGACTTCATCGAAGAAGCGGCCGCGGTCGGCGCTTAGCAGCCTGTTGAAAAAAGGGTCTACCTCTCCGACGCTTCGAATTCACAATGTTTCAGCAACGTCCCCAAAGGGCCAGAGCCCTTTTTCAACAGGCCGTTAGCCCACCGGATCACTTGATCGTCCTGAACACCATATACCGTGCGACGGCGTCGCGGGACATCGTCGGCAAAGCAGCAGGTGGGATTTAAGGCAGCATGTCGATGACGCGCTGCAGATCGTCAGGGATCGGCGCCTCGAACGTCATTGGCTTGCCGGTCTGTGGATTCACTATCGTCAACTTGCGCGCGTGCAGCGCTTGTCGATTCAACACGACGGTTTTGTCGGACTCGTCTCGCTTGCCAAGCTTCAGCGAAGACTCACTCACTTCGCTGTGCCCGCCATAAAGCTTGTCGCACAAAATCGGCGAGCGAATGTGAGCCAAGTGAACTCGCAATTGGTGCGTGCGTCCCGTCTTGGGCAACAACCGCACTTGCACGAATCGGCCGTGACGCGAAATCACTTCATAGAACGTTGACGCAGGCTTGCTGGTCACGTGTCCGTCGCGAATCGCCATTTTGTCGCGCTGGTAAGGGTGGCGACCGATGGGCGCGTCGATGATGTCTCGGTCGCGATCCAGCGGCGCGTTGGTGATCGCGTAATATTCCTTTTCGGTCGAACGATCAGCAAATTGGGCCGACAAATGCACGTGGACCGCATTGGTTTTCGCTACCACGATCACACCAGACGTGTCCCGGTCCAACCGGTGGACAATGCCGGGGCGCGTTGGGCCACCGACGTCCGAAAGTGATTGAAACCGATACGCCAGCGCGCTGGTCAACGTGCCGGTCCAATTTCCTCGCGCGGGGTGGACGACCATGCCGGGTGGTTTGTTGATGACGACCATCCCGTCGTCTTCGTACAACACGTCCAGCGGTATATTTTCGGGGACCGTGTCGTCGGTCGGCAGCGGCGGAACGCGAAATCGAACCCGCTGGCCCTCTTTGAGCTTTAAACTGGGACGACAAACGCGACCATCGACTTCCGCGCCATCGTCCTGGACGGCGGCTCGGATTTGTGTGCGGCTGTAACCATCACAGCTTTGCGTCAGAAAGAGATCAACGCGATCGCCGTCCGCCGATTCGGGCACGACAAAGTCGCGATACACGGTTTCAGCAACCACCGCTTCACCGTCGACTTCTTCGACGTCGTCGTTGCTGTTGTCTTCCGATTCGTCATCCGTGCGAGTTTGGTTCCGCGGTCGATCATCGCCGCGCCGGTTACTCGGCACTGGCGGCTTCAGTCTTGGCTTCAGGCGCGGCAGAGTCGAGCTCAGCGGCGTCAGACTCAGCGGCTTCAGACTCAGCGGCGTCCGATTCGGCTTCGGCTTTCACGCCCGTGGCCGCGTCTTCATCCGACGGCAGATCAAGTCCTTCGTCGGACTCCATCACGTCGGAATTGGTGCCACCGGGAAGATCCAGATCGGGCAGGTCCAAGTCCGGCAGATCGGGCAATGCTTCGCTGCCAGGTAAAGACGGCGGCAGGGACGGATCGGCGGGCGAGAAATCTTGGTCGGCGAACCAAGCCAAGAATTCTTTCGTTTTCGGTTTCTCCAAAGCCGCGATGCGTTCCTCGGCCTTCTCGGTCATCTGATCCGATTCGGCGATGCCGATGGTTTTGCGATACTGTTCGATCGCCTTGTCCAGTTCGCCCAGCGATTCGTAAGTGCGAGCCAGACCGAAGTGGGCACGGGACATCAACAGTGGATCTTTGCTGCCGACGAGCGACTCGTCGTAAGCCACTTTGGCATCGTCAAGCAATCGCTTGGCGTTATCGCGGTCCGTGAACAGTGCGTCCACGCCGTCGGAAAGCAATTGGTTGGCTTCGTAGATTTTTGCCCACTCGCCGGCCAGCGTGCCCGGAAACTTCTCGCTGACGTCGGCCAGGACTTCGGTGTCCTTGCCATTCATCGCTTCCATCAACTCGAAAGTCGAATAGCTGCGTTTGCTGGTTTGTTCGCTGTTGTAAAGCATCCAGGCCAACCCAGCCACGATCAGACCACCGACGACGACTGCGATCATCTTGGAGTGGGGTTCGATGAAGCGATTGATGCGATCGAGATAGATCGCAAGGTCGTTTTGTTGCAGTTCGTGACGTCGATCGTTCATGATCTTCCGTGGACTTCGATCAGTTGGACAGGGAGTTTCGAGCCCGGAAGTATAGAAATACCATGACTTTAGCGTCAAGGCGGAAGCCGACAGTTCCGGCGCCGTTTCCGCTCAAAACACCCTCGAAGCTTTGTGTGTCAACGAAAAGCGGGCAGCCTTGGCAGGCTGCCCGCAATGTAACGATCAGTCGTTTGTGGTCAAACGCGATTAAGCGTTGACTTTGCGACGGCGACGATAGGTCGTCACGCCGAATGCACAGGCTCCGAATGCGAAGATCGCAAGCGAAGCGGGTTCTGGTACAGCGTTGGCACTTTGCATGCCCGAAAGCGTGACCGTTCCACCGGGGATCCAGTCCCATCCGCCATTGTTTACCGGGACCGATGATGTCGCGATCAGTGTGAAGAAGAAGCTGTCGGGGCCCAAGACGCTGGTGTACGACGCGATCGGCGCGTGAACGAAGTTCAGGTCGAAGGCGTGGGACTGTGAAACACCGCCCGCGAAGCTGTAGGAACCGACCGTAACGCCGTTGATGCGAGCGTCAAACGTGTTGATGATGCCCGGGTTGGTGAAGTCGGACATGCTGAATTGCCAACGCGAGCTGGTGGTGTTGGCCAGTCCTGTGTTGCCGAAGGTCTCTTCGACGTAGTCACCAATGTTGGCGTGGTTTCCGGTGCCACCAGCACCCAAAACACCGTTTCCGGTAAAGCCGTCACGAACGAACGAATTTTCGGTCGGGAAGCCAACCGAAGCCGTCGCCATCACGCCGGCTTGAGACTGCGCGGCGGTCATCACCAACAAAGCGACGCAGACCAACGCGGCTGAAAGGGAACGTATCATGCTAGAAATTCTCGATGTAAGGTTTGTTCTCAGCCCCCGTGAGGGGCTAACAAACCAATGCTCGTTCAAGGATTTTCAAAACACAATACAAAAACCCACTACTTTCCGCAAAATCCCCAGAACCCCTATCTTTCCACGCGAGCATTCCCCGTTTGGAAGAAAATGGACGAGCATTCGTTAACGAAGTGCCATCTCTGGCTCGGGTTGGCAACAGGCAACGGGCGGCCCTTGTGGGACCACCCGTGTCGTTATTTGCCGTGGTTTCGTCGATCTCAGACGGTCATTTTGCGACGGCGACGATAGGTCGTCACACCGAATGCACAGGCACCGAATGCGAAGATCGCAAGCGAAGCCGGTTCTGGCACAGCGTTGGCACTTTGCATGCCCGAAAGCGTGACCGTTCCACCAGGGAACCAGTTCCATGAGCCATCGCCGATCGGCACTGCCGAGGTCGCAATCAGCGTGAAGAAGAAGCTGTCGGGGCCCAAGACGCTGGTGTACGACGAAATCGGAGCGTAAGCAAAATTCAGGTCGAAAGAACGCGTCGAACCCGGATTTCCGTCGCCGATGAAGCTGTAGGAACCAACAGTCACCCCATTGATTCGCGCATCAAAGGTGTTGACGGTGCCAAGCTCGGTAACGTCCGACATGCTGAACTGCCAACGAGAGCTGTCAGTGTTGGCCAGTCCGGTGTTGCCGAAGGTTTCTTCGACGTAATCACCGATGTTGTAGTGTTGACCACCACCGCCGCTGCCCAAGGTGCCAAAGCCGCTGATGGCATCACGGGTGGTGGAGTTTTCGGTGGGGAAGCCGATCACAGACGTCGCCATGACGCCGGCTTGCGATTGCGCGGCGGTCATCACCATCAGGGCGACGCAGCCCAACGCGGCAAAAAAGGTACGTTTCATGTTGCAAACTCTCTTTGGGGGGAAGTTACCACTCACCCCACTTTTGGGTGAGTGGTTCAATGGTCGCTCAAAAATTTTGCAGATCAAGACGCAAGTCCGGAAAAACCCGCATTCTCCGCAAACTACCCATGTCGCCGACTGGTGCGTGTCGCACCTGTCGTGCATCGCAAGCCGCAGATCGATTGAATCAACGCCTTGGTCTTTCCACGAAAAAAACGGGCAGCCTTGGGGGGCCGCCCGTTTCAGTGAAGATCGGTCGTTTCGAAGTGACTAGGCGGTCGCTCGGCGACGGCGGCGATAAACCGAAGCGCCGAACGCACATGCACCGAAGGCAAACACGGCCAGCGAAGCGGGCTCTGGCACGGCCGCGGCGTTGTTATTGCCGGTCAAAGTGACGGTTCCACCAGGAATCCAATTCCACGCGCCTTGGCCAAGAGGGACCGTCGAAGTGGAAATCAATGTCAGGAAGAAGCTCTCGGGGCCGGCACCGCCGGTGAACGAAGCGATGGGAGCATAGGTGAAATCCAGATCAAACGTGTGCGTGGTCGGGGTCGCTCCGTCGCCATCGAAGCTGTACGAGCCGACCGTTGTACCGTTGATGCGCGCGTCAAACGTGCTGGTGACTCCTGCGTCCGTCGTGTCGGACATGCTGAACTGCCAACGCGAGCTGGTTGTGTCGACCAGTCCGGTGTTGCCAAAGGTTTCTTCGACATAGTCGCCGATCTCGACGTGGACTCCGCCGCCGCCCGAACCAAGCACACTATCGCCGAAAATCGCGTGACGTGTGAACGAGAATTCCGATGGGAAAGCTAGAGTCGTCGTCATGACGCCCGCGTGAGATTGAGCTGCGCTCATCACCAACAAGGCGACGCACACCATTGCGGCAGAAAAGGAACGTTTCATGCTAGATCTTTGAGAAGAGAGAAGAGAGTCGATTGGGGAACGCCAAAAGGGTGGCCCGGCCAATGGATGATTACCGCAATTCTTTTCATTTCAAGAGCAAACGCCGTCAAAATCTGCAAAACCCGAAAAAACGACGCATTCCACCTATTTCACCCTGCCTACCAGGTGGGAGCCGACCGCCTCGCGAGGCCCAAAAAGCGGCCGATAACTTGATGTGCAAGCGATTCGCGGCGGCAAGCTTGGCATGGGCACTCGAACTCGCGAACGTGCCGGCCGACTGCTTGGGAGCGGACACTTTGTAGAAACAGGCCGCCGGACATTGGGACACGGATCATTGGGACACGGGACACCAAAACGCTGTCTAACAAACCGTGCCGTTGGCGGTCTTTCGACGGCGATACGCTGCGATTCCGAGCGAACACGTCGCAAACGTCAACAGCGCCATCGATCCGGGTTCGGGAATAGCTTGAGCTGAACTCATGCCGGTCAGCGTGACCGTGCCGCCTGGGTTCCAGGCCCAGGTGCCAGAGCCGGTCGGAACAGTGGACGTCGCTAACAGCGTTAAGAAGAAGCTGTCGGGCCCCATTACACCGATTTGCGAATTGATGGCGGGAGCATGCGTGTAGGTCAAGTCAAAATCATGGACACTGCCAAAAACACCGTCGCTGGTGTAACTGAAAGATCCAACGGTTGCACCGTTGATTCGCGCATCGAAAGTATTCAAGACACCATCGAGCGTGAAATCGGTGATACTAAACTGCCACTGCGATCCGGTTGTGTTTGAAAGCCCCGTGTTGCCGTACGTTTGCTCGACGTAGTCGCCCAGATTGAAGTGTACAGCGCTTCCGGTACCCAACACACCAAACCCATTGATCGCATCGCGGGTCGTGGAAAACTCAGTTGGGAAATCGAGCAGCACCGACGTGACGACTCCGGCATAGGACGTCGCTGACATCGCAATAGCAAGAGCAGCACTCAGAAACGCAGCCTGAATATGTCGCGTCATGATAAAGATTCTTCGTTCACAGGGGGAATCTCGCACGTCCTACATCGCGTGCCAGACAAATCCACTGTCGCACAGATTTGCTATAATTCAACGAATAACTTTCCCGAATCACCTTTGCCAGTGCAGTTTCAGATTTTTGCTTGAAAGCCATTCGTCGGTGATTAAAAAGCCTCCCGCAAGTCTTTTCGTGTGATACGAAAAGGCGGATCGAAATCCGAACGGTCAAACGAGGAAGTCGTACCGGGAAGAGGACGCCGCGCTAGGAATCCGGAACCGCTTTTTCTTGCAGTTCTTCCAGCGATGCCCATTCGAGGGTTGAGATATGGCAGGCCTCCAGCACGACGGACGGCGCGAATCCTGCGTCGTAGGCTTCGCGCCATCGGGCCGCGCACAAGCACCAGCGGTCACCGGGCTTCAACCCAGGAAAGCGGTACATCGGCATCGGCGTGCTCAGATCGTTGCCGCGTGACTTGCTGAACTCCAAAAACTCGGCCGTCACTTCACAGCAAACCGTGTGCAGACCGGCATCGTCGCCGCCGGTGTTGCAGCATCCGTCGCGGTAAAAACCGGTCATCGGATCGGTGCTGCATGATGCCAAATCGGTTCCCAGAACGTTCTTCGCCATGATGAATCTGTCTCGTGCCGGTTGGATGAAAGAACTCGTCGCGTTTCGGCCAGTGTAGCACCCCCGGGGTTGGGTATCGGTGCAGTGAATCGGAGATGCAACGCGAGGCGTCCATCTTAAGCTCTCGCCCGTTAAACGATCTGGGTGACACGGGTATAGTGAACCGGCGGTAAACGCAGCGCGGGCAAGTTTTTTGGGTTGATGAAGCGAACGGGAGACACCGAGTATGGACGCGATCTTTAAGAACTTGACCGAGGCACAACAGGAAGCCGTTGCGCACGTCGACGGCCCAATGTTGATTTTGGCAGGACCGGGATCCGGAAAGACGCGCGTCGTCACCCACCGAATCGCCAACATGATTCACCAAGGCGTTCCGCCGTGGCAAATCGCGGCGTTGACGTTCACCAACAAGGCCGCCGATGAAATGCGGATGCGGGTCGAGTCCCTGGCGCCGAATCAACCGGTCTGGATGGGCACGTTCCACCGCTTCTGTGCCCAACTTTTGCGGCGTTACGCGACAATGGTCGGGCTGCAAGAAAACTATTCGATTTACGACACGTCGGATTCAAAGCAAGCGATGAAGCGGGCCGTGCTGGCGGCCGGTGTCTCGACCACTCACGCATCGCCCGAACAAATCGCCTCGGCGATCAGCCACGCCAAGAACCGCTTGACCACGCCCGAGATGATGCAGGGCCTTGCGCTGCGTCCGCTCGATGCGTTGGCGGCGAAGGTCTATCCGATTTACCAGCAACAGTTGTTGACGGCCAACGCGGTCGACTTCGATGACTTGCTTTTGCACATTGCCAACTTGCTGCGCGAGAATCCAGAGATCCGTGGCGAACTGGACAGCAAGTATCGATACATCTTGGTCGACGAATACCAGGACACCAACTTGGCCCAGTACGCGATCGTTCGCGCGCTGTCGATTGACCACCCCAACCTGGCCGTCACCGGCGACCCGGACCAATCGATCTATGGTTGGCGGGGCGCGGACCTGAACAACATCCTGGATTTTGAAAAGGATTATCCGTCCGTCAAAACGGTCCGGTTGGAAAAGAACTATCGCAGCACACCGAACATCCTGCGCGCGGCCGATCAGTTGATTCGATACAACCGCCGACGCAAGGCAAAGGAATTATTCACGGATCACCCCGAAGGCGAAGCGGTGATCTTGCGAATGTTCGAAGACGGTTACCAGGAAGCCGACGGCATCGCCGACGAGATCTCGCGGGCCATCATCAGCGACGGATTGAAACCGTCGGACTTTGCGATCTTTTGCCGCATGAACGCGTTGACGCGGTCGCTCGAACACGCCCTTCGCAGCCGGTCGTTGCCGTACCAGATCGTCAACGGTGTCGAGTTCTATCAGCGCCGTGAAATCAAAGATCTGTTGGCTTACCTTCACTTGGTCAACAACCCCAACCACGACGTCGCGTTGATGCGCGTGATCAACACGCCGACGCGGGGCATCGGCAATCGAACCGTTGAACGGATTCGCGAATTTGCGGACTACAACGCAATCCCAATGCTGGAAGCGGCGCGGCGTGCGGACCAGATCGAAGGACTCGCCAAACGCGCTGTCACGATGGTCAACAAGTTCATCAAGCTCTACGACCGGTTGGCGATCAAGGCGACGGCATCGCTGGAAGACTTGATCCGATACCTCGTCGAAGAGATCGATTACGAAGCGTACTTGGAAAAAACGGCCGTCGAACAGCAAGACGCCAACCCGATGTCGAACGTCGACGAACTGATCACCGCCGCTGTCGAATTCGACCGGCAACACCCCGACGACGGATCGCTCGAAGCGTTCTTGGAACAGGTCGCGCTGGTCGCCGACACCGACGCGATCGACGGGGGCACCGACCGTGTCACGATCATGACACTGCACGCGGCAAAAGGACTCGAATACCCGCGAGTGTTTGTGATCGCGGTCGAAGACGATTTGATTCCCCACAAACGATCCAAAGAAACCGAAGAGCAATTCGAAGAAGAACGTCGGCTTTTGTTCGTTGGCATCACGCGAGCGAAGGAGTGGTTGCAATTGAGTTGCTGTAAACGTCGCGCGGTCCGTGGCGACGTGCGACCGGTGATCCCAAGTCCGTTCTTGAACGAGTTGCCGCTCGATGAAATGAAACGGATCGAAAGCACGGGCAACCGCGATTGGTTCGATAGCGAAGACGACTACGACCAAAGCTATCCCGATTCATGGGATCTGCCGGACGAAGACGTCGGCTCAGATCAAGTTTGCAAAACGCCGTCGGACGAACCTGCTATCGTCGCACCGGCCGGATTCGAAATCGACGAGGTGTCTCAGTTGCCGCCCGAAGAGTTGGCGGCGGCGATGAAACCAAAGAAGAAAGCCTCTGTCGTTGTGGCGGGACTGAAGACGGGCGCCGACCTCCTGAAGGCGGGCACGACGCCGCTGATGAGCTATCGCGAAGGCACGACGGTTCGCCACCCGGAACACGGCGATGGCACGATCATCGAAGTCACCGGACGCGGTCCGAAGCGAACGGCAAAAGTCCAATTCGACGGAGGCGAACACAGCTTCCGCCTGGCCTATGCAAACCTGGAAGTCATCTAGCGGTCGGACGACCCCACGTGGACCCGCGACTCCGCTTGCGGGACGTGAACTGCAAAAGCAGTTCACAGAAGAACAATGTACAACCTGCGACGGAGTCGCAGGACCACGGTCACAGGCCACACTGGGCTTCTGAAAAAATGTGACTGCATAAAAAAACCGACCGACAACCTTTTCAGGTTGCCGGCCGGCTTTATGGTTTGCTTCGACCGTTCGGCGGCAAAATGGAGCCGCTGGGAGAAACGCGAAGATCTCGACGTGCTTCTGCACAAGTCTTTAGTTGATCAAGGCGAACCCTAAAAATGATCCCTCTGCCGAAAACTACTGGGCCGAAGCAGTGAAGGTCTTGTTCAAGACCAACACTTGGATTTTAGACTCGCCTGGGCGGTCAGCAAAGGCATCGACCAAACTTTCGCACCGAATGAAGCCCGAATACGAAAGTTCTTCGATATTCTTCGCGCTTACTCGTCTGTGGGTTTGATTTCCTCGAATCCCGCCGTCTTATCCAACTGTTCATAATAACCACGGCGAATTTCGCCCAGGTCGCTGGCCACCATGCGTGCCATCATTCGATTGACGGGCTGCTTGAACTGGCGACGAAGTTCATCCGTGCTGGGTTCAAACTTCGACGGTTGCACGATATAGATGACGCGTCCGGGTTGATTGGCCCCCGCTGAGTAGCCGCCCTCATCGGTCGTGAAGACCGCACTCATGAATTTCTCGCCGACCGAGTCCAATTCTGGAACGTTGCCGATTGTCGCACCTTGGAACCCGAACGACTCCATCCAAGTAAACGGCCCGAGCCCCTCGTAGAAATTGGCTTTCTTTTCATCGGGGACCAATTCAGCAAGCGACTTGCCGGCGTCCGCCTGTTTGACCAATTCGGCGGCAGCCTCGGTGGCCAACTTACGGGCCTCTTGCGTGCGGATTGCCAACACGACTTCGTCCCGAACTTCGTCCAGCGACGGAGTGTAGGCCTCGGTTTCTTCGGTCTTCCAAGTCACGTACATCTTGCCTGCCTGGTCGTCCGCCGTGCGGACGGGCGAGAAGAGCGGCTGTTTCGCTAATTGAGTTTGTCCGTTGTCAAAACCGAACATCATGATGCCAAAGCTGGGACCACGACGTCCAAATTGAGTACCGACTTCGAACGAGTTCGCAATCGGTTCGTCACCGATGGTGGCCTCCGAATGAGGACCAATGACTTCCAGAGTCAACCCATACTCTTGGGCCAACTTGGCCAAGTCTGGCTTTGCGGGCGGATCAACTTTCTTGCCGCTGACGAGGTTACTTTTGTAGATCCCTTGGCGGCTGAAGTAGGTTCGCATCGCGGTATTTGCGGCGGTGACCGCCTTGTCCATTCGGTCACGCGCGAGCGGACCGGCCAAGTCGCGAGCGATGTCTTCGCGAACATCTTCAAAGGTTTGTACCTTCGGAGTGTCGTCCTTCTTCGGCTCTTCTTTTTTGGGCTCTTCCTTCTTCGCTTCTTCTTTCTTTGGTTCGCCCTTCTCGGCTACATCCTTCTTCTTTGGCTCGTCAGCGTTCGCTTCGTCCGCGGGTTCGGCCTTCTTTTCGACGTCCTTCTTGGCCGGCTCTTCTTCGTCGGATTCCGCTTCGGTGTCTTCGTCTTGGAAGAAGACCAAACGGGCGCCGTTGCCGAATTCGATACCTGACGAGTCAGCTTCGGCGGGCTTAGCTGCGTCTTCGTTCAGTTTCTTGACGTCCTCGACCTTCTTCTTCACGTCCTCAAGATCTTTCTTAAGTTCGTCGCGTTGGGCTTCGAGCTTCTCTTTGACCTCAGCCGCTTTCTCTATCGGTTCGGACGCGGGCTCAGCTTCGTTTTCCGATTCCTCGGCAACTTCCGATTCCTCTTCGGCTGGCTCGTCCTTCATTTCCGGTTCCGACTTCTCAGCATCGCCGGAGTCCGATTCGACCACAGCCTTCTCGTCTGCGGCTTCGTCTTTCATGTCGTCGTCCGTTTCCGCTGCGTCGGCAGCAGATTCGTCGGCAGCAGCCGGTTCGTCAGCAGCCTCTTCTTCGGGCAACTGGAAATCGCCACCCTTCAAACGTCGGTCGTATTCGGCGCGGACGGCCTCGTCGCTCAGTTTGGCGACTTCCTCGTCCAAATACGTTTGGTAGTTGCCCACCAAGTATTCGAACTTGGCGTTGTAACGTTTGTGGAAACCCGGTTCGGGCGACTGATCATTCGCGTCGCGGTCTTTTCCATCGTCATAGACTTCTCGGACACGAGCCTCAGGCGGATTGGCGTCTGTTTTTTCGATGAAATCGTTGACCAGCAAGCCATAGGCATTGATCGTCGCGTTTTGGTTCAGCTTCAGAAAGTTCTTCCACTGCTCGTCCGGCGTCAGCAGCGGGCCTTGGTTTCCGAACAGCCCCGAATTGCCTCGACGCAAGTAAACGTCGGCCAACATGTGGCTGCGTAGTTGTTCGTAAAGGTGGGGCGGTCCCATCCGATTTCCCGTCGCTTGCATCAAGCGGGCGGTGATTTCGCTGGGGCTGATCAAGCCGTCGGTGAATCGTTCCAACCAGACCTGCAAGGCGTTGTCGTCCAGTTCGAAGCCGGCCTTGCGAGCCTCTTCGGCGAACATGAACGTCCGGATCGTGCCATCGTCGTTGGGGCTTTCGTTGATCCCGAGCGAACGAATTTGTTGGGATTGGGCGTCGTAATCGAAGCCGGACGTCCGCGGCACACCCCCACGAGAAATCGTCTCGTTGGCCAATTCGCTCAAGAATTGCACCGTCGCGGCGTGATTCTGGGTGAAATAGCTGACCCGCGTCTGGGTCAAATCCGTGCCGCCGAACTTCGCCACCACCGCGTCGCTGCCCGCACCTGCACGTTTTTGCAGGTACGTTTGCAGAATCGGCAGGATCACGAACGAGACCAGCGCGAGCAGGGTCGCGAAGATCATGAACGGCTTAAGATTGCGGCGAAACAGTTCAAACGGGCTGGAGCTGTTGTTGTTACTGTTACTGTTACTGTTACTCATGTGATAACGAACTTTCGGCCGCTGGTGGTCTGGCGGTAACTGGACTGGGAGGGATAGGGTTGTGCCGATCGGCAGTGATTTTGGCGAGTCGGCTTGACAACGTCGCCGCAGCGCTGAACTCTCTGTAGCGGAACACTTTGTAGCGGAACTCTCCGCGATAGAGAGCCGAACGGTGCTGACGCGAACCGGAAAGGGTATCGCCCGCACTTTTGAAGGGTCAAGCCGAGATTGTAGAGAAACACGACTTCGACATGGACTTGTCGACGCGGCGTCTCAAAAATTTCGGTGGGGCAAGTTCTGACTTCACTGAAAAATTTTCCACTTCCTACCTGATTGATGTGTCTGCATGGCCAAGAGCACGGGAAAAGCGTTAGTGATCGTCGAATCGCCGGCAAAGGCGCGAACGATCGCGAAATTTCTCGGCCCGAACTATCTGGTCGAGGCCAGTATCGGTCACGTCCGTGATTTGCCGGCCGGCAAAAAAGAGGTCCCGGAAAAGTACAAAGCCGAACCGTGGGCCTACCTAGGCGTCAACACGGATTCGAATTTTGAACCGCTCTACATCGTCCCGGACGAAAAAAAGAAACAGGTCAAAAAACTAAAAGACGCCCTGAAACAATCCGACGAACTGTTTCTGGCGACGGACGAAGACCGCGAAGGGGAAGCCATCAGCTGGCACCTTCACGAATTGTTGCAGCCCAAAGTGCCCGTCCATCGGTTGGTCTTCCACGAAATCACCAAGGAAGCAATCAAGAACGCGTTGACGGCGACCCGTAAGATCGACGATTCGTTGGTCAACGCGCAAGAAACTCGCCGCATCCTGGACCGTTTGTACGGGTTCGATATGTCGAATCTGCTGTGGCGAAAAATTGGCAAAGGCACCAGCGCCGGGCGTGTCCAATCGGTCGCGGTCCGCTTGATCGTCGATCGCGAACGCGACCGGATTGCGTTCGTGGACTCGACATACTGGGACTTGGAAGCGGTCTTTCTGACCGGCAAAAAAGAATCGCTTCAGGCGACACTCTCGACCGTCGATGGGCGACGGATTCCTCGAGGTACCGATTTCGATTCGACAACCGGCAAGCTGAAGAAGAAAGACCTGTTGCAGTTGAACGAGGCCGAAGCGATCGCGTTGGCAGCAAAGTTGCGCACATCGGACTTCAAAGTCACCAAGGTCGAAGTCAAACCGTTCACCCAACGGCCGCTGCCGCCGTTCACGACCAGCACGATGCAGCAGGAAGCCAACCGAAAACTTGGATTCACGGCCAAACGAGCCATGAGTGCGGCCCAGCGTTTGTACGAGAATGGTTACATCACTTACATGCGTACCGACAGCGTGACGCTTTCGACCGAAGCGATCACGGCGTCACGCGATTTGGTGCGCTCGGAATACGGCCCCGATTTCCTGCACCCCGAAGTCCGCGTTTACAAGGGCAAAGTCAAGAACGCCCAAGAGGCTCACGAGGCGATTCGCCCGGCCGGGACACCGTTCCGTGTGCCCGAGACGATTCGCGGCGAGCTGGATTCCGATCAATTCCGATTGTTTGATCTGATTTGGAAACGCACCGTTGCCTGCCAAATGGCGGATGCAAAGAAACAACGCATCAGTATCACGATCGAAGGCGGCGGCGCAACGTTCACAGCGTCGGGAACCAGCATCCTGTTCGAAGGATTCTTGCGGGCCTACGTCGAAGGTAGCGACAACCCCGAAGAAGAACTGGCAAGCAAAGAAAAGCTGTTGCCCAATGTCAAGGAATCGGATCCGCTGGACACGAAGAGTCTCGATCCGAAGAGCCACACGACCCAACCACCGGCGCGGTACACCGAAGCCTCGCTAACCCAAACGTTGGAAGAAAAGGGCATCGGCCGGCCGTCGACGTTCGCGTCGATCATCGGCACGATCACGGACGAACGACGAAACTACATCCTGAAAAAAGGCTCGGCACTGGTCCCCACTTGGCGTGCGTTCAGCGTCACACGATTGATGGAACAGCACTTCGGCACATTGGTCGACTATGAATTCACGGCGGAACTGGAAGACTTCCTCGATTCGATCAGCCGCAACGAGGGCAACCGCGAAGAGTATTTGCGGAAGTTCTATTTTGGTGACGATTCGAATGACAAGCACAACGTCGGGCTGAAAAATCGCTTGGTCGAAAAGCTGGAAGAGATCGACCCGAAAGCCTCCGCGATGTTCTTGATCGGGAAACCGGACAGCGGCGAATTCCAGGACGAAGTCTTCGTCCGCGTCGGTAAATTCGGGCCGTACCTGGAACAGGGCGAGCGAACTGCGTCGATCCCCGAAGGATTGCCACCGGACGAAATGGATTTGACAAAGGCGGTCGAGTTGCTCGAGGCTGGCCAGGTCGAAGAAGAACCGATCGGGACTCACCCCGAATCCGGCAAGCCGATCTTCGTCAAAGTCGGACGCTTTGGGCCGTATCTGCAATTGGGCGAGCCGGACGATCCCGAAAAACGCAACCAGGGCCTGCTCAAGGGCATGGAAGTCGCCGATTTGACTTTCGATTTGGCCTGCAAACTGCTGACCCTGCCCAGGACGCTAGGCGAGCATCCGGAAATGAAGGCTCCGGTGCAAGCATTTGACGGTCGATTCGGGCCGTACATCAAATGCGAAAAAGAAACCCGGTCGCTGCCCGCGGGTGTATCGCCGCTGGAGGTGACGTTTGACGAGGCGATGGAGTTGCTGAAGCAGCCCAAACAACGCGGACGGGGAACGCCCAAAGAACCGCTGCGGATGTACGAAAAGCCGTCGCCGATCACAGAGAAAGAAGTCAAAATCCTAGAGGGACGGTTTGGGCCCTATGTCACCGACGGCGCGACCAATGCCAGTCTGCGAAAGGATATGGACCCGAAGGAAATGACCTTCGAGGCCGCGCTGGACCTGTTGGCCGAACGGGCAGCAAAGGGACCGACGAAGAAGAAAAAAGCTGCCAAAAAGAAGGCAACGAAAAAGACAGCGACAAAGAAGAAGGCCGCGAAAAAGAAAACTGCCACGAAAAAGACAGCCAAAAAGAAGGGCGTCGCAAAAAAGAAACCCTAAACCGGGCTACCCCAAGTGGACCCGCGACGCCGTTGCGGGACGTGAACCGCGAAGCAGTTCACGGAAAACCACCGAAGACCCTGCGAGCGGAGTTGCAGTACCACGCTGGAGGGGCATCGGGTTGCTCGGAAAACGCCCTCTTTCGGAAAACTTCTCCGTTCATTAAACTCCCGACCCAACCAAAACCACCCCAGGATTGAATAGATGCCGTCCGGAATCGAACGCGTTCGCGAAATTCGCCGTCGCCGCACCCGCAAGAAAAAAGTGGCCAAGCTTCTGGCACGTGCTGCCGCTGGAACGATGGAAAAATCGGAAGTCGCACGCAAACTGCGTCGCATGACTACCGGTGCCGAGATCATCATCGCTCGCGAAGGCCTGAAGTAAGCCGGCGAAACGACGCCTCGCTACTTCTTAATCGCAACCCCACCGGTTCGGCCGATCGGGTTTCGCGTGTCAATCACGGTGCCGTCCAGTTTCCGCGACATCACCGATTCGATGCGGCGGACCAACTCTTTCAGATCCGACGGCGAGCCCTCGACGTCCATCGTCACGCTGCCATCCGATTCGTTGCACACCGTCCCGTGGACATCCAACCCGCGGGACTGCTGCACGGCCGTAACGCGGAATCCCACACCCTGGACGTGGCCGGTGAACGAAACCAAATAGCGGATCGGCGGGACTGCCATCACCCGTGGGTACGATGAAGCGGTTCTTCATCAACCGTATCGCCGATTTCGGCATCAAGTTTCGAAGGTACGACCGCACCGGTGATCCGCTCGATCACCACCATGCACATGTCGTCGAACGGCGGCGCGTCGCCGATGTGCTCGAGCACTTCTTTGACGATCCTATCCTTCACCGTATCGGCGTCCCCTTCTTGAGCGGTCAAGGTTCTCAAGCGATCGATGCCGAACTCCTCGTCCTGCATATCCATCGCTTCGTTGATGCCGTCGGTGTATAGCACCGCCAAGTCACCGACTTCGAACTTGAATCGGACGACCTCGTATTCCATGCCGTCGTCGATCGCGATGGGAAGTCCGGACTCTTCTTCGCTGGGTTCACAAATTGATTTGTCCGAGTACTTTCGCACCAGCGGCGCCATGTGGCCCGCATTCACGATCGAAACATACTCGTCGGTCGGGTCGATGACGATCAACAGGAACGTGATGAATCGCTCGACATGCAAACGGCTCATCCGATCGTTCAAACGTTCGATGGCTTTGCCGACGTGCGGATCGCTGGCCAAACAGAATCGCGTTTCCGCGGACAGCTTTGCCATAAACATGGCCGCCGCAACCCCGTGACCGACCACGTCGGCAACGACGATCGCCACACGTCCGTCGTTCAAATGGATGTAGTCGAAGTAGTCGCCACCGATATGATTGGCCGCCTGATAGAAACTGCGGACGCAGAATCCGGTCGCATCCGGTGGTGTTTGGGGAAGGAAAGCCTGCTGAACTTCGGTGGCAAGTTTTAAATCCTGCTCCACCTCGCGTTGGTGCAACGCCCGTTCATGCATCCGCGCGTTGTTGATCACGATACCGGCCTGGGCGGCAACGCCGGCCAGCAAGTCCGTGTCCTCTTCGCGAAATTGGCCGCGTCCTTGAGTCGAATCGATCTGAAGCGCGCCGAACGCCTTGCCTTCCGCATCTAAAAGCGGCGCGCAGATCATCGACTTGATCGAAAAGTCGGCGATCGATTGGCTGCTATCGAATCGACTGTCTTCCGACGCATCCAGCGACAAGATCGCTTCGCCCGACGTCATCACCTCGCGCAAGATCGTGCGGCTGATTCGGATCGTTTCCGTTTCGTCCTGCAGCGCTCGCGTCTTGACCCAGCGTGGGATCAAGTTGCCAGCCGCGTCCTGCATGACAATGAATCCACGGTCGGCCGCCGGGAAGATGCCGAACAAACTGCTAAGCACTTTGGGCAACACTTCGTCGACGGACAATGCACCGGTCAGGTTGCGATTGATCTGCATCAACGCCTCGAGTTTCGCCTCGGGCGTCGCGATCATCTTCAGCCCGTCCGCCGAGCTGCGGAATTCGATCTTCGCGCCGACGCCTGACGAGCTTGAATCGTCACCGATCGCTCGGTCGGTATCCTGCTCATCGACCATCATGATGCCGAAGTTCGTGCCTTCGAACGTCATCTCACTGCCCGCTCGAGCGAATTCGGGGACCGCGTCCGTCTGGAACACGAACTCGACGTCGCTGACGCGAATGCGGTCGCCCGGCTTCAATTGTTCGGGGCCCGTCAACAATTGACCGTTCAGGAACGTGCCATTGCGGCTGCCACAATCTTCGACCGCGAACCCTTGATTCTGCTGGAACACTTTGGCGTGATAACGGCTGACCGCGCCAGCGTCCACGACGATGCTGCACTCGGGGTGCCGTCCCAGGGTTGTCTCACGATCGACAAGCTCGAATCGTTCGGATCCGCCGCTGCCGCTACTGGTAACCAAGAAAGCCATCAACAAATCCCTGTGCCGTATGAACGCGTAAGCCGCCTATTGTAGGTAGCAGCCACCCGGTCCACAACGAAGCAAAGGGTGGTCCCAGGGCCAATCGTTTGTTGAATCTGGCATATTTCCAAGCGAGAAACCCAAGCAAGCGAATTCCAAACATCGCCTCAGATTCACTCGCTCGTGCCGGAGCTCGCCCTACGCCACTCGCAACAGGGCTCGTTTCGATTCGATCTGGTCGATCGCTTCACAAACATCCTCGACCGTGATCGCCCGCATCGCCGTATTGTCCGCTCGGCGACGATGAGTCCGCGATCCGCTCTCGTATTCTTTCTGAATCGCGAATTGACCGTAGGGTCCCGAGTCACCGGGGCGAGTCGCACCGTACAGCCCGATCGTGTCGGCGCCGACGGCGACGGCGATATGCAGCGGGCCGGTGTCGCCGCTGATGAACAAGTCAGACTGCTCGATCAACGCGCCCAAATGATGCAGGTCCGTATCGGGTGCCAAAATCGCCGAGCCCTCGGAATGCGAAACAATCTGTTCCGCCATCAATCGTTCTTCGAACGTGCCCCAGACGACGACGCTGCGGTAACCATACCGATCGCGTGCGAACTTGGCCGTTTGCCCGAACCGATCCGCTTCCCAGGCCTTGGATGCCCACGTCGCGCCGGGATTCAACACCGCCATTCGCGATGAAGCGATCGTCCGGCGCCATCGCGCCGCCCAGGCACGCGAAGCCGGCGACAGCGGCAGCTTCCACTGCACGCGCGGCGAGTGAATGTCAAGCGGAATCAGCAACTCAAGCGAGCGATCGGTCACGTGCGAAAACACGGGTGGGACACGAACGTTGTTCAACAGTCGGCTGACCTCTCCGCCGTGCTTTCCCGCATACCCGATCCGCTGTTTCGCGCCAGACAAAAAGCCGGCCAACGCCGATTTCGTCAGCCCCTGGCAATCGATCGAGGTCTCGAAACCGTATGGCTTCAACAATGCTTTCGTCTCGCGGACACGTCGGGCCGATGTGAACCAGCCCCGCTCGAGTTCGATGACGGCGTCCAATGCTTGGTGGCCGCGGACCATCGGCGCAGCCTTCTTCTCGATCACCCACCCGATGTAGGCCGTCGGAAAATGCTCGCGAATCGCGCAGGCAACCGGCAAAGTCAAAATCGAGTCGCCGATCGCACTCATGCGAGAAATCAAAATTCGCGGCGAGCCATTCGTTTCCATCACTGCGATCCTTCGCGCGAGAGAAAAATATGTATTCAGACGGAAGGGTACGAAGAAACGCCGCCATGGCGAAAGAGGAGTCCGCATGGCCTACACAGAACACCTCCGCGGCGTCAAACTGGGGATTCCCGCGTATCCTGATCCCTGTCGCCAGAAACACGAATCCGATTCTCATGACACGTATCTTCGCTATCTTACTTATGCTGAACCTAGCCCTAACGACCTCACCGCCCGACGTTCTCGGCGACGAGGGCATGTACCTGTTCAACGACCTGCCGACGAAGCTGCTAAAGGATCGGCACGGATTCGAGCCGTCGGCGGAATGGGCCGACCATTTGCGGCTCAGTTCGGTGCGTTTCAACAGCGGCGGCAGCGGCTCGTTCATCTCGTCCGACGGCTTGGTTTTGACCAACCACCACGTCGCCAGCGACACGTTGCACAAGTTGTCGACGCCCGAGCGAAATTTGATCGACGACGGTTTCTTAGCCAAAACGAAAGCCGACGAACTGAAGACACCCGATCTGGAATTGAACCAGTTGGTTTCGATCGAAGATGTGACCAACCGCATCAACGCGGGAGTCAAAACCGACGCTTCGGCCGAAGACGCGGCGACCCAGCGGCGCGCCGCGATCGCGAAGATCGAAAGTGAATCGACCGAATCGACGGGGCTGCGCAGTGACGTGGTCACACTGTTCGGCGGTGCCCAGTATCACCTGTACCGTTACAAAAAATACACCGACGTGCGGTTGGTTTGGGCGCCCGAAACCGAAGCCGCGTTTTTCGGCGGCGACGCCGACAACTTTGAATACCCGCGTTTCAACGTCGATGCGACGATCATGCGGGTCTACGAAAACGGGCAACCCGCCAAACTGGATCACTATTTGAAATGGAACCGTGATCCGATCACCGATGGCGAATTGGTGTTCGTCAGCGGCAACCCGGGCCGGACGCAACGTATCTTCACGGTCGCGGCGTTGGAATTTTTGCGAGACGACCGAATCCCCTATGTGCTGGAATATCTGCGTCGCAAAGAGATCCTGATGCAGCAATTCGGACTCGAGGGCAAAGAGCAAACACGGCGTGCTCGCGACGAATTGTTCGGTATCCAGAACGCGCGCAAGGCGTACACCGGAATGCTGGCGGGACTGCAAAACCCGCAAACAATGGCAACCAAGCGAGGCCGCGAAGATCGATTGCTGCAACAAGTCGGCGAACGAGACGAAATCAAAGGACTGGCGTCGGCTTGGAAAGAAGTCAACGAAATTCAGGCCGAGAAACGCGAGATGCTTTCGCAATCGGCATCACTACGAAGCACCCTGTTCGATCTGGCTCAACAGATCGCACTGTTGGCGGCCGAAGATAAGAAGCCGAACGAAGAACGGCTTCGCGGTTTCACCGATTCATCGCGAGACTCGTTGCTGCAAGAACTGTTAAGCACCGCGCCGATCTACACCGACTTAGAACAGGCCAAGCTGGCCGATGAATTGTCGCGAATGATCATCCAGCGCGGTGCCGACGACCGATTGGTGATCGAAATATTGGCCGGCCAGAGCCCAGGCGAACGGGCCGCATCGCTGGTCGCCGGTACGAAGCTGAACGATGTCGCTGTACGTCAAGCGTTGATCGACGGGGGGCTGAACGAAGTCCTCGATAGCGACGATCCGATGATCGAACTGGCACGGAAGATGGAATCCGAGTATCGGCGGATTCGAAAACGCAACGAAGAAATCGAAGAACGCGAACGCCAGGCCTACGCCAAAATCACCGAAGCAACGACCGCGATCGAAGGCACTGGCGGTTACCCCGACGCGACCTTCACGCTGCGATTGGCGTTCGGGACCGTGAAGGGATACGAAGAAGACGGAAATTCGATTCCGCCATTCACGAACTTTGCCGGTGCCTACGAACACGCCGCCCAACACGAAGGCCAAGCCGATTTCGATCTGCCCGCTTCGTGGATGAAGTCCAAGGGCCAAGTCGCCCTCGACACGCAGTTGAACTTCGTGTGCACCGCCGACATCATCGGCGGCAACAGCGGTTCGCCGGTTGTCAACCGCAACGGCGAATTGGTGGGGCTGATCTTTGACGGCAACATCCAAAGCCTGACCAGCGACTACATCTACAGCGACGTCCAAGGCCGCGCCGTCAGCGTCGCCGGAGTCGGCATCCTGGAATCACTGCGATCGATCTACGACGCCAAAGAACTGGCCGACCAAATCGGACGTTAAAACGTACCGAAACTCACTTCCACGCCGGTGCGACTTGCTCGGCGTTCCAGTGGCGCCAGGCTTGCGACAGTTCGCGAACCTTATCCGGCTCAGCCGCCGCAAGGTTCTTCGATTCGCCGATGTCGTCGGCCAGTTGGTAAAGCTGCCAATCGCCTTCACCTTGACGATCGAGTCGCCGCACGATTTTCCATGGTCCGATCCGAGTCGCGTGCCGATCGCCGACCCGCCAATGAATCGGGCGCGGGGCGAGTGCGACGCCCCTGGTCATCAGCGGCATCAGGTCGACACCGTCGATCGCGGGCTCCTGAGGCGAACCGGAACGATCACCAGAAACCGCAACCGCCGTCGCCATCAAATCCATCGACGTGACGGGATGCTCGATTACCCGTGGTGCAATCTTGCCCGGCCAGGAAACCATCATCGGCACCCGCACACCGCCTTCGTACAATTCACCCTTGCCACCGCGAAGGGGCGCGTTGCTGGACGTCAACTCTTTCGTGGGACCGCCATTGTCGCTCAAGAAAATCACCATTGTGTTTTCGCGAAGGCCGGCGTTTTCAATCTCGCCCATGATTTGTCCGATGCTGTCGTCCAAATGCCCCAACATCGCCGCAAAGATGCGGCGGTGGATGTCATCGATCGATGCGAACTTCTTCCTATAGTTTTCGTCGGCCTGCATCGGGCTGTGGACCGCGTTGTACGACAAGCACAAAAAGAACGGCTGGTCGGCATGACGCTTGATGAAGTCGATCGACTCATCCGCGAACGCGTCAGTCAAGTGTTTTTGAATCACGACCGGTTGGCTGGACCTCATCACCGGGTTGTCCGCATCGTAGGGCGGCTCGTTGTGTCCCATGTGATCGGTCCAAATCGTCTTGCCATCGCGGGAAACCCATCGCCCCGAATGACCGTCGGGCAATGCCTTGCGACGAAGCCACGTCGTGACATCATCGGCCGATGGTTCAACGAAAAAATGACCTTCGTGCAGGAACCCAAAGAACTCGTCGAAGCCGCGACGCTGGGGGTGAAACGGCGCCGTCCCGCCCAGATGCCATTTGCCAACCAATCCCGTCGCGTACCCGGCACCCCGCATCGCATCGGCGATCGTCGACTCGTTCGTCGGCAACCCGATGCCCGGATAAGCGTTCTTTGCGCCAATCGGATTAAATTCAAAACCGAACCGCGTTTGGTAGCGCCCCGTCATGATCGCCGCGCGCGATGCGGCACAAAACGGCGCGGTCACGTACCCGTCGGTGAACCGGGCGCCACCAACGGCCAGGGCGTCCAAGTGCGGCGTCGGGATCTCGGTACCGCCATAGCAACCCAGTTCGCCGTATCCCAAATCGTCGGCGATGATGAACAGTACATTGGGCCCGCTACTTTCGCCGGCTGCGTAGGCGACCTGAGTCAACGCGAACAAGCAAAAACCGAAGATCGAACCGAATGAACCTAAACTCATGGACGCTAACTTTTGGTCTCGAGGGAATCTCTCGTGGCTCGGCCGCACCGTCCCGGTGCTTAGCGTTAGCTTTGTGGATTCCATCCCGAAACGCAACTACCGCGTCCGACGTCCGTGGCCGTTCAACGGATCTGGTTCACGCCGACAGCCGCCGATGATGTTAGGAAGTTTTCCCGGCGTGACGTGGGAGTGCGGTCCGCGCTCGTCGTCGACGTCCAAATTGAAACCGTTGAGTGGGTTCTGCGTCCGGGCTAATCAGTTTTGCAACTTGGGCAGCAATCGTCGTGGATTGCTCCGCCGATCCGCCGCATGGAACACGTTGGATTGCGGAGCAATCCACGACAATCGGAACTACCCCGTTTCAAAAACTGATCGGCCCCGAGTTCGGCCTGTCGTCTTTTGCTATTCCCCATCCGCCCGGCAAGGCCGATCACCAAGGAATGCATTTTACACTCGTTAATCCAGGGCGTTTTCACGCACACGGGATACTTGTGATCGTGGTACGCAATCGGAGGACTCGGATCACCACAGCAGGCGAGCTCGTTGCAAGCTCAATCCAACTCACCTACGTTTTCACCAGAGGCACCAGCGAGATTTTTAACAACGAATGGGACATCCCCAACGCAAATCGATCGTGTCGAGAAGCCCCGGAATCGCCGTTTTTTCGTCTCGCTATTAGAACGTCGGTAAGTCCACACGAAACGAACCTCACCGGGTTAGAGTTCGATTTTCTATCACTCGCCCTCACTCGCGTCGGCTGCCTCTTCATCCTCTTGGATCATGCGTTCATAGTCGGCGATCGCTTTTGCGTCGGCATCGTCAGTAACCGCAGAAAGCTCTTCCGATCCTCCGCAGCCGGTCAAGGGAAGGATGCACGACATGCCCAGGATCGTTGCCATCGCAAATGAAACAGCGTTGAATCGTAAAAATAGTTTCGTCATGAATTGGCTCTGTGATTGAATCGTAAAAAGGGTTGATATGAAATTAGCGCAGGTGGCTCGCCAGAACCACCCACGCCGTAAAACTGTTCTATGAAGTAGTCATTCGATCAAGCGTCTAGATCTCTGTATCGATCACTTCGCTAGACGCACTCGTGCCAAGAGCTCCCCAAAGTCCATAGGGACTTTCCGCGCCAGCCTGATTATTGTTCGCGGCCGAACCGCTCGCGAGATTGACGACGGGGTTTCGCTGATTCCCAGCCTCGATCGAGTCCGTGATGAACTTAACTGCACCGTCACCCATCAGAACATGGACCCCGCCTTGATGGCGACTCGAAGTTGTCCCGGTAGTCGAAGACGTAGCACTATTGGCACACAGTTCACCGTTGGGAGGCAAAACCGTGTAACAAGCTCCGAAGTTGGGCAGGTAGTCTGCCCAGCGGTATCCACGGCCGTTGACGGCGGTAAGCGTCGTCGTGCCAGCGGCCCAAAATTTCGGACGAAGCGGATCGATCAAACCGACTGTATCACTGCAATGAGAAGGATTGTTTCGGAGTGTGTTTTCGTTAGGACCGTCCCAGCCGAGCGTCCGAACGTCGCGATCGCCTAAGTCCGTCGCGATCTCACCCGCAGCAATCGTGTTGGAGAGACCATCAAGACAGCTACGAAACCTTTTTTTATCGTGTGGCTTGAAAAAACCACGATTTTTCACCCGAGCATTCTGTGCGAAGGTGGAATTTTCTGGGTACGGAAGTGCATTCGCGCCGGTGCGCACATGAAGGCTGCCGTCGCGTCCACGGTCGTAGGAATCTCCCGCACAGGCGACATAGTTGGTTCTGCCCAGGGCCGGCAAACCGACTCCGGGATCGCTTGGGCAGCGAAACGCAGGAAGTTCAGTAGCCCAAGGGCGGTAGTTAATGTTTTGCGGCGTGGGACCCATCGCAGGGAACTGGTTACCAGCCCTGTCGTAAGGGTTTGAGATCTCCTCCCACAACCCTTGCTGCTCGATAAATGGCAGCAGCCCTACCAAAATGCTCAGCCGATGATTATTGCCTGTGCCGTGGGACTGCCAAATATCGCGTTTGATCGTCGGATGCGTCCCGGCACCGTGCAGCGGAAGCTGCTTGTACGCAGAGTGGTAATTGTGAATCGCGAGCCCGATCTGCTTAAAATTGTTGCTGCAGCTCATTCGACGAGCCGCCTCACGTGCCGCTTGGACCGCTGGCAAGAGAAGTCCGACCAGGACCCCAATAATGGCGATGACAACAAGCAGCTCGACAAGCGTGAAGCCACGCCCTGATCTAAATTTCCGCATCAGACACCTCAAAGAAAAATTTCCAAATACCAGACAGCCAACCGGCGTCTGGTCCCCAAGTAGTGCTTGGTTACCCAGCCATGGTAGCGTCTTTAGCAACCGTTCCCTATTGAAACCCAGGAACGCCTACAGTTTTCTTGGATAAAGAAATGGGTGACTTGGTAACTGAGATCAATATTACTGAGAGGAATATCACTGAGAGCTAAGGAGTTGTTTCCGTACAGATTCTAAGACGTGACGGTCATTGCAATCGACTCCGCATCCACCGAACATCCTCTCGTGGTCCGCACGCGCTAATCGCTCCGTGAACTTCCGGGGGTGGCGACCCGTGATGATCAGGGTCAAGCCTTTTCAAGTCCTCGAATGCCCGCCGCGGAGCTGGATCCGAACTGGTCGGTTTCGATGCCCATGTGCTGGGCCATCGCGACGAACAAATTTGCCAGCGGTGTGTTTCGGGCGGCATCGTGAGCGACATATTTTCCGTGTCGATAACCTCCGCCGGCCATGATGATGGGCAAATTATGCCAATCGTGGGCGCTGGCATTGCCAAGATTCGACCCAAACAGAACGGCCGTATGATCCAGCAGCGATCGGCCGGATTCGTCGATCGATCGCAGCTTCGATAGAAATTGCGCAAATACTTTGAACTCCGCTTGTTCGATCAGTTTCAATTCATCGATCTTCGCAGGATCCTTTCCGTGATGCGACAGCCCGTGCCAATCGCTGGCGACACCTTCGACCTTCGGCACCGAATTGAGCCCGCCCAATTCGAACGTGATCGTTCGCGTCGAATCGGTTTGCAGAGCCAATACGATCATGTCGTAGATCAACCGCTGCCTTTCGATCGCGTCGTTTTTGTCTTGAACGTCCTTCGGCGGATCGACGTCGACGTGCGGTTTGGGACGACGAACCCAGCCCTCACTTTGTTGCAGTCGCCGTTCAAGCTGGCGCACCGAATCGAGATACTCGCCCAACTTTTGACGATCGCGTTGGCCGAGCTTTCGCTCCAACGTTTCCGCTTTGCCACCAACGGTATCTAGGATGCTGCGTCCGCGCCGCAGGTTGCGAATTTCGGCTTCGATCTCTTTCGCATCTCCTTCGACGAACAGCGATTGGTACAGTTTTGCCGGCGACGCCACCGCCGGAATCGGAACTCCGCTGGGCGTCCACGACAACGAACGTCCCGACGTCGATAGTGCCAAGAATGGAAACCGCGTTTCCAGCCCGACCTGTGCCGCGATCATTTGGTCCAGTGATATCGAGTTGCGAAATCCGGCCAAGCCTGGTCGCATCGCAGACGTCAACCAAGTCATCTCCGACGCGTGTCCGTTATTGCCCTGCTGCTCGGGATGCGACAAACCGGAAAACAAAGTGAACTGATCACGATGCTCGGCCAACTGAGACAAATAGGGCGTCGAAGTCAGGTCTGCGTCATCGCGATCCGGAAACAAATGGGGGCCGTGAAAACCCAACCCCGCGCACATCGCCACGAAACGCTTCGGCGCGTTGTCTTTTGCATTGTCGGTCGTTGCACCGAGCGCCCGCCGTCCAACCGAGGGCCCCATCGCTTCTAGCAACGGCAAACCAACGAAGGCTGCGGCGGTGCCACGAAGGACCTGTCGTCGCGATAGAGGCCGTGATGGAATCAGCATCAATCCAACTCACTTTCGACGCATTGCGTCACTGGAAACCACCCACAAAATCATGTCGCCCACCCGATGCCCGCCCGATCGTGATCGGTCCACCAAGTCATCGATCATCGATCGATCGGCGAACCCCATTTCGCGGCCTGTGGCGAACGTCAACAACTTGGTGATCAACGATCGCGCCAGCGTATCATCGTCGCGGGCGATCATGTCGCGAAACTCAACGAAGTCCGTGAATCGGCGACCGTCAAGCAACTGGCCGCTGGCATCGACCGGCGGCCCCAAACGATACTGGACCTTTCGATTGTTGACTTGCTTGCTGATCCGATCGCCCGCACCCAAGCTGCGAAATCGCACGCGATAGCCACCGATCGGATTGAAATTTTCCAGCGCGAATCCCGGCGGATCAATCATCGCATGGCAATTGCGGCACGTGTCGGAGTCACGGTGCTTGTCCAACAATTCACGCAGCGTCGATGCACCGCGGATATCCGGTTCGACGCCGACGATGCCGGCCGGTGGCGGTGGCGGCGTCTGGCCCAAAATCCGGTGCATCACCCACACCCCGCGAACGATCGGCGAAGTGTTGGTGCCGTTGGCCGAAACTTTTAATACGCTCGCTTGCGTCATCAATCCGCCACGCACGCTGTCGGCCGGCAACCGCACGCGGCGCAGCTCGGGCGTATCGATGGTCTCCATTTCGCCCAAGCCAAATTGATAGTGCTTGGCCAGTCGATTGTTCAAGAACGCGATATCGCTTTTCACGACATGTCGGACCGGCAGGTTTTCGGAGAACATTGCATCCACAAACGCTCTGGTTTCCTTGATTGCCGAGTCTTGCAGAAACATGTCGTATTCGGGAAACAGTTTCTGGTCGGGGCTTGTCTGTTCCATATCACGCAGGTTCAACCAGGCGTCTGCAAAGTCGCTGATGAAGCGCCCGTGCCGCTCGTCCGCCATCAAACGCCTGGCGTGCCGCACGATCGCGTTTGGATCCGACGTCAACTCGCCCGCGTCGGCGGACGCCCGCAGCGCATCGTCGGGCGATGTGCGAGTCAAAAAATACGACAACCGCGCCGCTAATGCGTGGTCGTCAAGCAAACCGACCTTCTCGCTGAAATAAATAAAATCGGTCGAACAGAAGATCGCCGCGATCGCCGTCCGTAGCGATGACTCCACCGATTCGCCAACGGCCATCTCCGCTTCGAAGAGACTCACATACGAATCGAGTTGCGGTGCATCGATGGGTCTTCGAAACGCTCGTGTCGCGATTCGCTGCAACACGCGTCGGGCATCATCCGTCGGAGTCGCCGATTCGATCTGGAATTCCGGCCGGTTCCACTTTTTCGTTTTCGCCGACGGGTTGCTGGGCTCTTTTTCGCGACGGTCCAGTCCGCCGAAAACGAGCTCGTGTCCACGTCCGGGCCAATCGGCGATCATCGGACCTTCGACTTCGACATGGTTGATGGCCAGCCCCGGGCCCGGATAGCTGCGGACGCCCTGTTTGCGAATGTTGTATTCGTTCGTTGTCAGTCCCCAAGGCGTGATCTCGACCATGTAGCCCGGTTCCAACCAAACACGCATCTCAAACGTACTCGGCCGACCATCGGTGGACTCGATCGGCGGCAGCGATGCATACGTGTACGTCGGCTTGGTCGAACCCGGCTTAAAACTGGTGCCGCCCAATCGGAACGTGATCGGCCGGCGTGCTTGGTACGCATATCCCGTCACTCGCAAACGATACCAGCCCGCCACATCGACTTCGGTACCACGCAACATCCCAGTCGGATAACCGAAGTCCTGAAAGAAGACGACCGCACCGTCGTCGAGCTGCTTCCACACCTCGCCGATGTGCTTTTCGCCTTCGCGTGTTTCGACATAGGAAACACGAATCGACGTGCGTTCCGGCTGCGACGTCGTATCGGCGATCGCAGCGGTCAGCACCGCGTCGACGGCGGCCAGATAGCCCTGCAAATGAACCGGCGAGATCCCCAGGGCTTCGCCCACATTGTCGAATTCATGACTCAGTCCGTCTTCGGGCAACAGCCCGGTAAGATCCAAGTGAGTCCCGAACAAATCGTTCATCGTGTTTTGGTACTCGGCCCGATTCAGTCGTCGCATCACCGTTTGCGATTGCCGCCGACTGGCGGCCGTCAACGCGGGCTGGACGGCATCGACGAAGACAGCGATTTCGGACTCATCCAATGCACCGGCGTCGGCCGGTGGCATTTCGCCCGTTCGCACGCGATCGAAAATTCGCACCCACGTCCCCAGCGTTTGCGCGTCATCGAAGTTGTCATCGAAGTTGTCATCGACGAGCGACAAATCCAACCCGCCCTCGGTCACCGCTGCGGAGTGACAATCGGCGCAGTGGTCGGCAAAGAATTTGGATGCAACCGCCAACTCGCGATCATCGGCCGCGACCGTCGCTTGAATCGCTGTGAAAACGAAAACGAACAGAACCGCGAAACGCATCTAAAACTCCAAAACCATTTCGTCGGTTGCGAGCACTACTTTCGCATCGAGTCGTCGGCGAATCGATTCGACGTCCACCGGATCGTCGGAGCTCTCGATCGGGTTGATGTGAGTCAGCAGCAATGTCTTGGGATTCGACCGGGACGCGACGTCGACCACGCGGCTGGTCCAACTGTGACCGGTCTTCTTGGCCCAATCCGACGCATTGTCGCCGAAGTAGCATTCGTGCATCAATAAATCCGCGCCGTCGCTCCACACCGCATGCTCGTCGGACAAGTCGCCCGTCGTGTCGGTGGCATACACCAACCGCTTGGCTGGGCGATCACCGTCGGGTTTCCAGTCCAAACGGTACGCCACCGATCCGCCGGGATGATCTTGAGGACGCCACGCGACTTGGACATCGCGAATCGAGAACTCGCGTTTTTTGTCGATCGCGACCCACTCGGCCGACAATTGGGCGGGAAAAATCAGCTCGTGAAAGAGGTGGTTTCGGATTGCGTCGATTTTCGCTGCCTCGCCGTAGATCGTTAGCGAATCGAGCGGCCGCCCTCGCAACTTCTCGGCTTCGAACAGCACATCGAGCAAAAACGTCAATCCAAAGGTGTGATCCAAGTGTGCGTGGCTGAGCAGGACGTCCAGGTGATCGGTTTGGATCAGCGGCGCCAATCGAAACGCGCCGGTGCCACCGTCCAAGAGAATCCCGGATTCGGCAAGGAAGTAGCACGACGTATGCCGCGACGCATTGGGATGATAGCCGACAGTACCCAAACAATTCAGTCGCATCAAAAGGCACCTTGAACAAAACGATCGAATCGATCAGCAGCGACGGCTAGTGGATTCGAGCCCGCCTTGATTCGGCCAATCACATCGCTAGGGAGAATTCGCCCCCTTCGACCCGTCACCGGCGTCCCCAGTCTGACTGAAGCAGCCGACACACTCAATAACGATGGCGGGCAACAACGCCGCTTGTCAGAAAAAGGGTCACTCGATATCCTCCTTTTCTTCGATGATCAACGATCCACATGCGGATGTGGCGAAATTGGCAGACGCGCAAGATTCAGGTTCTTGTGCCCGCAAGGGCGTGGAGGTTCAAGTCCTCTCATCCGCACTACTCTACCGCGACAATGTTTCGCGGCGGCGATTTCGATGCCGGCGACGAACCACCATGCCAACGACCGCCGCCGAAGCCAGACACGACATCGCTAGGGTGCTCGGTTCGGGAACCGCGACGGCTGAAACCACGTAGTTCGCATACGTCTTTCCGCCCAGCGCATTGGTGATCGTGTCGCCGGTGTAGACCAAGTCGCCGCTCGCATTGGCCAACATTTCCGGCTCGGTGAACAAGCTAAAATTGTCGCCATATTCGCTGTTGAATGCGGTCATGAACAAATTGGCGAACATCCCGTTGACGATCGTGTTGGGGTGAATGCCGTCATGAGTGAACGCGTCGGGGGTGTCATCGGTGATCACGCCGGGCGGCAGGGGAAGTTGCAGATAGTCGCGAAAATCGACGCCCGCCGTGCCGTTCAAATCGATCTCGACGCCGCCGATTTCAAACGTTTCTTTGGGGTTCAGATTGTCGCCCCAAATGTCCTTGGTCATCGTGTACAAGTCGACGACGGGGACTCCAACATTTTGAGTCAGTTCGTCCGTCGCGTCGCGATTGTATTGGCCCATGACCGCGTCGATTCGCTCGCGTCCCAGTCCGACGGGGTACAAGAATTCCGTCAGCGGCGCGATCCCATACTCGGGTGCCGTCGCGACAACCACGTCAATCCCGGCGTTGCGAAGCGTCGTCGCCGCCAACGAGACTCGCGCGACCGCCGCCGAGGCAAAGGCATCGATTTCGGCGGTCGTCGCCAACCCAAAATAGATCGACTCGTAACTGCTTTGTGGAAGCGCCGTCACGGCCAGCGTGCTGGTGTTGTTCCCCACCGCTGCGGGAAACGGGAACAGGTCATTCGACCCGATCACGATCACAGCCTTTGCGACGCCCGCCGATGCCGCTTGGCTGGCCAAGTTGGTGTGCTGGTCGCTGCCGATCATCGATTCGGTCGTCGAACCCGCAAGCGCCCAGTTGTACTCGTACCCGGTCCCCCGAGTTCCGCCCCAATTGCCCGTCGGGCCCGCATCGATCTTGCCCGCGTCGACCATCAACTGGATCGCATTGCGCGAGTAGTCCAGCGAGATCCCCGAAAAGCCCGATTGGTCAAAATGCTCGTCAAGCAAACTGTCACCAACGGCGCCCATTTTCGGCGGCACGGCCTGACCCCACGTGCTGCCCGCACCAAAAAGCATCATGATCATGGCAGCGGAAACGATGTTGGCCACAGACGTTGGAAGTCGCATTCTGAATCCTCTCGATCGATGTCGCGGCAGATCGCACGCCGATTGCATGGACCTTGCCTCCCCAGCCCAAGAACCGCCGGAACAGCGATGCCGAAAGGGGGGTCATGGATCCTACCGGACGAGTAGCCGAATATCAAGCAATTCCAGCCTTTGGCTCGAAATAGCGAACCGGCCAGTGTTTTACCGCTGCACGAAAACACATGGCGTGTCCCCGAACAGGTGTCGTATCCGACGCGATCGCAATCGGAGAGCGTCGCAGGATGTCGGCGAAAACGGCGACAGGTTGATTAACGCATCTTGCTGAGTTTGCACCGGAATTGAAACCAAATCGTCGGTCGTAAACAATCGATGCTGGCATCAGACTTGGCGTCGCCGCCGTAGCAACGACAGGGCCATGCAGGGAATAGCCAGCAGTATGGAACTGGCTTCCGGTACCGCAGAAACCGCGTTCAGGCGGATGCTGCCGATCCGGGTCGTCAATGTCGCCGGAAGCCCGGTGGAGGCGTTCGTCCGATCCGTGAATGCGAGCCGCCACTCCAGTTCTGCGCCCGCACCGGCAAAGAACGAGTCATTGAAAATGATCGTCCCGTTGTCACCACCGAAGCCTTCATAGGTGGAATCGAACTGCGTAAACGCCCCCGTACCGCCGACTCGCAAAAACAGGCCCGCATCTCGCGCCGCCCACGAGGCCCCGTTCGACTGATTCACAAACATTTCAAAGCTGAACGAATCGAGCATCAAGTCCTCGGCCGCGATGAAGCTGCTACCGATCCACTCCCCATCGTCCAGCGCCGCGTCGGCAAGCGATCCGGATAGGGTTTCGCTTTCGCCGCCGAAGCGAATGAACTTGTCCGTTCCGCTGCCGAAGGTGACGGTATGATCTTGCGATCCGTGTTGCCCCCAATCGGTCGTGTTGCCACCGAACGATACCAGCGACTCGGCACTGTCGACCAAGCTGGTTTGCGTCAAAGAATCGAGTAACCGCAGACTGGAAGTGCTGTCACCGTTGGACACTGAATCGTATTGCAAAATGGTCTGCGCGGCCGTTTGCAGCGAGTTCATTTCGGCGGCCCAGAGCGGAGCGAGCGTTTGGTAGCCGGCCGTGTTGAGGTGTACGTCATTTTCGCTGACCCATGAAAGGCCAGCGGTGGGAACAACGCTGATTCGCGGATCGACGGCCGCGACGTTGTTCAGTGCCGCGTTAACGTCAGCTCGCAGCGCAGCGTTCGTCGACACGCCTTCGCGGATTTCGGCCGCAACGATCGGTACATTGTTTCCGAAGACTTCGCGAAACCGGTACGTCAAGTTCTCAAAATTGGTTTCGTAAGCACTCACTGCTGTCGCACCCAACACAGCGTCACGCTCACCCTGAAACCAAAACAACCCTTTCACGACGGGTGTATTTCCCGCAGCAACAATTTCGGCGATCCGCGAACTGGTCCAGTCAACAAAGTCACCATAAAAACCGTCATCTTTGACTTGACCATTGGCCGGATCCGATCCCGGAAACCATGTGACCGCTTCTTGGTCAGAGATCGTGGTTCCTGGACGCGCGAACCCAAAAATCGCCTGATCGTTTGTCTGAAACAGCCCCTGGGAAAGCTGCGTCACGGCCTGTGACGTATCCAGCAAGTTCGATGAAAACGCCTGATCCACGTAGGAAGGGTTGGTGAAGACCGTTCGGTCGCGGGCAAAGTTCAAGTTGTAACCGACGTCCGTCCCGCCCATGCCGGCCCGTTCCGCGAAATTAGCCGCGTTGGATTGCCCGGCAATGATGTACACGTCGACATCTTCCGCGACGGCCTTTTCGGTGACGTCCGCCAACGCCACAAGACTGATCAGACACGAAAAACAGAATGGGCTGAGGCGAATTTTCATAGAACAGGCTGAACAATGGATCGGGATCGAGAACGATCCGCTGTTGACGAATGAGACTCTTATCAAAGCACTAACTTACCCGGAACAGCAGCGATTGCCACACGTTGGGACGAATAGTGGTCCCTTTCCGGCGACACGCTTCGCTAGCTCCGTGGACAACGATGACAAAAGATTTGAATCTGCGCGTTCGGAGTGAACGCTACCCCAGACGGTTCACCGCTGGCCCACTGAACGGGTACGTTACATAGTTACGACTGATTTCCGATCGGACGGGTGTCTGCTGCAGGCGTTCTTAGGCTCGCTTTTCGCTTTCTTCGCCAACGCCAGACCAGCCCCATGGCTGCGAGCACGACGAAACTGCCGGGTTCGGGAACCGCGGTCACCTGGATCAGTCCGCTGGAGAGCTGGCGAAAATCCCAAACGCCATTGACCAGCGAGGGCGTGTCAAAGTTGTCGAAGTCGCCGATCACCGAACCGGCGGTAAAGATTTGGAACGTGTCGCCGACTTGCGGTTGAAACCCATCGATCAGCGACAACTGCAACGTGACATCCGCACCGATGACGAGGCCGGTTTGAATCATCAGTTGATCGAAATCGAACAACGACCCGATCTCGAACGTGGCCAGTGACCCGTCTTGAAGCGTCAGTGAGTCCATCGTTAACAGCCCCGTGCTGTTGCCCGGGCTGATCGTCCCCAACGCATTCACATGCCCTCGGATGGTCCCGCTTCCGCCCAGGATGGCGTCGCTGGCAACGTTGACTTGGTTGACCAGCGTTTCTCCGTTGACCAACAACGACCCCACGTTCGCATGGATGTCGCCCGTGACAACATTGTTTCCGGACAGATTCAATGTGCCCGAGCCGAGCTTCCAAATTCCTCTCACCTGGCCGCCCGGGCTGGCCAAAAAGTTGCCTTGCAAATCCAGTTCGCCCAAGACATCGATCGTCGTTGATTCGTAAAGCGTCAAGTCACCCGAAAGTGTGTTGTCGGTTCCATCGACCGAGATCCTGCCGCCTCGCAATTGCATGTCGTAGGGCAAGTGAGTCCCCAAGGTCGGACTGTTCGTTCCGAGTCGAAGATTGGAATCGAAGTCCATTCGGAAGTATCCATTGCCCCGCGTTTCTCGAGTTTCGCTAATCGCTAGGGTACCGTTGTTGCCCTCACCGCCCATCAGACGAATCTGTCCGTCCACGTACAAACGATTTCCGTCCAACCGGACCGTGTTGTCGCCGACCTTTCGCAAGGTTGCATTTTCTTCGACACGAACATAGGCACCCGCATTCACACGCCAATCGCTTGAACCACCGATCGAACTGGCAAGCAAGGTTCCATCGTCGTTAGACAACGTATAGATACCGCCGACCGAATGACCGTCCATGGCGGGACCATCGTTCGTGAGCAAACCGCCGTGAAGGTAAAAGTAATCGCCGTTCTGCGACTGTCCGCCTAGGTCAAACGTTTCGCCCGCCGACAAAACTTGCTCGGGAGTGTACGCCCGGCCGACGGGCGTCGGACGCCTCAATCCATAGGTGTCGGTCGTTGTCAGTCGCGTGTATTGATGGTCCCGGTCCTCGCCGAATTGGAACCAAGCGTAGCGATCCACATAGTCTCGCGCCTCGAGCCCCGCGATCGCGTGCTCTAAAAACGCGCTGTTGAACGCAACCATCTGCTCATCGGTGTATTGGCCATCCCAATCCACCCCGGCGAACTCGGTGATCCATACCGGTCGGCCGTAGGTGTTGTGGTAGTCATCGACCCGCGCCAGAAAACTGTTCGCCGATCCGACCGGGTTATTGATGTTGACGTTTCCGTACCAATGGAAAGCAATCGCGTCGACCTGCATGTTGTTGGTTTCAACGCGCTGCATAAAATCGGAAAGCCACTCACGACCGTGAGTGTTGTCCGATACCGCGGGGCTGACCAACTGGATCCCCGTGCCTTGGAAACGATTCTGGATCAGTTGCCAAGCATCGACCGCGCGATCGACCGTCGTGAAACCCTGGTCGGCTCTTTCGGGCTCGTTGAAGCCAAGGACATAATTGACTTGGTCGCCGCGATCCTGGATGTAGTCGATCGCATTGTTCAACCACGCGTCGGTGTACCCGGCGTACAGCATCGGCATTCGCTCGCTGACGTTGTAGTCGCTATCGGCGGGATCAAGGTAATGCCACCAATAGTGCCACCGCGAATTCATGCCGTTGGCATTGGCCGAGGCGTTCCCCGAGATGCCGCGTTTGACGCTCTGGCCGCTGGCGACCGAGAGCGTGGAAACCAGGAACGCGAGAGTGAGAAGAAACCGCATTTCGCCTGAGTCCGGTTAATCGAGTTGCCCGTACTGCAAAAAATGAGGCAGCAAAAGATGATTGGAGAAGGTGTCGCGATCATAGTCATCATCCCAGTGTGTATCAACGCGATGGTGTCGCATGGAGGCCCGGGGCACGATAGGGACTGGTCTGAGAAAGAGTTCGGTCGACGAATGACGTTTTCATCCGAAACAGCGAACAACCAACAAACTCACCCGAGCGGCACTGGTGACGTCCAAGAATGTGCCGATCCCGAGTCATCGCGATGGACGCCTTCGTCTGGGGGGGTGCCTTCAGTCGATTGGTTCACATCGCGTGGAGGAGCGATTCACATCTTTTCCCACCTCGGGATACCGCTGAAACGGCCAATGACATTTTCTGTGTAAGTTTTATATTTGGCGTCCAAAAATGCTTGCCAAGGTGGCGGAAAAGCGTTACGGTCACGCATGAGCAAGTCTTTCGGGCGCGAATTCTTGCCTTCGGGCCACTTATCGACATCGCCAAGTGAATTGGCGCACCATGGGGAAAGTGGAAAGTGACTGACGCGATCTTTTCGAAGGCTCTGCCTGACCCACTCTTATCTTGAGGCGAAGAAATTGATGTCAACGATTCTTGTGGCTGATTTTCGGCGATTTGTGAAGCAAGCGGGGATCCTTGCGATCGGCATCGTGCTGTCGGCAACAGTGATCTTGTCTTCGTCGGCTTCGGCGGGCACGTTCACAGCCGAAAGTGGTGCCGATGCTCGGATGATTCAAGCGAAAATCCGCGCTGCACATTTCTTGTCAAAAGCAACATTCGGTCCGACTGTCGCCGACATTGAAACGTTGGCAACTCGGATCCGCCAAGTCGGATACCGACGCGCTTGCGAAGAATGGATCGATGACCAATTTGCCATCGTCGACAATCCAGGTCAGGGCGATTTGGTCCGCACGCACGAAGAAACCGTCCAAGAAATGCTGGTTCAGGCATCGATGACTGACACGTTCGGCAGCACGGGCGTTTGGCGATACCGCAACCACGCATGGTGGGACATCGCACTGCGTGGCGAGGATCAACTTCGCCAACGCGTCGCCTGGGCCATGTCACAAATCTTCGTCATCGGCGGCGAAAACTTTCGATCGGTCACGGCAGACGAAACCGGCCACGGACGATGGCTGGGCACGGTTCGGTATTACGACGAAGTTCTCGTTGACGGCGCTTTCGGAAACTATCGCGACGTGCTGACGAACATGACGTACTCGCCGATCATGGGCACGTATCTGAGCCACCGCCAGAATCGAAAAGCAAACGTCGGTGCGAATCGCTACCCCGATGAAAACTATGCTCGCGAAATCATGCAGTTGTTTTCGATCGGCTTGCACATGCTTCATCCCGACGGCCGTCCGATGCGGACGCCCGAAGGCGAACTGATCGCCACCTATGACAACGAAGACATCAAGTCGCTGGCACGGCTGTTCACCGGAATGAAGCAGAACAACACGAACACGAACTTCTACGGTCCGCAGAACGACAACGAACCGATGATCATCTATCCGCCGGAACACGACAACAATCGAAATTACAGCGATGAAGCGGGTGCTCCGGAACACAAGCGTTTCCTCGGTTCGACCTTGACCACGGTCTTACCATCTTCGCTAAGCAGCAACGCAGCGAACGTTGAACTCGTAAAGACCGAAATCGACGAAGGTCTGGATGTCATTTTCAACCATCCCAATGTCGGGCCGTTCATCAGCCGCCTGTTGATTCAGCGGTTGGTCAAGTCAAACCCATCGCGTGCCTACATCCGCCGCGTCGCCAACAAGTTCAATGACAACGGTTCGGGCGTTCGTGGCGATTTCCGTGCTGTCGTCAAAGCCATCCTGTTGGATCCCGAACTGACTCGATCACAACGGGTTCGCCGGATGCGTGCGCCCGATCGGGTTACTGTTACGTCGCGTGGGACCGAATCGAGTCGCTTGCGGGAACCGCTTCTTCTTATCACTTCGATGGTGCGAGGTTTCAATCCGACAAGTGATAACATCGACGGCTACATGATGTTGAAGTTCACCATGGATGACTTCGGACAAGAACCCTACGGTGCCCCGAGCGTTTTCAATTTCTATCTGCCTAGCTACCAACCGGCCGGCGCTCTGCCGAATTTCCAACCGTCGCGAACGATTCCAACGGACGGTCTATCGGCCCCAGAGTTTCAGATCATGGACGCGGTTCTGGCCAATGAATCGGCGAACCAAATCTTTTCTTGGATTCGTTCCGAAGGAATCAATACGTATTTGTATGGACTCGACGGAACGGGTTACCGGAACATCATCTCGTTCGATTTGTCTGCCGAAAGCGCGATGGTAACAGACTTGGCGGACGTTCCCAAGTTGATCGAAGACCTGGATCTGCGATTCTGCAACGGAACGCTCAGCGACGAATCAAGAGCAGCGATCCTCGACGGTATCAATACTTATCTGCAGTCAAATTCGGCGGCCACGCTGTCGTATCGGCTGCACGAAACAATCATTGGTGTGCTGACTTCGCCGGATTGCATGATCGAAGAGTGAATCCAGTTGGCCGGCCAAACGGCTGGCCATTCAAACCCGTGACTTCATTGCCGTCGTCCCTTTTCGTAAACCTATTCTTCTCTTTTTAAGTGTGCTTCGATGTTGATCAAAAAAGACTCGCCGCTGCTTACGTCGCGACGCAGTGTACTGAAGGCCGCGACGGGTTGCTCGATGATGGGCAGCGTATCGTTCGCGTCTGCATTCTTGAATCTGCAAGCCACGCAGGCATTGGCGGCTGGCACAGCCGGCAGCGACTCCAAAGCTTTGGTTTGCATATTTTTGAACGGAGGAAACGATTCCTACAACATGCTGGCGCCGAAGGGTGCCGAGTACGCGGATTACAACACCGCGCGGGGCACGACCACCGATGGCGGCATCGCCATCGCCGAATCCGGGGTCGATTCCCTGTTAGACATCTCGGATCCGTCCGGACGAACATTCGGCTTACACCCGAGACTGAATTCGGAAGTTGCCGGACTGAATTCGCCTACCACCGGCGGTGAGGGCATTCGAGGACTTTATAACAGCGGCAAATTGGCGATGATTGCCAACGTCGGATCGCTCGTCGAACCAACCACCAAAGTTGACTATCAAGCTCGTCTGAATCTGCCCGTTGGGTTGTTCTCACACGCCGACCTGCAACGACACTGGATGACCAGCGTTCCGCAGGACCGTTCTCACTTGAACGGATGGGGCGGCAAGATGGCCGACATTTTGCGTGCAGGAAACGATCCGTCGGTGATCTCGATGAACATTTCGCTGTCCGGCGACAATAAGTTCCAAACAGGCCGGGATGTGTCGCCCTACAGCATTTCAACCAGCTCAAGCGGCGGCGCGACAATGATCAGCGGCTATTCAGTCGATCCGGCTGAAGCCAGCAACACGCGTTACCGTGCCTTCAACCAAATCCGTCGCGATTTGCTGGGCCAAACGTACGAAAACCTGCTCGCCGATACCTTGGCAATCACGAGCCAACAATCCATGCAAGCGGCACTCGAATTCAATAATGCGGTCAGCGGTGTTACGATCAACACGCCGTTCGATAGTTATTCCTTTAGCCAGCGGCTGAAACGAGTGGCACAGGTCATCGGTGCCCGAGACTCAGGCCTGGGGCAACGTCGCCAAGTCTTCTTTGTCCAGCTTGGCGGTTTCGATAACCACGCCAACTTGATCACTGCGCATGCCGACAACATGGAACGACTAAGCATCGGGTTGGCGTCGTTCTACCAATCGTTGGTCGAATTGGGGGTCGAGAACGACGTCGTCACGTTTACCATTTCTGACTTTGCTCGCACGCTTTCCAGCAACGGTCAAGGGTCCGACCACGCATGGGGCGGCAACCACATCGTCATGGGTGGGCCGATCGATGGCGGACGAATCTGTGGCACGTATCCGACGTCGCTGGTCACACCGACCCACGACGGTGCGTCGATCGACTTGGGCCGTGGCCGGTTGATTCCGACCACCTCCGTCGACCAGTACAACGCCGAGTTGGCGCGATGGTTCGGTGTCGGCGAAAGCGATCTTCAGGACGTCTTGCCGAACCTCGCCAACTTCAGCGGCTCGCCCGCGTTGGATCTGTTTGCGACATAGACGATTCGCCCGAACGTCTTAACCCATCTCGCGTGACTTTCGTTGCGCGCGTTGTTTGTCGCGAAAGCGTTTCTTGCGTTTCGCGTCTTTTTCCTTCGCGGTCTCTTCTTTTTCGGCGACGATGCGTGCGGTCTCGGCCCGTTCACGTCGCATGGATTCCGGGGTTTCGATCGTCAAACGTCCCAACCCGCCGGAACGAAGTTCCGTCACAAGGATCCGCGACGCTCGGTCGATATCGACCATGCCGTTCTTCCCCAAACAGCCACGCTTCCGCCCGATCGCCTCAATCGCTTCCATTTCGGCCGTGGGAACTTCGTCAAGGTCATACCGATCGACCAACCGATCGGGATAGTTGGCGATCAAATAGCGAGCGGCAAAGAAACCGATGTCGGCGTAGTCCATCGCCGTCTCTTTGATCGAACCCAACAGCGCCAACCGGTAGCCGCTGTTGACGTTATGAACGTTCGGCCACATCATGCCGGGCGTGTCGACCAAGGTCACACTGTCGCCGATGTTAACGCGCTGTTGCTGTTTGGTGACCGCCGGCGTGTTGCCCGTCTTTGCGACTTTCTTACCGGCCAAGTAATTGATCAGCGTCGACTTACCCACGTTGGGAATGCCGCAAATCATCGCGTTGATCGCGCGTCCCTTGCGCTCGGGCAACATCTTCACGGCCAACCATCGCAGCCGCATGATTGTCGGCACATCATCGGTCGTGACCGCGCGGACGACAACGCCGGGCGTTTCTTCCAGCGCTTCGCACCATCGCTCCGTCATATCAGGATCCGCCAAGTCAGATTTCGTCAGCACCTTGATGCACGGTTTGTCACCACGCAAGTCAGAGAGCAGCGGGTTTTCGCTGGAGTACGGGATCCGCGCATCGAGCACCTCGATGACGAGATGCACTTTCGGAAGCGTCGCTTCCATCTCCAACCGGGCTTTGTGCATGTGGCCCGGGAACCACTGGATTGTCATGTTGGTCGTCAGTTGGAGGTGGGTGAATAAATCGCGTAGCCGGCCGTCGACGTCGGAATTCGCCACAGCGAACCTCCAGCGGTAACGAACAAAGTCTTCCCGTCCGGACCGCCGAACGCACAGTTGGTCGTTTCGTCACGAAGGATTGCCGCGAAGTCGATCAACTTGCCATCAGTCGCGAACACGTAGATGCCCGCGGTCGCGGGGTCCGCCGTCTGGGCCGGCAGTCTAGGTTGGTTCAATCCGGCCGCGACGTAAAGGCGTCCGGCCTTGTCCAACTTCATCCCGTCCGGCCCGCGAGTCGTTTTCCAGTCATAGATCATCGTTTGAGTCGCGAAGTCGGGCGTGCCATCTTCATTCATTACAAAACGCCACAACTTTCGAGCCCCGTTCTCGGCGTTGTTGTTATCCGCAACGAACAGGTATCGATCGTCCGACGTGATGATCAAACCGTTGGGGCGATCAACTTGGTGGTCAATGATGCGTGTGACCGTGCCATCGACGTCGATTCGATAGATGCCTTCGACCATTCGCCCGTCGGCGTCCGTCATTTCCATCCCCGAACGATCGCCGTATTGCGGATCGGTGAAATAGATTCGATCCTTAGAATCGATTGTCAGATCGTTGGGCTGATTGTATTTCTTGCCGCCGAACGAATCGGTCAGCACGGTAATCGTTCCATCGACTTCGGTGCGGGTGATCCGGCGTCGAACGTTCTCGCATGCGATCAATCGCCCCTGTCGATCGAACAGCAATCCGTTGGTTCCCGCGTCTTTGCGGTGGACCGATGAATGGCCATCCAGATCGCGACGGTTGATGTGTCCGTCACCACTGGTCAACAATCCCAGCTCGGGATGCCACATCGGACCTTCGCCGGCGCCCGATTCTTGAATCAACTCGGGCGGCGAGACGAAAACGGGCGACTCAGCACTGAGGGAAGCGAAATGGGTCGCGACGGCAAGGGCGATCAGCGTCGGGATAGCGGTTGATTTCATGAAAGTTCGCAATTCCGTGATTTTGGGCCGAAAGTGGACGGACCGCCATTCTGCTCTACAACCACTCTTACAACTAGCCTGACACCCGATCACGTCGACCGAAGGTGATCCGCCAATTTGCGATATTGGTCGTAAATCGAATCATAGGCATCCGAGCGTTCCGGGCGAGGATGCACGATCGCGGAAGCCACTGCGTCGCCGCCCGCCATTGCAGCGGCCGCCTCGGTGATCGAGGCGAAACCAGTAACGTCACTGCCCGCGGCACACATTCCCAGCACGGCCGCACCAACGGCGGGTCCTTGGGTGGACGGATGGATCTCGATCGGGCGGCCCAAAACATCGGCATAGACTTCGACGAACGCATGGTTGTGATGGGGAAGCCCGCCCGTCGCGACGAATCGATCGACCGGAACGCCTCCATCGCGAAGCAGTTCTACGATCCACCGCAGCCCCATCGCCGACGCTTCCATCAACGCCAAATACAGATGCTCCGGCCCGTGATCCAGACTCAGCCCCGTGAACGCTCCACGCAGGGCTCCGTCCATCAACGGCGTTCGGCATCCGTTCATCCAATCCATGCACAACACACCATCCGCCCCCGGCGGCAACTTCATCGCGGCTTCGGCCAGCTTGTCGAACGAATCCAGTCCCAACAGATTTCGCAACCACGCAAACGCATCCCCGACCGCCGCCTGTCCGGTTTCGTAACCGAACAAATCGGGCAGGATGCCGCCTTCGACAACGCCGGCGACGCCCGGCACATCCGCAAACTGGGTCGCGTTCAGCATGTGACAACTGCTGGTCCCCATCACCATGACCATTGTCCCCGGGTCTGCCGCTCCTACGCCCGGCACCGCCGAATGAGCGTCGATGATGGCGGTCGAAACGGGCGTACCCGGCGCCAATCCCATGCGTTCCGCCATCGCCGCACACACCCCACCCGCACTCTGTCCGGGCGATCGCATCACACCAGGCAAACGATGGGCAATCGCTTCGGCAAGCTTCGAATCGACGGCCTCGAAGTAAGCCGACAACGGGTAACCCTCCGTCGCCGACCACATCGCTTTGTAACCCGCTTGGCACGTCGAACGCGTCAACGCGGCCGCATCACACCCGACCAATTGCCACACAAACCAATCACCGGCTTCGATCCACACCGCGGCAGCGCCGGCAACCTGCGGCGCGCACTGGATCGTTTCCAACATCTTTGGGAAGAACCATTCCAATCCGATCGTTCCGCCGTAGCGTTTTAAGAACGACTCGTTGCGATCACGGGCGATAAGGTTCATACGTTCTGTTTGCGAGATCGCGCCGTGATGTTTCCACAACTTCGGCCACGCCATCGGTTGATCGGCAAACTTTGGCAACTCGCACAGCGGAGTGCCCTCGATCGTCGTCGGCAACATTGTACAACTGGTGAAGTCGACGCCGACGCCAACAATTTCACGACTAACAATGCCGGCCTGCTTGATCGCAGCGCGAGTGGCGGCGATCGCAGCATCAATCCAATCGGCCGGCGATTGCAATGCGAATTTTGGCGGCAAGCGTGCGCTCGATCCGGGCAGCGACTCGGTGATCTGTCCGTGCTTAAAATCAACCGCAGCCAAACCCCGTTGGCGTCCCGTCGCATCGACCAGGATCGCCCGTACGGACTCGGTTCCAAAATCTAGTCCCAGTGCGATCGCAGTCATATTAAAGGTCTCGTCAAGAAACGTGGCAAGTGAAACGTCCGCCGCCCGCCGCGGATCAGTTTATCGACCGCAGCGTCGCCCGTCATTGCGATTGAACGGGGCCAGACGTTTGCGTCACGACTTTGCCCAGACCGATGATCATGATCGGCCCCAAGACGATCACCAACCAGGGATGAAACGGGCTGACGAACGATGCCAATGAATCGGGCCAGTACGTGGTTTGCGAAATCGACATCCACGCGATCAACACCATCCCCGCGACCAGCGCCGCGATCGCCCGCCGCCCATGAATCGTCGGCACAACGACTCCCAACAAAAACAAGCCGATGATGCCGGCCCCCAGCACTCCCGACAATAACCACCACACGTCAAGGATGCTGTCGGACAATCGGACCAACGTCAACGACATGCACGTCCCGAAAATCCCCCAAGCGACCGTCGAGATCCGCAAAACCCCGACGTGATCAGCGTCGGTCGAATCGGGTCGATACAAACGCTTGTAGAAGTCGCTCATCACTAAGGTTGCCGACGAATTCAACGATGTCGAAACGGTACTCATCGCCGCCGCAAACACCGCCGCGATCAACAGCCCTCGGGCACCCTGCGGCAGATGCGCGGCGATGAAGTGAGGAAAAACACGGTCGCCTAAATCGGTTTCCGACAACGACGCCGCTTTCGCATCGCGTTGGGCCACGTAGTCCGGCGCTTCGGTGTCCACGCCGGCTTGCATCAACCGTTGTTCGGCGACGATCTGGCGAACTTCGGCCATATCGGTCGGATGGGTGTCATAGTACGCGTACAGCGACGAACCGATGAACAAAAACATCGCGCTGACGGGAACGTACAACAACGCCCCGAACCAAACGCTTCGAGCCGCATCGCGATCGGTGCGCGATGCGATGTAGCGTTGGACATAACTTTGGTCGATGCCGAAGTTGCGCAAGTTGTCGAACAAACCGTACGCGAAAACAATCCAGATCGTCGGTTCCGAAACCGTCAACAGCGACGGACTTCCGAGCGAAAACTTACCGGCATCATTTGCCACGAGAATGACTTCCGACGGCCCGCCCGGCATTCCCATCAGTAGGATCACCAGTGCCAACAACGCGCCGGCCAACAACACCACCGCTTGAACTGCGTCCGCCCAGATCACAGCAACGATACCGCCGACGAAAGAATACAACGTCACCACAACGCCCGTGACGACAATCACCACACGGATGTCCCATCCGAACAAGATCGCCATTGGCAGCGCCATCAAGTACATGACGACACCGATCCTGGCGATCTGATAAAGCAAATAGAACCCGCTAGCGAACAAGCGCGCCCACAACCCGAAACGGACTTCCAACAACGAGTACGCCGATACTTCACCCGACCGGCGATACAACGGCAAGAAATATCGCACCGCGATCGCGGCCGCCGGTGGAATCGCCAGCGAGTACATGAACACGTTCCAGTTGGCGACGAATGCTTTTCCCGGCAGCGCTAGATAACTGATGCTGCTCAAGTAGGTCGCAAAGATGGAAAGCCCGCACAACCATCCCGGCAACGAACGACCCGCCGCCGAAAAATCGTCAGCCGACTGATTGCGTCGCCAGAAATAAAACCCCAATCCCATGATGCCGACGAAGTATCCGACCAAGACGGCATAGTCGATCCCATTGAAGAACATCACCGCCAACGGGGATCCGTGCGAGTTGAAAGGCATCACCAAAACCAGAAAAGGAACTCGTCAAGTCGGGGAAAGCACGATTCTATCGAGTTCATCCGGCTAAGATATCGTTTTCATCACCTCGATACCGTGCTTGAATCCGAAGGAGTCGCTTGTGAACCGCGTCAATCTGGCAGCTCTATTTTGCGTGGTGCCCATGTGCATCGCGATTTCCGCCTTCGTGACACGGCCTGATGCCGTCGTTGCCGCCGAACCGCCTTTGGAAACCCGTCCGAACATCGTCTGGATCATTCCCGATGACATGTCGGCCAATTTTTCGTGCTACGGCGAGACGGCGATCGTCACGCCCAACGTCGATCGCTTGGCCGACGAAGGCGTCAAGTTCACCCGCGCTTTCGTGACCGCGCCGGTCTGTTCGACGTGTCGGTCTGCGTTCATCACGGGAATGTATCAAACGTCCATCGGTGCACATCACCATCGCAGCGGGCGCGGGGCACAGAAGATCGCATTGCCAGCCAACGTAAAAATGGTTCCCAAACTGTTCCAAGACGCCGGCTATCACACGTCGATTTCGGGTTGGCCCGTCAACGGAAAGCTGGGCAAGACCGATTACAATTTCGCATGGAACCCCGACGTCTACGACGACAACGATTGGTCGTCGCGAGCAGAGGGTCAACCGTTCTTTGCACAGATTCAAACGCAAGGCGGCAAACTTCGCGGGAAAGATGCCAAGGGTTGGGACAAGACGGCCGCATCGGCGAAGGCCGCCTACGGTTTGCCAACTCCGATCGAATCGGTCCGACTGCCGCCGTACTACCCCGATCACCCCGACATCGTTCGCGATTGGGCCGCGTATCTTGATTCAGTACGATTGACCGACATGATGGTCGGCGAAGCGATCGAGCGTCTTAGCGCCGAAGGCGTGCTGGAAAACACGCTAGTCATCTTCATGACCGATCACGGGATCAGTCACGCGCGAGGAAAACAGTTTCTATATGACGAGGGGATTCACGTTCCTTTGGTGATCCGCGGCCCGGGAATCGAGGCGGGTTCGGTACGAGAAGACTTGGTCGAACACATCGACATCGCGGCAGTCTCGTTGGCGGCGGCCGGCATTGAGATTCCGTCGAACATGCAGGCCACGAATTTGTTGGCGAGCGACTACAAGCCTCGCAAAGCCGTCTTTGCCGCTCGAGATCGGTGCGATGAAACCGTCGATCACATTCGTAGCGTCCGGACGCAAGACTACAAGTACGTCCGCAACTTTCTGCCGCAACGTCCGTACTTACAACCCTGCGCCTACAAAGATGCCAAAGCGATTCTGATTGCGCTACGACAATGGCACGGCCAAGGGAAACTGAACGAAGTGCAACAATTGCTCTTCCAAAAGGTTCGCCCAAAGGAAGAGCTTTACGACTTGGTCATCGACCCGTACGAGACCAACAACCTTGCTTCGGATCCCGATGAATCGGCAACCTTGAAATCGATGCGCGGGATGCTTGACCAATGGATGAAAACGACAGGCGATCAAGGACGCCAACCGGAACCCGACTCGATGTACGACAGCGACATGGAAGTGTACTTGAAGTCGCTGCGCCGCAAAGGAACGGATTCGAACTTGAAAGAAGTCGAACAAAACATCGCGTTGATGAAACAGTGGGCCGCGGACGGAAAATGATGACTCCTATGCTTCAGCGAACAGCGATGCGATTCGTCACCGCGTTGATGGTTGTCCTGACCATCGGCCCGATGTCGTCTGCCGGGGCCGACGGTTGGCCTCAGGGCCCCGGCCCCGAATCGAACTTCCGTCGCCGCGACGCCAAAGCGCCGACCCTATGGAGCGCCGTCCGGAACGAGAACATCCGCTGGCGAAAGACGCTGCCCGAGACCGGACAGAGCAGTGTCGTCACGTGGGTCGACCGCATTTTCTTCACGACGATGCAACCCGTTACCCGGGACGCCACATTGGGTCAAAACATCGTCGGTTGGTGCTGTGACGCGGATACGGGCGAAACAGTTTGGAAACGGACAGTCACCGCCGATCATCCGCTGCAGCTTTCCGGCTGCTTCAGTGACAGCAGTTCGCCGTCGCCTGTCACCGACGGGTCAACCGTTGTGTTTTTCAACGCATCCGGGTCCATCGCGGCATTCGACTTCGACGGCAATCCTATCTGGCAACGGTTCGTCATGCCGGTCGGACGAACACAGCCGACGATCGTCGACGGAACAGTGCTGTTCATTCGCCAGACTTATCTGCCCGACGACCACGGACACTTCACTCACGACCACGCCGATGCGCCCGTTGATCAATGGACTCAGGTGCAAGCGATTGACTTGCAGACCGGCGCCGACGCGTGGAAGTCGTCATGCGGAGCCAACATGGGTTGCGTGCCATTGTTGTTGGATCGGTCCGACGGACGACGCGTCTTGGTGGTCGGTCGCGGCGGCGGACACTCGCCGCCTGAAAAACCCGAAGGGGTCTCGATGATCGACGCCACCGACGGCAAGACATTGTGGACTTTGGAACTGCCGGGCTTCATGAGCACGATGACGTATTCCCAGTTCGGCGACGACGTGTTGGTGTTTCACGCGGACAAGCATTTATGGGTCGACGCGGTGACGGGCAAGGTCAAGCGAGAAGTCTCGATCATGGAAAACGTACCGGTGCGGGCGCACGTCGATGGCCAATGGGTCGATCGACGAGAATCGCTCGATACCGAATCCGTCTCTCGCGCGATCATTCAACAATCCAACCTGCTGGTCGGAAAGTACCACTACTTTCGTTCCTACACCCAGCCATGGATCGGCCGGGTGAACTGTGCTAGCGGCGATGTCGAGTATCTGCAACTGCCGGTTCAATCCATGCCCGGCGTCGACCGCGCGCGTGACACGTGGCTTTGGGATCCGTCTGGCATGGATCCCGCCCTGGTTCAGCAACTTCTCGCCTCGGGGCGCAAGAGGAACAAACAATTGCCCATCACCCAGTGGGCATTCGCGCCCAATGACATGCTCAATTCACAGGGTTTTCGCGTGGCCGGTGACAATCGTTCGGAAGGCAACGGGTGGGGCCATCACGCGTCGGCGATCCCCACGGTCGTCGGCGATGCGTTGTATGTGTCGACGATGGCGGGAACGGTTTACGTGATCGATTGGAATGCCGAAGCACTGACAGAATCGGCGATCAAAGCGATAAACGATTTGGGCGTACCCGGCCAATCATGGAATCGCGCCAGCATCACGGCGTCGCGTGGCCGGCTATACGCCCACACGATCCACGAAATTCTGTGCATCGACGCACCGATGAAAACAATCTCGCCTCATCCGTAAAACTAAAAGCCTGGAAATCCGAGATTATGGCCCTCCATTCGCGCATCGCGAGAACCATTTTCTTACAATCGAACCCGCTTTCCCTTCGGTAGGCCAGAGTCAGACGTAGACGGCTCGCGAAAATCGAAGGCGTAAATGTGACTAGGGGATTTAGATGGTTCGTTTTTTTCTGTTGCTCGTGGCTTCCTTAACAACAATCTCATCATCCTACGCGGCAGTCGTCTTTGGGCTCGACGGAAACGGCAGCCTAAGCGGCGGTTCTCGTTGGAATGCTGCCCCGCGAACATTCTCGACCTCGCAAGGTTCGATAGAACGATCGCTGGACGGTGGCCTAAGGTTTTCGGTCTCCGGCGGAAACTACGAAGCGTTCCGGGATCAGTTCAACTGGTCGGTAACGCCTAGCGTTCTAGCGTTACGGATGCGTTTATTCCTTGGACGGCAACGGACCCGGTTACTGGCCTGGGAACGTCACTTTCTTTCGTTGAAGATCTCGGTACCGCAGTGAATTCCGGCATCGAAGCAAACGTTCGACTCGGTGCGGAGATCGATCTCTTTTCGGGCAACATTGGCACCGGATTTCGAGGCCAAGCCTACTTCAACGGAAGCAGCTCGGGCAGTGTAACGTTGACAAGCGGCGTTTCCGGATACTCCGGGTACTCGATCACCGGTGCGGACATCACGATGAACAACAACAACGTGTCATGGAACCTGAATACGTTTCAGACCATTCTTACGCACGAGATCGGGCATGCGATCGGGCTGGGCGACGTCGAAGATACTTTTGGCAACGGATTCATCGATAACAACTTCGACATAAACGACCCGCTGACGACGTTAACAGACTCATGGGCTAATTTGGTCAATCCGCTTGATCCTGGTAACTCGCCCGGCCTAGCACTTTACAACGTCCCAAATTCTTCGTCCGGCATCGATCGGGCTGGCGTCGATATTTTGATGGAAAGCGCCATACCGAATACCTTTTTCGTGAACGGCGCAACGCTCCAAAACGACGACTTTGGCGGGCGACAATTTTTGTACCCGCACGTGATGGCGGTTCCCGAACTTTCATCGCTCGCATTCGTTTCGTTCGGCGCAGTCGTGGCGCTGGGCTATCGACGCAATCGAAGGCGATCGATTCTATCGCATGGACCGATAGCGACGGATCAGTTGATTCGTTGAACTGTCGTGCTTCAGGTCCGATTTTGATTTCGGGTCGAGTTCGGGGATGATGTTCTTGGCCAGTACTTTGCCCAGCTCGACGCCCCATTGATCGAATGCGTCGATATTCCAAATGATGCTTTGCACGTAGACGCTGTGTTCGTACAACGCGACCAGTTTGCCAAGGATGGCCGGCGACATCACATCGGCGAAGATGGTGCTGGACGGTCGGTTACCTTCGAACGCACGGTGCGGCACCAGCCACGCCTCGGTGCCTTCGGCGGCAACTTCATCGGCCGTTTTTCCGAACGCCAGGGCTTCGCTTTGTGCCAACACATTCGCCATCAGAATGTCTTGGTGGTCGCCGATCGGATTGAGCGACTTTCCGAATGCGATGAAGTCGCAAGGAATCAAACGCGTTCCTTGATGGATCAATTGATAGAACGAGTGTTGGCCGTTGGTGCCCGGTTCGCCCCAGTAAATCATGCCAGTGTCGTAAGTGACTCGGTCGCCATCGGTCGTCACATACTTGCCGTTGCTCTCCATCGTCAACTGTTGCAGGTACGCGGGGAATCGCTTCAGGTATTGTTCGTAGGGCAGCACTGCCGTCGTCTCGCAACCGAAAAAGTTCGAATACCAAACCGCCAACATACCCATCAACACGGGCAGGTTTTCGGTCAACGGCGCGGTGCGAAAGTGCTGGTCCATTTCATGGAAACCGTCAAGCATTTCGCGGTAGTGCTTCGGTCCGATCGCCAACATCGTTGACAGTCCGATTGCCGACTCCATCGAATAGCGACCGCCGACCCAATCCCAGAACTCGAACATATTTGCGGTATCGATGCCGAACGCCGATACTAATTCGGCGTTCGTCGACAACGCGACGAAGTGCTTAGGAATCGCCGCTTCGTCGCCACCCAATCCGGCCAGCAACCACGTGCGTGCGGTGGTCGCGTTGGTCATCGTCTCGATCGTTGTGAACGTCTTCGATGCGACAATGAACAGCGTCTCGGCCGGATCCAAGTCGACGGTGGCTTCGGCAAAGTCAGTCGCGTCCACGTTGCTGACGAACCGCATGGTCAAGTTGCGATCGCTGAAGTGCTTCAGCGCCTCGTAAGCCATGACCGGACCAAGATCCGATCCGCCGATGCCAACGTTGACGATGTTGCGGATCCGCTTGCCCGTGTGCCCCTTCCAATCGCCGCCGCGGACGCGATCACAAAACTTGGCCATCTTATCAAGCACCGCGTGGACATCGGGAATCACATTCTCGCCGTCGACCATCACCGTGGCGCCCTTGGGTGCTCGCAGTGCTGTGTGCAATACGGCGCGGCCCTCCGTCAGGTTGATCTTCTCGCCCGTAAACATCGCTTCGATGCGACCTTGTACATCCGCTGCTTCGGCCAGTCCGACTAGCAAGCCCATCGTTTCTGCGGTGACTCGGTTCTTTGAATAGTCCAGGTACAAACCGGCAGCCTCGACCGTCAACGTTTCGCCTCGCGATGGGTCGTCGGCAAACATTTTCCGCAGATGAACGTCTCGGATGGCGTCGAAATGCTTGGCGAGCGATTTCCACTGGGGCAGCGACGTCAGGGCGGAAGCCATGGTTGATCCTTGTCGTAGATTGTTTCGGTGTTTCAGATTTGGAGCCGATAGGATAGCGGAAAAACCGATTTCATTGCGAAGGGTAGGGCAACGCGAGATGCGCTGGCGGCGATGCACGGATTCGTGACCTAGGCTTTCCACAGTCGCTGATGCTCGTCGGCGATCACGGGTCTCACAACCGGTTCAACCGGCACGATCCCTTTTCACCGTCCGCACTCGCGTGGTTGCGTCATGAATCCGCCGGTAAAACACGATCTATCGCCCGAAGCCAAACAGACATTCTCGGTCGTTGGTTTGTTGGCGACGGTATTGGTGGTCGGGATCCATTACAAGTCCGACGTCCCCGACCAGCCATTTGCTTCGCTGGCGACCGCGAATCAATTGGCGCAAGAGTTCGTTTTTGGCGGATTGGCTCGTGTTGCCGTACCGATTTTTGCTTTCGCCGCGGGGCTGTTCTATTTCCGAAGTGATGATGGAACCTTTGCCAGCTACAAAACCAAGTTGGCCGGGCGAACTCGCACCGTCTTGATTCCGTATTTCATCGTCGCATCCGTTGCGATGCTATTTTGGTTGTTTGTACGCCGGGCCGAAGGCAAGCCGATCGACGTCACCGCGCCCCAGTTCGTGACAACTTGGTTGTTGCGTCCTCCGGCCGAACAGCTTTGGTTCTTGCGTGATTTGATGATCTTGGTTGCGATAGCACCGGCGATCGGTTGGTTTTGTCGTCGCCCCGTCGCTTGTCGGATTTTTATTGGCGCGGTTGCGACCGCTTGGGTCGTGGATTGGCAAGTGTTTCCGATGTTGGCCGGATGGCGGTCGCTGCAGATGGAAACGCTGCTGTTCTTTTCGCTCGGGTGCATCGCCGTATCTCATTACGACGTGATCGAACGTATCGGCCGATCGCAGACGTCGACGATCGTTGCGGCAGTCACCCTTTGGATGTCGCTGGTGGTCGTCAAGATTCTGGTCCGCGCCAATTTTGACATGTGGTACTGCGACGATCACTCGTTGCCCGACGTGCTCTTGCACCAGGCATCCATCGTTGTGGGTGTGCCGGTGCTGTTTGCGATCGCGTGGCGAATGAGATCACCGTGGTTGGTCCGTCTATCGGGCGGATCGTTCTTTGTCTATTTGGTCCACGAGTTTCCGCTGCGAGCGGTTGCTCATCGCATCAGCGACCGCTTCATCGACCACGACTATTCTTGCTGGATTTTGACACCGCTGGTGTTGGTTGGTTGTTACACAGCAGTCGTTTTGATTAGCCGCTTTTGCCCCTCCGCTATTTCCATGTTGACCGGCGGACGTATCCCTGGCCTGCAAAGCAAGCCCGTTGGAAAGCTATCTCCCCTGAGCGAACCGAACTGATGGAATTTCTAGTCGCCCTATTTACTATCGCCGCTCTTGTGTGGCTGGTGCCCGTTTTGCAGTCCGGTCGATTGATGGCGGTTGCACTGTTGGTGTTGGCCGTGGGGACGGTGTTCGGTCCTGCGTTTTTTGCAATCGATGGCCCGATTCAAATCAGTCTCGACCGTGTCCTTTGGGGCGGCATGTTTGGGATGGCCGCGATTGGTTGGCGGATGGGTAACGTCACTTTCCCAAAAATGACTCGCATGGATTGGATGGTTGTTGGGATCGTCGGCTGGTTCTTCGTTCGAACATTGGGTGGTGGATCGGTTCCCGGCGGTTCGTCGCCGACGGCCCGATGGTTGTTTTACATCGCAATGCCGGCGGGGATGTATGCGATCGCTCGTATTATCAAGATCGATCAGAAAGACGTACGATGGTTGACGTTGGGTGCGATCGGGCTGGGGGTGTATTTGGCAGTGACGGCCCTGTTCGAAGTCTTTGGCTTGCACGCCTTGGTCTTTCCTCGCTTCATCGTCAACGCTGAACAGTGGGAATTTTTCGGCCGGGGCCGAGGCCCGCTGATGAACCCGTCGGGCAACGGTATGCTGATCAGCATCGCGTTGACGGCCGCGTGTTTGCACTTCGTGTACGCCGACCGTCAGATGAAGGTCCTGTACGCGGCGATCGCAGGCGTCTTGCTTTTGGGTGTCTACGCAACTCTGACTCGCAGTGCATGGATGGGCGGAATCGCGGCAGCCGGTTTGGTCGCCATGACGTATTCGCCACGTTGGGTCCGTGTGCTGGGACTGATGACGATTGTCTTGTTGGGCGGCGCGTCGGTGATGGGACTGAAGGAACAACTGGTACAGATGAAACGCGACAAAAACTTGTCGGCCGCCGATGCTCAAAAGTCGATGGCACTGCGGCCGTTGTTGGCGATCGTGGCCTGGGAAATGTTCAAAGACAAACCGATCGCCGGACACGGATTCGGCCACTACTATTCGCACAACGATCCCTATCACAACGACCGCAGCTACGACTTGCCGCTTGAGATGGCGCGCCCGTACAACCAACACAACGTATTCCTTTCCGTCGTGGTCGACACAGGACTTGTCGGCGCGTCCTTGTTTGTCGCGTGGCTGCTAAGCCTTGCCGGAACCGCGTGGCGACTGGCTTATGAACCGGCCAAAAAACCAGAGGCTCGATTCATTGGGCTGATATTGTTGGGCACGATGCTGGCCTATATCGCCAACGGGATGTTCCAGGACGTGTTGATCATTCCGATGGTCCACATGTTCCTGTTCTTCATCGGCGGAGTCGCAGTGACCGCGAAACAAAGCGGTATCCTGGTCACCGTTCCCGAACCGGCGTTCGCCACAGTTACGCGTCCGGCGCTGGCATAGCAGTTTCGATCAGCGAAGCGTTTTTGCTCGCGGAGTCCAGTCGGTGATCGGCGATTGATCGGCCAGCCGAAGCTCGCTTTCGCACTTCATGTCCTCGTCTTCGCCTCGCAGCCGAACGTGAACAATCACGTCCTCGCCGTTGGGTCGTTCGTCTTGCCATTGAATCGGAACATGAAGTCCAACGACCGGGTGTTGGCGAATCAGCGTTTGAACTTGGCCGCGAGTGAAATCCCAGCGACCAATGTTCGCTGCGTCCGCCGGCCGCGACGGATCAAGCACAACGATGGACAGCTCGGCATCGATGTCAAAGTTCGTGATATCCACAGGACGACCTGCCGCATCGATCGCGTTGACAACAATCACAGCTCCATCGACAACGCCATCGGTATGATGAGGCACCGAGAGCGTCGGGTGGATTTGCAGTTTTTCTGGCACGCCCATTTGAGCTTGAATTGCATCGGGCAACATGATCTGGCCGGGCGGCTTTTCGTCTTGGTTGCCCATCGGCGGAGGCAAGACTTCGCCCGGTTCGATCGGCGGAACGAGGGTATCGTTTTTACCCGGCGGCATAGGCCCACCCGGTGCCGGCAACAGTTCGGCGTCGCTGAAGTCATCTTCGAACGGATTCGTTTTCGAATTCGGCTTATCTAACGAACGCGTTGATTTGGACGACTTGGCATCCGGTTTGGGAGCATCGATGGCTTCGGGATCCGTCAACGCATCGGTATCGACGGGCTCGCCCTCGTCGAACATCGGCAAATCGTATTCGTCGGTTTCTAGTCCCTCGCCCAAATCGAATTCGGGCAGATCCGCTTGTGGATCGGCATACGGCGTCGGGATCCGATGGGCCGAATTGTGATCGCTGGGCGAATCGGGGCCGTATGGCTCGGGATGGTCATGGGGGCGAATCACCGACGGCGTCGGAATCCTGGCCTCAGCAACTTTCCGTCGATATTGTTCCAGTTGGTCGCGAAGCACACGGTTTTCGTAGTCGGCTTCATAGAGCTGGTCTTCCAAAACACGCGATTCCGACATCAACCGTTGGTTGTACAAATCGCGGTGAGCCCGGTTGTTGCACCCGATGGAGGCAACGATTAGTCCAAACGCTAGCAAGCACGCAAACTGCGAGCGGATGGGCAAACGGCGGGACTTCCTTGCACGCACCGGCGGAAACGTCAAATTCTTGGAATCGAAGAAAGAAGACTCAAGTCTTTCGATTAACAAGCCGACGTCCCCAACGTCAACGTCGTTTTAGCGAACCGCCACGCCGCGATCGTTCAGGCATTGTTCGTAGAGTTCCAAATGCTGCTGTACCACGCGGTCGCGGGTGAAGTGCTCGACCACTCGGGTTTTCCCGCTTTCGATCATTTGAGCAGTCTTATCCGGTTCCGAAATCACCGCTCGCAGTGCGGCTGCGAAACCTTGACGATCGCCCATCGGAACGACTCGCCCGTCGATGCCGTCGCGGACCACTTCGGGGCATCCGTTGACGTCACAGATCACCACCGGCAACCCCATGGCCATGGCTTCGACCGGTGCGATGGGCAGCCCCTCATAGCGACTGGCCAACAGGAACGTTCCCGTTTCGGACATGATCTTCAGGCCATCGTCGCGACTTTGGTGACCGTACATCCGCACGTTCGTCAGATTCTCGCGGGCGACCTGGGCACGAATCTCGTCCTCCATATCGCCGCCGCCGATCATGTGAAAAACAAAACCGTCGTCGGCCAGCATCGCGGCCAGTTCCAAAATCAGCTCGGGATACTTTTGATGCGTCACCCGCCCTAGCACGGCGACGTTTTTCGGATCGCGCAGCCCGTCGTATTGGGGAATGTCCGACAAACGCAGACCGTTACGAATGACGGTGCTTCGTGACGGATCCGGCACGAACCCCAGTTGCAGCCCGACTTCGCGATCTTTCTCGCAAACGTGAACCGTCTTGTAGACCGATCGGCTGATGTGCCGCTCGGCGCGTTTCCCCAGGAACCGAAGCGGTGCCGGTTTGGTGTAAAAGTGGTAGCCACGGACGGTGTACAGCGACGTCGGAAACCGAGCCTGATTGCCACCCCGCGTCCAGGCGAACGCGGCCCTTCCGCCGTGGACGTGAACGATGTCGGGATTGACCTGCTCGACAACGGCGCTGAGTTCGCGAACGATGCGCCGGTTCAGCCGTCCGCTAAAAAAGTCGAGGCCGTCACAAACTTGAGCGCCCAGAGCCGTTGCTTGCTCGATGGCGTACGAATCACGTTGGCTACAAAAGGCGACGTCGACGGATCGACCGAGCAAGTCTTCGGTCAGGGCCAACACGTTGGTGGTTCCGCCGCCGGGGACACCGTCGGCGACGACCTGTAGGACTTTCATTTCAGTTTCTTTGTTCCCATCCGCAACGGTTAGAGCGATAACAAGTTGGCTTAGGCCTTCTGCCTGTCATTCCGATTTTTGACAGACTAAAAAGCCTATCCTACTTCGACGATCGATCGTCATTTTTTTGTTCGCGAAAAAACGAAAACCCGATATCGGCCATCCCCTGCCAAGACGTATCACCCTTGCATTCCACACAATCAAGCGTCAACGGTAAAGACTGAAAACCAACTGAAAATTTTGCAAAAAAAAGCCGTTTTGACGCCGCGTCGGATTGATCTGCGAGGTAACTCTATGCGGATGAACGATTCCCCATCGCAATTTCGGAAGCCTCCATGAAGAACCTTGATAGTCGCCGAAGCTCGCCGATGGTTCGGCTTGCGTCAACGGATTCTCAAGTTGGTTCAACGGCTTGGGTCGGATGAACCAGACCGTCCGCCAACGCGTGATCGGATTTGCGACTCGCCGTACTCGAGGATCGCGTGAACACGCCCAGGCGTCTGCCGTGCTCGCCGTGGGCTACGTCGCTCAGTTGGTTTTCCAGATGGGCTACTTTCTGGTCCTGACGCGGATGTTGGGGGTCGAGCGTTTCGGTCAGTTTGCGACGGCGCTAGCCGCCATCAATCTGGTATCGCCGTTCGCAGGAATCGGATACGCGGAAGTCGCGCTGGTGCGAATCAGCAGCAACCGCGACGAAACCGGTTTGTGGGCAACCAACTCGGTCGCGGCGACCGTTTTCTTGGGGATTCCGCTCTCGATCGCGTTGGCCCTGGCCTGCTATCTGTTCAACTCGCCGCATTGGATCGATTGGTACTTGATGCTGGGGTTGGCTTTGGGGGAATTAACCCTTGTCCGCGGCTGCAACGTGCTGGCGAGAGTCCATCAAGCCAGACGCGAAATCACTCGGACTTCGATGATTAACGTCGCCATCGCAGCGGTCAAAGCCGTTGTTGCGTTTGGCTTGCTCATCGCCGGTCAGCATTCGCTGCTGCTGCTGATCATTTTCCTAAACATGAGCCTGCTGCCGCTGCTGGTTTATTTGTTCCATTCAATGACCCGATTTGCGCCCTATCACGGCATGAGTTGGTCAGCGCTAAACGCCAACATGGGCCTAGCGTTCTCGTTCACATCGGGCGTGTTTAGCAAAGCGGTCTACACGGACTTGGACAAGCTGTTCTTGGCACGCTGGACCGCACCCGAGATCGTCGGCATGTACGCGGCCGGTTACAAGATGTTGTCGCTCGCATTCTTACCCATCCGATCGATCCTCGAAGCAACCTTTCCGCGTCAAGTCGAACGTGCGGCGATCAGCGGCCGATCATGCGCCACATTTTCCTTGGGGCTGCTGGCAGCCAACGTTGGGCTGGCCAGCATCATGTCGGTCGCAATTTATGTGATGGCACCGTGGGCGCCGCTGATTTTGGGCAGGGACTTTACCGACTCGGTTGCCATCCTGCGAATCGGCTGCATTCTACCGATGCTACAAGCATCGCATTACAGCATGGGAAACTATTTGACGGCGATCGGGCGCCAAACCGTTCGCTCAACAACCCAAATGACAATCGTGGCCGCGTACGTCGTGATCGCGTTTTTGTTGATTCCCACCTATTCATGGCACGGCGCGATCTGGACCAGCTTGGCGTGTGAAGGCCTATTAGTCGTCTTGTTCGCGATCGCGTGTATGACGTTCAAAAAAAAATGACACAAAAGCCTTAGGATCGTGCGAGAACTAAGTGTCAACTATCACTCCGCGAACGTTCGTAAAATCGAAACTTTCGCGGCGCAAAAGACGACGAGAAAACCCCGTCGGTCCTATGCGTGTTTTCCAGTGGCATAAATGTTTTGCAGACTCTGAACGCCGTTTTCGACCGAGAAATCGGATTGTCGAATCAGGTCTAGGCATCGCTGTCGTTGGCGATCGTGGTGACGAAGCCGAATCAGCGACGAATCCCAAGGTTCGCTAACCGAAAGCCAGGTCACAAGTTCGGGTATGGCAACGGATTCTCGCGCGATCGCATCCGACAAGACACAAGGCAACCCCGCCGCCTGCGCCTCAATGATTGCAAGAGGCAACCCCTCGTACTTTGACGGCATGATGAAGACATCCATCGCTGCCGAAAGCAACCTTGGTACGTCGACACGATTTCCCGCGAATCGGACACGCTCGGCGATTCCAAGCTCCTCCGCTCGCGCCTCGATGTCACCGCGAAGCGGGCCGTCACCGAGCAGCAACAGAAACGCTTCGGGAATCTGCTTCACCACTTCGACGAACGTTTCGATCGTCAATCGATGATTCTTCACGTCGACAAACCGCCCCACTTGCCCAATAACCCACGCGTCCCTTGGGATCCCCAATTCCTTGCGTGTTTCGGACCGATCGTGATTTAACGAAAAAGGTTCGAGATCGACACTACAGTGCATCACCTGGCACAAACCTTGCTCCTTCCAGTTCTCACCAAAAAGCGACAATGCTGCTGGAATACTCGCAGCAATCCCCAGCGTCGCGTGCCGAAAAAGCAATCGCCGCATCATCCGCACATACAGCTTTCGACCGATACCGCTTTTTGAGTCGCGAATGGAAGAATCGGTATGTATATGCGCGATTCGGCACGCTATTCGTTGGCGGCTCGCCAACCGCATCACATACCCATTGAAATGGTTGTAGTGACTGTGGACGACATCATAGGGACCGTGTTCACGAAGGATTCGCGTCAACCGACCACCATAGCCCACCGCCGCTCGGTCGCCGGTATAGTAAATTTTGGATCCCAACTGTCTGACTTCTTCGTCGTAGTCGCCGGCCCGATCGCTTTCCAAAACAAAATCGACGGTGAACCGCGTTCGATCGATCGCCCGAAGCATGTGCATCAGCCACGTTTCAATCCCGGCGCGGTTGAGCGTACCCACGAGGTGAAGCACGCGAATTCGTCGTGTTGTCTCTGACGCCTCGGCGTCGTTCGATCGATGCATGATCGTGTATCCCAATTCTAAACGTTTGAACTCGACGATACCGCAGAACCAAACCCGCCGGAAAGCCCATCTTCATCCCAACTGAAAGTCCAAATACATGCAGACAGCGAGCCGACGGCGCTATCGGCGGATTTCGGGTGACGCTATTTTCGGGAAAACCGTGTTCGAATCCGTCGTTATATCCGCCTATGTTTCGACGACGATTAAAGGGCCTATCGGCGCGTTGTAAAGAAAATGTGCAATACTTGCATTGCCCCGACAAGGCTCGAATTGCGATTCCTCACCGTTCCACCGCCAAAGTTCGACTTGGTCTCTCCCATTCAAAGAACGACGCCATGCCTGCGATGAAATTTCCCGAAAGAATCAACGAACATGCCCGGGGTGAAAAATTCGATAACCTCCTGGTGATACCGATCACACAAACGGGCGCCATCAATGGCCGCGAGGATGCAATCACAGCGATGACGGCGGGTAAGCGAATTTTACACGTCGGATGCCTGGATCATATTCCGTTGATCGACGAAAAAATCAAGAGCGGAATTTGGTTTCACAAAATTTTGACGGACAGCGCGGAAACTTGCCTGGGGATCGATATAAATCAAGAGGGAATCGACTACGTTCGCAATTCGTACGACGTCACTAATATCATCAACGCCAATTTGATGACCGGTGAAGGATGCGAGCAATTTAACACCCAGGATTGGGACATCGCGATCTTCGGTGAAGTGCTCGAACATATTGACAATCCCGTATTCTTTCTGTCGCAGTTTCGAAAGTTTAGCCAGGGTCGGGTAAAGTCGATCATCGTGACGGTTCCCAACGCTTTTCGCCGCGCCAATGTCTTGGGCACATTCCGTTCGCGCGAACGGGTCAACTCGGACCATTTTTATTGGTTCACCCCATACACGCTCTTGCGTGTTCTTTTCCAATCGGGCTGGCACACTCGAACCCTCGAGCATTGCCAATTTGGGAAACCGCAGGGAATCATCGGACGTATGAAGTGGGCCGTGATTAGCCGCTGGCCCATGCTCGCTGATGACTTGGTGGCTACGGCCGATCTCGAAGCGATCGATTCAAAGAAACCGGCGGCGGAAGATCGTGGGAGATAACAATTATCAGTGTCACGTTGCGCTCCGGGAAAGTTAGTAGCATCGCAGCTTTCGTGGAGGGAAAGGCGACTTTAAAAAGGGTGCGACTGGCAAAAACCGCATTCTACCTAGTCGTCGTTTAAAACTTTTCGGACGTGATCGGTGTACTGCCGGATGAAGTTGGCGGTCGAAAATTCTTCTGCGTGTTGACGACACACTTGCCAAGAAAATGACGCCGGGTCGAACCGCTCCTGCGCATCGATCAGCGAATCGGGCGTTTGGTCGTCGAAGAACAAGCCCGTCTGGTTGTCGATAACCGTTTCCAAGGCACCGCCGGCTCGCAATGCGATCACGGGCGCGCCGGACGCTTGCGCCTCCACCGGTGTGATGCCGAAATCCTCGATGTCCGGAGGCTCGAACGCATCACAACTTTCGTTTTGTTCTTTCAAGGATGAAAACGGTTGTCGCCGAAGAAACTCGATGTTCGATTTCGCGGACGCTTGAAGTGCTTTCGATTCCGGGCCACCGCCGATGACAACCAACCGCTCGCAAGCGCAGTTGTAGGCATCGACCGCAGTGTCGATCCGTTTATAAGACACCAATTCGGAAATCATAAACCTGCATCGGACAAGCGATGCCCCAGATCGAACAAGGCGGTGAGTGTCGCGTGGAATCGCGTTACTTCTTGCAAAGCCGCAAAGCAAAAATGCGCGAGTTCGCCACGAGCGTACGAAGGCTCTGGCGCTTTGAATCGATTCATTGGGCTCTGGATCTGGATATTGCTTTACCCGATGAATCGAGTCGTATTCGCAGGGAAAACGCGGCCGCAAACGACACGTTCGCGACGGTATATCGTGTCTCTCGTCGAGCAAGACACTTCCAAGCATAGCTTGAAGCGGGAGCGAAAACTTGTCGGTTGGGACACCGACTTTCCTTCAAGAGCTACAGTTCCCGACCAGATTTCGATGCGCCCGCCACGTCCGCCACGCCCTCCCTCCCCCCCGGATTGTGGGGATTGTGTTTTATACTCTCATCATCAAGAGTGATCACCGCAGCTCTTTGGTGACGAGTGCGGCATAAAACAACTCTCGTGGGCAACGAAGAATGAGAATGACGAAGCACTTGAAAAACAGCAAATGTTACAATGATCATGTGTCAGCGAATAGAATGTCAGAAAAGCAAATCAGGAATGCTGCACGGAGATCAGTTCTCAAGTTAGAGTTGCTTGAAAATAGAATCGCCCTGTCGGCGAACTCGCTTCTGAGTATTCCCACCAACCTACCCGAGTCTTCGCATGCTGTAGATTCGACTGAAAACAATATTGTCCGTGACATTGCAACTGACGTGCGTTCTGCGAAAATTAATGCGGATGATTTGGGTGATTCTTATTGGCATCAGGGCGAGCAAATCTCGTTGCTGCAACTTCATGACGAGGTCGTCGTTGGCCTTGTTGAAAAGGAAGAAGATTCGGCGGGTGTCTTCTCACCGGCTAGCCAAAATGTGTACCAGGTAAATTGGGCGGATACTGTATCGCTCGGTCAGGGAAGAAGAATCCTCACGAAAAACCTTAACGTAAACTCGTTTCCTGCTCTTAGTAGGGAGGCAGCCGACGCCAGCTTGGCTTACCAATTGGACGAACGTGAAGATCTTTTGTGGTATGCCCCTGTCTTCTTCTCGCCGGAATACGACTCGAGAGCGGTGATAACGAATGAGGTTGTGGTTGCGCTGAATGATGCCGCAGACGCTAACGACGTTTTTGATACTCGATTTTCGAGTTATAAAAGAATTAGCGGTACTTCGAATCAGTTCGTAGCGATTCTGAAGAATGGGGCTGGGGCGTTAGTGTTACGACTTGCTAATGAGTTGACGATGGATTCCCGGGTAAAATGGGCATCGCCCAAAATTTATTCGGAAATCAAGTCGGCGGCGAGTCCGAATGACCCTCTCTTTAACCAGCAGGTGAACTTGCACAACACCGGCCAGATTGGGGCGGCGGACGGCGCAGATGCCCACCTACTCGAAGCCTGGGACGACACGACCGGGATCGGTAGTGATGTCGTCGTTGCAGTACTTGATACTGGCGTTCAAACTGACCATCCCGATTTAAACATTTGGGTGAATCCAGGCGAGACTCCAAACAGTGGCATTGACGACGATGGGAACGGCTGGATCGACGATCTCAATGGCTGGGACTTTTTTGACAACGATAACAATCCTAACCCGAATGTTTCCAACTCAGGTGGCACGGACAACCACGGCACGTCCGTAGCCGGGGTTGCTGCTGCAATAGGCAACAACAACCTTGGCGTCACCGGGGCTTCATGGGGTGCGCAGGTCATGCCCGTCAAGGTGTTCCGAAATGAAACATTTACGTCGTATACGGACGCGGCGCCTGCAATTTACTATGCAGCCGGTCGAACCAAAGATGCCACAGGAACCTGGGACGCCGCAGATATACTAAACCTGAGCTTTGGTGGCGGTGTACCCGAACAGGGATTCTCGGATGCACTTGCGTGGGCATCGGCGAATGGGAGAGGTGGGTTGGGTACATCCGTTTTCGTGGCGACAGGAAACTCTGCATCCTCGTTTGTGAATTATTCTCACAATCTTGATCGCGCCCATAATTATGCAGCTCAATGGCGGTATAGTGGGGGAGCGTCTGGGGGTGACACCAAATGGCTTGGACAATTTGTTTTTCCTGGAGACGGTTCCGTTGAACGATTTGCAACGAATCAATTACCATTTGGGTGGTCATCCGGGGGTGATTTGACGTGGACGATTGTTGATGATCCAGGTCACAATTATGGCGTCAGCCAGTTTGTCGCGAAAGCGGGGAACGTCACAGGTAGTGGTGTATCCATACTAACATCACCCACGTTTACAGTCGATCCTTTCCTCGGTGGAAGTGAATTGAGCTTCCAGGCATGGACAAACAACTCAGCTTCGTCCGATGACTTGAGTCTTTACATTTCCAAGGACGGTGGTCCGTTTGAGCTTGCGCTGGCACTCAACACTTACGACCCTAATTTTGGTTTAACTACCGCAGTTGCCTATCCGGCTAACCTGACCAGTACGATCGCAGTAGGCGCAAGTACTGATTGGGACTTTCGATCTGATTACAGCCAATATGGATTGGAACTTGACTTTGTTGCACCAAGCAACGGAGGCTTCTCCAATGTAACGACTACCGATAGAACCGGGCTTGTTGGCTACGGCGCCGGTGATTACACATCTCGTTTTAGTGGGACCTCCGCAGCGACTCCGTTAGCAGCTGGCATAGCCGCACTAATGCTTGCAAAAGCCCCCGAGTTGACCGCTTCCGAAATTCGTGAGGTGATGCGGGCATCTGCGGACAAGATTGGTGGCGTGGAATACACAAATGGTTTCAACAACTTTTATGGGTACGGGCGTGTTAATGCCGATTCAGCCCTTCGTCTGATCCAAACTTCTGACGCCTTGGTGAGCGAGCTCGATCCGGTAGCCGACACATTCGCTAGAGGAGGCGCTTATAGCATCGATAACTATGGGAGCGTTAATGGTCTATCTGTAAAGAAGGTTGGATCGCCAGACTTCACCCGCGAAGCATTTTTGAAGTTTGATATTTCGGGGCTCGATTCCGCAGCGTATGCAACTCTTTCGCTTTCGGTCTTGTCGCACGATCTAGGAATCAACCCGTTGGATCATGAACTCTACATCATCGACCCTGTTTGGGGCTCGAACACCGAGTCCGGCTTAACCTGGAGTAACTCACGATCACCAGCACTTCAGGGCACGCTTGCCGCGACCTGGACACTCAGTTCGACCTTGATCGCAAGCGGTTCACCCATTGAGATCAACTTGACCGAAGCGGTTCGGGCTGCACTTGCTGCTGGCCAGAACACGATCGCGTTCCGCATTGCGAGTTCTGGCGCGACGGATCGCGGTGTTATTTACCAGTCGAGAGAGTCCGCGATTGGAAAGCCAACCTTAACAATATACCCAACGCCTCGAAAGCAATCATTGTCGTCGGTTGCCGATACGTATGTTCGAGGAGGCGTTTATAGCACTGATAACTATGGGAGCGTTGATGGTCTATCTGTAAAGAAGGTAGGATCGCCAGACTTCACCCGAGAAGCATTTTTGGAGTTTGATATTTCGGGGCTCGATTCAGCGTCGTATGCAACTCTTTCGCTTTCGGTCTTGTCGCACGATCTAGGAATCAACCCGTTGGATCATGAACTCTACATCATCGACCCTGTTTGGGGCTCGAACACCGAGTCCGGCTTAACCTGGAGTAACTCACGATCACCAGCACTTCAGGGCACGCTTGCCGCGACCTGGACACTCAGTTCGTCCTTGATCGCGAACGGTTCACCCATTGAAATTAACTTGACCGATGCTGTTCAAGCTGCAATTGCTGCTGGACAAGACTCGATTGCCATTCGAATCGCGAGTTCTGGGACAACCGATCGCGGCGTTGCCTATCAGTCAAGAGAGTCTACGACTGGGAAACCGACCTTGAACATTTATCCAATTCCCCAAACGCAAATACTGTCACCAGAAGCTGACACGTTCGTGCGTGGTGGAGTTGTCTATAGCAATGACAATTACGGAAGCTTTAATTACTTGTCTGTAAAAAAGGTGGGATCGGAAGACTACACGCGCGAGGCATTTTTGAAGTACGATATTTCAGGTGTTGGCTCTGCCTCTTACGCGACGCTCTCACTTTCGGTTTTTTCACACGACCTCGGAATTAATCCGCTTGAGCACAAACTCTATGTTGTCGACCCAAATTGGGGATCCAGCAATGAGTCCAGCCTGACTTGGGGTAACTCGCGATCGCCAGCTATGCATGGCATCCTCGCCGCAACGTGGACAGTTAGCTCAGCGTCAATTGCAAGTGGATCACAAATAGAGATCAATTTGAGTGATGCTGTGCAAACTGCAATTGCGGCTGGACAGGACTCGATTGCGTTTCGAATAGTAAGTTCAGGAGCGACGGATCGTAGCGTGAACTATCGTTCCAGGGAGTCAACGAATGGACGGCCGATGTTGA